>CAJUNP010000001.1:0-310336 GCA_910587935.1 uncultured Lachnospiraceae bacterium
ACTTTCTCTTGAAGAAGTAAAACAACTGAAAGCTGATAGAAGTGCATAGACAAAACTGTAGGCCGGGAATCTAAAGACAGGTTCCCGTCTATAATTTTTATAATTATACAAGACACTATTAATAAAAATGTGAATTTGTCAAAAAATTATTTTGTTTTAATGGGCATGTATACCTGAGACATAATTTTATTATCGGGTTCATCCGCATTTTTGACTTGTGTATCCAAGACAGCTTTCATTAGTGTCATGCAAAACTTCATGCCAGCATCTTCAGAAATTATGTTTTTCAAATAAATATCATTTTGATTATAGACCTCAGGAAAATTTATTGAAAAGTATGTCATTTTTTCTTTCTTAACTTCCCAAATTCGCAAGGTATAAAGAAACCCCGGCGATACTGTTGGGGGGATTTTTTATAAGGTACAAAATTTTTAGTTCTGGATGAGGGATTAGTTTTAACAGGGGGAAGTAGAGGTAATTAATTTTTAGAAAGTTGCAAACCAAAAAGCATTGCATAATCCATTACCGCGCGATAAAATAATAAAGTCACGTTGAAGACGATATGGAGGAATTAGAATGAAAAAGATTTTGATAACCGGCTGTAACGGGCAATTAGGACGTGCCCTGAATTGCAGGTTCGCGGACCGTTCCGGTCTGGAACTTGTAAATACGGATGTGGAACAGCTGGACATTACAAAAATTGACAAAGTCATGGAACTGGCAGAGCAGGTCAAACCTTATGCAATTATTAACTGTGCGGCCCATACCGGAGTTGACGCCTGTGAGACGCAGACCGATCTTGCATATCGGATTAATGCGGTGGGAGCCAGGAATCTGAGTATTGCGGCGGAAAGATACGGAGCCAGGATGGTGCAGATTTCCACGGATTACATTTTTTCCGGAGACGCGCAGCGGCCCTATACGGAGTTCGACGCGCCGGGGCCGGGAGGCATTTACGGATTAACCAAACTTGCCGGTGAGAATTTTGTAAAGGAATTTTGCAGGAATTATTTCATCTTAAGGACCGCATGGCTGTACGGAGACGGGAAAAATTTCGTAAAAACAATGCTGCGTCTGTCCGGGGATAATGATACGGTCCGGGTGGTAGGAGACCAGTTCGGAACCCCTACCAGTGCGACGGAACTGGCCGGACTGATAGACTGTCTGCTTCTTACGGATAATTACGGAGTATTTCACGCGACCTGTGAAGGAGAATGTTCCTGGGCGGATTTTGCGGAAGAGATTTTCCGGCTGGCAGGTAAACGCACACGGGTTGAACGCATAACAACGGAAGAATTCGGAGCGCCGGCTCCAAGACCTGCATATTCCGTTCTGGATAATTATATGCTCCGCCTGACTTCGGATTTTCGGTTTGCTCCCTGGCAGGATGCCATTGCCGAATATATAAAGGAAATGTAAATTACAGATTTATGATCAGAGCGGTCAGAATCCCCAGAACTGCGCCGATCAGAACCTGTAAAGGCGTATGTCCTACAAATTCTTTTAACTTGTCCTGCGCCGGCATATCGCTCCCCATGTCTTCGAAAAGTTTCATCATTTCGTTTAAGACCCGGGCCTGAATGCCGGTTTCGCGGCGGACTCCCATGGCGTCATGCATAACAATGATTGCAACGACCAGAGAAATGGCAAACGCCGCGCTGTCCGGTCCCTGCTGAATGGCGACGGATGTGGCAAGGGCACAGACCGTAGAAGAATGGGAACTGGGCATACCCCCGCTTCCCACAAGCCTTTCCGCAACGAATTTTCTGGTAAAAAACAAATGAATCAAAGTTTTAAGAATCTGTGCAATAAACCAGCCGAGAACGGCGGATACAAGAACCGTATTATGCGTAAGAGCATCAAAAAAATTCATGATTTCACTACTTTCTGTTAAAATTTATCTTTCCGTAAAATTCCCACCTGCCGGCAATCGGACCCGACTTAATAAGTATAGTTGATTTTGCCGGGAAAAACAAGGAAAGATTCAGGTGGTCCGTACACGGTTTTTCAAGATGCCTGCCATAGCTTACGATATTTCGCCGGCGTAATTTTTTCTTCCTTTTTAAATACCTTGATGAAATATCCGCCGTCTGCAAAACCGCAGCGAGCGGCAATTTCATCGATGGATAGATCTGAGAACCGCAGCAGGGATTTTGCCTGCGAGATACGTTGTTTTAAAATATATTCTCCGATTGTGGTTCCAAAAATTCGTTTAAACTCTCTGGCAAGATGAAATTTGCTGATAAAAAAATTTCCCGCCAGCGTTTCCAGTTCCAGTTTTTCTGCATAATGCTGATCCAGGTATTCACGGATTTTCAAAAATTTTTCCGGAGCATGCAAAGGAATTAAATTGTTTTTGTCATTTTCCAGATAAATAGAGGTAATAATATCTGTCAGATAGTTATGGCTGACCAGTTCGCTTAAAGAATCCCTGCGGCTCTGTTCACGGTAAAGAAGCGTAAGCGTATTGGTAAAAGGATATGAATTACCGGGACGAAACAAAAAAGGATTTCCGCGGTTCATGTAATTTTCATAGAGAGCGGAAGCTTCTTTTCCCCAGAAATGCACCCACATCAGAGACCAGGAAAGCTCCGCGCTGCTTTCATGGGAGTATGGCCGACTGCAGTCGAGCCAAACGCAGTCGCCCGTATGAAGCGGGTAGATGCTTCCTTCACAGGTGATGCTTCCTTCTCCTTCCAGCACGATAAAAAAAAGCAGGGAGTTCAGATTTTCCCGGCGGCTGGTGTGGGGAATCAGACTTTTCAGCGTACCGATTTCCTGCACATACAGATAGTGCTCTTTTGCAAAGGAAGAAACCGTAGGAAGAATCCGGTTGGAATAAGTGGTAGAAGTCATTACAATCCTCCGAAATTAAATAGCAATATATTACTCTTTTTCCGCAATAGTTAAAGTTGTTATGCACATTATACAGTAGTATACTGACAAAAGAAATAGCAAAATATTACCAAATTAATTAAAAAACAGAAGGTGAGAAAGATATGAAAAACGTAGCGTTAATTACCGGCATTACCGGACAGGACGGTTCCTATCTGGCGGAGTTCCTGTTGGAAAAAGGATATGAGGTTCACGGACTGGTGCGCAGGCACAGTATTTCTAATACGGCAAGAATTGACCACATTCTTGCATCTACGTACAACGGTATAAAATTTTTTCTGCATTATGCGGATATGACAGATTCCAGTAATCTGATGCGTCTTATTGCGGAGATCAAACCCACGGAGGTATATAACCTGGCGGCCCAGTCCCATGTGGGAATATCCTTTGAAGTGCCGGAATATACGGCGGAAGCGACAGGGATCAGCACCTTAAAGCTGCTGGAGGCAATTCGTGTAAACGGAGGAAACTGCCGTTTTTATCAGGCTTCCACATCGGAATTGTTCGGCGGACTTCCGGAAACGGCTCCCCAGAGCGAGACGACGCCCTTTTATCCCAAAAGTCCTTACGGCGCCGCGAAGCTTTATTCCTATTGGATTACCGTAAATTACAGAGAATCCTACAACATGTTTACGTGCAATGGAATTCTTTTTAACCACGAATCTCCCAGACGGGGAGAAAATTTTGTTACCCGTAAAATTTCACTTGCTCTTGCCGCGATCGTATCAGGACGGCAGGAGAAACTGTCTTTGGGTAATATGAACGCAAAGAGAGATTGGGGATTTGCCGGCGATTATGTAAGAGGAATGTGGCTGATGCTCCAACAGGATAAGCCCGGCGATTATGTGCTTGCCACAAACGAAACGCATACGGTAAGAGAGTTCGTGGAAGCTGCGTTTTCGGAGCTTGGAATCAATATACGGTGGGAAGGCACGGGAGTAAATGAAAAAGGCTTCGATGCCGAAACAGGACGGCTTTTGGTTGACGTAAACCCTGAATTTTACCGTCCTGCGGAAGTGGAATTTTTATGGGGCAACGCGGCGAAAGCGGAAAAGGAACTGGGATGGAAGCGGGAAATTGATTTCCGGGGCCTGGTGGCAATGATGGTCGAAGAGGACATGAAAAATATTGCCGGAATGAGCTGCGGGGAATATAAAGCGTCCCGCCATAAATAAAAAACAGAATGCAAGAGGGAACCAAATATGAGTAGAATAGAAAAAACAGATAAAATTTATGTGGCGGGGCACAGAGGGCTGGTAGGAAGCGCAATTGTCCGTTCCCTGCGGGGAAAAGGATATACCCATATCATCGGCCGTACGCACAGAGAACTGGATCTGACAGACCAGAGCGCCGTGCAGCGTTTCTTTCAGGAGGAAAGACCGGACGTCGTGGTCCTGGCGGCGGCAAAGGTAGGCGGTATCAACGCAAACAATTCGACGCCTGCAGATTTTGCCTGCGAAAATCTGCAGATTCAGTGCAACGTAATCAAATGCGCACATGATTATAAAGTCAAAAAGTTATTGTTTTTGGGAAGCACCTGTATTTATCCCAAAATGGCTCCCCAGCCGATTCCGGAGAACGCTCTTTTGACCGGGCCGCTGGAGGTTACTAACGAGGCGTATGCCATTGCCAAAATTGCGGGGCTGGAGATGTGCAAATTTTTCAAACGCCAGTATGGGGATGATTTTATCAGCTGTATGCCTACCAATCTATACGGTCCCCATGATAATTATGATTTAAATAATTCCCACGTAATGCCGGCTATGATCCGGAAATTCCATGAAGCCAGAATGAACCTGGCGCCCACGGTGGAATTGTGGGGGACGGGAACGCCCCTGCGGGAATTTTTATATGTAGACGATATGGCCGACGCCTGTGTATTTCTTCTGGAGAACTACGACGGGGAAGAGCACGTGAATATCGGAACCGGCGAAGAAGTAAGCATTAAAGAACTTGCCCTGGCAGTGCAGGAAGCCGTAGGATATACAGGTAAAATTATCTGGAATGCAAGCATGCCGGACGGGACGCCAAGGAAGCTTACGGACGTGACAAAGCTTCATAAGCTTGGATGGCGTCACAGGGTAGAACTGAAAGAAGGCATACGGCTGGCATACGACTGGTTTAAAGATAATGTGGAGAATGCGAGATTATGAAAACGTACGGCGTTATTATGGCTGGAGGCGGGGGAACCCGCTTCTGGCCCTTAAGCAGAAAAGAACTGCCCAAGCAGTTTTTAAATCTGACGGGAAAAGATATCATGGTCAATGAGACCTTCGATCGGCTGACGCGGTTTGTGTCCCCGGAGAATGTGTTTGTTGTTACCAACCAGATACATTCTGTACTGACGCAAGAACGTATGGCGGGCAGAATTCAAAAGGATCATATCCTTTCGGAGCCTGCGGCGCGTAATACCGCGGCCTGTATTGGTTATGCGGCCATGGAGATCGTTAAAAAATATGAAGACGGGATTATGTGTATTCTTGCATCCGATCATTTTATCGGGGATGAAGATACGTATGTATCCGTAATGCGGGAGGCGGTACGTACGGCGGAAGATACGGACGCTCTTGTGACGGTGGGAATACGTCCTGTATTTCCGTCTACCGGATACGGATATATCCGTAATACAAAAATAGAAGGCAAACGTTACCGCAGGGTAGAAGAATTTGTTGAAAAACCGGATCTGGAAACGGCCAGAGCTTATCTTGAAGATGGAAGATATGCATGGAACAGCGGTATGTTCGTCTGGAAAGCGTCTACGATCCTGTCCTGGTTTGAAAAACTGCTTCCGGATATTTACGCCTGCCTTGTCAGAATCGGTGAAGCTATGAATACGCCCCAAGAGACCGATGAGATCAAAAGCGTGTATCCTGTGATTCCCAAAATTTCCATAGACTACGGGATTATGGAACGCGCCGACAAGGTGCTGATGCTGGAGGGGGATTTCGGATGGAACGATATAGGAAGCTATGATACTTTGCCGGCGCTTTTAAAAGCGGACGAAGCCGGAAACGTATGCAGCGGGGAGCATCTGCTGCTTGATTCCTCGAATTGTATCTGTTATGCTAAGGACAGGCTGATCGCGGCGGTCGGAATCGAAGGTCTTGTGGTGGCGGAGACGCAGGATGCGGTGCTGGTCTGTCCAAGAGACCGGGTACAGGAAGTGAAAAAGATTGTAGAGCAGCTTGAAAGAGACGGCAGAGAACGGTATCTGTAGCTGCCGGTAAAGAGGAGAGCCAGATATGGGTTTATTGAGCGTGATTGTTCCCTGCTATAATGAAGCGGAGAATGTCCCCTGTTTTTATAAAGAGATTATGAAACATTCCGCCTTTTTTGAGAAGGAAAATATAGAGTTGGAAATTTTATATATCGACGACGGATCGGCAGACGGCACCGTGCCGGCAGTAAAAGCGCTGCGGGAAGAAGACGGCAGAGTGCATCTTATTTCATTTTCCCGTAATTTTGGAAAAGAAGCGGCTCTTTTTGCGGGACTTGAAAAATCAAAAGGCGACTATGTGGTAGTGATGGATGCGGATCTGCAGGACCCTCCGGATTTGCTTCCCGAGATGATCGGGTACTTAAAAGAAGGTTACGATTCCGTGGCAACCCGCCGGGTGAACCGGAAGGGAGAACCCATGATCCGTTCCTTTTTTGCACGCCGGTTTTATCGGTTAATGCGAAAAATATCCAAAACCGAAATCGTAGACGGCGCCAGGGATTACCGGATGATGACAAGACAGATGGTCGATGCGGTTTTATCCATGCGGGAGTATAACCGGTTTACGAAAGGCATTTTCGGCTGGGTGGGGTTTCGGACAAAGTGGCTGGAATTTGAGAATGTGGAACGGGTCAGGGGAGAGACAAAATGGAGCTTTTGGGGACTTTTGCTCTATTCTTTGGAAGGAATTACCGCTTTTTCAACGATTCCGCTGTCCATTGCGGCAATTATGGGAGTTCTCTTTTGCTTTCTGGCATTTTTGCTGATTATATTTATTGTGGTCAGAACCGCCATTTTTGGCGATCCGGTTTCGGGCTGGCCGTCCATGGTGTGTATTATCTCTCTGATCAGCGGAGTACAGTTGTTTTGCCTGGGAATTGTGGGACAGTATCTTGCCAAGACTTATCTTGAAGTTAAGAAACGTCCGATTTATGTGATAAAGGAAGAGTTATAAAACCGGCTTATGAAAAGACTGACGGAATACTTGAATAACGGTAAAAGGAAAAACGTACTTGTTCTTATAATAATTTTTCTGCCTCTGCTGCAGGCAGGGATCATTGCCTTATATTGTATGGCGGCGTATAAAAGCGCGCTTCCCGTACCCCAGTGGAACGATGAAGGAGCTTATTATACGCTTATTAAAACATGGCTTGCGACGGGACAGCCTCTGGGGTATTGGGGATTTGACGGCGGACATGCGATTCTTGGCACCGGCAGCGCGTGGAGTCCGGCGATTCTGTTTCCCTATGCCGTATTCGGTATGATGTTCGGCTGGCATTACAGTTCCGTATTTTATGCCAATCTGCTGTTTCTGACGTTGGCTCAGGTTTTATTTTTATTGTTGGTGAAGCCGGAACGGAAAATGCAGTTCAGAATGTTTTTACTGCAGGCAGTCTCGTCCATCGTGCTGTTATATTCCGTAACGCTGATGTCTGAGCTGTTACGTTTTTCTCTTGCCATCATTCTGGCGGGGATGATCTACAGGCTGTATTTCGGAAAATGCGGTCCTGTATTTCGTTTTGTGATAATGCCTCTGTTTTTACTGGCTGCAATTCAAATCTATATTTTCTTTGTGTTCGCCGTGCCCCTGTACGTGTTTGGCGCCATGAAAGACTGCAAGTCCGCAACCTGGTGGAAAAAGGCGCTTGTTTCTCTGACGGCTCTGCTGTTTGCGGGCGGCGCAAGCTACTACCTGCTTCATTTGATTTCAAGCAACTATAATATATATAAAACGGAAAATCTTTTAAAGGCTCTGCAGAGTTTTGATATCATGGCAGTTTTCCGGGCGGTTTTGTCCATGGTCAAAGAAGGACTGGCGGGATTTGCCGGGTGCTTTCTGTCCCATATGGGACACGGCCTGTTCCAGTGGTTTGTTCCCTTTTTGATTGTGCTGCTGTTTCTGCCGTTCGGAGTTTTGTGTGCGGACGGATGGAAAATGCGGAACAAAAAACAGGATTTCTGGGATCGGGATCATATTCTGTGCGCCCAGGGCGTATTTGGAGCGGCTTTGTTTCTGGGGGCGTTTATCACCGTATACTCCCTGGAACCGTTTACGTTTTTTCGGAGTATGGGCATTGTGGTTCTGTTTACGATGTATCTTTTAATGATGACTGAGCGTAAACGGCTGTTTTCCGTTTTGCTTTTGTTTTATGGGGCGGGAATGATTTTTCTGCCGGCCAATCTGAAAGACTTCACGAAGGAGCGTTATCCCGGTCAGGAGACGGTTCGGGAGTGGAGGGAGCTGGAAACGGAGCTGGAAGCGCAGATTACCCTGCGGGCGGATGGGGACCCATGGAAGAATACGGTTGTTTTGTATACGCTGGAGCCTAAGGTTCTTGCCGCTATGCCGGCGGGAAGCGGAGTGAATATGATGCTTTATTCGGATGAGATTCCCGAAAAAGCGGAGTATCTGTTTTTCTCAAAAGAGAGTGTCAGGAGGCGTTCCGACTGGCTAGAGCATGACTATGCAAAAATCAGGCATGAACATCAAGATCTGTTAATGGAAAAATATCAGGCGGTCTGGGAAAGTGAAAAATATATATTATATAAAAAAATAGGCTGAAAATGCGATAAATAACACTTTTCAACTGGCGCAAATTTTGCTATTATAATCATGTAGCCGTGTGAAAATGTAAAATTATTACATTTTTATACAAAAGGCAGCTTTAAAAATTTAATATTAAGGGGAATGAAACATGGATATTGGACTGTTGGAAGATGTGAAGCTGGAGCAGTATATCACGGGAATTATGCTGGATATCGGTGTGCCGGCGCATCTGAAAGGGTATCACTATTTACGGGATGCCATTATGATCTCGGGAAAGGACATGGAGACAGTAAGCAGCGTCACAAAGCTGTTGTATCCCGCGGTTGCCAAACACTTTAAGACAACGGATCAGAAAGTGGAAAGGGCGATACGCAATGCAATAGAAGTTTCCTGGGAGAGAGGTAACGAGAACACATTTGAGGATTTGTTCGGGTATTCTTTTACCACAGGAAAAAACAGACCCACGAACAGCGAATACATAGCAAGAATTGCAGATAAAGTCCGCTTGGACGTAAAAGCGATGTAAAAAAGATGCCGTTATGCCGCATAATAATATGCGGGTATAACGGCATCTTGCTTGTATAAAAACGGAGGATATGCTAAAATTTAGGTGATCTTTTGGAGGAATATGCCAATTAACGGAAACGGAGCGTTTTATGTTGGTGCTTTTGATTATATTTTTTGTGTTTGTCCCTCTGCTGGCGGGACGGCCGGTAAGAAAAATTCTGGATTATACCGGACAGGGCATACTGGATACGTATCTGAGCGGTGTTTTAACGCTGTTCATTATTTCGGGGGCGCTTCAAGTACTGCTTTTGAAGCTGAAACGGCCTTTTTCCGATTATGAAAAAATATATCCGCTGCTGCTTGCACTGCTTTGCGCGATCGGCCTTGCTTTGTTTGTTATTGACGTGCGGGGAGAAAAAAAAGAGCAGAGCCGCAAAGAACGCTTTATGGGTGTTTGCCGTACCCTGTTTCAAAGCAGGGAATCCCAGATATTCGGCTTTTTAACTTTTGCGGTCGTTCTGTTATGTATTTTGCGGATTTTTACCGAAACGCCGGATATCCGGGGGGATTTTACGCTGGAGACAATGCGGACCACGCTGTCTACGAATACCATTTATCAGTACGACAGTTTTACAGGGATGGTAATAGAAGAGGGGATGCCCATCCGGCAGCAGGTTTTAACGTTGCCGTTTTTCCTGGCTTTTTTGAGTCATGTATTCCGGGTGGAAGAAACCCTGCTGCTATACAGGATATTTCCCTGCTTCGTTTTAGTTTTGGCTTTACTTGTATACGGCCGTTGGGGAGGAATTCTTTTTCCCAGCCAGCGTCAGAAGCAGATTGGTTTTTTGCTGGTTGTAAGCGTTATGCTGCTTGCCGGCGATTATACGGACATGGCGCCGGGGACGCTGCTTTTGCACCAGGGCTTTACAGGGAACGGAGTCTGCGCGGGATTTGTAATTCCCTATGCCATATACCTGTGCATGCGGAAAAAATGGCTTTTGGCATGTATTTGCGCGGGTGCGGAACTGTTTTTAATCTGGACAACCTATGGACTGGGTTACAGCGTTTTGGTTCTTGTTCTGTCTGCCCTGCCGGAGATTTTAGATAATGGAAAAGTATTATTAAACAGAAAAAGGAAAGTATGAGGATTTTTTTGTGTATCTTGCTTTGTTTTTGACAGCCGTTTTATATATTTTTATTGCAGGCGAAGGGAAACACACACCTTTTTACCGTTATGCGGTTCTGGCGGCCTGTCTGGTGTGCATCCCCGTAACCCAAAGGCTTTTATTGTTGTACTTTCAGGATTTTTACGGCGCGGTCTCTCTGGAATGGATTCTTCCTGTCTTTGGCGCGGCTGCTTTTGCGGCGGTCCAAATATACGGCAAACTATGGGAAAAGTGGAAAAAACGCTGTTTTTTTCCGATTGTCTGCGTGGTGATTTTATTAAGCGGATTTTTATCCGGCAGCTACAGGACCGCTCCGGATACGGGAAAAGAAGAGAGAGAAGAGGTTTACGAAATGATTCTGCAGCAGTCTCAGGAGGAACAGCTCCTTTTTGTGGCTCCCCGGGAGCTGTTGCAATACGCAAGAGCTTATGACGCAAGGTTTTTGTGCGTTTACGGCAGGGATCTGTGGGAAGAAGAACTGAACTATGCCTTTTATGACGGTTATGATCCATGGATGTACGGACTGGCCGAATATATGGAGGGGCCTGTGGAGGAACACAGAGAAGCATTATTTGCCTGCCTGGTGCAGTCCGGCGCTGATTTCGTGGTTTTTGATAAAGAAAATATGACCTTTGGAGAAGATATGCAGTATCCGGCGGAACTGGACTGCGGAGGCCTGATTTTGCGGCGGATGGATGAGACCAGGCATTTTGTAATCTATACGCGTGCCTGACGGGAAAAACAAAGTCTTAATATGGAGGGACTGCAGATGCGGGATACCTTGGTAAGCATAGTGATACCGGTGTTTAATGCGGAAAAGTTTATAGAAGAGACGGTGGCGTGCGTTTCGAATCAAACCCATACGGAGTGGGAACTCTTATTAATAAACGATGGTTCTGCGGACAGGAGCGGGACGATCGTTGAAAGGCTGGCAAGGGAAGACCGCCGAATCCGTACGTATCATACAAAAGGCTGCGGAGCGGCCGCTGCAAGAAATATCGGAACGAAAATAGCGGAAGGAAGATATCTTGCCTTTCTGGATGCGGATGATTTGTGGGAAAAAGATAAACTGGAAAAAGAGCTGCGCTTTATGCGGGAGCAGGATGCGGCTTTTGTATTTACCGGATATGAATTTGCTGACGAAGAGGGAAAAGGAACCGGAAAGGTGGTTCATGTTCCGGGGCGTCTCACTTATAAACAAGCGTTAAAGAATACGACAATTTTTACCTCTACGGTCTTATTTGATATAAAAAAAACAGGAAAAGAACTGTTGTTTATGCCTCTGGTCAAAAGCGAGGATACGGCTTTATGGTGGAAAGTGCTGAAAGCGGGCTATGACGCTTATGGCCTGGATGATAATCTGGTTAAATACAGGCGGTCGGGGAAAACCCTGTCTTCCAACAAACTGGAGGCAATCCGCAGAATCTGGCGTTTATACCGAAGGACAGAGGGACTGTCCGTAGGAAAAAGCCTGTACTGTTTTAGTTTTTGGGCGTGGAACGCCGTAGCAAGAAGGGTATAATGTTTGCCGTTTGAGGGAAAAAATGGTATACTTTTAATGTTTTGGAAAGGAGCCGGTTTTATGAAAAATTTAGCGTCTTTTAAAAGACTGATCATATTAGCCATGGCTTCCGTCAGTATTCTGTATGAATGGCTCTGGTACCGCTTTTTCTGGTACGGAGAATTATTTCCGCGGTGGGTCAAAGAGATGCTTCCCTTCTGGGAAAACGGCCATATGCTGGTTCTGGCCATTTACGCGGCGCTTCTGTTTATGTTTTCTTCCATGTACGGAGGGATGAAACTCAGCTATTACCGCAACACGGAAGTGATTTTTTCCATGATTTTTTCCACATTGATTACGAATGTTCTGACGTATGCCCAGGTTTCCCTGATGTGTTTAAAGCTGCTTCCCGTTCAGATGTTCGTGCAGATGACAGTTCTGCAGTTAGTGGGAGTGGCCTTGTGGACCGTTGCGGCCCATTGGATTCTGGGGAAAATTTTCAGGCCCAGAAGGCTGCTGCTGATTCACGGAAGCCGGCCGATAGAAGATATTTTAAGAAAGTTTTCCAGCCGGAAGGACAAGTATAATATCCAAAAGTGCATAAACAGCAAAGACGGGATCGAAAAAATCTGCCGGGAAATCGGAAGCGGTTACGACGGCGTGGTGATTTGGGACATTTCATCGGAGGAAAGGAATTTCTACCTGAAATACTGTTATGCAAAAGGAATCCGTGTTTATACGATGCCCAAGATTACCGATGTGATATTAAAAGGTTCCGAACAGCTGCATTTATTTGATACGCCCATACTGCTTACCAGGGAATATTCTCTGACGGTGGAACAGAGGTTTTTTAAACGTATGATTGATCTGCTGTGCGCGCTGCTGCTTTTTGCCGTTACTTCGCCCGTTATGCTTATAACCGCCGTGGTTATCAAGGTGAGCGACAAGGGTCCCATTCTTTATAAACAGACGCGCTGTACGCTGAATCAGAAGGAATTTCAGATTTTAAAATTCCGGAGTATGCGGGTGGATGCCGAGAAAGACGGTGTGGCAAGGCTGGCCGCCAAAAAAGACAACCGGATAACGCCGGTGGGCAGCTTTATACGGAAGGTGCGTATCGACGAATTACCGCAATTATTCAATATTATCAAAGGGGACATGTCTTTTATCGGCCCCAGACCGGAAAGACCGGAAATTATTGAAAAATATTTGGAAGTAATGCCGGAGTTTGTGTTTCGGACCAAAGTGAAAGCAGGTCTGGCCGGATACGCGCAGGTATACGGCAAATATAATACGACGCCTTATGACAAACTGAAGCTGGATTTGTTTTATATTGAGAATTATTCCGTATGGCTGGATATAAAGCTAATGCTTCTGACTCTCAAGATTCTCTTCACCCCGGACAGTACGGAAGGCGTGGATATAGAGCAGATAACAGCCATGAAGAATGAGGAGAACTCATAAGAAAGGAAGCTGCGGATGTGGGAATGTAAATACGGAAAAGAACCTTTGGATACCAGACTGTGTTTCCTGCGTCTGTTGCGGAAATGGTGGGTGGTGTGTGCATCCGCTGCGGCCGGAGCCCTGCTTTTCGGAGGGATTTACTTTCTGAGCCATGTAGTGTACGGGCCGGCGCGGGAATATACGGCGGAGGCACAGTTTTATATCGAATATAAAAACGCGGTGACCCAGGAACAGCAGTATACCTTTTATAATAAAGAGACTTGGGAAAGCCTGATTCATACGGATTTGTTTATGGATGAAATCATGAGGGCGGCAGCAGAACCGATGCGTTCCCTTGGCCTTTTTGATTCGGAGGAGGCGGTTAGAGAATCCGTCAGCCGTTCAGTCTTTGCGACGCTTTTGACGGATGTACGGCTGGTTCACGTGACGGTAACGACCAACAACCCGGATTATACCATGATTCTGACCGAGGCATTGGAGCCGGCTTTTATTAAATTCGGGGAGACGCAGCGGGAGATTGATGAGATCCGGCCCGTGCTGATACCGAAGAAAGCGTCTCTGACGGCGGCCGATCACCGCACGGTGCGGGCCTGTATTCTGGGGGCGGTGCTGTTTGTCTGCTTTACACTGTTTTTTATGTATTTGTATGCGGTGTTGGACACTTCCTTTTATATACCTCTGGAATTTGAAAGGCGGTTTGGAATTCCCATGGAGCTTCCGGGAAAAGAGCGGGAGGCGGATGCCGTGCGGGAATCCGTGGAAGCACGGGAGCGGGAAGACGGTACGTATACGCTGTATGTTAAGAGCGGAGATCATAACCGTATGCTGGCCGAAAAGACGCTCCGTGATCTGATGAAAGAGGGGAAAACCGTAGCGGGAGCCGTTTTAGTGCAGCCTGACGAAAAGCTGATCCGGCAGTACTTCAGAACCGGCGGCTGGCTGCGCCGTAAGGCTTTGAAAAAAGACGGTACGGAGGATGGGCGTGAAAGTTGAAGTTTTGGTGGCGGCGCTCGGTCAGGAACCGAGACGTCTGGCGAAGGAGATGAAACTGAACAGCGATGCGCTTATTATTAACCAGTGCGACCGTTTTTCTTATGACGAATGGGAAGACGGGGGACACCGGTTCCGTGCGTTTTCTTTTGCGGAGCGCGGCGTAGGACTGAGCAGAAACAGCGCTATGATGCGGGCAGAAGGCGATATCTGCCTTTTTTCCGATCAGGATATTATTTATGAAGCCGGTTACGAAAAAAAGGTGCTGGAAGAGTTTGAGAAAAATCCTCAGGCGGATATGCTGATTTTTAATATAGAGGTGGAAGCACAAAGACGCACTTATTTTAATACGGGCCGCAGGCGGGTTCGTATTTATAACTGCGGACGTTACGGTGCGGTAAGTTTTGCCGTGCGCAAAGAAGCGCTGCTTGCCTCCGGTGTGACGTTTTCCCTTCTTTTTGGCGGCGGCGCCAGATACAGTAACGGGGAAGACAGTTTGTTTATTATGGAATTCATCAGGAAAGGCTGCAGAGTATATACGGCGCCCGTTTTGATCGGGAGGGAAAAGCCGTCGGAGTCCACCTGGTTTTCGGGTTATCATGAGAAATTTTTCTTTGACAGGGGCGTTTTGTACCACTATCTATACGGTAAACTGGCGGGAATGATGGCGGTACGGTATTTGCTTGCCCACAGGAAAAGTCTGTGCGTCCAGCTGACCTGCAGGCAGGCTTTAAAACAGATGCGAGCGGGGATTGCGGAGGGAAAGAGGTAAATTATGGCAGTATACATTACGCTTACCGTCGTAACGGTACTCCTTTCATTGATCATTGTTCCGGCACACAGGCTGGCTCAGGGCGCTTTTTCACGACAGCATGGGGTGAACCGTGCGGCCTGGTGGCTTGTTTTCGGTCTTTTGTCCGGCGTGTCCGCCTGCCGGATTGCGGTAGGAAACGATTATTGGGTTTACCGGCAGTATATTCTGTTTATTGCCCAGAACCGGAAGGTAGCCACGGAATTCGGATTTAACTGGCTGGTGCGCCTGGTTCAGTTTCTGACGGGGAATGACGAGTGTTATCTTGTTGTGCTGGGTATTTTTTCTTTTGCCACGGTTTTTCTGTTTCTTAAAGCGTTATATGAACAAAGCGACTGGTTTGCGGGATCGCTGTTTTTACTGCTGACAGGAGGTTACTATTTTTTAAGTCTCAATTCCGTGCGTTACTATTTTGCCCTGGCTCTTGCCATGTGCGCCATGCGGCAGGTTCTGAAAGGAGATTACTTCAAATTTATTCTGATGGTTCTGGCGGGCGCCTGTTTCCACAAATCGATTCTTGTCGTGCTGGTTCTGTATCCGCTTGCGAAAATTCGTTGGAAAAAGTGGGCTTTTGCCGTTGCCCTGGCGATTTGCGGGAGCATGATATTCTTAAAAGATTTATATCGGGAAGTGATCTTCCTGTTTTATCCGTATTATGAGAATTCCATGTTTGATACGGGAGACGTTTCCGTCATTAATATTTTAAAAAGCGTGGCGGTGGTGATTCTTGCGTTTTTGTTTTACCGGCAGAGTATTGCGGAAAGCGAGAAAAACAGGTTCTATTTGAACCTGCAGGCCGGAGCCTTAATGCTGTACTGCTTTGGATCGTTTATCCCGGAAATTTCAAGAATCGGTTATTACCTGAATATTTCCATGGTATTTTTGATTCCGGGAATTCTGGCAAAAATAGAGAATAAGCGTTGGAGACGGATTATGACCGCGGCTGTAGCGCTGGCCTTCATCGCATATTTCGCCGTATTTTTACGGGGTGCTTATGATATCAGTATCCGGATTCTGCCTTACCGGAACTGGATTTTTGATTAGAGGACGGTAGAGGTATGAGACGGACTACATTTACGATAATTATTGTCTGCCTGAATGCGGGAAAAAAGCTGAAGGATACTTTTGAAAGCGTACGGAAGCAGACTTTCTGCGATTACGAAGTTCTGATTAAGGACGGAGGATCGACGGACGGCAGCGTGGATAGAATTTTACGGGAAGAAGAGGAGCTGGCACATTCCCCTACGGCGCCCTGCCTGCGTGTAATCAAACGAAAGGACCGCGGAATTTATGACGCCATGAATCAGGCGGTGAAGGAAGCGGAAGGAGAGTATATACTGTTTCTGAACTGTGGAGATAAACTGGCTGACGGGCAGGTTTTGAAAAAAACAGGGGATATTATAAAAAAAGTAGACGGGCGCGGGATTTATTACGGCGATATTTACAGTGAGAAAACCCGCACATCTGTGGCGGCGCCGCGGGAAATTACAGGTTTTACCTGTTACCGGAATATTCCCTGCCACCAGGCGTGCTTTTACCACAGGAGCCTGTTTGAAAACGGCGGATTTGAGACGGATTATCGGATTCGGGCGGATTACGACCACTTTCTGCGGTGCTTTTACAGGGAAGGAGCGGCCCCTTTGTATTGTGGTTTTACGGTCGCATCCTATGAAGGCGGCGGTTATTCGGAGAGTAAAGAGAATCGGAAAAGGGATCAGGAAGAGCACAGACTCATTACGAAGACCTATATGACCGGCAGAGCTTTGTTTTTATACCGCGGCGCAATGCTTCTTACCCTGGCGCCTTTGCGGAGACATCTGGCTGAGAGTCCGGTATTGGCAGGTTTGTATCAGGGAATTAAGAGAATGTTATATAAAAAAGGCGCAGAATAAGGCGGTAGGTTTGGTATGAGGGTACTCTGGATTTGTAATATCATGCTTCCTGCGGTGGCCAGACATCTGGGGCAGGAAGAAAACGTGAAAGAAGGCTGGCTTACGGGACTTGCGGACAGGGTTCTTTTTCACGGTAATACAAATGAAATAAAGCTCGGAGTCTGCTTCCCCGTGGAAGGAGAGAAGGCAGGATACAAAGAGAAAATTTCCGTTCCCGCGGGTGGAAATAAGAGCGTTCTTTATGCCTACGGCTTCTATGAGGATACGGCGCGCCCGGAAAAGTATGACAAAAGGCTGGAAGCCGCTTTTACGGAAATCTATAAGGATTTCCGGCCCGACGTTATCCACTGCTTCGGCACGGAATATCCGCACACGCTGGCGGCGGTAAAAGCCTGTAAGGACAGGAAAAAAATGCTGCTGGGGCTGCAGGGAATCTGTTTTGCCCTGGCGGACGTTTATTTTGCCGACCTGCCGAAAAAAGTCTGCAGGCGTTTTCTCTTCCGGGATTTTCTGAAACAGGATAATCTGAAACAGCAGCGGAATAAATTCAGGAAACGGGGAGAGATGGAAAAGGAAGCGCTGCGCCTTGCAAAACATGTGACAGGGCGCACGGAGTGGGATAAACGGACGGTGCAGGCTGTAAATTCCGGTCTGCAGTACCATTTTATGAACGAGACTCTGCGGCCTGCCTTTTATGAAGGCCAGTGGTCGTACGAGCATTGCAGACCTCATTCCATTTTTTTAAGCCAGGGCGATTATCCGATTAAAGGACTTCACTATATGCTCCGGGCGCTGCCGGAAGTATTAAGATTTTATCCCGACGCTCATGTATATGTGGCGGGACAGAGTCTGGTGCGGTACGATACCCTGAAAGAAAGACTCAAAATTTCTTCCTATGGAAAATACCTTTTACAGATCATCAAAAAAGAAAAACTGGAAGGAAAAATAACGTTTCTGGGAAAACTGAATGTGGAAGATATGAAAAAGCAATACTTACTTTCCCACCTTTTTGTGTGCCCTTCCGTCCTGGAGAACTCCCCCAATTCTCTCGGCGAAGCCATGCTGTTAGGCGTTCCCTGCATAGCTGCCGCCGTAGGCGGAATTCCCAGCTTTTTTTCAGATAAGGACGGAATTTTGTTTCAGGGATCTGACCCCGCCGCTCTTACGGAAGCCATACTCCAAATGTGGAAAGACCCCAAACAGCAGGCCAGGTATTCCCGCCACGCCCGCACCCACGCCCTATGCAACCATGATGCAGAAGTAAACTATCATAAACTCCTAAAAATATACCAAAATATATATTTTAACTAATTTATGGTAACTAATTACTTTAACTAAAGCAGATAATTGCAAGTTTTTAAAGCCTGCGCGAATATTCTGAAAAAATGTTCTGCGAAAAGCCCTTTTGCGCCATGGAAGCAAGACTATAGAAGACAGGAGGGCCTCTGCCCGAGTGGCTTCTGCCTTACTGGGCTTGCTGGAATGTCCGGCGCAACCAGGCTTTGAGAAGAACATTTTTTCAGAATATTCTCACAGACTTTAATCCTTTGCAAATACCTGTTTTACTTAAAGGAGACCCCATCATGAAGCTAACCTTCGTATCAAACTACATCAACCACCACCAGATTCCTCTTGCGGAACAATTGTATGCGCGGCTGGGAGATGATTACCGTTTTATTGAAACCGAAAAAATGGATGAAGAACGTGTGCGCATGGGATGGAATGAGGACACGGGCGGTCTGCCCTATCTTTTAAGATATGCGGAGTCGCCGGAAACCTGTAAGGGGCTCATTGCGGACAGCGATGTAGTGGTGTTTGGTGGAACCGACGATGAATCCTATATCCGGGAGCGTTTACAGAGCCATAAACCGGTGATCCGCTGCAGCGAGCGTCTCTATAAGGAAGGTCAGTGGAAGGCCATTTCGCCACGCGGACTCAGGAGAAAATACCTGGATCATACCAGATACCGGGAACAGCCCGTATACCTATTATGTGCGGGCGCTTACGTTCCCTCGGATTTCCACATTGTAAGGGCGTATCCCGGAAAAATGTTCCGGTGGGGATATTTTCCGCCTTTTAAGAAGCAGGACCTTAACCAACTGATGGAAAGAAAACGAAAAAATTCCACGCCCCGTATTTTATGGAGCGGCCGTTTTTTGGACTGGAAGCATCCGCAGGATGCTCTGGCTGTAGCGGCTTTCCTGAAGCGGGAGGGAATATCGTTTGAAATGACCTTAATCGGCGGCGGAGAAGAAGAAAAGAGGCTGCGGGAGCGGCTGCAAGAGGAAGGATTGACGGATACGGTACGGCTTAAGGGGTTCAGACGGCCGGAGGAAGTCAGGAAAGCCATGGAACAGGCAGACATTTTTCTTTTTACCAGCGATTATAAGGAAGGATGGGGCGCGGTACTCAACGAAGCCATGAACAGCGGATGCGCCGTGGCGGCGAATACGGCTGCGGGCGCGTCCCCTTACCTGATCTGCCACGGCCAAAACGGTTATTTATATAAAAACGGAGACAGAGAGCAATTGTGCGCCCATGTCAGGTACCTTTTGCAGCATCCGGACGTGCGGGAGAGGACGGGGCGGAATGCGTATGAGACCATTGCCCGCACATGGAACGCAGAAAATGCCTGTAAGGCGCTGCTTATGCTATGCCGCCGTATTCTGGGAGAAGAAACCGTTTCTGTTCCGGGGAGCGGTCCGGGAAGCGCAGCGCCCGTGATCGCCCAGCGGAGCATGTACAAAATTATGACAAAAAGGAATCCGGGCGGGAGGAATAAGCTTGAAAAATAAAAATCTGATTTTCTGTGCTTTTGCTTTTAAAGAAGGCTGGCAGACTTCCCTGCAGACGGGAAAAGCGGCGGGACATGACATGACGGAAATGTACTTAAAGAATATATTTGTGGCGTTAACCTCCGCAAAGTTGTATAATTCCAATGACGATGTCTGTCTGGCGACGAATTATGAACTTTCCCCGGAATGGAAAGAACGGTTTGCGGGACACTCCCTGCAGATTGAAGTGGTTCCTTTCGACACCTTTGAGATTCCCCGCAGATTTCCGTGGTCTCTGGCCTTTTATAAGCTCTGTGCGTTAAACGCTATGGCAAAAAGGACGGAATATGAACATATTCTGCTTCTTGATGCGGACACCTATACTACGGGTTCTTATGAAGAATTGTGGATGGAAGCCGACTACGGCATATTGCTGTATCCCGTTAATCACAGCTTTCATCATTCCGACAGAGAAATCATCCGCAAGGATTATCTGCGTTTTTATCCGGAAGAGGCAAAAGTCAAAAATGTCGTTCATTACGGAGGCGAGTTTGTGGCGGGGACTCCGGTGAATCTGGAGAAATATCTGACATATTGTCTGGAAGTATACGGGCGGTTAAAGGCAGCGGATTACGAAATGCAGCCTCATGCCGGGGACGAGACCGTCTGGTCCGTTGCCGCGGCCAGAGCGGGGCGGGAGTTGGAGATTATCGGAGCGGGCCCGTATATGTACCGTTTCTGGACCGGGGATTTTTACCTGATTTCCACCGTGACCGTGTCCAATCCGGTGTGCGTCTGGCATATTCCCAACGAAAAACAGACGGGTTTTCTGCGTTTATATAAAATATACAGGAAGCGCGGCGCCTATCCTCCGGTCTCGAAAGCGGCAAAAATTTTTGGTATCCGGAAAGCGAAACGTCCTGCCAATCTTTATACGCTGCAAAATAAACTGGGCGGGAAAGTAAAAAAGCTGTTACGGCAATGAGGTTTTTATGCAACAGGATTTCAGGGAAAAAATATCGGTGATCGTGCCGGTTTACAATGTGGAAAAGTATCTGGACCGCTGTATCCGCGGGATTCAGGCGCAGACCTATCAAAATCTGGAAATTATCCTGGTGGACGACGGTTCCACCGATGAAAGCGGGAAAATGTGCGACCGCTATGGGGAAGGGGATGCCAGAATCCGGGTGATCCATAAAGAAAACGGCGGCTCCAGCAGCGCAAGGAATAAAGGAATAGAGATTGCTTCCGGGGAATATATCGGTTTTTTGGATGCCGACGATTATCCGGATGAAACCATGTACGAAAAGCTGTATCAGGCGTTAAAACAAAACGGGAACAAGACAGAGCGGCCCATAGCCCAGGTCATGTCCCGTGATTTTGACGAGCAGGGAAACTTACTGAAAGACGCGTACCGCTCTTCGGGAAAGTTAAATTTTCTTA
Source organism: uncultured Lachnospiraceae bacterium (assembly GCA_910587935.1). Lineage (GTDB taxonomy): Bacteria > Bacillota > Clostridia > Lachnospirales > Lachnospiraceae > MGBC143606. The sequence goes on from CAJUNP010000001.1 coordinate 21,209, forward strand.
CCAGGAAGGAAATGTTTCGTCTGCTTATGCTGCATGAAGGGGACAGTTCTTTCTGTACCAAGCTGATCCGGGGAGACTTTGCCAGACGGTTCCGGTTCTCGGAAAACCGTCTGAACGAAGATTTTGAACTGGTGTTGAAAATGCTGATGGAGATCGAAGGCGTGTATTCCCTGGAGGAAGCCCATTATAATATTCTCATCCGGCAGGGGAGCAACCAGCGCAGCGGATTTAAGCCGCAGCTTTATGAGGCGGTCGTTGATAACAGTGATTTTGCATACGGGATCATGGAAAAAGAGTTTCCCGGGCTGAGAAGGGAAACGGAACGTTTTTACTATTTCCAGCGTCTGGATTATCTGCTTCATATTCCGGTGGAACGGATGAAGCCAAATAATGTCTGCTACAGAAAGGTTCTTCATGAGGTACGCAGGGGGAAAAGAGTGTGGCGGGAGAATCCTTTCTTACAGGAAAAAGAAAAAAAGAATCTGATACGTTTAAGCCTGTGCCCGAAGCTTTCCAAGCGGGTGCACGGCGTGATTATGAAGATAAGGGAACGGCGGAATGGGTAAAATTATCAGGAAATTAAATGTATTACTGGACAGAAAACAAAAAGTCACCATGGCGGGACTTCTGGTGATGATGTTAATCGGAGCGGTTTTGGAGGTGGCGAGCATCGGTATCGTGGTACCTGTCGTAACCATTGTAATGGATGAAAACGCAGTCCGGGACGGAGGCGTGGTACAGCTTTTGTATGAGCTGCTTCCGGTGGAAAGCGTCAGACAGTTTACCGTGGTTATCATGCTTTCCCTGATCGGCATGTTTATTCTTAAAAACGTGTTTCTGTATATCCAGCAGAAATTTATGCTGTCCTTTGTGTACGGCAACCAGTTCAGCACTTCCGAGCGGATGATGAAGAATTATCTGCGAAAGAGCTATGAATTTTATTTAAATGCGGACACGGCGGTGGTGCAGCGCAATATTACTTCGGACGTGAACAATATGTACGCCCTGATTCTGGCGCTTCTGCAGCTTCTTTCGGAAGGTATCGTGTTTGTCTGCCTGGTGGCGGTGCTGTTTTGGCAGGATCCCGTTATGACGGTTTTGGTTACCTTGGTGCTTTTGGCGGTTTTGCTGATTATAAAGGTAGTGCTGAAGCCGATTATGCATCAGGCCGGGGAAGATAACCAGAATTTTTACAGCGGCCTGTACAAATTGATTTCCCAGACTGTCCTTGGAATCAAGGAAGTGAAAATAGCCGGAAAAGAACAGTACTTTGTAGACGAATATGAGACCTGCGGCAAAGGCTATGTAAACGCCGTACAGCGTTACAGTCTTTTTAACAACATCCCCAGGCTTTTAATCGAGACGGTTATGATTATCTGTATGGTCAGCTATATGCTTTATCTTCTGCTTAAGGGTACGGGCGTGGAAACCATGATTCCAACCATATCGGCCTTTGGCGTGGCGGCCATGCGGCTTCTGCCCAGCGCCACCAGGATTAACAACCAGTTAAACACCATAGCTTTCAGCGAGCCCTTTTTTATGGGCGTCAGCGATAATCTGCAGGATGAAATCAACGGGCAGAATATTGATATGTCTTTTGCAAAGGAAACGGATGAAAAACTTCCCGTAAAAGATAAAATAGAACTGAAGGATATCTCCTATTCTTATCCCAATACGGAAAAACTGATTTTTGACCATGCGGATCTGACCATACCCGTAGGAAGCTCCGTCGGTATCGTGGGCGCCTCCGGAGCGGGAAAATCTACGGTGGTGGACATCCTGCTCGGTCTGTTAAAAGCCCGGTCCGGTCACATTTATGCGGACGGCACGGACGTGATGAAACATTACCGGGCATGGCTTAAAAACGTGGGTTATATTCCCCAGATGATATTTATGCTGGACGGAACCATCCGTGAAAATGTGGCTTTCGGGGTGCATAAGAAAGACATTCGGGAAGACAGGATATGGGAAGTCTTAAAAGAAGCGCAGCTGGACGAATTTGTGAAAAGCCTGCCGGAAGGATTGGATACTGAGATCGGAGAACGGGGAATCCGCTTGTCAGGCGGACAGCGCCAGAGAATTGGAATTGCAAGAGCGCTTTATGAAGATCCGGAAGTATTGATTTTGGATGAAGCAACCTCAGCGCTGGATAATGATACGGAAGCCGCCATTATGGATTCCATTAACCGGCTTCACGGCAGAAAAACCCTGGTTATTATTGCCCACAGGTTACAAACCATTGAAAAGTGTGATATGATATACAGGGTGGAAAACGGAAAGGCAATACGAGAGGAGTAAAAAAATGAAGAAAGTAATCATTATCGGGGCGGGACCGGCGGGAATTACCGCAGCCTATGAGCTTTTAAAACAAAAATGCGGAATGGAGGTTATTGTTTTAGAAGAATCGCAGGCAGTGGGAGGCATTTCCCGTACCGTGCGTTACCATGGAAACCGTATGGATATCGGCGGACACCGGTTTTTCTCCAAAAGCCGGCCGGTAAACGACTGGTGGGAGGAAGTGATGCCAAAACAGGGCAAACCCACCCGGGATGATATTATTTTAGGAAGAAAAATGCCGTTAAAGGAAGGCGGACCGGATCCGGAACAGGAAGACCGCGTCATGCTCAGAAGGAACCGGGTATCCCGGATTTATTACGGCAGGAAATTTTTTGACTACCCCATTAAAATGAACGGAGCAACCATACGGAATATGGGTTTTTCCACCACCATGAAAGCAGGCTTCAGTTACCTCAAATCCGTATTTGTGAAAAAAGAAGAAAATTGTCTGGAGAATTTCTATATCAACAGGTTCGGGCGAAAGCTTTATTCCATGTTCTTCGAGGGCTATACGGAAAAGCTCTGGGGCAGGCATCCCAGAGAGATTTCGGCGGACTGGGGTGCGCAGCGTGTCAAAGGTCTGTCCATTATCGCGATACTGAAGGATAACTTCAATAAAATGCTTCCCAATCCCGATACCACCAAGGTGGAAACCTCTCTTATTGAAGAATTTGATTATCCGAAGCTTGGCCCGGGACAGCTGTGGGAATGTGCCGCTTCCGATGTGGAAAAATGGGGCGGACAGATTCGCTTTGGCTGCCGGGTTACCGGTGTGGTTACGAAGGGAAACAGGGTGGTAGAGGTCCGTTATGAAAAAGACGGACAAACCTTTACTCAGGAAGCCGATTATGTGATTTCGTCCATGCCCGTTAAGGACCTGGTGGCGGGAATGAACGACGTTCCGAAGAACGTGCAGGAGGTTGCGGCGGGGCTTCCCTACAGAGATTTCGTGACGATCGGCCTTCTTTTACCTAAAATTAATCTGAAAAATGAAACCGCCATGAAAACCCTGAGCAATATAGTGCCAGACTGCTGGATCTATGTGCAGGATGCAGGCGTCAAGCTGGGGCGTATCCAGGTATTTAATAACTGGTCGCCTTATATGGTCGAAAAGCCGGAAGATACGATTTGGATCGGCTTGGAGTATTTCTGCCGGGAGGGAGATGCGTTCTGGAATATGAGCGAAGAGGAATGGGTGGATTTTGGCTGTAAGGAACTGATCGAGATGGGTGTTATCAATTCCCGGGACGAAGTCATGGATTTTCACCGGGAAAATGTGAAGAAGGCGTATCCCGCTTACTTTGATACGTATGACCGGATCGGAGAAGCGGTGGAGTACTTAAGCGGGTTTGAAAATCTGTTCTGTGTGGGAAGAAACGGTCAGCACAGGTATAATAATATGGATCACTCCATGGTTACTTCCTTTGAAACCGTACATAATATTCTTAACGGAGTTACGGATAAAACGAATATCTGGAATGTAAACACGGAGAAGGAATACCATGAAGAAACAAGCAACTGACGAGGTAAAACTGAAAATCCTGCTTCTTGCGGGGAGCCTGCTGCGTCTGTATTATATTCTGGCGACGCCTGTGATTCAGTCCAGACAGTATGATCTGGGTACGGCATCTCCCGAAGAAGGAATTTTTACCGGACATTTGGGTTACATTTTTTACCTTTTTACCAATAAAGGCCTGCCTGATTTTGATCCCAGGGAGGTCTATCAGTTTTTTCATCCCCCGCTGCACCATACGGTCAGCGCGCTTTGGATGGGGCTGGTCAGCTTCTTTACTGACAGAAGAGAAGTTTGGATCGAGTGGCTGCAGGTTTTGCCTTTTGTGTATTCCGTTCTGATTCTGTTTGTAGTATTGCATATATGCAGAGAGCTTGATCTGAAAGGAAAGGCGTTGAATCTGGTGATGGCGGTTGTGGTTTTTCATCCGTCCCTGATTTTCATGGCGGGAAGCATTAATAACGACGGCCTGTCCCTGCTGTTTCAGTTCCTGACCATATGGACGGCGCTTCGTTGGTATCGGGAGCGGAATAACAGGAACATTCTCATGATTGCGCTGTCTATTTCTCTGGGAATGTTGACAAAGCTTTCCGTGGGTATGTTTGCCGTACCGGTGGCTTTTCTGTTTCTCTATGTCCTGATCACGGAATGGCAGGATAAGGAAAAGAATGCCGCCCAAAAGGGTGTATGGCATTGTTTTCCCGTAAAACGATTTCTACAGTACCTTCTGTTTGGCGCAGTCTGTATTCCCATCGGTCTCAGCTGGGCTCTGCGGTGTCTGCTCCGGTTCGGGATGCCTCTCACTTACGTCAACCATCTGCCGGAACAAAGCTGGCAGTACGTGGGAAATTACAGTCTGATGCAGCGCTTTTTTATTCCCAATCCCCTGGAATTTATAAAAAATCTTGCTCACGGAAGCCTGGGCTTTGGAGAAAACGTCTGGGTACAGCTTTTCAGGACCGCCGCGCTGGGCGAATGTGATTTAAGTACCTTTCCCCTCTGGGGCAAATTCGTAGCGCTTCTCATGACGGCGCTTTCGTTTATTCTGGCAGTATGGTGCTTTATATTGCTGATCCGGGTATTTATCTGCGGTAAACAAAAACAATACCCTTCCATAGATATGGGAAAAAGATGCTTTTGGCTGATAGGCTATGCAATATTATTTATTTCCTACCTGAATTTTTGTTATAACTTTCCGCACCAGTGCACCATGAACTTCCGCTACATGGTGCCCACCGTCCTATATCCCGCCGTTGCCGCAGGATTAAGAATCCGGTATGCAGTAAATTGCAAAACAAAATGGATTACCGTATTTACAGGATTGGTTACGGTATATGGGATTGTCAGCGTGATAACTGTGGCGGTTTGGTGTATTGCGGTGTGATATGAAGTATTAGACTGTGAGAATATTCTGATAATATATTCAGCAAAGTTTAATACTTCATCAGCCACCTTACAATGATAACGCTTTAATATACTAATGTACGCTACAATTTAAATAACTATTGAGTATAATTAATATAATGTTACGGTTGTTAAAAGCGTACAGTTATTTAACACTGTGGAGACCTTAATAATGATTCCTCGAATTTACATTTGCCACACTTACTACCACGTATATGTAACCTTCCTGAAGGAATTAAACCTTCCGAAAGAAAACCGCGGGAAGGCGGATCTTGTGTTAAGCCGTCTTTCCACCGATTTTGAAAACCTGAAGCGGCGTGTGGAACAAACAGGGCTGTTTCGGAAGGTCATAGAGTTTGATGAAAAACGCGATGATTTTTTCCCGGAATTAAAAAAATATCGGGAAGATAAGGGAAATATCGTTTTTAACATGTTAAGCCGGATTCGTTTTACAAGAAAGTATGCGAAACTGGAAGAAGCGTATATTCCGGTGGATTTTAAGAACTATGAGGATATTTATGTATATTGTGATTCCGATCCCGTAGGTTACTATCTCAATCAGAAAAAAATCCGTTATCATGCATTGGAAGACGGGCTTAACAGCATTAAGAATTTTGACGCCGCACGTTTTGAGAACCGCGGGCATTTCAAATTGAAAGCGTGGATGTCCCGGAAATGCAATCTGATTTTTGTACAGAACGGATACGGGAAATACTGTATCGATATGGAAGTCAATGATATTTCGGCAATCCGGTATCCCTGCCCGCAGTATGTGGAAGTTCCCAGACAGCCGCTGGCGGACGCCTTAACAGAGGAGGATAAAGAACTGATTCTTACCGCTTTCCTGCGAAACAGGAAGGAATTGGTGCGGCAGCTTAAAGAAAGCGCGCAGGTGAAGGACAAGATTCTGATTTTAACGGAACCATTGTGTGCGCTCGATGTCAGGGAACGGATTTTCCGGGATATCATCAAAAAGTATGAGCCGGAAGGAACGATTTTTATTAAGCCCCATCCCAGGGATGTGCTTTCCTACGAAACGCTTTTTTCCCAATATCCTTTGATTGATGCGGCTGTGCCGATGGAAATTCTCAATTTTTTTGAAGTGCGTTTTAAAAAAGTAATCTCCGTGTTTACGGAAATGAAAGCCGTGCGTTTTGCGGATGAGATTATAGCCCTTGGGGCGGATTTTATGGATCAATATGAAGAACCGGCAATACACAGACAGAACGAGCGGATCGACCAGGAGGCATAAATTTGAAGAATGTGGCGATTATTACGGCCAGGGGAGGAAGCAAAAGAATTCCCGGTAAAAATAAAAAAGTATTTTCAGGAAAACCTATTCTTGTATATTCCATAGAGGCGGCCATACAAAGCGGCGTTTTTGAAGAGGTAATGGTTACCACGGACGATAAGGAAATTGCGGAAATCGCAAAAGCGGCGGGAGCCGCGGTTCCCTTTATGCGGAGCGGGGCGACGGCAGGCGATTTTGCAACCACCAGCGAGGTATTGGCGGAAACATTTGAAAAGTACCGGGAAATAGGGAAACGGTTTGCACATGCCTGCTGCATTTATCCTACGGCGCCTTTCGTTACGGCAAAAAAACTGAAAGACGCCATGGCGCTTCTGGAGCGGGAAAAAGCCGACTGCGTCATGCCGGTGGTGCGTTTTTCTTTTCCGCCCCAGAGAAGTTTCGTAATCCGGGATAACAGTCTGGTGTACCGGTGGCCTGAAAACCGTTCTGTCAGAACACAGGATCTGGAACCCTACTATCATGATCCGGGGCAGTTTTACTGTTTCCGTGTGGATTCGTTCCTTCAGACCGGGCAGGTAGTGGAAGGAAAGGTTCTGCCCATAGAGGTGCCGGATACGGAAGTACAGGATATTGACGAGCCTTCCGACTGGGTTCTGGCGGAATTGAAATATCAGTATATGCTGGAAAGACAGAAAAAAGGAGGCGGTACGGAATGAATACCTTTTATTCGGAAGAAGAACTGGCGGGTCTTGGATTAAAGGCATACGGAAAAAATGTTTTTATAGGAAGAAACGCTATATTATATAACCCCGAAAAGCTGACTTTGGGACACGATGTCCGCATCGATGATTTTACCGTTATAAGCGGAACGGTGACCTTACACAATTATATTCATATCTCCCATTTCTGCGGCCTTTACGGCGGCGACGAGGGGATTGAAATGATGGATTTTTCAGGACTTTCATCCAAGGTTAATATTTACGCGGTATCGGATGATTACAGCGGGGAATCCATGACGAATCCCATGGTTCCCATGGAATATAAGAAAACTATGATTTCGGCGAAAGTGCTGCTGGAGAAACACAGCATCATCGGTAACAATACCGCGGTGCTGCCGGGAGTGACCGTTTCCGAAGGCTGCAGCATAGGCAGTATGAGTCTGTGCTCCAAAAGTACGGAACCCTGGTCTGTCTACGCGGGGATTCCGGCAAAAAAATTAAAGGACCGGAAAAAGGAAATTCTGGAATTGGAAAAAAGATTTAAAGAAAGCGGAGAGTATTATGAGTGAATTTCAGATCGGACAGAAAGCGTCTGTCAAAGCGGTTATGTCGGATGAGGCTGTCAGGGAGTTCGCAAGGATTTCCGGGGACAATAATCCGCTTCATCTTTCCGATGCCTATGCTGAGGGAACCCGGTTTGGAAAAAGGATTGCCCACGGGATTTTGGTGAGCGGACAGATTTCACGGGTGATCGGTACAATTCTGCCGGGAGAGGGAACCGTTTACCTTTCCCAGAGCCTGCATTTTAAAAGGCCCGTATATGTGGGCGATACGGTGACGGCCGAAGTAGAGATAGCCGCCATGGATAACGAAAAGCAGCGGATGAAATTAAAAACAACGGTTTTAAACGAAGCCGGGGAGTGTGTTTTAAGCGGCGAGGCGATCGTTATACCGCCCGTACATGGAGAAAGTTGATATGAAAGAAATTAAGTTAAAAAACAAACGGATCGGAGAGGGATATCCGGTATATCTGATTGCGGAGATGTCCGCCAATCATGCGGGAAGCAAAGAGCGGGCAAAGGAAATTATTCATGCGGCGAAAGAAAGCGGCGCCGATTGTATTAAGCTTCAGACGTACACACCGGATACGATTACCATAGACTGTGATAAAAAATGGTTTACGGTTAAAAACGCCGCATGGGAAGGGGAAAATCTGTATCATTTGTATGAACGCGCCTATACGCCGTGGGAATGGCAGAAGGAATTGAAAGAGGAAGCGGACCGGGTGGGGATTGATTTTCTGTCCACCCCCTTTGACCGAACGGCGGTAGACTTTCTGGAGGATATCGGACTAGATTTTTATAAGATTGCTTCTTTTGAGATCGTGGACATCCCGCTGATAAAATATGTGGCGTCAAAAGGGAAACCGATAATTATGTCAACCGGAATGGCCACAGAAGAAGAAATAAAGGAAGCTCTGTCGGCTATTTATGAACAAGGGAACGAACAGGTGGTTTTGCTTAAGTGCTCCAGCGCTTACCCGGCGGTTGCGGAGGAGATGAACCTTCGCACCATTGCGGACATGAAAACCCGTTTTAATACGCCGGTGGGAATATCCGATCACTCGTTAGGGTATTTAAGCGCGACCGTGGCCGTTGCCCAGGGGGCCTGTGTAATTGAAAAACATTTTTGCCTGAGTAAAGAAATTGACAATCCCGACGTGTCCTTTTCCATGACGCCGCAGGAGTTCTCCGGAATGGCGGAGTATGTGCGTACGGTGGAGGCGGCCTTGGGAAAGGTAACCTATGGGGTATCGAAGCAGGAGGAAGAAAGCTTCTACAGCAGAAAATCCGTTTTTGCGGTTCAGGATATTAAAAGGGGAGACTTGCTGACACCGGAAAATATCCGCGTGATCCGTCCGGGATACGGCATGAAACCCAAATACTATGAACGGCTTCTGGGGACAAGGGCAGTCTGCGATATTGAACGGGGAACGCCGTTTTCAGGGGAAATGACGGACGGGAAGGTTGAAGAATAAAGAATGTTGTATATACGGGCGGATATGAATGACATAATTGCCACGGGCCATATCATGCGCTGTCTTGCCATTGCGGACGCGGCAAAAAGTATGGGTGAGGACACCGTGTTTATTACGGCGGACGATCAGCCGGCCGGTTTACTGAAAGAACGGGGATATTCCTGCCATGTGCTGGGAACGGACTGGCGGAACCCGGATTCCGAACTGCCGGCGCTGCAGAGTTTTCTGGAGGAATGCCATGTGCAAAAACTGCTGCTTGACAGCTATCAGGTTACGCCGGCGTATTTAAAGAAGCTGGACGGGCTGGTAAAAGTTATGTATCTGGATGATTTGAATACGTTTCACTATTCTGCGTCCGGTTTGATCTGTTATGCGAATTATTGGGAAAAATTTAATTATACTGAGAAGTATACGGATACAAAATTATTTTTGGGGCCGCAGTTTGTACCCCTGCGCAGCGTATTTTCGCACTGTGCCGAAAAGCGGATCAGACCGCGGATCGAAAATCTTCTTCTTCTTTCCGGCGGAACGGACCCCTACGGAATACTGGACGGGCTTTTAAGGCGTATTCCGTTGCATGAATACCGAAGAATTGACGTAGTTTGCGGCAGGTATGATTCGGCGTACGGGATGCTTCAGGAAAAATTTGCTTCCGATCCGGTGGTTCATATCCATAAAGCGGTCAGCGCCATAGAGGAATATATGGAACGCTCCGATGCGGCCGTTTCGGCCGGCGGAACCACTCTTTACGAGCTGTGCGCCACAGGCACCCCCACGGTTTCCTATGCCGTCGCCGACAATCAGCTCGACAACGTGCGCCGGTTTGACAGCGACGGCCTGATCACCTGGTGCGGAGATGTGCGCTGCGAGGATGTTCCCGGAAAGGTGCTGCAGGCGCTGGAGGCTTGCCGGGATGAAAAGGTACGGCGGGAACGTTCCCGTAAAATGCGGGAGCTTGTGGACGGAAGAGGCGCCGCCAGGATTGTGCGGGCAATGAGAGAGTTATAGTTCATTGCGTCCTATGGGGGCAGGTGTTATAATCAAAACAGCAGAAACGGAGGAAAAAATATGCTGAACAATAAAACGATACTGATTACCGGGGGAACGGGCTCTTTCGGTAAGGCTTTTACAAAATATGTACTGACAAATTACGAGCCGAAAAAGATTATCATTTATTCCAGAGACGAATTTAAGCAATGGATGATGGCCAATGATTTTAAAGAATATCAGGACAGAATGCGGTTTTTTATTGGTGATGTCCGGGATGCGGACAGGCTTCGCCGCGCCTTTGAAGGCGTGGATTTTGTGATTCATGCGGCGGCTTTAAAGCAAGTGCCGTCCTGTGAATATAATCCGAATGAAGCGATCAAAACCAATATTCACGGCGCCCAGAATGTAATCGATGCGGCCTTGGATACCAATGTGAAAAAAGTGGTTGCTCTTTCCACCGACAAAGCAGTGAATCCCGTTAATCTTTACGGCGGAACCAAACTGGTGTCGGATAAGCTGTTTGTCGCGGCCAATGCTTATGTGGGCAGTAAGGATATTAATTTTTCCATCGTCCGATACGGGAATGTGGCCGGAAGCCGCGGTTCCATAATTCCGTTTTTTAACAGCATCATCCAAAACGGCGGAGACGAACTTCCGATTACCGATTACCGTATGACCCGTTTCTGGATCAGCTTAACCGAAGGCGTGGAATTAGTGATTAAGGCGCTGGAGGAAGCAAACGGCGGAGAAACCTTTATCAGCAAGATTCCTTCCTTTAAAGTGACCGATCTGGCAAAAGCCATGCTTCCGGGCTGCAAAATGCCGGAGGTGGGAATTCGTGAAGGCGAGAAGCTGCACGAAATTATGGTGACGGTAGAGGATTCCATGACGACTTATGAATTTGACAAGCATTATATCGTATACCCGCAGATGACCTGGAATAATAAACAAAAACCAAATGCCGCCGGCAAAAAAGTACCGGAGGGCTTCTCCTATACTTCAGGAAACAACAGTGAATGGCTGTCTGTGGAAGATTTGCAGCGGCTGTTAAAGGATGTGGAATTGGAGAAATAACAGACGGGAGGTATATTTATGGATATTCCGGCAATAGAGGGCGGCGCTCCCGTCCGGGACACAAAAATATTTTACGGACATCAGTACATCGATGAAGCGGACGTGGAGGCGGTGTGCAGGGTTCTGCGCAGTGAAGCGCTGACCTGCGGACCCATGATTACGGAGCTTGAAAAAAGACTGTGCGCGCTGACGGGCGCAAAATATGCCGTCGCATGCAGTAACGGCACCGCGGCTCTGCATATGGCGTGCCAGGCTGCCGGAGTATGGCAGTGCGCACAGGATCAGCCGGAGGACCGGCCGGGTGAAGTGATTACTACGCCCATAACCTTTGCGGCATCCGCCAACTGTGCGCTGTATTGCGGCGCGAAGCCTGTCTTTGCGGATATTTGTGATCATACGTATAATCTGGACCCTGCGGAAGCGGAAAAGAAAATTACCTCCGCTACAAAAGCCATAGTCGTTGTGGATTTTACGGGACAGGCCGCCGAGCTTGACCGTTTTCGTGAACTGTGTACAAAACATAAGCTGGTTCTTATTGAGGATGCGGCCCATTCGATTGGAACGGCGTACAAGGGAACAATGGTCGGAAATATTGCGGATATGACCACCTTCAGTTTTCATCCCGTGAAAACGGTGACAGGCGGAGAGGGCGGCGCAGTCCTGACGAATAACGAAGAATATTATAGAAAACTGTTATTATACCGCACGCACGGCATTACCAGAGACGAAACCTTAATGGAACACGCATCCGAAGGCCCCTGGTATTATGAACAGCTGACGCTTGCCTACAATTACAGAATGACTGATATACAGGCGGCGCTGGTCTGCAGCCAGTTAGACAAGCTGGAACAGTTTGGCAGACGGAGAAAAGAAATTGTAAAACGTTACGATGAGGCTTTTTTGCAGATTCCGGAGCTTTCGGTACAGAAGGAAATTCCCGAATCCGATACGGTCAGACATCTGTATATCCTGCGTATCCGTCCGGAAAAACTGAAAATTGACAGAAAACAGTTTTTTGCGGCTATGGCAGCCGAAAATATTCAGTGCAACGTGCATTATATACCCGTTTATCGGCATCCCTTCTATGAACATCTGGGATATAGGCGGGGAATCTGCCCCAAGGCGGAAAAGCTGTATGAAGAAATTATGAGTCTGCCGCTTTACTATTCCATGACGGATCAGGATGTGGAGGATGTGATTGCCGCGGTTCGTAAAATTACCGCTTTCTACCGAAAATAAACGGACTTGGGTCAGGTGGATTATGAAGAACAGGGAAAAAAACAGGGGAACGTGGGATCTGTTTATCAGCTTTTCGGTTACGGCTGTAATGTTCGTGGTATTCAGACTTTTTACGGATTTCATTTTTCTTACGAATGATGATATGTATCTGCAGGCGATCGTATCCGGCGAGCTTTCCGGTACGCCCCGGGCGCATATGATTTATTCCAATTACATATTGGGTCTGATTTTAAGCGGTCTGTACACAATCAGCGTACAGGTGCCCTGGTATGGGATCTATCTGACAGCAATGTGTTTTTTATGTTTTTGGGCCGTTTTATACAGGTGCCTTTCGTTTTGCAGGAGTTTTCGGGTTTATCCGGCTGTTATCGTTTTGTTTGCCGTGCTGGGTTTTTGCGCGGTTTTCAGGCATGTGGCCATGCTGCAATATACGGTGGTGGCGGCGCTTGCCGGATCAACGGCGGTTTTTCTGGCTTTAACGGCGGAGCTTACGTGTTCCCGCAGGGAATTGACCCTGAATTATGCGGCGGTTGTTTTGTTTGCCTCGGCAAGTCTGCTGATCCGGGAAAAAGTATTTTTTATGATGGCGCCTTTTGCTGCCTGCGGGTGGCTGGGAAAATGGCTTTGCGAGAAAGAAAAAACAAAAGAGACGGGCAGGCGTTATCTTTTTCTTTTCCTTGGAATTTTCACAGTGATGCTGGCGCTTTGCGGTGCGGACCGGCTGGCATACCGGCTGGGGGAGGACAAAGAAGCCTGGCTGGAATACAAAGCTTATAACCGGGCGAGAGAAGAGATTCTGGATTATCAGGGATTTCCGGATTATGACGCCAACGAAGCGTTCTATCTGGAACTTGGTATCGGAAGAGAAGCTTTTTTGGGGGCGCAGAACTATTACCTGCTGCTTCCCCAGGATGCTTTTTACGGGGAAAGCATGGAACGGATTGCATCCCTCGCCCGTGCGAATAAAAAATCTTCGGAAAACCTGCCGGACAGCTTTTCGCGCGTGTGCAGGGAATTTCTGCGCTGTAACGCAAATTATTCCGACCGCCCCATGAATGTTGTTGTTTACTGCGTATGGATTGTTATGGCGGCTTTAGCGTTTTTAACGCGTAAAAAAGAACTCCTGATACGGCTGGCCCTGGTATTTCTGGCAAGAATGGGGATGTGGGGCGTGATTCTGTATCAGGGCAGATACCCGGACCGCATTACGCAAAGCTTATACCTTGTGGAATTGTTGATGCTGCTTGCCTTATTTCTTGCCTATTGTAAAGAAGTTAAGGCGGGATGGGCAAAGAAGTATTATAAAGGATTTTTATGGGGGGCGGCGTTATTTGTCTGTATTCCCTCTTTCTATATCGGACTGCAGAAAGCTTTGGCGGTAAAAGGAGAAAACGCGGGTAAACTGTATTTTGGGATTTCTTACAGGCAGCTAAAGGAATATTGCGCACAAAATTCTGACAGTTTATATTTGATTGATATGAATTCTGCCAGTTTTTTTACCGATTCCGTTTTTGGGACTCCGGACAAAGAGAAAGATTTATGCCGTAATCTTCTGCCTCTCGGAAGCTGGCCGGTAAAAAGCCCTCTGACTGCGGAAAATCTTAAAAGGTACGGAGTTAATGATCCGAAAGAGGATTTGTGTGACAGGGATCATATTTTCTTTGTTTTTAAAGATTCCGAAGCCACGCCCACTGCGTATCTGACGGAATTTTACAATGCGGAATACGGGGAAAACGGTTTTGGCGGCGAAGTTGTGCTGGAACAGGTAGATACGGTAGTCACCGATGTGGATATTTCCTATGGAATCTGGCAGCTGAAAACGATGGAGTAGCGCATGGGTATAAAATGGGAGAAAGAAAAAATTAACAGCATTAAGAAATGGCTTCTGCCTGCGGTCTCCGTACTGGCAGTGTTGTTCCTGCTTGGAATCACCGCGCTGCGGGTATACGATAAAAAGGACGGACAGTACGGGATTGTCTGTCTGGGAGACAGCATTATCGGAAATGTCCGGGACGAGACCAGCGTGACTTCCGTAATGGAGGAAATTCTGCAGGAGCCGGTGGCCAATACCGCTTTTGGGGGTACATGCGCTTCTCTGGGAAACACGATGCACCGGTCTGTTTTTTATGAAGATTCCATGAATCTTGCCAGCCTGGCGGACGCCATAGCATATAAGGACTTTGACGTGCAGTTTTATGACATTTCCTCTAACAATTTTGGACTGGGCTATTTTAAGGAAGGCCTTGAGCTGCTGGCGGAAATTGATTTTGAAAAGGTGCGTATTGTTTTTATCGAACATGGAATTAATGATTTCAGTGCGGGAAGGCCATTGGATAACGAGAAGGATCCGTATGATATCTATACTTACGGCGGAGCGCTTCGCTATACCGTTGAAAAACTGAAAAAAGAGTATCCGCATCTTTGCCTGGTGCTGGTAACGCCGCTTTACTGTTATTTTCAGGAAAACGGAGAACGGGCATTAGACAGTGAAAGCTCGGATTTCGGATACGGTCCTCTGGAAAATTATGTGGAACTGGAACTGGAAATTGCAAGAGAGTATGGACTGCCCTGTATTGACAATTTTCATAATATGGGAATTAACAGTGAAAATGTTGACGAATATACGGAAGATGGAATTCATCTGAACGAAAAAGGCCGTCGGCTTCTTGCAGAAGCGCTTGCAAATTACGTAATAACGAATGTAGATAATTCAAATTAAAACCAAATCGACATAAAACGACAAATTATTTAATCCTGATTTAACAAAAACGACTGTTTTGACTGTCATAAGGAGTGTTTTATATATGAAAACCCCAGGGGAAGCATTACATGTATTAAAAACGCATATTAAAAAAAGCTGGAAAATAGCCTTTTTATCGGCTTTTCTTGCAGGTTTGCTGATTCATCTGCCGGTATGGACCATGGATGCGCCCAATCATGACGGACTTGCAAGCGTGTATTTTGATCAGAACATGATTACCTCCGGAAGATGGTTTCTGACAGTAGCCTGTGGCATATCGTCCTATTATACGCTTCCGTGGCTGATCGGAATCTTTTCTTTGTTGTGTGTTTCGATAACATGCGTTATACTTATAGAATTACTGGAAGTTAAGCATACGGAATGGATTGTTTTAACCAGTGTGTTGTTTGTGTCTTTTCCGGCGCTTGCTTCCACCTATGCCTATATTTTTACGGCGGACGGTTATATGTTTGCTTTGCTGCTTTCCGTATTGGCCGTATATCTGACGAAACGGTACAGACGGGGGTTTTGGGCAGGCGGGCTTTGTCTGGCGTTCAGTATGGGAACGTATCAGGCGTATCTTTCCGTCTGTATGCTTCTCTGCCTGTACGTATTGGCACAGAGGTTTACGGAAGAAGGAAGCCTGAAAGAAAAAGCGTTTTATGTTTCCCGGTTTCTGGGTATGGGTGTGACAGGCGTAAGCCTGTATTATGTAATTTTGCAGATTTTACTGAAAGCGGAAGGAAAAGCGCTGGATACGTATCAGGGAATCAGCGATATGACGTCGGTCGGCGGCGCCAGTCTGATTCATACTATCCGGAATATGTATAAAGATTTTTTTGTATTTGTATTCCGGGGCAATATTCTCAGTAATAATATATTTTCTCTGACGGCGGCGCTGGCATTGGCGGTTTTGTTTTTAACGGCGGCGCTGCGTCTGGTGAAGAAATACTATAAATCCTGGTGGTTTTGGGGGACTTTTGCAGTTTTTGCGGCAGTGTTTCCTCTTGCGGCCAACATTATTATATTTGTTTCGCCTCAGGTGGGATATCATTTGCTGATGCGGTATCAATATGTTTTTCTGCTGCTGTTTTGCGTGGCTTTTGTGGAAAAATACGGAACCGGCAGGGGAGAAGCATGGAGACAGTGGTTATTGCTTGGAGCCGGAACGGTTTTTTGTGTAAATTTTGCGGTTTCCGTAAATATCGGTTACGGAAATCTCCAGAAACGTTATGAAAAGACATATGCTTACTGTGTCCGCCTCGCCGACCGAATTGAGCAGACAGAAGGCTATTATACCGGTATGCCGGTGGTTATCATGGGCGTTGTGGGGGAGCAAAACTTCCCGCCTACGGATATTACCACGTCTGTTACGGGGAATATGATCGGCCTGTGCGGCGACTATCTGTGTTACACGGGGCCGAATTATAAAGATTTTTTTAAACATTACCTTGGAATTACCATAGAAGTCGTGGAACAGGACGTAGTGGGGCAAATTTATAACACATCGGAAATATACCAGTCTTTGGACAGCTTTCCCGGTGCAAACTGCACAAAGGTAGTAGACGGAATGTTGTATGTCAAGACCGAAAATAAACTGGAGGAATATTAAGTGGCAGTGCTATCCGTGATTTTACCGTCTTATAATGAACAGAAGAATATTTCCAACACGGCGCAGGTTCTGGCGGAGCTGTTTGAAAGAGAACAG
Source organism: uncultured Lachnospiraceae bacterium (assembly GCA_910587935.1). Taxonomy (GTDB): domain Bacteria; phylum Bacillota; class Clostridia; order Lachnospirales; family Lachnospiraceae; genus MGBC143606. The sequence continues at coordinate 38,223 of CAJUNP010000001.1, forward strand.
ATCGACTATGAGCTGATTTTTGTCAGCGACGGCTCGGCGGACGGGACCTATGAAGCTGTCTGTGAAGAAAAGAAGAAAAATTCAAGAGTCAAGGGAATGGAATTTTCCCGTAATTTCGGAAAAGAGGCTTCCATTTTTGCCGGACTTTCCGTGGCGGTAGGGGACGCCTGCGTGGTGATGGACTGCGATCTGCAGCATCCGCCCGAGACGGTTCCCGAAATGTATCGGCTGTGGGAGCAGGGCTATGAGGTCGTGGAGGGCATAAAGTCTCGCAGGGGAAAAGAAAGCCTGTTTCATCGCAGCTTTGCCGGGCTGTTTTACGGAATCATGAGCCGGCTGATTAAAATGGATATGAAAGCGTCTTCCGATTTTAAGCTTTTAGACCGGAAGGTGGTTAATGTGCTGCTTGGATTAAAGGAAAGGAATACATTTTTCCGGGCGCTGACCTTTTGGGCGGGATTTCGTTCCACTACGGTAGAATACGAAGTGCAGGAGCGTCAATACGGAGAAAGTAAGTGGTCTTACAGCAGCCTTTTTAGCTATGCCATTCAGAACGCTACCTCATTCAGCACGCTTCCGTTACAGCTGGTAACACTGATGGGGATGGTCTGCATCGGGTTCAGTCTGATTCTGGCGGTACAGACCCTGGTAAAATATTTTATGGGAACGGCGGTGGAAGGTTTTACAACCGTGATTCTGCTGATTTTGATAGTAGGCGGTTTTATCATGCTGAGTCTGGGGATTATCGGACATTATCTGGCAAGGATTTATGAAGAGGTGAAAGGACGTCCCAAATATATAATCAAACAGATGACGGATAATATCCGTGGGAATATGGAATAGAAAGGATTTTAAAATACATGTCTGTAACGAAACAAAACGGAAAAGCTGCCAGACAGGCCGGTATTGAACTGCTGCGCTGCATCGCCATGCTGATGGTCATTACGCTGCATTATCTGGATAAGGGAGGCGTTTTGATTCCGCTGTCCCAAAAACAGTCTCCGGCCGGTTATGCCGCGTGGCTTTTGGAAGCCTTCTGCATTGTGGCGGTAAATGTTTATGTGCTGGTCAGCGGTTATTTTCTGACGGAGTCAGGCTTTAAATTAAAAAGATTTATAGTGTTGGCCGGGCAGATTTTATTTTATTCGCTGCTTATTCCCCTGGCGCTGATTTTATGTGGGAAGCTTTCCGTATCGGAGTTGACTCTGTATGATTTTCTGTTTTATCTTCTGCCTGTCCAGATGAAGCATTACTGGTTTGGAACCGCATATATCCTGATGTATTTGTTTGTCCCTGTGTTGTCCGCAGGAGTAAAGCAGCTTTCAGAAAAACAGCTTCGGGGAATGATTTGTCTGTTGATTCTCGTATTCAGCGTGGCAAAATCCGTTCTGCCTTTTCAGCTGGCAATTGATAACGAAGGGTACGATGTCGTCTGGTTTCTGTGTCTTTTTCTGATAGCGGCTTATTTCCGGCTTTACGGCTGTAATGGAATGAAAAAAAGCGGCCGTGGCTGGCTCCTTTATGCAGCCGGCAGCTGCGGTATTTTTCTGCTTTCCCTGCTCATTGCTTATTTCAGCAACCGGTTTGGAAAATTTGCTTATTTCATCGGAAGCCCGTATCATTACAATCATATTTTATGCCTTCTGGCGGCCGTGGGCCTGTTTTTTGCTTTCCTTCACTGGGATATACCGGAAGGCTTATTCGCAAAAGTCGTCAGGCGGATAGCCCCCTATACGTTCGGCGTTTATCTGCTGCATGAAAATGCCGCAGTCAAGTTTCTGTGGCCGGAGCTTATGGGAATGAGTGAAAGTATGGCGGGAAATTTATCCCCGCTGCATTGGATCCGAACAATCCTTTTGATTTTCACCGTGGGAATATTCGTTGACTTTGGAAGAAGCCTGCTGTTTGCGGGTATCGGGAAGCTGTTTGTAAGGAGAAAATAAGTGGGGAACTTGAAAAATAAAAATTTGCAAAAAATTGTATATCAGTGGCTGATTCCTCTCTGTCTGCTTTTGTACCCTCTGGCTAAGACCGTTTTGGGAGTCGATTATATGGACAGCATGTACAGTCCGGGAAATTTTGTGTTTTTTCCGCAGATGGAAGGAACCTGGGTGGTGGCTACGTTTCTGGCCAATGTGATCGGATACGGCATAACCCTGCTTCCGGGGGCGGGTACGTATCTGGGACTGCGCGTTTATACGAATCTTTTTATCAGTCTGATGGCGCTTATTTCCTACTTCTGGCTTAAAAAACGGATTCCCGCGTGGATGGCGGCGCTTGGAGAGATGATTGCGATCGGTCTGTGCTGGTGCCCTACTACGATTCTGTATAATTACCTGACATACCTTTTTATGTTGGTATCGCTTCTTTTTCTTTACAAAGGTCTGACAGAAGAAAAAAAGATATGTCTTGTGGCGGCGGGTGTCTTTTTGGGGTTAAATTTGTTTGTTCGTTTTCCCAATATAATAGAAACCGGCTTTATTGTGGCGGTATGGTTTTACGGATTTCTGAAAAGAAAAAAACCATTACAGGTGTTATTTGACACAATATGGTGTATGTGCGGATATTTTCTCAGCGTGGCCGTCCTGATGGGAATTCTTATTTTGCTCTACGGCGCGGATTCTTACGCCGCAATGATACGGTCTTTGTTTTCCATGACCGATACCGCGTCTTCCTACAAGCCTGTGGAGATGCTTCTGGCAATCGTAAGAGAATATTGGAAAGGTTTAAAATGGCCTCTGGGAATGGCGGCGTATGCGCTTGCGGCAGGCGGGGCTTTCGGCTTGCTGAAAAATCGTTTTCAGTGGGTAAAAAAGGGAATTACAGTGCTGGGAATTTTAGTGCTGCTGCGTTTTTATTATGCGAAGGGCATGTTCAATATCAATTATCACAGTTATCCTTCCATATTCCAGTGGGGTGTCTGTTTCCTGATTCTGACCGTGCTTGTATGGGTGATGAGTCTGTTCCATTCCAAAGTGCGGGCGGAACGGAAGCTGTTATATATGCTGCTCCTGCTGGTGATTGTGATTACTCCTGTCGGAAGCAATAATAATCTGTTTCCCATAATGAATAATCTCTTTTTAGTAGCGCCGGTGGCCATATACAGTTTCAGCCATATCATTGCGAAGGGAAAAAAATGCATTTATGCCTTTCCTGCCCGGGCCATGCTCGCGGCCGTGATAACCGCGGTATTTGTACAAAGCCTGGGATTCGGACTTACTTTTTCCTTCCGGGGCTCCCGGGAAGGAGAAAAAAGGGATACAAAAATTACAAATAATGTTATACTGAAAGGCATGTACACCAATGCCGAAAAAGCGCAGGCCATCAGTGAACTGACGGAATACTGGGAAACACATCACGGGCAGGTACGGATTGGAGAGTCCGGCACAGATTCCGTACTGCTGTTTGGACATATTCCCGGGGTATCCTACTTTTTGAATGTTCCCAGCGCTCTTTCTACCAGCTGGCCGGATCTTGCCTCTTATACCACGGCGCAGTTTGAAGCCGATATGGAAGAGCTTAAAGATGGAATTGCTTCCGGAAAAGAAAAAAAGCCGACGGTTATCATAAGCTATGGCGTATACGGCGTCATTACCGATGATGCAAATGTGATGGAGTGGTATGAAAATAATATAGAATCGGGAGAAGAGGGGATTGCGTCCATGCAAAGCAGTGAGAAGCTCGCGTATCTGGCGGACTTTCTTCAGGAATATGGATACAGGCCGGCTTTTATAAATAAGCGTTTTGTGGCCTATGAACCATAATATTACGGGTGTTATGTTAAAACAGAGGGAAAGGACCTGTGTGAATATGATAAATTTTAATGTGCCTCCTTTTACGGGAAAAGAACTTGATTATATGAAAATTGCAGTAGAAAGGCAGAAAATCTGCGGAGACGGAATGTTTACCACAAAATGTAACGAGTGGATTGAAAAACAAACGGGTACCGCCAAATGTCTGCTGACTACTTCCTGCACCCATGCTACGGAGATGGCGGCGCTGCTGGCAGGGATTGAAGCGGGGGATGAGGTGATTATGCCTTCCTATACTTTTGTTTCTACGGCGGATGCGTTTGTGCTGCGGGGGGCCGTGCCTGTTTTTGTGGATATCCGTCCCGATACCATGAATATTGATGAGAATCTGATCGAGGCCGCCGTTACGGAGAAGACGAAAGCGATTGTGCCCGTGCATTATGCCGGAGTCGGCTGTGAAATGGACCGGATTATGGAGATTGCCGGAAAATACCGTCTGACAGTAATTGAAGATGCGGCCCAGGGAATTATGTCAACCTATAAAGGACAAGCGCTGGGAACTTTCGGAGAATACGGCGCTTTCAGTTTTCATGAGACAAAGAATTTCAGTATGGGAGAAGGCGGCGCACTTTTAATAAAAAAACAGGAAGACGTGGAACGTGCCGAAATATTACGCGAAAAAGGAACGAACCGCAGCAAATATTTCAGAGGACAGATTGATAAGTATACCTGGGTGGACTTCGGTTCTTCTTATCTTCCCAGCGATATGAACGCCGCTTATTTATACGCGCAGCTGGAGCTGGCGGAGAAGATTACGGATGCCAGGCTGGCGGTCTGGAATCAGTATCGGGAAGGACTGGCGGAACTGGAGAAAGAAGGACGGATTGAACTTCCCGTTGTTCCAAAAGGCTGCGTTCATAATGCCCATATGTTTTACATGAAGGCAAAAGACTTAAAGGAACGAACGGAACTGATCGATTTTCTCAAAACGAACGGAATTCTTGCCGTTTTTCATTATATTCCTCTGCACACTTCGCCTGCAGGACAAAAGTACGGAAGATTTAAGGGGGAAGATACGTATACCACGAAGGAGAGCGAGCGTCTCTGTCGGCTTCCTCTTTATTATGGACTGACGGAAGCCGAGACTTCTTATATTATCGATAAGGTGAAGGAGTTTTATGCAAATCAGAAAGCTTTGTAAAAAATATGAGAACGCAGTCATTGCGCTGGCCGTGATCGGATGTATGGCTTTGTTTGTGGGCTTGCGGTTTGACTATTATTATCAGGCAAACGACGACGTTTATATTAAAAATATTCTTTCGGGAGTCTATACGGGGACTCCCGAAAGTCACAATATCCAGATGCATTATCCTTTAAGTCTTTTGTTAAGTCTCGTTTACCGTCTGGCGCCGGCCCTTCCCATATACGGTCTGTTTATGTGCCTGTGCCATTACGGAAGCTGTTTTTTGATTATTTCACGGAGCCTGAAAGGGATAAAGGGCCGTTCGGCCAGGGTTCTGACAGCTTTGGCAGAGGGCGTGTTTGCAACGGGCCTTCTCTTGGCGGAACTTGTTTTTATGCAGTATACGGTTACGGCGGCCATGCTTGCCGGCGCGGCGGTGTTCCGGTTTTATACTGCGGATGCCGACGTCAGGCCGGGGGAATATATAAAAGCCAACATAGGGAACGTTTTACTTGTAATACTGGCTTATCTGGCGCGTTCGGAGATGCTTCTTCTGCTTCTGCCTCTGATCTGTGTGGCGGGATTTTTCCGCTGGATGAGTGAAAAGCCGGTTTTTACAAAAGCGAATACGGTTAAGTATCTGTCCGTATTCGGCCTGATTCTCGCAGGACTGGGGATCAGCCAGGGTATCCATATGCTGGCTTACGGAAGCGGCGGCTGGCCCGTTTTTAATGAATTCTTTGACGAACGTACACAGTTGTATGATTATCAGTTTATTCCCTCTTACGAGGAGAATAAGGCGTTTTATGAAAGTCTTGGACTGAAAGAAAGCGAACAGGCGCTTCTGGTGAATTACAATTTTGGCATGGATGCCGCTATTGACAGCCGGGTATTAAAGGAAACCGCGGAATATGCCAGGGGATTGAAAGCATCGCAGATCTCCTTTGGGGAACGGTTTAAAACCGCGTTTTGGGATTATCGGTATAAGACTTTTCATGCGGATTACCCATGGAACGCGGCCGTGCTTGCCGTCTATGCCCTGCTGTTTCTGCTGGCGTGGAAAAACGGAGACAAAAGTTATTTCTGGAAAATCCCCTGCGTTCTTTTTGTGCGCAGCGGTTTATGGATGTATATTATGATGGGAAGCCGGTATCCGGACCGGATCACACATTCTTTGTATTTTATGGAACTGGCGCTTTTGGGCGCGCTGCTGTGGGAACAGTGCGGACGGGAAAAGAAGAAGTGGGGCCTGCTCTCTTTTGCGGCGTTAACGGCGCTGTTTTTAGGGATGGCAGGAATCGGTGCGCTTTCTTACGGCATGGAAAAAGTCGGGGAGGAAAGCGCACGCAGAGATTATGCCAATAAAGAGATCCTGGCTCTCGATGCATATTGTCGGAAAAATGTGGAAAACTTTTATCTGGTGGATGTATATTCCGCCGTTTCATGTTCGGACTTTGTGATGAGCAGCGAAGCCGTTGAATATTCGGAGAAAGCCTTTGACCGTGTGGATAACAGCGTTTCTAATTACGATTTGATGGGTGGCTGGGTATGTAAAAGTCCTTTGTGGGATAAAAAGCTGCGCCGGTTTGGGCTGGCCGGGGATGAGGCAGAAAATGTTTCGCCTGTGGAACTGGGAATGATTGACAACGAAAATGTCTATGTTATTATAAAAACAGATAAAAATACGGACTGGTTGACAGAGTATTACCGGGAGATACGGGGAAAAAAGGTGCGGGCGGAAAAAGAGGATTCTATTTCGGTGGATGGGAAAACTGTTTACAATGTATACAAAATAGAGGTATCAGAATGAATCTGACAGGTAAAAAAGTCCGGCTTCGGCTTATGACAAATGAAGATACGGATAGAATTGTTTTCTGGAGGAATCAGCCGCGGGTCTGGCAGAATTTTATATATCAGAAGCCTTTTACGAAAGAAGGGCATGAAGAATGGATACGCACCATGGTGGATACGGGAAAGGTCGTGCAGTTTATCATGGAAGAGCTTCCCGACGGGCGGCCTGTGGGGAGTGTGTACTTGCGGGATATTAACGCGGATTCCAGGAAAGCGGAATACGGTATTTTTATTGGAGAAGAGGATGCGCTCGGTAAGGGTTATGGTACCGAGGCGGCGCGGCTTGCTGTCGGCTATGGATTTGAAAAACTGTGTCTTCATAAGATTTTTCTCAGGGTTTTTGCGGATAACAGGGCGGCCGTCCGAAGCTATGAAAAAGCCGGTTTTGTACAGGAAGGCTACTTTAAGGATGAGGAGTTTATCCGGCAATGTTACCGGGATCTGATTTTTATGGCAGTCAGAAATCCAAAAGAGATCTGAGTGCAGAGCAGAAAATACGTAACAGGATGAGGTTATATAGATGAAGAAAAAAACAGTCAGTTTTGTGATTCCCTGCTATCGCTCGGAGAAAACCCTTGCCGGCGTAGTGGAGGAGATAAAATGCGCCATGAAAGCCATGGACCGGTATGCGTATGAAATCGTGCTGGTCAACGACTGTTCTCCGGACGGCACTTTTTCCGTAATCCGGGAACTTTGCAGTAAAAATCCCGAGATTACAGGGATTGACCTGGCGAGAAATTTTGGCCAGCACGCGGCTTTAATGGCGGGCTTTAGACGTTGTAAAGGCGATCTGGTTGTCTGTCTTGACGATGATGGACAGACTCCGGCCGGCGAGGTAGGAAAGCTGTTTCATAAGCTGGAAGAAGGCCATGATGTGGTCTATGCGAAATATGACCACAAGCAGCACTCGGCGTTTCGTAATTTCGGAAGCAAGGTTAATGAACGCATGACCAGAGTCATGCTTCAAAAACCGAAAGAACTGTATATCTCCAGTTATTTTGCAGCCAGGAGATTTATCATCGATGAGGTGATACGCTATGAGAATTCCTATCCCTATGTAATCGGCCTGGTGCTTCGGGCAACGAAAAATATAGCGAATGTGGAGGTTTCCCACAGAGAGCGGGAAGCGGGGGTATCCGGTTATACCCTGAAGAAGCTGCTTGGCCTGTGGTTTAACGGATTTACCGCATTTTCCGTACAGCCTTTGCGCGTGGCTACTATCCTGGGGGGAATCTGCGCTGCTTTCGGATTTCTTTACGCTATCTATACGGTTATCAAGAAATTTGTGAATCCCAATGTTCCGCTTGGCTTTTCGTCCATGATGTCCGCCATTATGTTTATCGGCGGTATGTTAATGCTGATGCTGGGATTAATCGGAGAATACATCGGAAGAATTTATATTACGCTGAATAATTCGCCGCAATATGTCATTCGGCAGATTGTGGGGGAATCTGAAGCGGAGGAGAAGGAATGAACAGGTTAAAACATCCGGAACCCGTTCGGGTGAGGGCGGTTCTTTGGATTTTATCAGGTGTGACGCTTCTTTACGGAGCCGCCTGTGTATATTTATATTATCATCAACAGGTTTCTTATGTTGAAGGCGGGGCGCTTTTTGAGTCGGACCTTCCTTTCCATGTGAGTATGGCCGTTAAAGATCACTGGTATTACAGCCTGACGGCTCTTTTTTATCAGCTTTTTTATCTGACTCCATGGGGCAGCCTGCTGACCGCCGTATTTTTGGGGGTCGTATCCGTTGCGTCAGTGGTTCTCACAGGGATGCTTTTAGACCGGATCACGGCAAAACAGTGTCCTGCGTCCGTCATATTCATAATGGCTTTGGCAGGCAGTTTCATGATGCCGTTTTTTATACGGGGAGCGCATTTTCAAAGATATATCGGCTATCAGTCGGCTTCCATCTGGCATAATTCTACCTATATCTGTATGAAGCTTCTCAGCATAGGAACCTTTTCTATGTTCTTAAAACTCAAAGAGAAATACCGTGTCGGGTTAAACGCCGGGGAGTGGATTGGCTTCGCGCTGCTTCTGATTCTCTGCAACAGCGTAAAGCCCAGTTTTTTTATGATTTTTGCCCCGGCAATGTTCTTTTTCCTTGTTGCGGAACTATTCCGAAAAGTACCTTTCCGGCGTTTGTTTATTTTTGGTTCAGCGGTATTGCCGTCACTGGCGGTTATCCTGGGACAGCAGCTGATCCTTTTCGGGGATGATACGGGAAACGGAATCATAATTAAACCGGGATATGCGCTTTTTATGAGAGGAACGCATCCTAAAATCACGTTTCTGCTGTCTATTGCCTTACCTTTACTGGTGCTTTTGTTTACCCTGAAAGATCTTAAAACGGACGGAACGTATCGTTTTGCATGGCTCATGTGGCTGTTTGGGTTCCTGGAAATTTTTCTGTTTGCGGAAACAGGAGGACGGGCGAAAGATTCCAATTTTTTCTGGAGCTATTCCGCAGCCGTTTTTTTCGTAAATTTGCTGGCAATGTGCAAACTATGGGAAAAGTACCGGTCTGAAGAAGCAAAAAGGGCGGGGAAAAAATGGATTCGTATTTTTTTGTTGTATGCAGGAACGGCTTGCATGTGCTATCAGACCTGGTGCGGAGTTTATTTTTTCTGCCGGCTTCTGACAGGGGAAAGCTACTGGATGTAATGGTCCGGAGCGGAAAGCGGGAAAATGGAGATGAAATGGAAAGAAAGCCTGTTGAAATTGAATAGAAACGTTTTATACGGCGTAACGCTGATCCAGATTGTAATGGGCGCGCTGTGGGTGTTTTTTCAGTTTCCGCATCTGCAGGAGTGGCAAAGTACCTTTGAGTATCTGGAAATCAGCGAAAACTTTGTATTGGACGAATATACAGGTTTTTTGTATCCTGCATTTCTGAGACTGTTTACAGAAGCCCAAAAATGGACCGGAGTACCCTTTTATATGCCCCTGTATCTTCTGCAGCTTGCAGCGGCAGTCGTTACGGCCGGGCTGTTTGGCAAAGGCGTATTAAAACTTCAAAAAGAACAGGCATGGTGGTTTGCAGGGTATTTTGTAAGCTTTCCCCTGCTTTTACAGTTCCATTTGTCCATCCGGCCGGAGTCGCTGACTCTTTCCGGTACAATGCTTCTTACATGGCTGTTTTCCAAAAGGAGCGTTATTGCGGCGCCCTTTGCCACCATGCTTCTTATTTGGCTGATGCCGGAGAACGCGGTGATTTGTACGGTCATGTGGACGGTTTACCTGTTTTTGCAGATAAAGGCCGGGAAGGGATTTTGTCTGCGGCTTGCCGTGTTTGTCACGGCGCTTTTGACAGGACTCTTTATGAACGGACTGACGCAGACGCCGGGAAGCAGGGGAAGAATTCAGAAAACTTTTTGGGCCGCCGCTTTTCAGCGTGTGGTGACGGATTATTTTTCCCGCTCCTATGCAATGTGGGATGATGAAGTGCGGACGACCTTTACAATCGAAGAAGCTATGGAACAGGCAAAGCGTACGGATAATATGATGTATTCGGCAGGCCCCATGCTGGAGGCCGATTGGGGAAAACAGCGGGCCAATGAACTGTACCGGCAGATGGCGCTGGATTGTCTGCGTGTGCGGACCCGGGATGTGGTATACAGGATACGGGATGATCTTCTGGATTCTGCGCTCATGCCTTATTCTCTTTTATGGCAGGGCAGCGGCGGAAGAAAATCTCAGACCGGATGGAATTACGCAAAATTCAGGGAGAACAGTCCGGGATTATCACGATTCTATATAGAATACGCCGGTTTGGCGTCGGCGGTTTTGCTCGTTACAGGGATTGCCGCAGGATTTTTGGTAAAAAGCAGAAGACGGCGTTTTCTTATTTTTCTGCCGCCGGCCGTTACCCAGTGCCTGCTGCATGTGTTAAAAGACGGAAATGCCGTAGACTACGGAGGACTCTTGATGGTAACAGGTTTTTGGTGCATCATGGTTTTCTATAGTATCATAGCGGCGCGTAACGGGGAATAAAATAGAAATAAGGGGATATAAAGATTGAAATGACAAAATCGGTTTTGGATTATTTAGAAGACGCGGCAGGATGCTTTCCCGAAAAAGAAGCATATGTGGATCAGAAGGAAAGCGTTACTTACCGGGAATTATTCAGGCAGGCAAAAGTGCGGGCAGGGGCTGTGCTGGGAAAGAAGAGCTGTAAGAGGGTTCCCATAGTGGTTTTCCTGGATAAAACCGTACAGGCAGTCATTACCTTTATGGGAGTGGCATGCAGCGGAAATATTTACGTACCTTTCGATGTGCACGCTCCTGTGGAGCGTTTGAATCTGATTATGGATGTACTGGAACCGGAGCTTGTTATAACGGACCGTGAATTTTACAGGAAAGCGGCGATGCTTCATATTAAGCCGGAACAGATCCTGTGTATAGAAGATATGGAAAGCGGAGAAACCAAAGAGGAGCTGCTGCAGGATATTGCGGCGCAGATCCTGGATACGGATCCCCTTTATATCGTATGTACATCCGGGTCTACGGGTGTTCCCAAGGGTGTTGTAATCAGCCACAGGGCTGTTATGGATTTTGTGGAAGAGTCCAGTGAAACCATGAAGTTGTCCGAAAGAGAGGTTTTTGCCGGACAGGCTCCGTTTTATTTCGATGCGTCGGTTCCTGATTTATACTGTACTTTGCGCAACAAAGCGACCCTGCATATACTTCCGCAGGAAATGTTTCGTTTTCCGGTGCAGGCGCTTGCGTATATCCGGGACCACGGGGTAAACGCCATATACTGGGTGCCGTCGGCGCTGATTCTTACGGCGAATCTGAGAGCATTGGGAGAAGTGGATATTTCCTGCCTGAAAAAGGTTATGTTTTGCGGAGAAGTGATGCCGGTAAAACAGCTGAACCAGTGGAGGAAATATCTTCCGGATGCGGTATATGTGAATTATTACGGTCCCTCGGAGACTACTTATGCCAGTACATATTATATTGTGGACCGTGAATTTTCAGAGGAAGAGACTCTTCCTATCGGAAAGCCGGCAGTAAATACAGGGATTCTTATTTTAAATGAAAAAGACCGGCCGGTAGAGGGAGAAGAATTAGGGGAGCTTTGCATTAAAGGTTCGGGACTGGCCAGCGGTTATTATAATAACCCCGAGAAAACAAAAGAGGCTTTTGTCCAGAACCCGTTAAATAAAGCATATCCCGAAATTATATACAGAACCGGCGATTTGGTTCGATACAACCGCTTTGGTGAAATTGAATATGTCTGCCGGAAAGATTTCCAGATTAAGCATATGGGATACCGGATCGAACTGGGCGAGATCGAGGCGGCGGCCATGAGTATGCCGGGTATACGCCGTTGCTGTTGCTTATACAAAGAAAAACGCCGTCAGATTGTCCTTATCTATGAGGCGGCGGCGCCTTCGGAAAAGGTAAAACAATATTTGCAGCAAAAACTGCCGGAATATATGACGCCCGCAGTATACATAAAAGAGGAATCCATACCCATGAACGCCAACGGAAAAACGGACCGTGTGGCTTTGAAGAAAAAATATGCTGAATAAAATATCGTGAAAGGAAGCAGAAAATGGTAGATGACAAAATAATTTACGGTATTCTTCACGAACTAAACGATAGTGCAGACTTTGAGAATATACAGGATTTTATGGAGAACGGAGTACTGGATTCCATCGATATTATGACGCTGGTAGAGCTTTTAGAGGATCACTTCGCCATAGAAATCGGAGGAAAAGACATTATTCCCGACAATTTCAGGAATGTGGATACCATCTGCAGATTAGTTGAGAAATATGGAGGCAGTCTGTAATATGGAAGGGTATATTCGGTGTTCGGAGCTGGTCGGACAATTGGATCAGATTCAGGAAGGGAATGTCGTATATGTGGTGTCCGATGTACTGGAACTGGCAAAACAGGCAAGGGAACACGGGGAACGTTTTGACCGGGATCTTTTTCTTGATTCTCTCCAGAAAAAAGTGGGAAAAACGGGCACTCTTCTGATTCCTACTTTTAACTGGGATTTCTGTAAGGGGATCGCCTTTGACTATAAACGTACGCCCTGTCGGACAGGCGCGTTAGGTACGGCGGCACTGAACAGGGAGGACTTTGTGCGCACGAAGCATCCGATTTATTCTTTTGCGGTCTGGGGGAAGGACCGGTCCTGGCTGTTTGAACAGGATGAACCGAATTGCTTTGGAGAAAACAGTATTTTTGATTATATGTACAGGAAGGATGCCAGAGCGCTGGTAATCGGCCTGGATGCCATGGACGGACTGACTTTTATGCATCATGTAGAACAGATGGTGGGAGTTCCTTTTCGCTACCATAAAATTTTTGCGGCCGATTATACCGACTGGAACGGCCGGACGGCAAGAAAAGAATATTCCATGTATGTGCGGGATCTTAATATGGATGCCAGAGAGCAGTCGAAGCCTTTCAGCCGGCTTTTGGAACAGCTGAATATTTCCCGCACAAGGGTATTGAACCAGGTGCCTTTCCGTACGGTCTTGCTGCGGCAGCTATATACGCTGGAGGCTATGGATATTCAGTTTAACGACAGCCGGAATCTGTATTGCTATAAGGGGCAGAAAAAGAAAGAACAGAGGTGTTGCGTATGAAGGATACGGCAGGACGGCAAATGTACCGGCTGGCGGAGAGGCTGTTTCCGATCTGCCGGAGTATTACGGGAAATGGAGTCAGAGAAACCCTGTCAATAATACGGGAAGAACTTCCGGAGCTTACGCTTCATGAAGTGCCTTCCGGAACGCCCGTATTTGACTGGAACATACCGAAAGAGTGGAATATCCGGGACGGATATATTGAAAACGGCGCAGGAGAAAGGATACTGGATTTTAAGAACAACAATTTACATATTATGGGATATTCCGTGCCGGTTGACCGGTACGTTTCCCGGGAAGAACTGCTGCAGTATGTTTATGTGGAAGAAACGCAGCCGGATGCAATTCCTTATGTAACGTCTTATTATCAGGAGCGGTACGGGTTTTGCATGACAAAAAAACAAAGGGATGCGCTTCCGGAAGATACGTATCATATAGCGATTGACAGCAGTCTTCAGGAGGGCAGCCTGACCTACGGCGAACTGCTGATACAGGGAGAGTGTGAGGATGAAATACTTGTATCCACCTATATCTGTCATCCTTCCATGGCTAATAACGAGCTTTCGGGTCCGGTGGTAGCCGCATGGCTTGCAAAATGGGTTATGAATCAGAAAGAGCGGCATTATTCATGGCGCTTTCTGTATCTTCCCGAAACGATCGGTTCCATTACGTATTTAAGCATCCATCTGGAAGAATTGAAGAAAAAGGTGAAAGCCGGATTTCTGCTTACCTGTGTGGGAGACAACCGCACCTATTCCTATATCGCCACCCGCAAGGGAGACACGCTGTCGGACCGTGCTGCGGTAAATGTGTTAAAGAGCCTTTATCCGGAATTTAATCAGTATAGTTTTCTGCACAGAGGTTCGGACGAGCGGCAGTATGACGCGCCCGGAGTAGATCTTCCGGTATGCGTTATCTGCAGGAGTAAATTCGGAGAATATCCGGAATATCATACGTCGCTTGATAATATGTCCCTGATCAGTCCTGAAGGACTGGAAGGGGCATACCGTTGTATGGTGCGTATAGGCAGGCTGCTGCATTATTATGGTTATTACCGGGTAAATTGTTTATGTGAGCCGCAGTTAGGGAAACGGGGACTGTATCCCACCGTCAGTAAAAAAGGTTCCTATGACGATGTTTTGGTGATGCGGGATTTTCTGGCTTATGCGGACGGAAAAACAGATTTAATAGAAATCAGCAATATCATTCACGCGTCCGTAGAGGAACTGATCCCTGTTATTGATACGCTGCGTGAATATGGATTAATATCCTTTGAACGAGGATAAAGATTTGCGGAGGCGTATATGAAGTTAAGCATTATTGTTCCCGTATATAATATGGCGGCGGACGGAAAACTGGAATATTGTATCCGGTCGCTTTTAAATCAGACCGTCGAGGATTATGAGATTCTTGCTGTGGATGACGCTTCTGCGGATAATTCTTTGGAAATCTTGCGCAGATTGGAGCGTGAAAATCCCGGTAAGCTGAAAGTTCTGGCGTCCGGAGTCAATCTCCGCCAGGGCGGAGCAAAAAATATCGGAATCCGTGCGGCGGCGGGTGAATGGATCGGCATTGTGGACAGCGACGACTGGGTGTCTCCGCGAATGTACGAAAAGCTTTTGCATAAAGCGGAAGAAACGGGTGCGGATGTAGTGGGCTGCGATTATTCTCTGGTTTATGACAGAGGAATGGAAATCGGAACCGTTATACGGAACAATCATGAAAACCAGACGGGAATTTTGACGGATGAAAAATACCGGAGACTTTTGCTGGACTCCGGAAGTATGGTAATCAAGATTTACAGAAGAGAGATGATAGTGAAAAATCAGCTCTGGTATCCGGAGCATATGTTTTATGAGGATAACTGCATGTCTCCCCTGTGGCTTTTGCATTGCAGACATTTTGAAAGGGTGCCGGAACCTCTTTATTACTATTATCAGCATGAGACATCAACGGTTCATACCATATCCCCTGCCCGCTGCCATGATCGAATGTGGGCCATGGAGCTTCTGATACAGAAAGCGAAAGCGTACGGGTTTTATGAAAAATTCCTGCCGGAATTTGAATACCGTTTTACGGAACTTTATTTTATTACAACACTGTTTAGCTGTATGCAGGGAAGCATAAAAGGGAAATATAAACTGGCAGGGGAACTGAAACGCGGGATTCTGCACACCTTTCCTGCTTTCCGGGAAAATGCCTATTACAGGGAAAGAATGGGAAGAGAAGAAAAAAAGCTGATAGACCTGTTACTGAGATCAAAACCGGTGTTTTTTGTGTATTATTATAGTCTGAACGGATACCGGAAAATACGAAAAACATTAAAAAATAAACTGAAACCAGCGGATAAGCGGGAAAGGCAGACAAAAGAGCATGGATAAAATTGCAGTTTTAATTCCCTGTTATAATGAAGAACAGACAATCGGTAAAGTGATTGAAGAGACAAAACGGGTTCTTCCGGAAGCCGTTATTTATGTTTATGATAACAACAGCACGGACCGGACCGCACAGGCAGCCGGGCAGGCAGGCGCTGTTGTGCGCAGGGAGCCGCTTCAGGGAAAAGGCAGTGTAATCCGGAGAATGTTTCGGGAAACAGAGGCTTTGTGTTATGTAATGGTGGATGGGGACAACACGTATTCCATGGAGAAAGCTCCCGAAATGGTACGTCTGGTGCTGGAAGGACAGGCTGATATGGTGATCGGCGACCGTCTTTCATCCACATATTTTACGGAAAATAAGAGAAAATTCCATAATTTTGGTAATACTCTTGTAAGAGGAAGTATTAATTGCCTGTTTCAAAGCAGAATTAAGGACGTGATGACAGGATTTCGATGCTTCAGCTACGAGTTTGTAAAGACCTTTCCCGTTCTGTCCAAAGGATTCGAAATCGAAACGGAAATGACCATTCATGCGGTATTCAATCATCTGGTGGTAGAAAATGTGGTAATCGAATACAGAGACCGGGAGGAAGGCAGCGTATCCAAACTGAATACGGTGTCAGACGGAATCCGGGTGCTCGGTATGATCTTTCGTATGCTGCGCAATTACAGGCCCCTTTTGTTTTTTTCTCTGATCGGAGCAGTTTTGTTTTTGGGGGCGGCGCTTTTTATGATTCCGGTGCTGGCCGAATACTTTGCCACCGGTCTGGTGCTGAAATTTCCTACTTTGATTGTCTGCGGATTTATGGTTTTGGCCGCGATTCAGTCCCTGTTTACGGGATTGCTGCTTTCCGTTATGCTCAACAAGAATAAAAGCGATTTTGAAATGCGCCTGACGGAAGCCAGTTACAGGAAAAGGAAAAAGGCTGATTTGTAATCCGGCTTATATTATGCTATAATAAAACGATTTACCATTAAATGGATGGAGATTTACATGAAAAACATTCTGCAGGGACGATTTGGAATTATTCAAAAATGTATATTGGCGGCGGCGCTGTTAGCCATGACGGTGATCTGGCCCTTAGGGGCGTTTCCTGTCACACAGATTTCAGAAGGGGCGGAGACGGAAGGCACATGGATTTCGGGACCCGGTAATGAGACAGATGTCGTCCGTCAGGAATTTGTTCCTAATTATGAACAACTGCGGGCAATTTCCGTATATGCGGCAAATAATCAGGATTCGGTGGATACCATGCAGGTGGTGCTGCGTGTTTACGACTATACGGGAACATGCCTGGGCGAAAGCCTGATACAGCTGGAAGATTATTCCCTGCCGGGCTATATATCCGTGCCTGTCAATTTGAAGCTGACTCCCGGAATACTGCATTATTATACGATTGGAGGCCGGGACGGAGATCTGTTTGTGGCGTATTGTGTGGAAGCGGAGAAGACGGCGGAAAACGGCATTTTATTTTATAAAGATGTGCCGGCGGAAGGGACAAGCGTTGTTACAAAATATGAATATGTAAGGCCTATGGGACTTAAAAGAATTCTTCTGTGCGACGGTCTGATAGCCGGGGCAGCCGGTTTGCTGATCGCTGCCATAGGCGGAATCCGGATCATATTGTTTAAAAAAACGAAAAAAGAACAGGCGGAACGCATATGGCGTTGTCTGGAACTGACTGTAAAAATCATATGGACCATAATTCTGGCGGCAGGTGTTGGGGGAGCCTTTGCGGGGATTGTGATCCGGCGTCTGTTTACGGACGATGTTCTGAATATAGCCGTTTTATTTTTGGGTACGCTGTTTGCAGCGGCCTGGATCCTATATAACATGTGGATGTGCAAGTCCGAAGCGGGTACTCTGCAGAAGGGAGAAAGGAATCTGGCCGAATCGGCCGTTCATATGATCCGGGCGCTTCTGTTTGCGGCAACTCTTTGCATGAGCTGCATGTATATCAATGGCTATACCAACTTTGAAAAGGGACTGTTTTTTAGAAGGCTTCTGGTATTTTTTGCCTTGTTTATCATTTCCCTGGGACAGAAAAAACAGATTTTTAATTTGCCGAATCTGTTGTGGTCCGTGGCGGCTTTCTTTGGCGGAAGACATTATATTTCTCTTCACAGCGATCACATTGAGCATATCCGTACGGCAACCGACAGCGCCTGGGTAATGTGGGTCATGGGACTGATTGTGATCCGTATACTGTACTGCCTGGCGGCGGGACAGTGGAAACGTTTGAAAAACATCAGCCTGCCGTATTTCTTTCTGACGCTGCTTTTTTGGATCGGGTGTATCGTGTTCCGAAACGGGAGGCAGTGGACCTGGGTATTGTGCACAGCGTTTTCCGTCTGGATTCTGCTGTTTATTATGGCGGACTGCCGGGAGCGTATTCTGGAAGCAGTCTGCGACGGTATCCTGTTAGCGTTTACCGGGACCGTGATATTCTGCCTTTACAGACGGCCCTATCAGTATTTTATGCTGACCCGGTATGCGGGTATTTTCTTTACGGCAACCACAACGGCGACTTATTATCTGGTTCCGGCGGCGGCGGCCTTGACGAAAACTTTAATTGGCCGCAGGGAAAACGATATGAAAAAGATTGTTAATGCCTGGGCGGCTTATGGAGTTACGGCTTCCTTTATGCTTTTTACCGCATCAAGAACGGGAATTGTTTCGCTGGCGGTTATGACGTTGTTTGCAATTGTTATGCCCTGGATGAATGAGAGAAAGGGATTTATTATAAGACAGTTAAAAACGGCGGGTATTCTGGTGGTAAGTCTGGTTATGGCGTTTATAATGACGTTTAGCGCCGTCAGGATGATTCCGGCAATTGCCGGGAACCCCTTCTATTTCTGGTATGAGGGGCCCAACGCATATATTACGCCGGATACTCCGTGGAAGGGCGGAGAGGGATTGTCGGAGACCTTCATTGATGTGCAGCGGTTATTGGAAGTACTGTTCGGGAGAGTTTTTTTTACCGATGAAGAATCGGCAGGACAGACGGAGGCAGATGTCGGATGTGTGCCGGGTGTTTTGCTTGCCTCTGCCGAAGACGGTATACCGGCGGATTCGGGGACTGTAACCGGTCAGTATGCGAACGGGCGTCTGGAGATTTTCAGAGCGTATTATGAACAGCTGAACATGACCGGACATGAGTCGATGTCGGCTTTGGATGCAAACGGCGAGCCGCTGATGCACGCTCACAATTCTTATCTGCAGGCGGCTTTTGATTTCGGAATACCCATAGGCGTTTTGTTTGTGGTTTTATGTCTGTTTTTATTTATAAAGTCGGTGGTAAGAGCATACAGGTATGGGCAGAACAGCATCTATGAATTTCTTCCATTATTTGTTATAATTGGTTTTGGCGTGGCAAGTTTGTTTGAGTGGGTGTATCATCCGGCCAATCCGTTAGGATTTCTGTTTTTGGCGATGTTTGCGCCTCTAATGATAAAGAGTAAGGTAGAATCTGGGGAAACCGGAGAAAGTATAAATGAAAAAGATAACCAGTTTACTTAATTCCAAAATATTTACCAGACGTTTATTCCTGATAGCCTATGATATGATGGCGGTAGCCGCATCTTCCGTACTGTCCCTGTTATTCAGGTACAGTATGGTCTTT
This sequence comes from uncultured Lachnospiraceae bacterium, assembly GCA_910587935.1. Classification (GTDB taxonomy): domain Bacteria; phylum Bacillota; class Clostridia; order Lachnospirales; family Lachnospiraceae; genus MGBC143606. The sequence continues at coordinate 57,624 of CAJUNP010000001.1, forward strand.
GGGGAGATTGATCCAAAGTATCTGGATTCTGTCAAAAACTTTATGTGGATCGGAATTCTCATTACGGTCCTTGTTTTTTACGCGTTTCGTTTATACCACAGCCTGTGGGCTTTTGCAGGCGTAAACGAGATGCAGAATGTAGTGACGGCATGTACGGTAAGCGCGGCTGTTCAGGGAATTGGCCTTTATATTATGGGATATCCGGTTCCGCGGAGTTACTATTTCATGTATGCTTTAATCAATATTGCCTTTACCTTAGTCAGTCGTTTTTTTTACCGGTTTGCACGGGGCATTAAGCATAAAAGGCAAAACCGTAAAAACGGTACCAGCGTCATGATTGTCGGAGCGGGCGAGGCCGCTAATATCATTATCAAAGAGATTGTCAGCAGCAGTTACAGTCATATGGTAATCAAATGTATTGTTGACGACGACCGTAACAAGTGGGGAAGATATATTCAGGGAATCAAAGTTATGGGCGGCAGGGATAAGATTGTGGAATACGCCGCTTTTTACGGAATCGATGAGATTTTTATCGCGATCCCTTCGGCTCCCCGCAAGACCATAAAGGAATTGACGGAAATCTGCCAGGAGACAAATTGCAAGCTTCGTACTCTGCCGGGAATGTACCAGCTGGTGAACGGGGAAGTAAACGTCAGCAAACTCCGTAATATAGACGTGGAAGATTTGCTCGGAAGGGAACCGATTAAAGTTGATATCGATTCTATTTTGGGGTATGTGCAGAATAAGGTAGTTATGGTTACCGGCGGCGGCGGATCCATCGGCAGTGAATTGTGCCGCCAGATCGCTTCTCACAGACCCAGGCAGCTGCTGATTATAGATATTTATGAGAATAATGCTTACGACATTCAGCAGGAGCTGAAAGTGAAATATCCGGAACTGGATCTGGTGGTGTTAATTGCTTCCGTGCGGAATACCAACCGGATGAACGATATATTTGAAGTGTACCGCCCGGATATTGTCTATCATGCGGCGGCCCACAAACATGTGCCTCTTATGGAGGACAGTCCCAATGAAGCCATTAAGAATAATGTACTGGGAACCTGGAAGACGGCACTGGCGTCGGCCCATTACGGCGTCGGGAAGTTTGTGCTGATTTCAACGGACAAAGCCGTGAACCCGACAAATATTATGGGGGCTTCCAAGCGGATCTGCGAGATGATTGTCCAGGCGTTTAATAATCATTATGACACGGAGTTTGTAGCGGTAAGGTTCGGCAATGTACTGGGAAGCAACGGAAGCGTGATTCCTTTGTTCAGGAAGCAGATTCTTGCAGGCGGTCCCGTGACCGTAACGCACCCCGATATTATCCGTTATTTTATGACCATTCCGGAGGCTGTTTCATTAGTATTGCAGGCGGGGGCCTATGCGAAAGGCGGAGAAATTTTTATTCTGGATATGGGAGAACCCGTCAAAATACTGGATCTGGCAAAGAATCTGATCCGTTTGTCCGGCTATAAGGTAGACGAGGACATTCGGATTGAATTTACCGGACTCAGACCCGGAGAGAAGTTATATGAAGAGCTTCTGATGGATGAGGAGGGCCTGAAGGATACGGATAATAAGCTGATTCATGTGGGAAAGCAGATTGAATTTGACGAAACTTTATTTTTTAAGCAGTTAAATACTTTAAAAGAGGCGGCGCAGAGGGAAAGTTCGGATATTAAATTTCTGATAAAGGAGATCGTGCCAACGTATCATCCTGTGGAATTAAAGACAAGCCAGAGCGGCAGGGGGCATCAATAATGAAAGAGAAACGAATTTATTTAGCCTCTCCGACCATGCACGGAGAAGAGCAGGAATTTATCAAAGAAGCCTTTGACACCAATTGGGTGGCGCCTTTAGGCCCCAATGTGGATTGCTTTGAAAAGGAACTGGCCGCATATGTGGGAATTCCCCACGCGGCGGCATTAAGCGCCGGAACGGCGGCGATCCACCTGGCCGTTAAATTGCTGGATATAAAAGAAGGGGATATAGTTTTTTGCCCGTCTCTTACCTTTTCGGCTACCTGTAATCCGATTGTTTACGAAAAAGCGGTTCCGGTGTTTATCGATTCGGAACCGGATACATGGAATATGTCGCCGGAGGCTTTGCGGAGAGCCTTTGAGAAATATGAAAGACCCAAAGCGGTAATTTGCGTACACCTGTACGGGACTCCGGCGAAATTGGATGAGATTACGGCAATCTGCAGAGAACGCCGGGTTCCCTTAATTGAGGATGCGGCCGAGTCGCTGGGGGCTTCTTATCGGGGAAAATATACGGGCACGTTCGGAGAATACGGAATTTTTTCGTTTAACGGGAATAAAATTATTACGACTTCCGGCGGCGGTATGCTGGTGTCCGAAAAGGAAGACGGTATTGTGAAAGCAAGATTTCTTGCCACACAGGCCAGAGATCCGGCAAGACATTACCAACATTCACAAATCGGATATAATTACCGAATGTCCAACGTTATCGCGGGAATCGGCAGAGGGCAGCTGCAGCACTTGAAGGAACATATAGCTTTGAAAAAAGCGATTTATGAAACGTATGCGGAAGCCTTTGCGGATATACCGGCCATTCGGATGAATCCCTTAAATCCTGACGGAGAAGCCAATTACTGGCTGTCCTGCATGACCATAGACCCCCAGGCAAAAACCACGCCCGATCAGGTGATGGATGCGTTAGCGGAACATAATATTGAAAGCCGGCCGATCTGGAAGCCGATGCATTTACAGCCGGTATTTGCGGAGTGTGATTTTTTCAGCCACCGTGGCAGCAGCAGCGAAAGCGTCAGTGAAGATATTTTCCGCAGGGGCGTATGCCTGCCCAGCGATATTAAAAACACACGGGAAGATACGGAAAAAATCATTCGTATTGTAAGAAGCCTGTTTGTATAATATAAACCTTTAGAAATGGAAAGAAGATTGGATGAAAAGCCAGGGAATTTATGAGAAAACCGGAAAGCGTTTATTGGACTTTGGCTGCGCGCTGGCAGCGCTGGTGTGTTTAAGTCCGGTTCTTCTGACAGTGGCCTGCCTGGTCAGAATCCGGCTTGGCGGTCCCGTAATTTTTAAGCAGCCCCGTCCCGGAAAAGATGAAAAAATTTTTTATCTGTACAAATTCCGTACCATGACGGATCAAAAGGACGAACAGGGGAATCTGCTTCCGGATTCTCTCCGTATGACGCCCTTTGGTCATAAGCTTCGGGCGTTGTCTCTGGACGAACTGCCGGAATTGATTAACATTTTAAAGGGAGATATGTCTATCGTAGGCCCCCGTCCTCTTTTGACAAAATATCTGCCTTATTATTCGGACGAGGAACGGTTAAGACATTCCGTGAGGCCGGGACTTACGGGACTGGCGCAGATTCATGGCAGAAACAGTGTGGAACAATGGGAAAAACGGTTTTCGTATGATTTGGAATATGTGAGGAATATTACTTTTATCGGCGACTGCAGAATCATTTTAAAAACGGCAGGGAATGTTTTTTCTTCCGACGGGGTCGTTGATCCCGGCTATTTTGATGATTTTGACATATATAGAAAAAAGCAATGGGAAAGCGGTAAAAATGGAAAGAAATAAGAACACGGGCCTGTTGATTATAGGCGCCGGAGGACATGGAAAAGTCGTAGCGGATGTTGCAGAAACGATGGGATGTTATGAAACAATTATTTTTGCAGATGACGATGCGGGAATTCAAAGCTGCTTAGGCTATCCGGTGTTTCACGGTAAATTAACGGAGGATGAATTCCTGCGCCGGTATGATGTTTTTGCGGCGGTAGGAAACAGCGCTGCGCGCAAACGCCTTATGGAGGCGGCGGAGGAAAAAGGATGCTTTATTCCTACGCTGATTCACCGGTCCGCCGTCGTAGCGTCAACGGTACAAATAGGGAAGGGTACGGTGGTTATGGCGGGAGCCGTGGTCAATCCGGATGCGAAGATCGGAAAAGGATGTATTCTGAACACGGCAAGTTCTGTGGATCATGATTGTGCAATCGGAGATTACTGCCATATTTCCGTAGGAGCGCATCTGGCCGGTACGGTAAAGACCGGAGAACATACCTGGATCGGAGCCGGGGTCTGTGTGAATAATAATATTGAGATCGGCAGCCATTGTATGATCGGCTCCGGCGCGGCGGTAGTAAAAAATCTGCTTCAGGCAGGTACGTATGTCGGGGTTCCGGCACGAATGTTATAGGGATGGATGACAGCAGATGCGTACAATTATGATTTTGACAAATCACGACGGGGGATTGTTTCATTTCCGGCGGGAACTGCTGGAACGCTTGCTGGCGGAAGGATTTCGGGTTATCGTCAGTGTTCCTGCGGGAGAATACAGGACTCAGATCGAAGCTTTGGGATGCGTATATGAACCTACGGAAATAGAACGCCGCGGAATGAATCCCGTAAAGGATTTTCTGTTGTTTTGCAGATACGGAAGGCTGATTAAAAAGTACGACCCGTCGGTGATTTTAACCTTTACGATTAAACCGAATATATATGGAGCCCTTCAGGCGCGTATCGGAAAAGTTCCCTATATTGTAAATGTGACGGGATTGGGGACGGCCTTGCAGCGGGATGGCGTTATTCAGAAGCTTTTGCTTTTTTTGTACCGCTGCGCATTAAAAAAAGCCTGCTGCGTGTTTTTTCAAAATCAGGAAAATCTGCGGTTTATGCGGGAAAAAGGCTGCGTGCGTAAGAAATGCAGGCTGATTCCCGGTTCCGGTGTGAATCTGCAGGAATTTCAGGCGCTGCCTTATCCGGAGGAAACGCAGGAAATTCGAATATTGAACATTACCCGTATTATGAAAGACAAGGGAATTGAAGAATTGCTGTCGGCCTCCGAGGCGGTACACAAACGCTATCCCGGAACCGTATTTGAGATTGTGGGCGATTTTGAAGAAGATTCCCGTACTCTTTATGAAGAAAAGGTTGAAGAACTGCAAAAGAATGGTATTATTAAGTACTATGGATACCAAAAGGATATAAAAGCTTTTTTGGCCAGATGCCATCTGGTGGTGCATCCCACGTATCATGAGGGAATGTCCAATGTTTTACTGGAAGCGGCGGCAAGTGCAAGGCCCGTTGCGGCATCGGATATCAGCGGCTGCAGGGAAGCCTTTGAAGACGGCAAGGGCGGATTGGCATTTAAACCGCAGGATGCCGGAGCTCTTACACAGGCGGTCGAGCATTTTTTGCAGCTGGAACATACCAGAAAAAGACAGATGGGTGAAGCGGCCAGAAGCTATGTAGAACAGCATTTTGACAGAGATAAAGTGGTACAGGCATATATGGAAGAAATCCGTATGGCAGAGAAATAAGAGAGCGAGGATAAAAAGATGGATTTATACGAAAAAATTGTAAGCGGAGAAGAAAAAATTGCCCTGGTTGGCCTTGGCTATGTAGGCATGCCCATTGCGGTTGCCTTTGCAAAGAAAGTGAAGGTGGTGGGATTTGACCTGAACGAGGCCAAAATCAAATTATATCAGTCGGGAATCGATCCTACCAATGAAGTAGGCGATGCGGCCATTAAGGAGGCAAAGGTAGAATTTACCGCGGACGAGACGAAGCTGCGGGAAGCCAGGTTTTTTATCGTTGCCGTTCCCACTCCGGTTAATGACGATCATACGCCGGATCTGACGCCGGTGGAAGGAGCCAGCCGGATTGTAGGACGCAATCTTACGAAGGGTTCCGTAATCGTTTTTGAATCCACCGTTTATCCCGGCGTTACGGAAGAAATCTGTGTTCCGATTCTGGAGGCGGAATCCGGACTGAAATGCGGGACGGATTTTAAAATCGGTTATTCACCGGAACGGATTAATCCCGGCGATAAGGTACACCGGCTCGAAACCATTACCAAGATTGTATCCGGCATGGATGAAGAGACGCTTGATACGGTGGCAAAAGTGTACGAGCTTGTAGTGGATGCCGGCGTATACCGGGCGCAGTCCATTAAAGTGGCGGAGGCAGCCAAAGTAATAGAGAACAGCCAGAGAGACATTAATATTGCTTTTATGAACGAGCTTTCCATCATATTCAATAAAATGGGAATCGATACGAAAGCAGTACTGGAAGCGGCCGGCACAAAGTGGAACTTTCTCAAGTTTTTCCCCGGTCTTGTAGGCGGGCACTGTATCGGCGTGGATCCTTATTATCTGACTTATAAGGCGGAGCAGCTGGGATATCATTCCCAGATTATTCTCTCCGGCCGCAGAATTAATGACGATATGGGCAAATACGTAGCGGAAAGCCTGGTGAAAAACCTGATTAAATCCGATCTTGCCGTAAAAGGCGCCAAGGTTGCGATTCTTGGGTTTACCTTCAAGGAAAATTGTCCCGATACCAGAAATACCAAGGTAATCGATATTTATAATGAGCTTCAGGAATACGGTATTTCACCGATGGTTGTAGATCCGGCGGCCGATGCGGCGGAGGCGAAGCGGCTTTACGGAATAGATTTTGCTTCCATGGATCAAATTAATAACATGGATGCGGTGATAATCGCCGTATCCCACGATCAGTTTTCCGGTCTTACACAGGAACGGATCAGAAGCTTTTACCGGCCGGAAAACAGGAAAAAGGTTCTGGTGGATATTAAAGGGATTCTGGATCGTAAAGAATATGAAACAGAGGAATTCAGCTATTGGAGGTTGTAAGAATGGGATACAAAGATTTAAGGTTTCCGGAGGGAAGCGTATTTCTCGTAACAGGGGGCGCGGGTTTTATAGGCTCCAATCTCTGTGAGGCGCTGCTTGAGATGGGTTATCAGGTGCGCTGTCTGGACAACCTGTCTACGGGAAAAAAAGAAAATGTGGAACCGTTTCTGGATCATCCCCGGTATACTTTTCTGGAAAAGGATATCCGGGATCTTGATTCCTGCATGGAAGCATGCAGGGGGGCCGATTATGTACTGCATCAGGCGGCCTGGGGAAGTGTGCCCAGAAGTATTGAAATGCCGTTGTTTTATGAGGAAACCAATATTCGGGGAACCCTGAATATGATGGAAGCCGCAAGGCAGAGCGGTGTGAAAAAATTTGTATATGCATCCAGTTCTTCCGTATACGGGGATCATCCGGTGCTTCCCAAGGTGGAAGGACAGGAAGGGAATCTTCTGTCTCCCTATGCATTGACCAAACGTGTGGATGAAGAATACGGAAAGCTGTACAAAAAACTGTATGGTCTGGACACTTATGGCATGCGGTATTTTAATGTTTTCGGAAGGAGACAGGATCCGGACGGAGCTTATGCCGCCGTAATACCCAGATTCATAAGACAGCTTATGCATGGAGAAGTGCCTACCATTAACGGGGACGGACAGCAGTCGCGGGATTTTACGTATATTGACAATGTCATTGAAGCAAATTTAAAGGCATGCCTGGCGCCTTCCGAGGCGGCGGGAGAAGCGTTTAATATCGCTTACGGCGGGAGAGAATATTTAATAGATATTTATCATTATTTGTGTAAAGCATTGAAAAAGGATGTGGAACCTGAATTCGGACCGGACAGGGCCGGAGACATTAAACATTCTAATGCGGATATCGGCAAAGCCAGAAAGCTTCTGGGTTATAATCCGGAATACAGCTTTGAGACGGGAATCGAGCTTGCTATTGACTGGTACAGGGAACATTTGTAGGAAGAGAGAACGGCCATGAAGCTTACGGTTCGTATGGATGATATTACGCCCGACATGGATATGGGCAAGTTTGAACGTTTTCGGGGATTACTGGAAAAGTATGGAGTGCTGCCGTTGATCGGCGTAGTGCCGGATAATCGGGACTCTAATCTGGCCTTTCAGGAAAAAGACCCGCACTTTTATGAGATGCTTAAGAAGCTGCAGAAGTCCGGTTACACCATTGCGCTGCATGGCTGTACGCATGTCTATACTACCCGGAAAAAGGGTCTTTTTCCTTTGAACGACTTTTCGGAGTTTGCCGGAATTGAACCCGGGAAGCAGGAAGCGATGATCCGGCGGGGAAAAGCAATTCTGGAAAAAGAAGGATTAAACGTAGACCTTTTTATGGCGCCTGCCCATTCCTTTGACGGGGGTACGTTGGAGGCCCTGAAACGGTGCGGGATTGGTAAAATGACGGACGGATTCGGAACAAAACCGTACCGGTATAAAGGAATTACCTTTTATCCGATCTCTTTTCAAAGAAGCAGGAGCCTTAAAAAGAAAAAAGGCTTTACCACGCTGGTGGTGCACACAAATACCATGACGGATCAGGCTTTTGATGAATTTGAAAGAATTTTACGGAAGCACCGGAATGATTTTATTCCTTATTCCGAATACCTGAAACAGCCGGCGGTAAAAAGAAGCTTTTGGGGACACGGATGGGAATACGGTCTTGCGGCCGCAAAGTCATGGATGGTTAAACGCAGAGGCTGAGAGGCCGGAAGTACGAGGTGTATGGATGGGAGAACCGATTCGCGTATTACACGTATTGGGCAATTTGAATATCGGCGGGGCCGAAAGCAGGATTATGGATTTGTACCGGAACTGTGACCGAAACGTCCTGCAGTTTGACTTTGCCGTCCATACGGATAAGCATACGCATTATGAAGAAGAAGTGAAGACTTTGGGGGGACGAATTTATCGGCTCCCCCGTTTTCGATTCTGGAATTATTTCGCATACAAAAAAGCCTGGAAGCGCCTTTTTGGGGAACATTCCGAATTCCGGGCAGTACACGGGCATATGACAAGCACAGCGGCAATTTACCTGCCGGTGGCGAAAAAAGCCGGTATTCCGGTTACCGTTGCCCATGCAAGAAGCGCCGGCGTAGATTCGGGACTGAAAGGGAGACTGACGAAGCTTTTAAGAAGAAATCTGAAAAAGAAATCAGATTATTGCTTTGCGTGTTCCCGTCTGGCGGCAGAGGCCGTTTTTGGAAAAGAAGCCGTGAAAGCAGGCCGGGTCACGATTCTTCCCAATACCATACAGGGCGGGCTGTACCGGTTTGACGAGACAAAGCGAAATGAAATGCGGCGCAGCTTATGCGTTTCGGATCGGTTTGTAATCGGCCATGTGGGACGTTTTCATCCCTGTAAAAACCACGGTTTTCTTCTTGAGGTTTTTGCCGCTTTCAGAAAGCTTCATCCAAAGACCGTATTACTGCTTTTAGGAGAAGGCGGCCAGATGGACGTGATAAAGAAAAAAGCGGAAACCCTTGGAATCTTAGAGGATGTCCGTTTTCTTGGGAATCAAACGGGTATTCAGGATTATTACCAGGCCTTTGACGCTTTTGTGTTTCCGTCCTTTTATGAAGGGATGCCGGGCAGCGTGGTGGAGGCGCAGGCCGCGGGACTTCCCTGCCTGGTATCGGACAGGGTGACAAAAGAAGTGGTTTTTACGGAACTGGTAACGTTTCTGGATATTGAAGCGCCGGCGAAGGAGTGGGCGGAGCAGATTGAGAAAACAGGGCGGAATCCTGATCGTGACGTTTATGACAAATTGATAACCGCCGGTTTTGACGCGGCGGACCAGGCGGTGTTTTTACAAAAATTTTATGCGAGCGGCCGTCTGGACATATAAGGGGAGGCGTTTTATGTATATCAGTTACAAAAAGCATGGAATCCGCATCGGACAGGTGTGGTTTGAGGAAGAATGGAAAAAGACAAAACCCTGTCCGGCGCTTGTGCTTTTTCACGGAATGAAAGAACGGGAGGACGGAAATGACGCCAAAACGGAACGGTTTCATACATTGGCGAACGATCTTTCACTTTCCGAAGAAGAACTGTACTCCGGGATTCATAAAAATGTCCGGTATGAAATCCGGAAAAATGAAAAGGAGCCAATGGAAATACGGGTTTTTGAAGCGCAGGAGCTGCTGCGCAGTCCGGAAAGGCTTCAGGAACTGGAAGCGATGTACGAAGCCTTGTACCGTTCAAAAGGCATGAACCAGAGACTGAATCATGAACAGCTGCTGTGCTATGCAAAAACAGGCGCTCTTGTATTGACACAGGTTTTGTCGCAGGAGCAGATCCTGGTTATCCACTCTTATCTGACGGACGGAAACCAGACCAGGCTTTTACATTCCGTATCCGAATTCCGGGACGGAACCTGTGATGCCAGCCTGGTGGCCCGGGCCAACAAAAGACTCCACTGGGAGGACATGAAGCTGTTTAAGGAAAGAGGCGTAAGCCTGTACGACTGGGGAGGAATTTCCGATCCTGATCATCCCAACGGAATCGACGCCTTTAAAATGAAATTCGGCGGAAAACCTCTGACATATTATAATGTGCTGAAGGGAATAACCGTATTGGGCAGACTCGGTATCCGGGTCATGAAGCTGAAGAACAAAAGTGCGTGACCGGAAGTCTGAAAGGAAATCACACAGTGAAAAATATATTATTAATTACCCCCATGCTGGACCAGGGAGGACTGGAAAAGGTATGCGTCAGAACGGCAAGGCTGCTGCAGTCAGAGTATCGGGTGACGGTTGCGGTCTTTGACGGAAGGGATATTATCTATGATGTAACAGGACTGGATGTAGTGGATTTAAAACTCCCAAGCCGTCCGGGAAAAATCGGAAAAGTTCTCAATGTGTTAAAGCGGGCGGCAAAGCTTAGACGCCTGAAAAAACGCCTGAAAGCAGATATTGCCTATGGTTTCGGACCGACTGCCAATATCAGCAACGCTCTTTCAAAAGGGAGGGAAACGGTGTTTAGCGGCATGCGCAGTTATCTGGACTTGCAGGATGCGCGCAGAATCCGTCTTTACGCCAAAAGGTCCGATTGTCTTGTGTGCTGTTCCCAATTAATTGCCGATGAAGTAAAGAAGATGTTTCCGGGGAAAAAGGTATCCGTCCTTTATAACCCCTATAATCTGCAGGAAATTTCGGAACTGTCCATGGTAAACAACCCGCGGCTGCCATGGAAAGAGAGTGCGAAACGGATTCCCCTTGTGGCGTCTATGGGACGGGAAAACGATGTAAAAGGCTTCTGGCATTTGCTTAAGGCCATAGCGGAAGCGAAAAGGCAGGGTTTTTTGGTGCGCCTGATGATTATCGGGGAAGGTTCCTTTTTGGAATATAAAAAACTGGCGGAAGATTTGGGTATATTGACAAATGTGTTTTTTACGGGAGTGCAAAAAAATCCGTACTCTTATCTGAAACAGGCGGATCTGTATGTGTTGTCTTCTTTAAACGAGGGCTTCCCTAACGCGCTGGTGGAAGCCATGGCATTATCGATTCCGGTTCTTGCCGTCAATTGTAAATCGGGTCCGGCCGAAATTCTCATGAAAGAGTATAAAGAAGTAACCCTGAAGGAACCCTTTGAGGCGGACTACGGAATTCTTCTTCCGGAACCGGGACGGGAGAAAAATCTGGATTCCGAAGTTTTGGAGAGGGAAGAGAGGCTCATGGCGGACGCCGTACGGTCCCTGTTACAGGATCCGCAAAAATACGCATATTACAGGGAACAGGCAAAGAAGCGTGCGGCGGAATTTTCTGATGAAGCTTATAGCGAAAACCTTGTTAAAATGATGCATGAATAAGGTATGCTGAAAAACGGCTTTACTTGTAAGGACTGTATATTTATGATAAACTGAAATGAAAGGCTGCAAACTATGCGAAAAGTGTTATTTCATCTGAATAGTCTGGAAAAAGGCGGCGCGGAACGGGTAGTCTGTATTCTTGCCGGACAGTTTTGTCAGAACGGATATGAGGTGGTAATCGCTACCGAGTGGACGGGAACGGACGAATATACGCTGCCGGACGGAGTGAAAAGAATTCATGTAGGTTTGATGAAAGAGGGCGGCAGGATTTATAATTACCTTTACAGGGTCCGGGCCCTTCGGAAGGCGCTTAAAAAAGAGAGACCGGATGTGGTCATAGCGTTTGCCAAAAAGGCAATTTACCGGGCGCTTACAGCTTCTGCAGGAACGGGGATTCCGGTGATTTTATCCGTGCGGACAAGTCCTGTGGGGAACTATGACCATCCGGCAGACAGGATCTTAATACCGCTTTTGTACCGCCGCGCGGCAGGGGCCGTATTTCAGACCGGGCAGGCAAAAAGCTTTTTCCCGGCAAAACTGCGGGAACGCGCGGCGGTAATTATAAATCCCATACAGAAAGCTTATCTGGGGCGGCCCGTTTTGCAAGAGAGAATAAAAGAAATTGTACAGGTGGGAAGACTGGACCAGTTTAAAGATCAGCAAATTCTTCTTGAGTCCATGTACCGGGTTCATGAGAAATATCCCGACTATGTACTGCGGATTTACGGAGGGGATTCCGGCGACGGTACGAAGGAAGCTCTGGAGGAATCCATCGCCATGCATAAAGCACAGGAATATATCTTTTTAATGGGAAGTATGCAGCGCCTGGAAGAACGCATAGAAAAGGCTTCCGTGTTTGTCCTGAGTTCTTATCTGGAAGGTATGCCCAATGCCCTGATGGAAGCGATGGCGCTGGGACTTCCGGTGGTTGCCACAGACTGTCCCTGCGGAGGACCGGCAGATTTGATTAAGTCCGGGGAAAACGGTATCCTTGTGCCGGTTAAGGACGCCAAAGCCATGGCTGATGCAATTATTTACCTGTTGGAGAACCCTGAAACGGCGGAACAAATGGGGAAAGCGGCCCGGAAAATCGCAGATTATGCGGGAGAGACGGAAATTTTTGCAGTATGGCGCGATTATGTGGAAAAGACGCTGGAGCGCACAACGTGACGCTTTTGCGGGAAGACTGCAGGCGCAGCAGGAAAGGAAAAAAGATGGCTCATCCTTTAAAAGTTTTTATTTATCATCATAATATTACGGCAAAACTCTATTACTATATCCGCAATTTCAGAAGAGACTGCCGGAACTGGATGTCAGACAGGCGTTTTGCAAAATGGTATTATCACAAAAATACGGGAAGAACGCTTAATTTGCAAAATCCCTCTAATTTTGACGAAAAAATATGGTATCTGAAGTTATATGACCGGGAACCGCTGAAAGTAAAATGTTCCGACAAACTGACAGTCAGAGAATATGTGAAAGAATGTGGCCTGGAAGAAATATTGAACGAAGTTGTGGGAGTATATGACAGATTTCAAGATATTGAATTTCAAAAGCTGCCGGACCGTTTTTTCATAAAGTGTACGCATACGTCTGGCTGCAATGTTATTTATGACGCTGCTCGGCCGTTTGATTACGATTATTACAGACATGAGTTTGATTATTGGATGAAACGTGACTATTACTGGGGAAGCAGAGAATGGAACTACCGCGGACTGAAACCGAAAATTATCTGTGAACGGGTACTGACGGATAAAAAAGGAAATCTTCCCATGGATTACAAATTTTTTTGTTTTGCAGGGCGGGTGGTGATATTGTCTCTGGATATAGGCGTTGCGGAGTTGTCGGGAGAACACGCGGTTTCCTATTGCCGCAATATTTACGACAGAGATTTTAAACTGCTTCCGGTTAAAGAATCCAGGGAAAACAGTCCGGAGCCCGTCCGGGCGCCGGAGCATTATGAAAAGATGGTGGAATATGCGGAAATACTGTCCCGGCCTTTCCGGCACTGCCGGGTAGATTTATATAACCTGGACGGAAAAATTTATTTTGGCGAGCTGACGTTTCACCACGGCGGAGGATGCAACAATTTTCAGCCGGAAGAGTTTGCCGCGAAGCTTGGCAGTTATATCGATATCAGCGGATTGAAGAGTGGGAAATAAAAATGTGTGGAATTTGCGGGTTTGTATCAAAAGAAAATATCAGTCTGGAACAGCTTAACGATATGAACGATACAATGTATCACAGAGGTCCGGACGATCACGGAGCCGAAATCTATAATCTTGGAACGGATTATTCCGTGGGAATGGCACAGCGGCGTCTTTCTATTTTGGATCTTTCGCCGTCGGGACACCAGCCGATGCATTCAAAAGACGGACGTATTACCGTAGTATATAATGGCGAAATCTATAATTTCAGGGAATTGAAAGAACAGCTGAAGCATTATGAATTTATGTCAACCTGTGATACGGAAGTGATTATTGCGGCATATCTGGAATGGGGAATCGAATGTATTCAAAAGCTTAACGGAATGTTTGCGATTGCCATTTTTGACAGAAAATCCGAAGAGCTTTTTCTGGTGCGCGACCGAATCGGGAAAAAACCTTTGTATTACTGGTATCAAAATCAGAATATCGTATTTGCGTCGGAACTGAAGCCGATTATGGCCTGTCCCGGTTTCGAGAAGAAAATCCGCCCGGATGTTCTGGGAAGATTCATTTACCATCAGTATATAAACGCGCCGGAGTCCGTGTTCGAGCAGGTTTATAAGCTGGAGCCGGGGAGCGTTCTTACATTCCGCCGGGGCGGCATCAAGATCAGGAAGTATTGGGATATTAAAGAAGTTTACGGAAGACAAAAGGCGCTTGGCGCGGCATCCTATGAAGAAGCAAAAGAAGAACTTAAAAAGATATTAAAAGCGGCGGTGGGAGAACGGATGATAGCGGATGTTCCCTTGGGAACCTTTTTAAGCGGAGGATATGACTCCTCTCTGGTTACCGCCATAGCGCAGGAAATTTCGCAGACGCCGGTAAAAACTTTTTCTATCGGCTTTCATGAAGAACGTTATAACGAGGCCGGATATGCGAAAGCCGTTGCAGAATATCTGGGTACGAATCATACGGAAATGTACATCGACGAAGCGCAGATGTTTGAACTGGTAGACAGTATTCCGCAGTACTATGACGAACCCTTTGCGGACAGTTCCCAGATTCCCAGCATGCTGGTGTCCGGGCTGGCCAGGAAAGAGGTAACGGTTGCGCTTTCCGGGGACGGAGGCGACGAATTTTTCTGTGGGTATAATATTTATACATTATTTGGACAGGCGCAGAAACTGGATAAGTTAGGCGGAGTATTATACGGCGTTTTAACCCTTCCGGGAATCCGCAGACTAAATCTTTTGGATAAACTGCCGTCTAAGGTAAAACTAATAGCGTCTAACCGGGATGAAGAGACTAAAACACAGTTCGGTCCTGAGTATTATTTTGAGTTGTCGTCTAAGATGCCCCGGTCCGAAGGACTTCCGATTTGCTATCCGGTGGAGAGCCGTTATCAGGAAAAAAACTGGCAGGAGCGGAGAATGTTGCTGGATATGGACACATATCTGCCGGGTGATATTTTGTGCAAGGTAGACAGGGCTTCCATGAAATATTCCCTGGAAACAAGGTGTCCCATACTGGATACGAGGGTAATGGAGTATGCGTACAGCCTTCCTCATGAATATAAGATCCGGGACGGATGTAAAAAGAGAATTCTGAAGGATATTGCATATGATTATGTTCCCAGAGAACTTTTAGACCGGCCCAAGACAGGCTTCGCGGCGCCCATCGACCGGTGGCTGAGAGGACCGCTTAAGGAACAGCTTCTGGATATCAGCAATACGGAATTTTTAAAACGGCAGGAGATTTTTAATACGGATGTCATACAGGCGCTGCTTTTACATTATCTTGAAACAGGCGACGGCGGGCCTGCAAGCGGCCGGAATTATTCCAAGTTTGTCTGGTCCTATTTTGTGTTTCAAAAGTGGTATCAGCATTATATGAGGTAATAAAGCATGAAAAAACAGCAGCCCTTAGTCAGTATTATCGTACCGGTTTACCAGGTGGAAAAATATCTGCGGGAATGTGTTGAAAGTATTGAAAAGCAGACGCTTACGGACCGGGAAGTGATTTTGGTGGACGACGGTTCCGTGGATGCTTCGGGCGCTATTTGCGACAACCTTGCAAAGGAATACGCCGATATCCGGGTAATCCATAAAAAAAACGGCGGCCTGGCATCTGCGAGAAATGCGGGTCTTGATATGGCGCAGGGTTCTTATGTGGGATTTGTGGACAGCGACGACTGCATTGCGCCGGACATGTATGAAAGCCTGTATTCGGCCATGACCGCAACGGAAAGCAGAATAGCCTGCTGCAGCTGGCGGCGTATGATTGATGAAGACGGGGAATGGAAGCTTCTTTTGCCTGAAAGCGGAAGCGGTCTGCCTGAGCGGATTTTAACGGCGAAAGAGGCGGTAAAGGAGCTTTTTCTGGGCAGGGGCACGACGTACTCCGCCTGTGATAAACTGTTTGAAAAGACGCTTTTTGACCATATCAGATTTCCGGGAGAAAACCTTCCGTCGGAAGACATTCCCTGTATATATCATATTCTTTCGCATTGTGAAAAGACGGTTCATATCGGCGCGTCCAAATATTACTACAGAATTGTACGGGGAAGTATTTCCACGGATTGTTTCAAGCCGAAAAATATCAGTACGCTCCATTATATGGAACAGGTAATACAAGATGCCGGGAGCCGTTTCCCGGAGTTGGAAAAAGAAGCCCGGTTTGCGCTGATGCAGTGTGCGGGTTCCATGTATGCAAGGCTGTTGGAAAGCGCAGATGTCAGGAATTTAAAAAGTATTGAAAAGGAACTGAAAGATACGGTGCGTAAAAATTTGAAACACTGCTTTACAAATTCCTGCTTTTCAGGGAATGCAAGGCTGGTTTATCTTATGATTGCATTGGGTATCTACCCCTGTTTTTATAAAATAAGGCGGAAACGGACAGAAAGAGACTGAGATTGATTATGAACGGACAGACTGCGTTAATTACGGTTATGGTACCGGTGTATAATGTAGAAGCATATTTGGAAAAATGCATAGAATCCATCAGGAATCAAACGTATACGAGACTGGAAATATTACTGATAGACGACGGTTCTACGGATTCCTGTCCCGCAATATGCGACGCCGCGGCAGGGAAAGATGCGCGGATACGCGTCGTTCATCAGAAAAATAAAGGGCGGAGCGGCGCCCGCAATACCGCTTTACAGGAAGCCACGGGAGAATATTTGTTATTTGTGGACGGAGACGACTGGATTGACAGGGATTGCGTGGAAATGCTTTACAAAGAGGCGTCGGATTATAAAGCGCAGCTTGTGGTAGGCAGATACAGGGCCGTCTATGCGGACAGGCAGGAGGATCAAAGTACGGGAGAACGCCTGGTTTTAACCGGCGGGGAGCCGCTTGAATTTTACGTGCGGGGCCGAAACGACTATCAAAACGTTAATTCCGTTTGTGTAAAGCTATACGAAAAAGAACTGGTTTCCGATATCCGCTTTGAAGAAGGCAGGTATTATGAGGATATTCTGTTTGTAACGCAGGTATATGCGAAATGCAGGAAGTGTGTGTACCTTGACCGGGCGTTTTATAATTATAATATTGCAACGCCTTCCAGCATTACCTTTGCCGGTGTAAATGAGCTGACCTTCAGGGATGAGATTCCGGCTTTTTATGAAAAGGAGCGTTTTCTGGTTTCCATGGGAAGAGAGGACCTGGCTGAGGCTTACGCATTTTTCCGGTATGAAAGACTTCTGACCTATTACCGGGACTGCTTTCGGGCGGGCGGGAAGCAGGCTGAAGAGTATGCCCGCAGGATCAGAAAGCAGGTGCAAAATGACAGAAAGCAGGTTTATCTGTTATGCAGAAAGGGCGAGGGAAAGTTTCTTTCCAGAACAGGGCTTAAAATTTTCCTGCGAAGCGGCACGCTCTACAGGGCGTATTACGGGCTTTTGAAATGGATCGGCGAAAGGAAAAAAGGATAATTATGAGGATGATTCATAAACTGATGTTTTTTCTGAATAAAAAGCAGAGACGGGGCGTTATGGTTATGACGGTCCTGATTGTGATCGGCGCCGCGCTGGAGACGCTGGGGGTTTCCGCCATTATACCGATCGTACAGCTTTTTATGGAGGATGAAGCGGCCGTTTCTGAAAAGTTTTATGTCCGATGGATCATGGATTTGTTTCATATTGAAGGGATTACCCATATTTTTGTACTCACTACCGGATTCATGATACTGATTTATATCATTAAAAATTTGTATTTATTATTTTTAACATATGTGCAGAACCGTTTTGTGAATACGAATAAAGCCCAGACTCAGGGAAGGATGCTGGCCTGGTATCTGAACCGCCCGTATGAATACTTTCTTGATGCGGATATTTCCGTGATTCACAGAAGTATTCGGAGTGATATTGATAATGTTTTTGCGATTCTTCTGGCCTGCATGCAGATTTTGACGGAACTGGTGGTGGCGGGAAGCATCTGCCTGTTTTTGCTGGTGACGGATTGGAAGATGACACTGTATCTGGTTGCGCTGCTTGGCGCCGTAACGTTAATTATTGCGAAGGGCCTTAAAAACAGCGTAGGACAGATGGGTAGAAAAAACCAGGATTATATAGGAGATCTTACCAAATGGGAATTACAGTGCATGTATGGAATCAAAGTAGTCAAAGTTATGAGGAAGGAAAAATATTTTGACGACGGACACAAAGCGACGCTTGCAGAGCAGTCCGGCCTCCTGACCCGGTACGCGGTTTTTAATACGATTCCCAAGCTGTTTCTGGAGACCGTCTGTATCGGAGGAATTTTGGGTTATCTGATTGTAAGCGTTTTGGCGGGGGCGGACATGACGGGCATGGTGACGTCTCTTTCCGCGTTTGCCATTGCAGCGTTTCGGGTGCTTCCCAGTGCGAGCAGGATTAATACGTATCTTTCCAATCTTTCGTATTATCAGCCTTCCCTGGATTATATATATGATTTGATCCGGTCCGAAGGCGTAAAGGAAGCGGATATGATGCTGCCCGACGAATTTGGGGAGCCGGCACAGCCGATTTCCTTAAAGGATAAAATTGTTTTAAAAAATGTTACCTTTTTATATCCCGATACGGATAAAAAGATTCTGGATCATGCGCAGATGGAGATTCCGTTCGGGGCGACGGTGGGGATTAAGGGTCCTTCCGGGTCGGGGAAAACGACGCTGGTGGACGTGCTTTTAGGACTTCTTACGCTGCAGGAAGGACAGATTTTGTGCGACGGTGTGGACGTGCTTGCCAACAAGGCGTCCTGGCTGGCGCAGATCGGTTATATCTCGCAGACGGTATATATGCTGGACGATACGATCCGTGCCAATGTAGCCTTTGGAGTTCCGGCAGATAAAATCCGGGAAGAACGCGTCAGAGAAGTTCTGGCGGAGGCGCAGCTTCTGGAATTTGTGCAGCAGCTTCCGGGAGGGCTGGATACCGAAATCGGCGAGCAGGGTGTCCGCTTGTCCGGGGGACAAAGACAAAGAATCGGAATTGCAAGGGCTTTATATCATAATCCGGAACTTTTGGTTTTTGACGAGGCAACCTCCGCTCTGGACCAGGATACGGAAAGCGCAATTATGGCGGCGATCGACAGTTTTAAAGGGAAGAAAACCATGATTATCATTGCCCACCGTCTGCGCACGATTGAAAATTGTGACAGGATATACGAGGTGAAAGACGGAAAGATTTACAGAGAACGGTAGAAAGGGGAAACTGCAGGATATGGAACCGAAAGCATTTTTCAGTAAAAATAATATTGCGCAGGTGTTTTTCTTTCTGGCGTTTATGATTCTCCTGTTTGTAGATTATGTAAGCGCTACGTATGTGTCTTTATTTACGGCGGGGCGTATGATACAGATAGCGCTGCTGCTTTTGTTCTGCAAGCTCGCGCTGACCTCCTACGGCTGGAAAGAGTGGATTGCGATAGCGCTGCTGCTGACGTTGGGACTGGTCAGTTATCTGACGACGGACAGCTATACGGCGCTGGAATTTTTTCTTTTTGTAATTGCCGCCAAAGGAGTTAATAAACGAAAGGCGGTAAAGTTCTACCTGATTTTTGTGGGGGGAATTACGCTGGCTGCGCTGGCGGCTTCTCTGACCGGTGTGTTCGGCGAAGCATACCAGATTCTGAACTTCCGGGGGAATGGTGAGGAACTGCGCTATTGTTTCGGATATAATCACCCTAATTCCTGTCATATTGTGTATTTGCAGCTGACGCTTGCAGTAATCTGGCTGTATTATGAAAAGATGAAATGGTATCATTTGATTCCTGCTTTGGTTTTAAACGGAATTTTGGCATTTTTTACGGATTCCCGCACCGGTTTGCTGCTGGGAACCGTGATGTTTATCTTCCTTGGGGCGATAAAGGTATGGAGGAAGCTGGAACAGTCCGCCGCGTTATACTGGCTGGATTTTATCGCTTTGGCGGGAAGTCTGGTTATGTCCGTTCTTGCCGTGACGGTGGGTGTTAAAAATCCGCTTCTGCAGGCCTTTGACAAACTTTGGACCGGAAGGATACTTTATGCCGGAATCGAAGCGTCCAAATCCCGGGTAAGCCTTATGTCGGATGTGGATCTGCAGATTTCCTGCGATATGGGATTCGTAAAATTGTTTTATAATTACGGCGTGGTAATATTCGTTATTTTTCTCGCAGCGGTCATCTGGCAGCTTTATCTGAATAAAAAGAGTAAAGATGCGGCGGAGCTTCTTCTTCTTTTGACTGCGCTTATTTTTCTGTTTGGCGAGAAATTTTCTTCCGGGGAGTTTATTACCAGAAATATACTGGTAGTTTTTATGATTGGAATATGGCGTGTGCGTGACGGAAGAAAAAGAATTGCGGAGGGATAAAAAGAATTATGAATCAGGCGAATCAGAAGAACAGAATATTGGAGATTTACTGTCTGCTGGCAGCAGACCTGATTACAATTCTGATATCCTACCTGCTTGCCGTACTGCTGCGATTCGGTACGCTTCAGGGGAGAATAGGAAGCGGTCTGCATACGAATACCTGCCTGGCTTTTATTTTGGTTGCAGTTGTATATAGTCTGGTGCTGGAATGGAATCATGGTTTTATAAAAAGAGGATATCTGGTGGAACTTGCAGCCGTGCTCAAGTATAATATTACAATGGTAATCATTGTATCGAGTTTTTTGTTTGTGACCAGCCGCGCTTCTGATTTTTCGCGTCTGGTGTGGGGATATGTTTTTCTGATTAATACAGTCCTTACGTATGTCTTTCATCTTGCCTCAAAGCGGATTATGATGAAATATTATCAAAGTGAATACAGCAAAATACGGGTGCTTGTCATGACGGATTCGGAACATCCGGGAGAGCTTATGGAAAAGTTTTCGGCAGGCCTTCCTTTTAATTATGAAGTGGCGGGCGCTGCAATATGGGGAGACGGAATGGGTGAACTGTCCAATGAAAAGCTTCCGGTGTTTCCTGTGGATGCAGCCTTGATCGACAGGATACGGCAGATGCCTCTGGATGAGGTTTTTATTCAATTCGGCAGACATTCCGCCAATAAGCTGAAAGATTTAATTCACACGCTGGAATCCATGGGACTGGTATGTCATTATAATATTGATATTCTGGAGGGAAGCTCTACGGAAAGCACGATTGGTAAATTAGGAGATTATACGGTGATTTCCTATTCCATAGCGCCCATCGATTATAGAAGAAGATTTATTAAACGCGCGATTGACATTGTGGGGGGAATTGCAGGTTTGTGCATTACCTTGTTGCTGACGCCTTTTATTGCTGCGGCAATTAAGTTTAGTTCCAAGGGTCCCGTTTTGTTTTCACAGATACGAATCGGCAAAAACGGAAGACGTTTTACTATTTATAAATTCCGGTCCATGTATCTGGATGCGGAAGAACGGAAAAAAGAGCTTGCCGATCAGAATGAAATATCCGGCCTGATGTTTAAAATCAAAAATGATCCAAGAATTACGCCGGTAGGCCGTTTCTTAAGGAAAACCAGCCTGGACGAGCTGCCGCAGTTTTACAATGTCCTGCGGGGAGATATGAGTCTTGTGGGCACCAGACCCCCCACAGAGGACGAATTTGAAAAATACAGTCCCTATTACAGAAGAAGGCTTTGTATGACTCCGGGGCTGACCGGATTATGGCAGGTCAGCGGCAGAAGCGATATCACGGACTTTGACGAAGTCGTGAAGCTGGATCTGGAATATATTGACAACTGGTCGCTGACATTGGACATTAAGATACTGATTAAAACCCTATGGGTGGTATTTGCGGGAAAAGGATCGGATTAACCATGAAGATTGCAATGCTGGGGCATAAAAGAATTCCCTCCAGAGAGGGAGGCGTGGAAATCGTAGTGGAAGAGCTGGCGGCGGGAATGACCCGGCTGGGGCATGAGGTTACGGTATATAACCGAAAAGGGCGT
This sequence comes from uncultured Lachnospiraceae bacterium, assembly GCA_910587935.1. Classification (GTDB taxonomy): domain Bacteria; phylum Bacillota; class Clostridia; order Lachnospirales; family Lachnospiraceae; genus MGBC143606. Next base: position 79,653 of record CAJUNP010000001.1, read on the forward strand.
CATGTCAGTACCGGAGAAAAGCATAAAGCTGCCCGTAAAACAAAATGTTACCGGGGAATCCGGATTATAACGGTACCGACCTTTGAGAAAAAAAGTCTCAATGCAGTCGTATACGCTTTTTTTGCATCGGTAAGAGCGCTGTTTGGACATTATGACGTAGTGCATTTTCACGCGGAAGGTCCCTGCTGCATGATGTGGCTGATGCGTTTATTCAGGATTCCCACAGTTGCGACGATTCACGGGCTGGATTGGCAGAGGGCAAAATGGGGAGGCTTCGCCACTCGTTTTTTGTTGTTTGGGGAAAAAATGGCGGCTAAATATGCGGATCAGGTGATTGTCCTGTCTGAGAATGTAAAACAGTATTTTAAAGAAACTTATGACCGCGAAACCGTATGGATTCCCAACGGAATCAACCGCCCAAAGATCAGACGGGCAGAACTCATTTTCCGTAAATACGGTTTGGAAAAAGATACGTACCTGCTTTTTCTGGCAAGGCTCGTACCGGAAAAAGGCGTACATTATCTGCTGGATGCTTATGAAAAGCTGGATACGGATAAAAAGCTGGTTATTGCAGGAGGCGGAAGTCACAGCGGCGCGTATATGGAAGAATTGGAGCGGCGCGCTAAAGGTAACCGGAATATTCTGATGACCGGATTTGTAGAAGGACGGGAATTGGAAGAACTGTACAGTAATGCGTTTCTTTACATTTTGCCCAGCGATGTGGAGGGAATGCCGTTAAGCCTGTTAGAGGCTATGAGTTACGGGAATTGCTGTCTGGTAAGCGATATCCCTGAGAATGTGGATGTTGCAGGTGAAAACGGGGTATCCTTTAAAAGAGGAAACGCGGAAGATTTGCGCGAAAAGCTGCAAAGTCTTCTCTGCGATAAAGACAGGGTGGACAGGATCAAAAACGCGGTGGCGGACTATATCTGTGAAAAATACCGGTGGGACAACGTAGTGGAGGAAACTCTTGCGTTGTATAGGAAGGTTAAAAAATGAAGATTCTGATGGTAAACAAATTTTTATATCCGAACGGCGGTTCCGAGACTTATATTTTTAAGTTAGGAGAATATTTTAACGGCCACGGTCATGAGGTGCAGTTTTTCGGTATGGAGCATAAGGGGCGGATCGTCGGAAATCACGCGGAAAGCTATACTTCCGATTTGGATTTCCATACCGGAAAGCTGAAAAAACTTTTGTATCCCTTTAAAATTATTTACTCTACGGAAGCTCGTAAGAAAATACGGAAAGTTTTATGGGATTTCCGGCCGGATGCAGTGCATCTGAATAACTTTAACTTTCAGCTTACACCCTCGATTATCTATGAGATAAAGTCTTATGAAAAAAAAAGAGGAAAGAAAATTCCCGTCTTATATACGGCCCATGATTATCAGTGGATTTGTCCCAATCATATGCTGATGATTCCCGCAACAGGAGAGTTGTGCAGCAAATGTATGGAAAACGGCTTCCCGGAATGTAGTAAAAACAAATGCATACACAATTCCGGGATCAAAAGTATGCTGGGGAGCATGGAGGCGGTATTATACAAAAAGCTTAAAACCTATGGACTGGTGGATACGATTATCTGCCCCAGCGCATTTTTGAAAGAGAAACTGGATCAATATGATATACTGAAGGACAAGACCATTGTGATGCACAATTTTGTGGACAGAAAGGAATGGACGGAAGAAAAAAAAGAAGATTATGTTCTTTATTTCGGAAGATTTTCGGAAGAAAAAGGCGTACGGACGCTGATTCAGGCCTGCCGGGAACTGCCGGATATTCCCTTTGTCTTTGCGGGGGGAGGAACGCTGGAGCAGGAAATGGCTTCCGTCGGCAATATAAAGAACCTGGGATTCTTGCATGGAGAGGCTCTGGAAAAAGTAATCCGGAAAGCTAAATTTTCCGTTTTTACTTCGGAGTGGTATGAAAACTGTCCTTTTTCCGTTATGGAGTCACAGGCTTACGGAACGCCGGTAGCGGCGGCAGATATAGGAGGAACGCCGGAGCTTGTTGAGAACAATAGGACAGGAGAGCTTTTTCAGAGCAAAAATAAAGATGATTTAAAGAAAACAATACGAAAACTGTGGGATAATCCCGAGTTGTGCAGGACATATCATGAAAACTGCAGAGAAGTAAAATTTGACACGCCGGAGGAATATTGTGAAAAATTATTGAAGCTGTATCAGGCGGAATGAGCAGGAGGAGATTATGGCAAAAAGGAAATTACACGGCTCTATTATTATAACGTATCGCTGCAATGCGCACTGTAACATGTGCGACTGTTTCAGGGACCCTACGAGACCGGAGGAAGAAATCGATCTGGAGACCTTAAAAAAGCTTCCCGAAATGGTATTTACCAATATTACGGGAGGAGAACCTTTTATACGAAAGGATATTTATGACATTGTGCGTTTACTGTACACCAAAACCAACCGCATTGTCATCTCTACAAACGGTTATTTTACGGACCGTATTATCGCGCTGTGCAAACAGTTCCCGGAGGTTGGAATCCGAATCAGTATTGAAGGACTTGAAGAAACCAACAATGCCATACGGGGACTGCCGGACGGTTTTAACCGGGGCTATAATACGTTAAAAACGCTGGTTGAAATGGGGCATAAGGACGTGGGCTTCGGCATGACGGTTCAGGATATGAACTGTAAGGATCTGACGGCTTTATACGAATTGTCAAATGAGATGAACATGGAGTTTGCAACGGCGACTCTGCATAACTCTTTCTATTTCCGAAAAACAGACAATAAAATTGACGATAAAAGGAAAGTGGCGGAGGCTTTTGAAGATTTAATTAACCGTCTTTTAAAATCCAGGTCACCGAAAAAATGGGCGAGAGCCTATTTCAATCACGGTCTGATCCGTTACATTTACGGACAGCCGCGTATGCTGCCCTGCGAAATGGGTACAAACGGTTTTTTCCTTGACCCGTACGGGAATGTGCTGCCCTGCAACGGAAGCACGGAAAAGATGGCTATGGGCAATCTTCACGAAAATACCTGGGAAGAAATCTGGAATTCCGAACAGGCGGCAAAGGTTCGTGATCAGGTAAAACACTGCGACAAAAACTGCTGGATGATCGGAAGCGCGTCTCCCGCCATGAAACAGAGAATCTGGATTCCCGGCTGGTGGGTGTTAAAGCATAAATTAATGGGAAGCAGATACAGTCTGAAAGAGAATAAATTTATTCGGTAAACCGGAGTTTTGCCGACAAAGCACAACGCAGAGAAAGAGGAAGTAATTGTGGAAATTATTTTTGTTACGGCCAGCATGACCGGAGGCGGTACGGAACGAGTCATTTCGCTGTTGGCCAACCGTTTTGTACAGGAACACCATCAGGTTTCCATTTTTATGACGGCGGGGGATGAAGTGGCCTATACCCTGCGGGAGGAGATCGGGCTTTTCTCGGCCGGAGGACAGAGCGGAGGAAGCCTTCGGAAGCGTCTGGAGCGGATTAAGAAAATGCGGGATTATTTCAGGAATCGTCCCCATGCGGTAATCTGCGGAATGGGTGTCGAAACAAATTTGTTTACCGTCCTGGCGGCATGGGGATTGAAAAACCGTGTGGTTATATCGGAACGGAATGATCCGAATCAGTGCGGCTATAAGCGCCTCCGCAACTTTTTTTATAACAGGGCGGATGTACTGGTATGCCAGACGGAGGAGGCGCGCAGGTGCTTTCCCGGACGTGCGGGAAAGCGGGCGGTAGTGATACCCAATCCCCTTGCGCCGGAACTTGTCGGCCCATTTCACGGAGAACGGCGCAGGGAAATTGTAACGGCGGGACGTCTGACGTTCCAGAAAAATCATGCTTTACTTCTGGAATCATTTGCTTTATTCCACCGAAAATATGCGGATTACAGTCTGGTTATTTACGGTAAGGGGGAATTGGAAGATGAACTGCGTAAAAAGGCAGCGGAGCTTGGAATTGCAGATTATGTCAGTTTTCCCGGTTTTACCGCGAACTTGCCGGAGAAAATACGGGACGCTTCCATATATGTGCTTTCCTCGGATTATGAGGGGATTTCCAATTCGCTTGCGGAGGCCATGGCTGTGGGGCTGCCGGTAATTTCAACCGATTGTCCCATAGGAGGGTCTAAAATGTGTATCCGTGACGGACAAAACGGTCTTCTGGTTCCGGTAGGAGATGCGCAAAGGCTTGCGTCGGCCATGGAACGCCTGGCAGGAGATCCGGCGTATGCGGCAGGACTTGGGAGAGAGGCCGAGCAGATCAGAGAGAGATACTCTCTTGAAAGCATCGGCCATTTATGGATGAAGTGTTTGAAAGGATAAAAAATGCGGGTTATGTATGTAGCGCCCCGTTATCATACCAACCAGATACCAATTATGAAGGGGTGGATGAAAGCGGGCGATGAAGTCTGTTTTGTGAGTCAGTATTGCGGGGGAACGGAAGATTATTCTGTGCTGAAGCCGGAAATTTTGGGATATTCGGCTTTTTTTGGCGCCCTTTTTTCGGTTTACCGGGGATTTAAGAAACTGACGGGCTCCTATGTGGAAAACGATTTTAATTTTCAGGCAAAATTTGGCTTGCTTCCCCAAAAAAAGTTTAAATTGCTTTTAGATCAGAAGAAGCCGGAACTGGTAATTTTAAGAGACCGGTCACTTTATAATATCGCGGTTACTTCCATTTGTAAAAAAAGACGTATTCCCTGTATTTTGTATACACAAAGTCCCTATATGGAAGAAGCGGTAAAAAAAGAAGATCCGGTACGGCGCTATTTTAGAAAGCATACGCCCGCCGTGCGCATTACGCCTGTGTGGGGACCGGCAGAAGGAAGACGGACGGAGGAGAATTCATGGTACGTTCCGTTTGTAACGGAACCATGCTGCTCTCCGGAAGAGAAGTTTCATTTCAGGGATGGGCAGGTGCAGCTTCTGGGCATTGGTAAATATGAGACGCGGAAGCACCACGAAATGTTATTGCGTCTTGCAAATGAATGTAGAGAGGAAGGCGTCCACGTCACAATTGCGGGAGAAGCCGTTACACAGCGTCAGAAGTCCTGCCTTGAGGATTTAAAAGGTTATGTGGAAAAGCATCATTTAGAGGAAATTGTTACATTAAAGACAAATCTGACAATAGAGCAGGTATACGAAGAATACAAAAAGGCGGACCTGTTCCTTCTGCCGAGTACCGGCGAGTTCGCATCCGTTTCACAGCTTGAGGCAATGTCCTGCTCCCTTCCCGTTATCTGCAGCGATACCAACGGAACGGCCTGTTATGTGGAGCACGGAGGGAACGGCTTTCTGTTTCATGATAATGATTATGAAGATTTTAAACAGTATACCGTATCGCTTATAAGAGACCGGGACAAATTAGCGGCGATGGGGGAAAGAAGCTGGAATCTGGTGCGGAAAAAGTACCTGTTTGCAAATTACAGGGACAAAATTCTTACAGCTTTAAAGGCGGCGCAGAATCCTGTAACAGTGATTTTTGACTGTCCCGTAAAACAATGCGACAAGCTGTGGGTCAGGGAAGAATTAAACCGCCAGGGTTTCCGGGTTAAAACGGTGGCTCCCTGTCTGAAGCTGTCGCAGATTGAGCAGAGAGGTAAAGCCGGACGGCTTCTTTTCTATCTCCTGACCTTCTGGCAATGTATGAAGGCTCTGTTTCGCAGCAGGAAGGGGGAGACTGTAGTGTGCTGGAGCCAGTGGTCGGGCCTGTTTTTTAACCGTCTGGCAGGGGCCGGCCGCAGAAACATAATTTCTTTTAACTGGCTGACGCCGTCTTCGGGAAAAAGGACGCGTTTTCTTTATGTTTCAGCCCTGAACAATCCTGCCTTTACCGCTATTATCAACAGCGGGGATACAAGGGAACGGCTGCGGCAGGCATATGGTGCGGGAGAGAGGGAAAGAATCGTATATATTCCGGATGTGTATGATGACGGCGAGCCTTTTCAGTTTCCGATTTACCGGAAAGAAAACCGTTATTGTTTTATGGGTGGAAGGGCAAACCGGGACTGGGAGCTGCTCTGGAAACTGGCGGAGAGCTGCCCGGACATCTCCTTTGTGGCTGTCGCCGCAAAAGCGGACTGGCAGGAAAGAAAAGAATTGCCCAATATAGATCTGAAATTTGATCTGCCTGCAAAAGAATATTACAGGCTTCTGCAGGAGTCCTATCTGCCGGTTTTTCTGTTAAAGGACGAGAAAGTTTCGGGACTCATTAATATTGTAAAATCCGTACAATTTGGAAAGCCGGTACTGGCGACCGACCTGCCGGCCGTAAGCATGTATTATCCGAAAACCTGCCGTACCAGTCTTGTTCCTGTGGGAGAACTGGAATATCTTAAAGAAAGGCTGTACGGAATATTCGGATATACAAAGCAGGAGTATGAGGAACATGTCAGACTGATGGAGGAACATATTAAAAATAAGTTTTCGCCGCAGATGGCGGGAAAGAGACTTGCCGGTCTGATTCAAGGGGAAAAGGATACGGAAGAAAAATTTGGGGAGGCAGCTGAATAATGGTTTTTTCATCAGGAACATTTTTATTTTTCTTTTTGCCGGTATTGCTGTTTTTTTATTATAATCCGATTTTTAAAGGCCGAAGATACCGTAATTATGTTTTGTTTATCGGAAGCGTTTTATTTTATGCATGGGGAGAGCCGGTATTTGTTTTCCTGCTGCTGTTCTCAGTTGCAGTTAACTGGGGGATAGGCCTTTTGATTGCGGCGGCGGACAGAAAAGGAAAACAGCGGGGAAAAGGGTGGATGATTACGGGCGTTGTCTGGAACCTGCTGCTGCTGGTGGTTTTCAAATATCTGCATTTTCTTGCGGCTAATCTGGGTCTTTTACTTCACGGGGACGCGGGCCGGTACGGCGTTTCGGTGGAGCTTCCTATTGGTATTTCCTTTTTTACCTTTCAGATCATGTCCTATATTATTGATGTATACAGGAAAAAGGTTCAGGTTCAGAAAAATGTATTTTATGTCGGCATGTATATTATGATGTTTCCGCAGCTGATAGCCGGTCCCATTGTACGGTATGAAACCGTAGAGGATGAGATCCTAAACAGGAAGGAAACTCCGGAAGAATTTACCGCGGGCATTGCAAGGTTTGTTTTCGGGCTTGGGAAAAAGGCGCTGTTGGCAAATTATCTGGGGCAGATGGCGGATTTTGTGTGGACTGCGCAGGAGCGGAGCGTTCTTTTGGCGTGGATCGGGGCAGTCGCCTATACCATGCAGATTTATTATGATTTTTCAGGCTATTCGGACATGGCAATCGGCCTGGGGCGTATGTTCGGCTTTCATTATGACGAAAACTTCAATTATCCCTACATAGCGAAAAGCGTTACCGAATTCTGGAGAAGATGGCATATTTCTCTTTCCGTATGGTTCCGCGATTACGTTTATATTCCTTTGGGAGGGAACCGGGCCGGAAAGGGAAAAACTTATTGGAATTTGTTTCTGGTGTGGCTTTTGACCGGTATCTGGCATGGCGCGAACTGGACCTTTGTTTTATGGGGACTCGGATATTTTGTACTGCTGGTTATTGAAAAAAGCACGGGTAAAACCGGTGAAAAAGGAATTTCCCATCTTTATACGATGTTTTTTGTAACGCTTTTGTGGGTTCTGTTTCGCTCCGGGAGTATCGCGCAGGCAGGTTCCTTTATCGGAACCATGTTTGGAATCGGTGCGGCAGGACTGGTTGGAGAAAAGGCGGCGGTCTTTTTAAGCTACAACCTGATTTTGCTGATTACGGGGGTTCTGGGATGTTTCCCGATGGTTCCTGCCATAAGAAAAAAGCTGTCCGTAAAGGCGCGGGAATGGGTAACGGCAGGCGGTATGCTGGTTGTTTTTTCGCTCAGTGTTGTGGCTCTTGTCGCAGGGGACTACAATCCGTTTATTTACTTTAATTTCTAGGAGGGACTTTCGGTGAAAAAGAATGAATCACAAAAAGTCGATACGAAAAATTTCTCACCCGTCCGGCTTGCGGGGCGAGTCATAGTCTTTTGCTGTTTTTTGTTTATGCTGGCAGGTATCGTCAAGTTCGGAATGAAGAACATACTGATTGACAAAGGACATACCGACTCGGAATTTGCCAGGAAGATGATTGCTTTTATATACCGGGATAATCCGGGAGCAGAGCTGGAGAGGGAAAAAACGGTTTCGATTGACTGGGAGAAACGGTATCCGTTTGCCGATGAAGAAGAAACATACAAAGGAAAAACGGAAAAGAAACAGGTTAAAAAGTCTTCCGGTTTTTTAAGTGCGAAATTAAACAACTTGGAAGATAAAGTAAGCTCCATAGAAAAGAAAATCAGTTACTACTTTGAAAAAGGTCTGCTTGGGAAAAAAAGTCTCCTGGAAACAGGGGCGATTCTGGAGCATATTTTGCAGTGGGATATTCCGGAACAGGTAAAAAATTCGCCCCATATTTTTTGGAATGGAAAAACAGGACATATTTCACAGTGCAAGCCCAGGGTTGATGTGACGGAAATATCGGAAAGTCTGATCCGCTTTGCAAAATGGGTGCAGGAGCAGGGAATTCCCTTCGTATACGTGCAGTATCCGGCCAAAATGTCAGGGATAAAAGCGGAACGGATTCTGAAAGGCTATTACAGTTACACGGATGAAAATGCAGACCGTATTCAGGAAAAACTGGACGAGAGAAACATCCCCTGTCTGGATATCAGAGAGGATATGATGCCTCAGGATGCAGATCATATGTTTGAACTGTTTTTCAGGACAGACCATCACTGGCTTCCCCAGACCGGAGTGAAAGTGGCGGGCCTGTTGGCCGAATATCTGAAACAGAAAGGCATGGACATCGATACGGAGCTGTTTGACCTGGAAAAGTATGCCGTTAAAAATTATGAAGGGATTTTTCTGGGGTCTTATGGAAGGTATGTAACGGCAGGGCTGATTGATCCCGATGATTTTCCGGTAGTGACGCCGGATTTTGAAACGCATTTTAAGATCCGTATTCCCAGTATAAATATGGAAAAGGAAGGAATGTTTGATGAAACCCTGTTGAATATGAATATGCTTTATATGCAGCCGTCTTATGAATTGAGTCAGTATGATATGTATTGCTGGGGTGATCATCCCCAGATAGAAATTGAAAACAAACGTACACAGAACCGGGACAGAATATTAGTTTTGAAAGAATCTTATGGGAATGTGGTGATCCCGTACCTGGCGTTGGCCGTCGGAGAAATCTCTCTGCTTGATTTACGATATTTTACCGGAAGCGTCAGAACTTATATAGAGGAATATAATCCGGATTACGTTGTTGTAGCTTATAATCCGGGAATGGCGGCAGAGACGGCGGAAGATACTTCTCATACGTCTCCCTGGGATTTTCGCTAGTAACCGGTCATCTGGAAATATTAGACAATATCCGTAAAGAATAGTATAATGAATCTGGCGCGGAAGTTAAGGGCAAAGAAAGGGTAATGCTTGAAATGACACAAAATTCCAAAAAGATCAATTTGTCGATCATCATTCCACACTACAATTCCACGGAATTGCTGCAGGTTCTGATTGCTTCCATTCCGGAAAGAGAGGATGTGGAGATCCTTTTGATTGACGACAACAGTACGGAGCATCCAAAACGGCTTATGGATATTGTGGGCGCCAGGCCGGGGCAGATTCGCCTGTTTTATAACGAACCGGGGAAAAACAGCGCGGGGGCATGCAGGAATATCGGATTGGAGCATGCGGCAGGAAAATGGCTGCTGTTTGCTGATGCCGATGATTATTTTATGCCTGGTTTTTATGAAAAAGCGGCCGCATATTTTGAGTCGGATTTTGATCTTGTCTGGTTTATTCCTACCAGCTGGAATTTAAGCGAAAACAAATTGGATCGAAGGCATGTACGGTATGAAAAGCTGGTCCGGGAGTATCTGGAGAACAAAGGGGAGAGAGAGGAAATCAGGCTCCGTTATCTTCAGGAATCGCCCTGGTCAAAGCTTATAAGACGGCAAAGTGTTGAGGATAACGCAATCCGTTTTGAAACGACCATGGTCGCCAATGATATTATGTTTTCCGCGCGGATCGGATATGCGGCGGGTAAAGTCGGCGCATCGGAGGAAGTGATTTACTGTGTGACAAAACAGAAAGGAACCTTGACGACAGGCGTTAATCCGCACAAGCTTTATGAGCGCGTCGAGGTATTTTTACGCAAATACCGTTTTCTGAAAGAACGGCTAAGCAGGAAGCAGTGGAAGACTCTGGATCTGCTGGGAAGACCATATTTGAAGCTGGCGAAAAATTATGGACTGAATAAAGCGCAGATTTGCAGGTTATATTTTTACCTTTTAAGAAACGGAGTCCGCGTCGATGTTTCGAGAAAATGGAGTCCCGCCTTTGTCCTGAGAAAAGTTCGGGAGAAATTAAGATAAAGTTTACGGGGGGAATTTATGCAATGAGAAATTGAGCCTGAGCAGGAGTTCATGTGACTCATGGCATTGCGGTAAAACGTTGGAATTTCTTGACATTATATTAAGTTACATGTATTCTAATACAAGAATTATCTTTTTCGACATTCTGTATATGAGACGGGAGTTAATAAGGGAGGAAGTATGTATGAATAGTTTTATGTTTGCATTTGGATGGGCGAGCACCATGCTTATGCTTGGTGTTTTCCTGAGAGCGAAGATTCCGGCTTTTCGGAGTATGTTGATTCCGGCAAGCGTTATAGGGGGAGTGCTTGGTATCGTTTTTATGAATATAACGGCAGGCGCCGGGATGGGCATCGGGACGGATACCGGTATGTTTACTACGATTGTTAATCACCTTTTTACCGTATCGTTTATTTCCATTAGTTTAACGAGTGCGCCGAAGGAGAAGAATAACGGAGCAAAGAATATACTTATGGGCAGCGTTGGAATGGGACTTGTCTGGTGCCTCTTGTATGCGTTGACTCCGCTTCTGTCCTTTGGCATTGTTTTTGTTTTCGGTAAAAATGTGGACATGGATGCAATTTACGGAATGTTGATACAGTTTGCATTTTGTCAGGGACCGGGCCAGTCGGCTTCTTATGGGGCTATTTTTGAACAATATGGCTGGTCCAATGCAGCGACGGTGGCAATTGCTTTTTCGGCGCTGGGATTTATTGTTGCGTTTCTGATTGGAATTCCCGCAGCAAAGCTGGGTGTGAAACGCGGCATTGCTAAAAACTGCGGCAAAATTGATGATGCTATTTTAAAGGGGTATCTCAAAAAGGAAGAACAGACGGAAGTTATGGTGAAAGACACCACATGTAACAGCAATATTGAAACCCTGGCGTTTCATTTTGCAATGATCGGTCTTTGCTATATACTGGCGGTGGGAATCGGGAAGGTTCTTTCTTGTTTGCCCGGATTTCTGGGTTCCTCCATGCAGGGGATGATGTTCATGAACGGTATGTACGCTGCCTACATAGTAAAATTTATATTAAAAAAATTGAAGTTGGATTTTCTGCTTGAAAATACATTACAGAGTAAAATTACAGGCTGGACGGCAGACTATTTGGTGGTATGCGCATTTATGTCAGTTTCGGTAAGTATAATTAAAGCATGGATTGCGCCTATTATAATAGTAACGATTCTAATGACGGTTGTTACTTTTATCGTATGTTTTTATTTTGGGCAAAGATTTGGCGGAAGTAATGATTTTGAAAGAACGCTGGGAATGTATGGTATGTGTACAGGTACGGTGCCCAGTGGAATTGCGCTGGTGCGAATTATTGACCCGGATTTTAAGACGTCTACAAGCGTAGAATTGGGGGCGTGTAATCTTGTCATGCTGGCGAGTACGCCGGTTTATATGCTGATTTTGGCTTATGCATCGGGAAGCCTTGGTTTGGCTGTTACGCTGGGCGGACTTTTCGCCTGCATTATAGGTTATCTTGTATTGCTGAAAGTATGTCGGTGCTGGGGCAAAAAAAGTTATAGTTGGAAAGGCTAGGACAGGAAATGGAGCGAATTTATTATAACGGTATTATTCATACGATGAGTGCGCGCAACGGGAAAGAAGAGCTGGAGCTTACACCGGAGGCGGTATTAATAAAAGAAGGAAAAATTCTTAAAGTGGGAAAAGAAGAGGAAATCTTTTCTGCCGCCCATAAAAATGCCCAAAAATATGATTTGGGCGGAAAGTGTCTAATGCCGTCATTTATTGATGCACACAGTCATTTTCTGATGAATAGTCAGTTATCTTTATGTGCGGATTTGTCAGATTGCAATTCTTTTGATGAAATCATTGCGACGTTGAAAAAATATATCCAAGTGAATAAAATTAAAAATGGACAGGCTGTGCTGGGATTTGGCTATGACCATAATTTTTTGAAAGAAAATGCACAGCCGGATAAGCGGGTTTTGGATAAGGTAAGTACGGATATTCCTATTTTCATTTTACACATATCCGGTCATTTGGCCTGTGCGAACAGCGCTGCCATGAAATTGGCCGCGATTACGGCAGATACGCCCAACCCGCCGGGAGGGGTGATTGGCAGATTGGACGGAAGCGGCGAGCCAAGCGGTTATCTGGAAGAGGCCGGGATGCGGACTGTTCAGGCTGCGATTGCCACGCATATAAAAGTAAATCCGATGAAGCTGATAAAACAAATGAAAAAAGCGTATCTGGAAAATGGCGTTACAACGGTTCAGGACGGAGCCACCGCCGGAAAGGATTTAAAACTGCTGGCAGGCATGGCAAAGCTTCGTATCCTTAATCTTGATGTCGTATCCTATCCGATGATAGCGGACGGAGGGGCGGAGATTATAAATAAATATACAGGGCTGTTCGGTTCGTATAAAAATCATCTCAAAATAGGCGGTTACAAGATTATATTAGACGGGTCGCCGCAGGGGCGTTCCGCATGGATGTCAGAGCCGTATCTGGGAGAGCCTGCAGACTATTACGGATATCCATGGATGAAGGATGAAGATGTAAATCGCTATGTGGAGCAGGCGGTAAGAGAGCATAGACAGATTTTGGCTCATTGTAATGGCGATGCCGCAAGCGAACAATTTTTAAATGCCTATGAAAATGCGATAGCGAAAGCGGGCATAAGGGATGATTTGCGTCCCGTTATGATACATTGTCAAACGGTAAGAAATGACCAATTGGATCGAATGGCGAAACTTAATATGATAGCATCTGTTTTTGTAGGGCACGTATGGTATTGGGGAGATGTACATCTGAAGAATTTTGGAAGCGCCAGAGGAAATCATATCAGTCCGGTGAAGGATGCCATAAAGCGGGGGATACACGTTAACTTCCACCAGGATACTCCGGTCACAAAGCCGGATATGCTGCATTCGATATGGTGTGCCGTTAATCGCCGAAGCAGGGCGGGAAACGTCATAGGCGAAAATCAAAAGATTGATGTATACGATGCAATGCGGGCAGTGACCATTGAGGCTGCTTATGAGTATTTTGAAGAAGATTCCAAGGGAACGATTGAACAGGGGAAAAGGGCGGATCTGGTGATTTTAGATCGCTCTCCTCTTTTGGTAGACCCAATGGAAATTAAAGACATCAAAGTTTTAGAAACGATAAAGGACGGAAAGGTCATTTTTCAACGCGGACGATAAAAGGAAAGGATGATAATGATGGGTAAATCAATAAAACAGCACATTATGGATCGTTTGGGAGATGGCAGGATAAGGAAGCGTTTGATTCAGGCGGGGCTCCGCAGGATTGTAATTCACAGAGATTTTTACGTGAAATTTGGATATAAGATTCCGAAGAAGAATCCCGGTACGTTTAATGAAAAAATTAATTGGGTAAAATTATATCGCAGGGATGAACGTATGGCTCTGCTTACCGATAAGTATCTGGTGCGCGGCTGGGTGAAAAAAACGATTGGGGAAGAATATGTAATCCCTATGTATGATGTTTATAATACGATTGAAGAGTTTAAGGCGGCGCTCCCGACGCTTCCGGATTGTTTTGTGGCGAAATTGACAAATGGCGGCGGGGGTAAAGAAGTTATTTTGTGTACGGATAAAAAAGAAATTGATTGGGAAGAGAAATATTCCCGCATGAAGAGATGGATCGAATATAAACCTTATTACAGAAGCGGAGAGTGGCAATATAAGAATTTAAAATCGAGAATTATGTGTGAAAAAATGGTGGATATAGATGCCAATGATTTTAAATTGTTTTGTTTTGGCGGTAAGGTTGTAATGATTCAAGTCGATTTGTCCAGGTTTTCGGGACATAAGCAGCAGTTTTTTGACTTGGATTGGAATTTGCTGCCGATTCGTTATGTGGCCGGCGCAGGGGATGAAATTTATCCAAGACCGGATAATTTAAAGGATTTAATTATGATTGCGGAGAAGCTGGCGGCAGAATTCGAATTTGTAAGAGTGGATTTATATAATGTCAGAAATAAAATTTATTTTGGCGAGATGACATTTACGCCCAATAATGGTATGGCTCGTTTTCAACCGGAAGAGGTGGATAAAAAATTGGGAGAACTGTGGAAATTGGATGAAAACCGTAAAAGGATAGGAGCGATGGATTTTGCAAGGTAAAAAACTGACCATCATTATTCCACACTATAATTCGTGTGAATTGGCCAGAAAACTTCTTGACAGTATTCCGCGTCAGGAAGACATACAGGTGATTTTGGTAGATGACAACAGTACGGAGGATGTTACGGATCTGCGGCAATATGCAATGGAACGTCACGTTGAGTTCTACAAAAGTGACAGCGATATGCACAGCGCAGGCCATTGCAGAAATATTGCCCTGCGGCATGCAATAGGAGAATGGCTGTTGTTCGCGGATGCGGATGATTTTTTCCTGGAAGGATTCTATGATCTTATTTCACCGTATTTTGAAAAAGAATATGACATTGTTTATTTTCCGCCAACCAGTATTAAGCTGAGCGACGGAAGGAAGTCCAGAAGGCATGTTGGAACCTATCATCTGGCTCATAATTATGCTGTTGCGCCGACATGGGAGAACGAAGCGCTGCTTCGCTATAAATGGGTATTTCCGGTTTCCAGAATTATAAGGCGCAGTATGGTTGTAGAAAATAATATTTTATTTGATGAAACCAAAGTGTCAAATGATGTTATGTTTGCAATGCAATGTGCGGTTCATGCCGGGCGTATTCAGGCATGTGATGAAAGGATTTATTGTATTACGGAACAGGACGGAACTTTGAGTAAGCTCGAAGATCGTGAAAATGTGCATGCAAGACTGCGCATAGCAGTGCGCAGATACAAATATTTAAAGAAGAATTTGGATAAGAAAACATGGCGTTTCCTTGATTTTCGCGGCGACAAATATATTAAATTGATTAAAAGATATCCGACGGACACATGGGATATCCTGTGGGCATGGGGATATATGCTTATAAATGGAATCAGACCGTGCATTTCCAGAGAATTAACGATTCGAAATTTGATTCCAAAGCTGGTGAATAAAATTTTCGGGAGAAAACGGCATGGGTGATAAAAAATTATCTATTATTATTCCGCATTATAATTCCTGCAGTCTGGTTAAAAAGCTGATTGACAGTATTCCTGAGAGGGAAGAGATACAGGTGATTTTGGTGGATGACAACAGCACGGAGGATACGGCAGATCTACAGGAATATATAAAGAAACGTCAGATAGAATTTTACAGGAATGACAGTGATACTCACAGCGCCGGACGCTGCAGAAATATAGGATTACAGCATGCCGAAGGAGAATGGCTGCTATTTGCGGATGCGGATGATTTTTTTCTGGAAGGATTTTATAATATCATTTCACCATATTTTGACAAGGAGTATGATATTGTCTATTTTGCATCCACCAGTATTAATTTGAAAGATGGCAAAGTATCTAACAGACATATGAGTATTTGCAATCTAATTCACAATTATGCCGCCGCACCGACCAAGGAAAATGAAGTACAGCTTCGATATGAGTATGTCGGACCGATTGCGAAGCTGGTAAGGGGCAGCATGGTGCGGCAAAAGCAAATTTCTTTCGATGAACTGCGGGTGGCAAACGATGTAATGTTTTCCGTGGAATGTGCCGCGAACGCCCAAAAAATTGCAGTAAATGAAACGGTTATTTACTGCATTACGAAATCGGAAGGAAGCTTGATTACATCGATAAAGCGCGAAGATGTCAGAACAAGATTTAAGGTTGCCGTAAAAAAGTATAAGTATTTAAGGAGCCATGTGGACAGGGAAACCTGGATAATGCTTGATTTGCGCGGTGACAGATATACAAAAATGTTTAAGAAATATAAAATGGGTACGGGCGAAAAAATATGGGCATGGTGTTACATGCTGATAAACGGGGTCAGGCCTTGTGTTTCCAGGAAGGTAAATATGCGGAATGTGATTCCCAAAATTGCAGGCAGGATATTTAAGAAAAGCGGAACTTGAATTTTGACGGAAGGAAAATAAGGAGTCATTTTCATTTATGAACGTATTAAAGAAAATTAATTATATTTTTAACAAAAAACAGAAGATACAGCTGCTTATGTTGTTTTTTATGGTTCTGATAGGTTCTGCCTGTGAGCTGATGGGAGTTACAATGATTCTGCCGTTTATTGATGCGGTTTTACAACAGGATGCGGTATTGGAAAAGTGGTATATGCGAAAGCTCTATGATATGCTTGGGCTTACCTCCATTAACTCTTTGCTGATTATTTTAGCGCTTATGTTTATTGTGATATATGTAGTAAAAAATATATATATGGTGTGGATGAAAAGGATGCAGTTTCGTTATATCAGCAATAACCAGCTGCAGTTATCAAGGAGAATGTTGGAATGTTATTTAAGACAGCCCTATTTATTCCATTTGTCACACAACAGTTCCGAGCTGATTCGTAATATTAGTGCGGATACAGGCATGTTTTTTGGGAGTGTGCAGTCTGTTTTGACACTGACCACCGATATTACGGTATGCTTACTTGTTTTTGCAGTTCTGCTAAAGCAGGATTTCGCAATGACAATTGTTGTTACGCTGGTATTAATTGTCTATATTACTGTGTTTTTTTTACTGTTGCGCAAAAGAATTGAGAATTTCGGACAGGAGACACGCAGGCTGACTGCTCAAAATAGTAAATGGCTTAGACAAACCTTCGGTGGAATCAAAGAAAGCATAATTTTGGAGAGAAGGGATTTCTTTATTCGGCGGTTTACACAGACAAATGAAGGCCTGGTAATGAACAGGCGGGAATATCAGACGCTTTCGCTTCTTCCGAAAGCGGTCTTGGAGGTTTTATGTATTGGCGGCATTATGTTAATCGTGGCGGTGAAGATTGCAAGCGGAACGGATATTGTTGAGTTTATTCCGACGCTGTCTCTGTTTGCCGTGGCTGCATTCCGCCTGCTTCCCTCCTTCAATAAAATCGTAGCGGAATTATCTTCCCTGCAATATAATAAGGTCGGGGTTGACGCGATTTACAAAGATTTAAATCAAATCGACCAGCTTTCAATCATGAGTCAGGCAGAGAAGGAAGATGAAATCGATCATTTAGATTTTAATAAGGAGATTAAACTGGAAAATATAAGATTCCGTTATTCAGGCATGGAGAAAAACGTATTGGAGAATGTAAATTTGACGATTCAAAAAAATACTTCCGTTGCGTTTGTCGGACCGTCCGGAGCGGGAAAAACCACCTTGGCGGATATTATTCTGGGAGTGTTGGACCCGCAAAGCGGAACGATTAAGATCGATGGGGTAGACATTCGCAAAGCAATGCGAAACTGGCATAAAAAAATAGGTTATATCCCCCAGTTTATTTATCTGATGGATGATACAATCCGCAACAATATTGCCTTTGGACTGCGGCCCCATGAAATTAAAGAGGATCAGGTTTGGCGGGCGTTGGAGGAAGCGCAGTTGAGAGAATTTGTAGAAGGGCTGGAGAACGGACTGGAAACGAAAATCGGGGAAAGAGGAGTGCGTTTATCGGGCGGACAGAGACAGCGGATTGGTATTGCCAGGGCTTTGTACCATGATCCGGAATTTTTGGTGTTGGATGAAGCTACTTCCGCGTTGGATAATGAAACGGAAAAGGCAGTTATGGATGCGATTAATTATCTGGCAGGAAGTAAAACACTGCTCATTATTGCTCATCGTCTGACAACCATTGAACAATGCGACGTTGTATATGAGATTAAGGACAAGCAGGTTGCAAAGAAAAAGGAAAAGGTAAAGAGCCATAGTTAGGAGGTTTGGCAGGCTATGCAGGGTGATTTGATTTCGGTAATTATTCCGATTTATAATGTGAGGGAATATCTGCCGCAGTGTCTGGAGTCCTTGCGGAATCAGACTTATACAAGCTTTGAGGCTCTTCTTGTGGATGACGGTTCTACGGACGGAAGTGAGAAAATATGTGATGAATACGCTGCGTTAGATGCGCGGTTTAAGGTGATGCATAAGCAGGGCAGCGGTGTTTCCGATGCCCGGAATATGGCGCTCGAGCAGGCCCGGGGAACATATATTACTTTTTTAGACAGTGATGATTGGCTGGAGCCCGACGCTTATGAAAGCTTGTATGTTCAGATGAAAAAGTACAAGCCGGATGTGGTTTTTGGTGTGTGTGAACGTATGTATCGGCAGTTTTTTGACAATGAGCCGGATGGAAGAATCGCAATGCTCAGCGGTGAGGATGTGCTGACTTCTTATGTAAAGCCGGAGTTTAAACCGCACATTTTAAAAGCGCTTTGGGACAAACTATACACCAGAGAGATTATCGGAGCGGTGCGTTTTAAACCGGGACACCACAGGGACGGTACCTTTAATTCGGAGGTTATGTGCAAAGCTCAAAATGTTTTGTTTGTCGGTAAATTGATTTACCATTATCGTGACCAGCGTCCGGGAAGTATTTCCAATACGGGAATAACGGAATGTATTTTTACCGATAAAATTCCGGTGTTAACGGAGCACATTGAGGACTTAAAGCGTGTTGGCAGAGAAGATTTGGCAAAGCGGCAGATTGTTCTTTTCTATTCCGAAATGCTTTCCTACTACCGGAAAATTTATCACTCCGATGTACCGCAGCGGGAGGAATTTTTGGGCAGAATCCGAAGAATGTTGCTGGAGGATAAAAAAGAGATTCGCGCTTCTTATGAATACGATTACGCATCAAAGAACTATCGGCGGAAGATGCGGTTGTTTTTGTGTAGTCCGAGTTTATACTGCATAGCTATGAAGATAAGAAAGGGAAAATAATGGAACCGATTGTCAGTGTAATTGTCCCTGTTTATAATAAGGAAAAGTACTTAAACAGCTGTTTGGAATCGATTGTAAATCAAACGATGAAGGATCTTGAAATTCTTTTGATTAATGACGGTTCGGTAGATGGTTCCGCAGGACTTTGCGACGAATGGGCAGAGAAGGACAGCCGAATCCGCGTGGTTCATAAGCAGAATGAAGGAGCCGGCTGTACCAGAAATAAAGGCCTTGAGCTTGCAAGGGGCCGTTTTATTTCTTTTGTGGATGCAGATGATTACATTGATACCGGACTTTATGAGATTGTAACGCAGAAAATGGGGCAGGCGGAGGTCTGTTATTTCGGAAGAAATATTGTCAGTGATGGTAAGGTTTTGGGGCATGGAATTCATCTTGACGGACAGCGGTTTTATGAGGGGGAGGAAATACGAAAAGACTTCATTAAATTTTTCCTTGGAAACCTTCCGTCCAATGAGTATGACAGACATTTTGTAACAGGGTCCGCATGCTGTGCTCTGTACAACCGGGATTTTTTAAAAAGGAATCACATTACTTTTCCTGACAGACAGATTAAGTATAGCGAGGATTTGTTTTTTAATCTGGAACTTTGCCGTTATGCACAGCAGATTATAGTGATCCCTGATATGCTTTATTACAACAATGTTATGAGAGACTCCAAGTCGCGAAAATATGCGAAGGACCGCTTTGACGTTTATAAGTTGATTTATGAGAAATTACAGGAATATGTTCCTGTCTGCGTGGAGCGGGAGGATGCAATGGAAAGAATACGCTTTCGGCATGTACTTTACACCTGTAAGTGCGTGAAAGCGGAGGTGCGTTACCGGAAGACAAACGGTTTTTTTACCGCATATAAAAATATCCGAAAGATTTGCCGGGATGCGCTTACCAAAAGTATTCTGAAGCAAATGATACAGCCGGGTTTTCACAGTAAAAGAAATATGCTGCTTCGCTGTATCTACCACCGCTTTGCGTTGGTTATTATGTTTTATTACATGAAACACTAAAAAGGAACAGGATGGATGAAAAAGGTATTGACGATTATCATTCCCCACTACAATTCCCCGAAACTGCTTGACAAACTTCTTGATTCTATTCCTGAAAGGGAGGAATTGGAGGTTATTGTGGTAGATGATAACAGTGAAAGCGGGAAACAGATTACAGCGGAATGTAAAGAAAAAAATAATAGGAAGGCAGCCTTTTTTATAAATAATACCGGAAAAAAGGGCGCCGGTGTATGTAGGAATATCGGATTGCAGCACGCCGGCGGAGAATGGCTTTTATTTGCGGATGCGGACGATTTTTTTACAGAAAATCTGTGGGAAAAGCTGGAAGGCTATTTGCAGAGGGAAGCGGATATTATCTATTTTACTCCAAGCAGTATTTACCTGGAGACAGGGGAAAAGGCCGGGAGAGACCGGCTTACCAGAAATCTGGTGCAAAATTATTTGCAGTCGCCTGACGGGGAAACGGAAGCGCGGTTGCGATATGGTTTTGAGAGCCCGTGGTCAAAGTTGATTCGAAATTCTATGGTCAAAGAAAATCAGATTTGCTTTGATGAGACAAAAGTGGCAAATGATGTAATGTTTTCCATTAAGTGTGCATATGCGGCAAATACAATAGCAGCCAGTGAACAAAATATATATTGTGTGACAAAGAGCAAGGGAACTTTGACAACCGTCGGCGGAGACGAATATTTCCGGATTCGCCTTGGAGTTTGGGTTGAGAAGTACAAGTTTTTAAAAAAAAGGCTTTCTAATAAAGAATGGAAGATTTTAAAAATGCGCGGGAACTTCTGGTTACAGAGAGCAAAGCGTATGGGATATCACTCTGGTCAGATTCTTGGAATGAGAATTTATTTGTTGCAAAATGGAGTATGGCTTTAGATTTATGAGAAAGGAAGATAAGGTATGGCAATACAATTGTTTACTCCCGCTTTCGAGGTAGAAGAGTGCCTGGAGCAGATTCGGGAATGTCTGGAAAAAGGATGGACGGGGCTTGGCTATAAGACCGTTCAATTTGAAGAAGAGTGGAAGAAATATACCGGATGGGAGCATGCCCACTATCTGAATTCCGCAACGGCCGGACTGAATCTGGCATTTGATATTTTGAAGGAAGAAAACGGATGGGATCAGGACGCGGAAGTTATTACGACGCCTCTTACATTTATCTCATCCAATCATGCCATTCTTCTTGCGGGATTAAAGGCGGTTTTTGCGGATATAGACGATACGCTGTGCCTGGACCCCCAAAGTGTTGAGAGCAGAATTACGGATAAAACGAAAGCCGTTCTTTTTGTGGGCCTTGGAGGAAATACGGGTCATTACAGGGGGGTCGCCGCGCTTTGTAAAAAATATGGCCTTAAGCTGGTTCTGGATGCGGCCCATATGGCCGGGACACGCTATAAAAACGGCGAGGTTCCCGGAAAAGAAGCGGATGTTATCGTATATTCCTTTCAGGCCGTAAAAAATCTGCCTACGGCGGACAGCGGCATGATTTGTTTTAAAGACCCGGAATATGACAGGATTGTGCGTGAGAAAACATGGCTTGGAATTAATAAAGATACCTATGCCCGAACGAATTCCTCGGGAACCTATAAATGGCGTTACGATGTGGAATATGTTGGAAATAAATACCACGGGAATTCCATTATTGCGTCTATCGGTCTGGTACAGCTGAAATATCTGGATCGTGACAACGCGTACAGAAGACAGCTGGCGGAATGGTATACCCAGGGTTTTGCTTCTTATCCGGATAAAATAAAGCTGGTGGAGATAGACGCATCTTGTGAGTCCAGCAGGCATCTTTTTCAGATTATTGTGGATAACCGTGACGAGATGATGCTGGCACTGAATCAGCAGGAGATCTACCCGGGAGTTCATTATGTCGATAATACGGAGTACCGGATGTATCGGTATGCGGACGGAACCTGCCCCAGAGCGAGGTATGTGAGCGATCATGTGATTTCACTTCCCATGCACATGAAGGTGACTTATGAAGACGTACAGACCATTGTAAAGGCTGTAATCAGTTTTGTGACAAAGGAACATACAAAATAAAGGGGATTCTGATGAAAATACCGGATAAGTTTTTATGGCATGATTTTTTTAAGCTGTTTCAAAAATGCGACGTGGGTTTTTATATTGACGATATTCAGCCCTATGACAGGGCTATGGCAAGCATCCGCATGCGCTGTTATGATATTATAGAATATTTTGAAAAATGCGGCATACGGGCGGAATTGTATAAGCCTTTTAAGAATTATAAAGCGGTTATTTTTACAAAGACCCGTTCCGACCGGGCTGTGGAGACGGCCAGGAAACTTCATGAAAAAGGCGTGCCCGTTTATTACGAAGCTTATTGCGAATATCTTGAGGATGAATCCCGCAAAGACGACTGGGAAAGAACCAATATATTGAAAATTGTGGAGCAGGCGCAGGTAGTTGGAACGGGTTCCTCCCAACAGGCGGAAGCATTTTCCAAATACCATCCGAAGGTTCTTATGATACCGGAAAGCGTACACGACGATTTTTTCAGGGTAGAGAAAAAGCATGAAGAAAAAGAACGGGTAACGCTTGTATACTGTGGATATTCCGGTAAGGCGAAGGATACGCTCTGTATCCGGGAAGTTCTTTTGAAACTGCAGGAGAAATATCATTGCAGGCTTCTTTATATCTGTGAAAAAGATCCGAAGCTTACGGATTTTGAATATGATTATCTGGAATATAAACAGTCCGAGATTCCGAGCCAGCTTTTGCAGGGCGACATTATGATTGCCCCCAGGCCTATGGAAGGGATCGGACAGTCGGCGCACAGCTTTACAAAAGTGGCGTATCCGTTGGCAGTGGGCCTTCCGGCAGTGGCGAATCCCGTGCCTTCTTATGTCGGCACCCCGGTTATTTTGTGCCGTAATGACGAGGAGTGGACCGAGGCTCTGACCAGGCTGATTACCAATGTGGAGGAACGCAGGAAAGTCGGAAAACAGGGCAGAGAATATGTGAAAGACAATTTTTCCCTGCAAAAGATCGGAGAGGAATACAGAAAGCTTATTGACGATATGACTGTCGGCCGGAAAGGCTGCTGAAAAAAGCGGGGAGAACGGAATGAAGGCAGGAAAGGTATATATTGAATATCAGTTTCGGGAAGGTCCTTACGGCGGAGCCAACCAGTTTTTAAAATGCCTCAGGGATTATCTGGTCCGTGAGGGGCATTACAGTGAGACGCCCGAAGAAGCGGATTTTATTTTAATTAACCACACCAATATCCGACCGGCGCTGATGGAATTGAAAAAGAAGCATCCGGAAAAAGTCTTTATCCACCGAATGGACGGGCCTGTGGCAAAGCACCGCAGACATTCCAAAATTCTGGATCTGCAGTCCTTTTTTCTGGATAAAATTCTTTGCGACGGTACGGTCTTTCAATCCCGGTGGACGATGGAAAGCTGCAAGGAAGAAGGGTATAAGGAAACGGGAAAGGCGGCGGTTATTCATAATGCCCCCGATCCCGCAATTTTTTCCCGCAGTAAAAGGGAAAAACGTGTAAAATCAACGGAAAAATGCAGGTTGGTTTCAACCAGCTGGTCGGACAATTGGAACAAAGGCTTTGATGTTTTACAGTATCTGGATGAACATTTGGATTTTAACCGGTATGATTTAACGTTTATCGGGAATTCCCCCGTGGAATTTAAAAATATTTTTCGGATCCCGCCTTTAAACAGCCGTGACCTGGCGGAAGAGCTTGTCAAATACGATGTTTTTGTTGCGGCAAGTAAAAGCGAGAGCTGCTCCAATTCCCTTATAGAGGCGCTCAATTGCGGTCTGGCGGCGGCGGCCCGTGAGAGCGGCTGTTATCGGGAAGTAATAAAGGATGGCGGCGTACTTGCAAAGGACGCGGAAGAGCTTTTGGAAAAGCTGGACTATTTAAGGGAGCGTTTGCAGGAGTATCAGGCCCGGATTCCCTTTTATGATATTGAGGAAATCGGCCGGGATTATTATACTTTTATGGAAGAAGTCGGCGAAGCAGTTGAAAGCGGAAAACAGACAGGTAAGCGGCTTTCCGGACGGAATATTTTAGAATGGAATATTTTTGTTCTGTATATCCGGATTCGTGACAAACTTAACCGTATGTTAAGAAGTGTGAAAGGAAGATAATAATCAGTGAAGCATAATCATGTATTTGAATATGGAAGAATTATTTTAATGCCGCTGGAGAAAGCGGATATTGAAGAACTCAGAATACTGCGTAATTCACAGAAACAGTTTTTTATATCCCGGCATGAAATAGACAGCGGCGCCCAGGAGCAATGGTATGAGAAGTATTTGAAAAATCCGGAAGATATTATGTTTAAAGTGGTAAAAAAGGAGAAACCGGAGGAGTTTATCGGAGCCATTGCACTTTATGACATTGACTGGGAGAACATGACCTCAGAATGCGGCAGGACCGTTATCGATAAATTAAAGGCTCCGGAAAAGGGAATCGGAATGGAGGCTACAAAAGCAGTCTGTCTGTTCGGATTCCAGGTTTTAAAGCTGAATAAAATTGTGGGAGAAGTATTAAAAACTAACGAAAGAATTATAAAGGTGGACCTGCGCGCAGGTTTCCGGATTGTCGGAGAAAATGACAATTTGTATTTTATAGAAATGACAAAAGAAACAATCAATGCATAAGTGTGATATTTGGTCGGTAATCGTCAGGATTACACGGGAAAAGCAATCGACCCCGTAACTATTCTTTCATAATAATTGTTTTTTTGTCAAAGTAACGGCTTCCCGTGATATTCAGCCAGTCCATGGGGTCAGAAGAAAAGTCTTCGTCGGAGGTCAGCAAATCGGGATAAACCGAAAAAGGAGTTACAACCGCATCGCGGACATTCTCGTCTTCCAGAATGGAAAGGCGCTGCATATATTCGTTATGATAGCATGAGGCTTCTTTGTTTAGAAGACTCCTTGCGGCGGCAATTGACGTGTAGGCAGTTCTGTCCGCGGTAAAAAGAAGCACAAAGCATATTCCGGCAAGTCCAAACAGGGAGATTGCCACACGGGAAGGTTCGATTACCCGGGACATGAATTGAAAGGCCGGAGCGTTTTCGGATTTGTTTTTTGCTATATATCCGAGCAGGTAAGTCAGGTTTAAAAAGAGCAGAAGATACAGGGTCCATTGTATCATATTAAGCTGCCGGTCGGCGCCGACAGATCCCGTTGCATACAGCGAAGGCGTAAACATGGCGGAGTACAGGCAAATGCTTCCTGCAAATGGAAGCAGAGGGTAACGGAACCTGTAAGAGGATTCCTTTACCATGTGCCACAGCAGCGGAAGAATCAGTATAAAAGTCAGAAGAATCAATGGGTTTATCCATTCAATCAAATAATTTCCGGCGGCCAGGAAGGATTTTACAATGGCCGCTATGGGGTTGAGGGAAGAAAAGCTTTTTTCCCGGATATGATTACCGGGCGCCGCAACGTTGAGCAAAAATCCGGTATATAGAAAGACGGACGGAAATAGCAGCCGCATGGTTTCTTTCTTTTTAAAAAAGGCGCCGGATATCAAAATCACCGTATATACAATTACGGCCTGCAATGCAGTGACCAGATTGGCGCCGCCTGTTAAGAGACAAAAGGCGGACAGAACCGGAATGACAATAATTTTCACGTACATTTTCTGGGCCTGTAAGAGCTTTGCGGACAAAAATAATGAAAAGAAAAACAGGGACTGCATTCCTATATAATGTATAGCTCCGTTATACCAGTAAATTCCGTCCCGGGGCGACTGCAGGACCTGAAACAAAGACATTAATAAAAACAGCAGCGCTGTGGCGGCAGGCGTCTTTTTACACTTCAGGTAATGACCCAAAACTTCAGTCATCAAAAGGAGTGTGGAACCAATGCACAAAAGCAGCAGCAATACAGGAACCAGAAAAGATAAATGAATATTAAAAAAAGCTGGGCTTAAGCTCATCAGGACAGAAGAGCCAAAAGTTCCCTGCCACATATTATAAAAATGGGAGGCCTGTCTGAAAATCGCTCCGATAACGGCAAAAAGGGAATGTGTTTCTTTCCATGCCAGATGTACAAACGCTCCGCAGCCGTAGTCGTCGGCTCCGGGCGTACAGAAAAAGCCCAGAAGGATTATCGGAATCAGGGAAACAGACAAAGCCAAAACGGCGGTTTTTAAGGAAACCGTCTTTTTATCTGTAAAAAAAATAGTAAATATCTTTCTGAATATCATAATAAAAAAGCTCCGTTTCTTTCTATACATTAATATAATCATTTTATAATAAATTATTTGAATTGGAAAGGCATATTTATCCTTTAATTTTAAAAGAAGTTATGCTATGATGATTGTGTATTGTTTAAAAACGGATTTCACATAAGGCTTAATCTATGAAAACTATAAATCTTCGAGTGAATATACACAAGATAATTCTTCCTGTTATTACCATTGCGTTAATGGTGTTTTTAGGGATATCGGACGGTGTCGTATGGGGGGGAGATACGCAGGGTTATCTGAATATGGATATCGGCAGGGAAGCGGGATATTCCCTGTTTCTGCATTTCTTTTTTCTAATATTCGGCGAGACGGGATTTGCACAGGCTGTAGTGATTTTCCAGCTTTTCCTCTGGGGAGCGTCCCTGTTGATTCTAACCGGTACAATTGCTGAATTATGGGATTTGAAGGCAGGCTCAACAATGATTGTCTGGGCAATTCAGGTCTTCTTTCTGTTATTATTAAAATATGCCTCCGGTCTTGGCGCGGTATATGCCAATACACTGCTGACCGAAGGGATTACATATCCGGTTTATTTCCTTTTCTTCAAAACGGTTTTACAGCTGAACCGGGAATATTCCCATAAGAGAATGGCGGAACTGCTTGTGTACTGCAGTATCCTGACATTGATCAGGACGCAGCTTGCGGTTACTTTTATGGCGGTAGTTTTTTTCTGGTTTATTAAAATGCTGGCAGGATGTTTTCCGGTAAAAAGATGGCTGGGACTGCTGCTTGGATGTCTGGCCGGGGCGGCGCTTGTCATGGGAGGACAGAAGCTGTATACATACGTGCTTTACGGCATGCCTCAGGGTACGGTGGGAAGCGGCAGTTTTTTTATGACGTCAGGACTTTATAATGCAGTGGAAGAGGATGAGAATCTTTATGAAACAAAAGAGGATAAAGAGCTGTTTCGTGACCTGTATGAATTGTCCCTTCAGCAAAAGGCCAATTACCGGTTTATGGATACCGGTATTTTTCTGCCTTTGTCAGAGCACTATTCCCAGAATTTTGATAAGATCAAGTTTGAAATTGTCAGTCCTTATTTTTACAAGTATTTTGCGGAATCGCAGAACATGGATGAGATTCAGATCCGGATTGAGATGGATCGGATAAACAGAAAACTGGGACTGCCATTGTTCTTAAACCATTTAAGGGAAAAGGCGGAACAGTTTTTTCAGGAGTGCTTAAGGGGATATATGCGCACGGCCGCGAAAGGAAGCTTACTGTTTTTGATTCCCGTGCTTATTATCTACCTGGTTTATCTGTGCGCTCTGGTCTGCAGTTTTAAAGGGAAGGAAAGAAGCGCAAAAGACGCGGGATGGAGCGCTTTATTCGTGATGATTGTGTCTACCGGTAATATTATGCTGACGGCGTTTATGATCTTTTGCGAGCCAAGATACGTGCTTTATAATATGGCGCCATTTTACATAACGGGATACCTGATGGTTTTGGAAATCTACAGAAAAAGAAAAGAGGAAAACATACGATGAGAGTTGCATTGTGCCTGATTACATGGAATGAGCTGGACGGCTGCAGGCATGACGTTCCGTTAATTGACAGGACGAAGTTTGAAGAAATATACTGCATAGACGGAGGCAGCACCGACGGAACCGCCGAATATCTTAAAGAGCAGGGAATTCCGGTTTACCGGCAGACTGCAAAGGGATTGAATCAGGCGTGTAAGGATGGGGCGGACAGATGCAGTTGTGATGCATTTGTTTTTTATCATCCCAAGGGAAGTATTCCTGTGGAAGATACATACAGATTCCGCCGGTATTTTGAAGACGGATATGACTTGGTAGTGGGAAGCCGGATGATGCGCGGGGCAGAGAACGAAGAAGACGGAAAGCTGCTGAAACCGCGCAAATGGTTCGTGCTTGGGCTTGGTACGGCGGCGTCTTTACTGTTTCGCCGGGAAGGTTATTATGTCAGGGATGTTTTGCATGGATTCCGCGGAATGAAAAAAAGCAGTTTTTTGAAGCTTCAGATTTCCGACAGAAGTCCTTCCGTTGATATTGAGATGGTATGCAGATCCTACAAAATGGGAATGAAAAGGACGGAGTTTCCGACAAAGGAAAAGGCAAGAATTGCGGGAAATACGCATTTTAAGGCATTTCCTACCGGAAAAAAACTTTTAAAATACTTGATTTGGGAAATCGGAAGGGACAAAAGGGAATGCAGAGTATGACAAACGTAGATTATCTGATACTGGGGGCAGGGCCGGCAGGACTGACTGCCGCAAACTGTCTGCTGGATGCGGGTATTGATTCCTTTTTGGTGCTGGAGGCGGAAAGTGAAGCGGGAGGACTCTGCCGCAGCAAGCTTGTGGACGGCGCTCCGCTGGATATCGGAGGCGGACATATACTGGACGTCAGAAGGCCCAACGTTACGGAATATCTTTTCCGGTTTATGCCCGTTGAAGAATGGAACCATTATAATCGGATTTCCACAATACGGACCGTGGACGGCGGCGAGATCGATTACCCATATGAAGCGAATATCTGGCAGATGCAGATACCGGAGCAGGTAGAACATATCCTTTCCATTGCTGATGCGGGATGCAATAAGGGCGAAGCCAGACCGGAACAGTTTGATGAATGGATTGTGTGGAAGCTGGGAAAGAAAATCGCAGAGGATTACATGTTTCCTTATAACAGAAAAATCTGGTCCATAGATTTAAAGGAACTGGGAACGTACTGGATGGAAAAACTGCCGGATGTTTCTTTGCGGGATACTCTTTACAGCTGCCTTGAAAAGAAAGCGCACGGAGCGCTCCCAGGACATGCAGAATTTTACTATCCGAAAAAATACGGATTTGGAGAATTGTGGCTGCGGATGGCGGAGCGGATCAAAGAGCATATAGTTTATGAGGAAAAAGTTACCAGGCTGGACGCAGGCGACAGGACTGTTAACGGCCGTTACCGGGGGGAACGGATTATCAGCACGGTTCCATGGGATTCCATACGGGAACTGACAGGCGCGCCTGCGGAAATACAAACGGATATTGCATCCCTTAAGCACAGTGCCGTCGTAATAGAATACCGGAATGAAGAAACCCGGACCGATGCACATTGGACTTATTACCCGGACGAGACGCTTTCCTATCACAGAATTTTATGGAGAAGCAATTTCTGCGAGGGTTCCAGGGGGTATTGGACAGAGACGAATGCGGCGCGTTTTACAAAAAAAGAAGAGCGGTTCAGTTATCATAATGAATATGCGTACCCTCTGAATACAACAGGCAAACCGGAAGCGGTAAAAAGGATTCTAAAATGGGCTATGGGGCACGGAATTACAGGTTTGGGACGTTTCGGGGAATGGGAGCATCTGAACACGGATGTGACAGTGGAACGTGCCATGAATTTGATACGGACTTTCAGGAAATAATGAAAAGATAATTATAAAGAAAAAGGAGCAGTATGATGAGCAGACAGGAAATACTGGATAAGGTAAACGAAATTTTTCAGGATGTGTTTGACGATGAGACTATAACGGTTGCCGAGGCTACTACGGCAGAGGATATAGAGGATTGGGATTCCCTTACACACATTACGCTGATTTCCGAAATAGAAAGTGAATTCGGTTTCAAGTTCGCCATGAAGGATGTTCTCGGAATGAAAGATGTGGGAGAAATGCTGGACATTATCGAGAAAGAAGTTTAGGTGGCCGGATTGAGGGAATACACGTATGAGCAGCTTGCCGTGGGAATGACGGAGACTTTTTCCGTTACCGTTACCCCGGATATGCTGGAGCAGTTTAAGGAAATCAGCGGAGACGTAAATCCTCTTCACCGGGACGCAGCTTATGCCAGAAAGATGGGCTACAAAGACAAGGTGGTATACGGCATGCTGACCGCCTCCTTTATGTCTGCGGCGGCGGGAATGTATCTTCCGGGAAAAAGGAGCCTGATTCATAAGATTGAGGCGGAGTTTCCCAAACCGGTATATGTAGGAGACCTGCTGCAGGTGGAGGGAAAGATCACGGAAAA
Organism: uncultured Lachnospiraceae bacterium; assembly: GCA_910587935.1. Lineage (GTDB taxonomy): Bacteria > Bacillota > Clostridia > Lachnospirales > Lachnospiraceae > MGBC143606. The sequence continues at coordinate 110,078 of CAJUNP010000001.1, forward strand.
GGACGATGCTTTCCGTCTGATTTACCTTAAAATTGTGATTAAAAACGATCGGAATGAAAAGGTATTAAGAGGTAAAATGCGCGTTCAGGTTTTGGATTAAAGCAGTGCAGGGGATATTGAAATGACATTGGTATCATTTTCTTTTGTAGGTTTCTTTTTCATAGTATTGGCGGTCTATTACCTGATGCCGGGCCGGTTTCAGTGGATCGTTCTGCTTCTGGCCAGTCTGGCGTTTTATTTTCTTTCCGCACAGCCGTTTACCTTTTTGTATGTGCTATTAAGCGTTGCGACAGTTTACTGGGCGGCGCGCCGTATAGACAGGCTGTCGGCCGAACGCCGGATGCAGCCGGAGGACAAACAATTGGCCGCAAAGCTTGGACGTCAGATAAAAACAGTCTATATTCTGGCGTTGATCATAATTATCGGTATGCTTGCGGCTTTAAAATATTCTAATTTTGTATTGGGGAATGTATGTCTGATCGCAAAGCTGTTCGCGCCGCAGACAGAAATCATAACGGTTCAATTTGCAGCATCTCTGGGGATCAGTTTTTATACGCTTCAAATGGCGGGATATCTGACGGACGTATACTGGGGAATGGTGGAAAGCGAGAAAAACATTGCCAGGCTGGCGCTGTTTAATCTTTATTTTCCGCAGATGATTTCCGGTCCCATTAATCGTTACAAAAGTCTTTCCGGAGAGCTTTCCGGCAAACATTCCTTTGAGTACGGAAAGGTGCGTTCCGGTATCTGGCGTATTGCAATCGGATTTTTTAAAAAGCTGGTGATTTCCGAGCAGCTGATCGGAGCGGTGGACGCCGTCTATGCGGATACGCAGGCTTATGGGGGCATTTTTGTATGGATCGGTACGTTTCTTTACGTCATTCAGATTTATGCCGACTTTGCCGGATGCATGGATATTGTACTGGGCGTGTCCGAATGTTTTGGAGTTGAGCTTGCGGAAAATTTCAAAGTTCCCTTTACTTCCAGGAGTATTCAGGAGTTCTGGCAGAGGTGGCATATTACGCTGGGAGCCTGGTTGAAGGACTATATTATGTATCCGCTTCTGCGCAGCGCCGCGTGGGGCAGGTTAACTAAGAAAATAAAAAAAAGTCTGGGTAAAAAGGCGGCCAGACAGCTGCCGACTTTTCTGGCAATGTTGGTTTTGTGGCTTGCCATGGGATTATGGCACGGCGGCGGATGGAATTTTATCGGAGAAGGAATCTGGTTCTGGCTGGTAATCGTACTGGGACAGGTGTTAAAGCCGCGGGGAGACAATCTTCTTAAAAAGTTAAGAGTCCGGGAAGAAAGCCGCTTGTGGTATTGTTTCCAATGTGCCAGAACTACGTTGATTTATGCCGTGGGCGCGCTGTTTTTTAAGGCGGGCAGCTTAACGGGCGCTCTGCGTATGCTTGGCAGCGCCTTAAATCCGATTCGGGTTCTGGAAAGCGCCTGCCGAATCCTGCCGGTAATAAATGCTCTTGACGAGTCTATGGGAACCGTAAAACTGGGCTGGGCAGCGCTGGGGGTTTTATTTGGTTTTCTGATTATGATCATATTTGGCAGAATGGAAAAAAGAAACAGACCGGTCCGGGAGTGGCTGGCAGAAAAACCTGTTGTGCTGCGGGGAGTTTTGACGGTACTGTTTATATTCGGCATCATAATTTTCGGCGCCTACGGACCGGGGTACAGTTCCTCGGAATTCATATATGGCGGATTTTAGCGGAATGGATGGCAAAGAATGGAAAAAAAATATAATAGACGGGTCAATATAGTGTGGATTGCCGTGTTTGTGCTCTGCTTTTCGGTGTTGTTTGTACTGCTTTCCTATTTATACCGTCCCGTGACCACAAGCAGGGAAAATATCTGCGGATTTTATGCTGAAAAGAAAAATACCCTGGACATGGTGTATATCGGCGGAAGCGCGTGCTATGTCTATTGGGAACCTCTGGCGGCTTACGACAAATATGGCTTTACTTCCTACAATTTCGCTACGGATGCCATGCCGCCGCAGGTAATCAGGTATTGTATGGAGGAAATACTAAAGACACAGTCGCCGGAAGTTTTTCTGGTGGATTTGCGGCCTTTCCAATATGGAGATCTTTACGATGAAGTAACTTCCAGCGTCAATTATAAGAGAGAAGCCCCGATCAGGAATGTTACGGATAATATGAATTATTCCGTGAACCGTGCCGCAATGATTGAAAATTGCGTGGAAGGAGAGACGGCGGCTTATCATTTTGACATTGCAAAATACCACAGCCTGCTGATATCTTTGATTACACCGCGTAACTGGGGGTATATTACGAACCGTCATCCGATGCGGTCAAAGGGATTTCATGCCTGCGAGTCCGTTGAAGAGCTGTATATGGAAGATGTATCGCATATAAAGGAAAAACAGCGTCTTTCCGAAGAAATGGACGATCTGTTGACAGAGCTTCTGGAATATTGCAAAAATAAGGAACAGAAAGTTCTTTTTATTGTACATGCCTATCAGATATCCGAAGAGGATCAGAAGAAGTACAATTATATGGAAGAAAGAATTGCCGAATATGGAATGGACTATCTGAATACCAATGATTATGCGGAGGAAATCGGATTGGAACCTTCCGCGGATTTTTACAACAGAGATCATGTGAATCTTCTGGGAGCTGATAAATACACAAAATTTTTAGGCGAATATCTTGTCCGCAATTATACGTTGCCGGATAAAAGAAATGATTCCGCGTACAGACGGTGGTCACAGGAGTACAAAGAGTGGAACGGCCGGATGGAGGAAATACGTGAAACGTTGCGGTTGGATTGATGCGGTTAAAGGAATAGCGATTCTCGGTGTGGTTCTGGTTCATTCCATGGGCGGAATGGAACTGCCGTTTGTTTTGGAAAAAATATGCCTTACAGGTGATAAAGGCGTACAGATCTTTTTTATTATAGCCGCCTGTCTGGCATACCGATCTTTTGGCGAAACTGTAAAAAAGCGCCATAGCGCTTTTTATTGGCTGAAGAACCGGGCGGTAAGAATCGCTCCGGTATATTATCTTGCTTTGTTAACCGGGATGTTCTTTCTTGGCGGTCCCACCCGCTGGAACGGAGTGGTTCAGAAAATTACGGTGGGAAATGTGGCTGCACACATGCTGTTTCTGCACGGACTGTCGCCGTATTACATCAACAGCATTCTCGGTGTGGAGTGGTATTTGGCGGATTATGCCATACTGCTGCTTCTGATCCCCGTTTTATATAAGATAATCAATAATTTGAGCAAGTCGGTGGCGTTTCTGGTGTTTAGTTCCATCGGAAGCTATTTTTTTATTTTGGCAGCCGGTAATCTGCATATCATTCCGGATAAACAGGTATGGGATATTTATATAGGTTCATTCGGATTTTTGGCGCAATTACCCGTAATGGCTATGGGAATTGTTTTATATTTTCTGGTAAATGATATAAAAATACAGGAAAGATGCAGGAATAAAAAATTATTGTCCTATGCCTTGCTGGCGGGATCGGTGTACGGTATTCTGATTCTTGCGGCGGGAGTAAGCTTTAAAGGCTTAACCATACAGGTGGTTTATGGCGGCGTTCTCCTTTTCTTTATTCTGAGCCAGGCCGTTTATGCGTGTCCGCTGATTGATAATTGCATTTGGAGAACGCTTGGAAAACATTCTTATATGATTTATCTGTTCCATTATTTCTTTATTATGGGATTTGATTATTTTTTCGGAAGATACGCAGGGACTTCGGTAAAGGCGTGGGCGCTCAGATTCGGATTTGTGTGGGTGATGTCGGGGATACTGATAATACTTTCGGAAGCATTTAAGAGAATTATAATAAAACTGCGCGGATGATATGGACGGAGGAGTTTCATGGAAAAGAAACAGGCGGTTACGCTGGATAACGGGAATCAGATGCCGGCGCTGGCTTACGGGACCTGGAAAATAGAAAACGGGCCTGCAACGACGGAGGCCGTATTGCAGGCTGTTGAGGCGGGATACCGGCATATTGACACGGCTGCGGCCTATGGGAATGATTTCGCGTCGGGAAAAGCGGTTAAGAAATGCGGACTTCTGCGGGATGAGTTGTTTATTACCAATAAGCTCTGGATGGCGTACGGAGGGTATGACGAGACGATTACCGCCTGTAAACGCACTCTGAAATTGATGAAGCTGGAATATCTGGACGCATATCTGGTTCATTGGCCTGCGTCACCGGCGCGATATACGGACTGGGAAGAAAAAAATCTGGAAACCTGGAGGGGAATGGAACAGCTTTTGCGGGAAGGGCTGGTTAAAAACATCGGAGTAAGCAATTTTCTGCCGGTACATCTTCGCAGTATTCTTGAAAATGCATCGGTCCGCCCGGTTTTGAATCAGTTTGAAATGCATCCCGGCAAAAAGCAGAAGGAATTGACGGCTTTTTGCATACAAAACCGCATCTGTCCTATGGCATGGAGTCCGACGGGACACGGAGCCCTGCTTCAAAACGAAGTGATTCAAAAGATTGCGGAAGAGACCGGGAAGTCACCGGCACAGGTTTGCCTTAAATATGTTCTGGAAAAGGGATTGTCTCTTGTGTGCAGATCCGTCCGCCCGGAGCGTATGAGAGAAAATCTGGAACTTTTTGACTTTTCTTTGAATCCGGAGCAGATGAGAGCGATCGACGAATTGGAGGGAATCGGGGATTCCGGTCTGCATCCGGATGATCCGGAACTGGAGACAAAACTGACGCACTTGTAGAAACCAGTCATTTTTGAATAAAAAAGGCAGAAAGCAGAGGGAGCTATGAAACAGAATCAACATGAACACAATCTGGCGCAAGTCCGCAAAGAGATTTTTCTGACGGCCTATTCCTGCGGAACCGCGCATCTGGCATCGGCATATTCTCTGGTAGAAATACTGTATGCTTTATACGAAGAAGGAGTACTGCGTATCAACGCGCAGGAGCCGGAATGGAAAGAAAGAGACCGTTTGATTTTAAGCAAGGGACACGGAAGTCTGGCGCTTTATGTTATGCTGCAGCGAAAAGGTTTTTTTTCAAAAGAAGTTTTACGTGAATTTTCAAAACCCGGCTCCATTTTGGGAGGAGAACCCAAATTCGGGGATATACCCGGAGTGGAAGCAACCACCGGTTCGCTGGGACATGGTTTGTCCCTGGGAGTCGGTATGGCAATGGCACTGAAAATGGACCGGTCCACGGCCGGAACTTATGTGATTGTGGGAGACGGGGAGTGTGAGGAAGGTACGATCTGGGAAGCGGTTATGTCGGCGGCGCGTTATCATCTGAACAGGCTTACCGTTATTCTGGACTGTAACGGCCTGCAGAAGATGGGGCCGGTAGAGCATACCATGGAAATTAAAGAGTGGAGAAGCCGCTTTGAAGCTTTTGGATGGCTGGTGGAAGAAATCTTTGACGGCCATGACGTAGAAGAAATACTGGCATGTCTTAAGAAGGAAAATCATACCGACCGGCCGAGAATGATTATAGCCCATACGGTAAAAGGCAAGGGCGTATCTTTGATGGAGCATAATCATAACTGGCATTTTAAAATGCCCAACAAACGGGAACTGAAAGCGTTTATGGAGGAATTGAAAATCACGCAGGAGGAATTGGACGAATGCAGAAAGCATATTTAATGGCTCTTTATGATTTGGCGGCCAGGGATAAAAGAGTATTATCTCTGCTGGCGGACAGCGGAACGGGATATGATGAATTGTTTATGCGGGAATTTCCTGATCAGATGATCGATTTCGGAATTGCGGAGGAACACATGGTAGGTGCGGCGGCAGGGATGGCGTGCTGCGGAAAAATTCCGTTTGTATATACGGCAGGCGCATTTTTGGCGTATCGCTCTTATGAATTTGTACGAAATGATATTTGTCTGCAGAATTTGAACGTGAAGATTACGGGTATGGGAAGCGGACTGGCATGGAGTACGCTCGGCCCTACGCATCACACCACGGAGGATATCAGCGTACTCCGTGCGCTCCCGAATCTGACTGTTTTTTCACCCGCATGTCCCAGAGAGGTGGAGAAGGCGGTAAAGGCTGCTTATGAAACGGAAGGTCCGGTCTATATCCGCATCGGTATGAACGCGGAGCCGGATATATACGGGGAGGACTATGATTTTGCAGCGGGCAGAAATGTGCAGCTCAGAAGAGGTGAGAAGCTGGCGTTATTTTCCACGGGAAGTATTACGTCGGAAGCGCTGAAAGCGGTAGAACTGTTACGGGAGCAGGGAATTCAGGCTTCTCTGTATCATGTGCATACGATTAAGCCCTTTGATGAAGAAAGCGTTGTGGAAGCGGCTAAAACACACAACCTTCTGGTTACGGTGGAGGAACACAATATTTACGGCGGGTTGGGAAGCATTGTTTCTGAAGTTGTGGCGGAGAAGGAACTTGGCGTGAGAGTGAAGCGGATCGGACTGCCGGATCGTTTTGCAAAGGGATACGGAACGATTGCGGAAGTAAGGCGGCAGAACGGACTGGATGCGGAGAGTATCCGGCAAAACGCTTCTGATTTTTACACATCGATTAACAACGGTTGAAAAATGTGATATAATTTATAAATAAAAGATAAAAAGGTAGTTAAAAAGGAACATACCACCTAATTGTCACAAGAAGGAGGCATAAATCAATGAAAAGAATCCGATTAGTATTATGCGCCTTACTTACGATATCAATGCTTGCGGGAGATATAAGCGTATTGGCGGCAGGCATCATGGAAGCAGAGGCGACCGTTTCGGGTAACGATGAAGAACCCGGGGATTTGGGAGAAGGTGAAGTCAGCGGTGGAGACATTGTCCTGCCGCAGCCGGATATAACCGTGTCCGAAAATGAGATAAACGACGTGTCGGGAGGAGATATAACCGTATCCGGCAATGACTGCATAGATCCGGAAGATACGGAATTTCCCGAAGAGGCGGAGACGGCTTTAAAGGAACTGACGGCTTCGGGATGTATTATGGCGCTGGTTTATCTGACGGATTCTTATCAGGTACGTTCCGAGCCCGATACATCTTCGCAGGCTGTTGTGGCAGTCAAAAGCGGACAGACGGTTGTTGTAAGAGACGTGAAAGTGACGGAAGGAACGGTATGGTACCGGGCGGAGCTTGACGTAGAAGGAGAGAAGTACGAGGGGTATCTGGAAAGGGATTATCTTGCATATTCTGACGGGTATCTGATTCAGTGGGAGGAAGAATATCTGCTGCCCTGGCTGGAAAAAGCGTATAGCGGGGAAAAGGAAACATTTTCTTTGGAAAACCGCCTTCGTGCCGTACAGAGCAGTGACTCCAGCGGTTACAGGGATATAGACCGGTTTCCCAAGAGCTATTGGGGCGCGCTGACCGCCCTCAAAAAGAAATATCCAAAATGGCAGTTTGTTAAAGATGACGTAACCGGTTTAAAGTTTAACGATGTGGTAAACGCGCAGTATGGCGAAGAAAGTTATATAACGGCGTCGGCGCCTGAGGCTTACCGGGACCAAAAAGCAGATCGCAGCGGCTGGTATTACGCGTCCAAAGAAGGAATTGCTTACTATCTGGATCCCAGAAATCATCTTACGGAAAAAGAAATATTTCAATTTGAGCTGCTTTCTTATAATTCCTATTACCATACGGAAGGAATGGTGAAAAATATTCTGGCGTCTACTTTTATGAAGGGAACGCTTCCAAGGGAAAAAAGGACTTATGCAAGGGCTTTTATGGACATTGCCACTTCCTATAATATGAGTCCCATATATCTGGCAAACCGTGTGATTGGGGAACAGGGAGCAGCCGGCGGCTCAGCTTTGATTTCCGGTAAATATAAAGATTTTGAGGGATACTATAATCATTTTGCATTGTATGCAAGAGGAAGTACCGACAGGGATGTAATTGTTAACGGTTTAAATCATGCCAGAAGCCATGGATGGAATACGGTTTACGGATCTTTGTCGGGCGGAGCCGTTCAGGTCAACGACGGTTATATCCGGGCAGGACAGAATACTCTGTATTATCAGAAGTTTCAGGTATTCAAAACCAACGCAAGCAATTTATACGTAAATCAGTACATACAGAATATCCAGGCGCCCGTAAATGAGGGAGCAGCAGCATATAATGCATATAACGGCGCGGGTTTTCTGAATAACGGCTATGTATTCCGGATTCCGGTATATGCTTTCATGCCGACAAACAGTCCGGATTCCATCAAAAGTATTACGATCAGTGAAAAAGAACATACCCTGACAATTACGCAGGAGGAAGTTGACGGAAATCTTAAGGAAAAACAAGAAAGCTTTCAGCTGACTGCGAAGGTGATCGATGAAAACGATGTGGAAAGGTCCGACTATCCGGTTGAATGGACCAGCAGCAATCCCAAAGTCGCAAAAGTAAAGAACGGTAAAGTTACTTCGGTAATGGGCGGAAAGGCGACTATTACAGCAAAAGCGGGGGATAAGACGGCAAAATGTGTGGTTACGGTAAAAGCTCCGTTGTACGGTATGGAAATAATCCCGCCGTCAGGGGAAATATACGTGGGAAATTCCGTTAAGCTGAATGTTAAATATGTTCCGGCGCATACGTCCGATCCTGTGGAAAAGATGGTCTGGACCAGCAGCAATAAGAAAGTTGCAGTGGTAACGAATGGACTGGTTACCGGTATGGGAGCCGGAACAGCCACCGTCACGGCGTCGGTAACGGGAGAAGACGGGAAGCAGTTTTCAGCGGAGTATCGGGTAACGGTCAAAGAATGTGTCGTTAATTTTTACAGGGATAACGGAACCGTATGGAGTACTTATCAGATGAAATACGGGCAGACTCTGAAAGGCCGCTTTCCGGATGCGGAAAGTCTGGCGGGACACGGCGAAGATGTTTTTTCCGGCTGGTATACGGAGCCGGGCGGAGTCGGGCGGCTTTGCGGGGAGAGCACCGTGGTGTATGGAAGTATGGATATATATCCGTATTTTATCAGCACCAGACAGGACTTTTTCGTGAAAAACGTAGGCGATCAGGTTTATACCGGGCAGGCCATTAAACCGGAGGTAGAGGTTTACGACGGAAAACTTCTGCTTGTAAAAGGGCAGGACTATACCGTAAGTTATTCTAATAACAAGGCTGCAGCCGGGATAGATTCCAAAAAGAAGCCTACGATTATCGTAAAAGGAAAAGGCAATTATACCGGCACACAGAAAATATATTTCAATATATTAAAAAAGGATATCGGAGAAGCGGATATTACCGCACAGGATCTGCTTTATGCTTATACAGGAAATAAGATAAAGCCCGTTCCGGCCGTATACAGGGACGGAAAAAAACTGAAAAAGGGAATCGATTTTACGCTGGAATATTCGGCGGAAGGAAAGGGCGCGTATATTGCCTCCGGAATCTTTCCGATTGAAATCAAAGGCTGCAGGAATTATACGGGAACGAAACGTATTTATCTTACCATTACGGATTTTGTTCCGATGAGCAAGGTTTCTGTGGCAAAAATTAAGAATCAGGAATATGATGAGGGAAAAGAACTTGAACCGGAACTGAAGGTAAAATATAAAGGAAAAGAGCTGGTACTGGGAGAGGATTATGAAGTGTCCTGGCATAATAACCGTGAGATTGGAACGGCCTCGGTAACCCTTACCGCAATAGAAGACAAGGAAGACGGCATATATAGAGGCTCCAAGACCGTGACTTTTAAGATTACCGGAGTCCCTATGAAGAAAGTGAAAGTCAGCGGTATAAAGGCGCAGACATACAGCGGAGAGCCCATTACAATTTATAACGGGATGGGTGTAAACAGCGGCTACTTTCCTGATTTTTCCATTACCGGTCCAAACGGGGCCCTAAAGCTGGGAGAAGATTATAATATAAGTTATAAAAATAATACGCAGAAAGGAACAGCCACAATTCTTTTTACGGGAATAAAAAAGTATACCGGAACCCTGAAAAAAACTTTTAAGATTGCGGCCTACGACCTGAATACGAATCCCAAAGGGTACATATATCTTGAATCTGAAAACCTGGGAGTGCAGGAATATGGCCGGGCAGGTACAAAACCGGGTGTGAGACTGTATTTCAGAGGCGCGGACGGAAAAGCGGAGCTGTTAAAGGAAAAAGAAGATTATACGCTGACCTATAAAAACAACAAAGATGTGAACGACGGAAAGAATCCCGATAAGAGACCGACGGTTACGATTAAAGGAAAAGGAAGGTTTAAGGGAACCTGGAAAGAGGCGGCATATTTTTCGATCGGTCCGAAAAACATCGGGGCGGCTTATGACAATGGTATCAGTGTGAAAGCGTCGGATTTTGTTTTCACCGAAGGAATCGAAGATTATCCGCCCAAAATCGTGGTTAAGGATCAGGGTAAGACCTTAAAAGAAGGAAAGGATTATAAGATTGCGTCCTACAGAATTGTGAATTATAAGGGAAACGGTATTATGAATTATGAGGCGGTGCTGGAGGCGCTTGAGAAACCGGACGGCAGCAAAGAGTATACCGGAACAAGAACGGTTACTTACAAAGTATACAGCTGTTCCCTTGCGAAGGCGGGTATACGGCTTACGCCTTCTAAGATCCCTTACGATGATAAAACGGCCAATTCTAAGGAAGGCATATGCCCTGAAGCCGTGGTAACCTACAAAATAAAAAGCGACAGAGAAGCCGGAATTTTTAATTCGCTTTTTTATGAGAAATATGATACCAAAAACAGGAAGGTGATCGGAAAGGCTAACGGTTCTACCATTGTTTTGAAAAAGGGAGATACGGTACTGCTCAAAGAAGACAGGGATTATGTATTCCATGCGGATTCTTATGAAAATAATAAGAAAACGGGGACGGCAAAAGTTACCGTCTACGGAATGGAACTGTTTGCCGGGAGCAAAACGGCCAAATACCAAATTACAGGAAGGCCGCTCAGAAAAAGCTGATATCTGAAAGGGAAGTCTTTTGCTGTTGATTTTATAGGGCATATCAATTATAATATGCTTAACAAGAGAACCGAAAGCTAGAAGAAGCCTGGCCGCCGGAAGTGTAGTTTGCTAAAAGTAGCGCCTTAACTTATCAGGTCGAGGGCGCTGCTTTTTACGTTTGATGTGTAATGCAAGAGTTACAACCGTACAAAGCATAATTACAAAAGTGAATAAATCGCTATATGTAACCATTGGCACCAGCCCCCCTTCCTTAAGTATCCGGCAGCTGGCATAATCGCCCCTTCGGTTCCCTGGTTAAGCATATTATATTTTCAAGGTTCGCAGATCCTGAGAAAGATCTCCTGCGGGGTTATTCTCCGGCATTTGGTTCTTTTTTGCGCTTGTTCTATACTTTTCTTTGTTAATTAATTTAAGTCTTTTAAGCGCAATTTGTAGATCCTCCTTAAATAAATCCATGGATTCCCACTCTGTCAAACATTATTTATAAGAAAGTCTCACAAATGGTAACAGGAATGACAAATTTTAAGACCAGCCAAGATAAACAATATCCGTGTTTTGTGATACATTAAAAGATATAGTTTTAAGGAAAACTTAAGACACCACATATTGTATAATTCTGCGATAAATGATAAACTCATTTTATATATGGTTAATAAAGCTAAGGACAAGGGTCAGTTTGGCGCTGAGGAGGAATGGCAATGAAGGGAAAACAGATTTTGGCAATGGCATTATGCCTGATTCTTACGGTCGGAACGGTAGGATTTAATTCTAATGCCGGCGGTATTACAGAGCCTGATATGCAAATATCGGAACTGTCCGTATCAGATAATTCTGTGTCGGATAATACGGTATCAGATAATGAAACGCCTGATAATACGGTATCGGATAATACAAATCCGGGCGGTACGGTATCGGATAATGAAACTCCGGATGAAACGGTTTCCGGCAACGAAACTCCGGATGAGACCGTATCGGGCAACGAAACTCCGGACGAAACGGTTTCCGGCAATGAACCGGGGGACGGTTCAGGAACAGATGAGGAAGAGAAAGATACGGTCATCGAGGCAGGAGGAGTCAAGTATACGGTTAATAAAGACGGTGTGCTGATCGGATGTGAGAATGCGCAGGGCAATATTTCCATTCCCGAGTGTGTTGTAGCAATCGGAGAGGGAGTGTTCCGCGATAACAGCAAAATTACTTCGGTTATTTATCCTAAGGGACTGGAGAGAATTGAGGCGGGCGCTTTTGAAAACTGTAAGGCATTGTTTATGTTTTACACCAGGGACAGCGATTATTCAAAGCTTACGGAAATCGGCGACGCTGCGTTCAAAAATTGTACCGCGTTAAAATACTTTACGAATGCGCAGAATTTTGTATTTTCGGATAGTGTGACCAGACTGGGGAATTACGTTTTTCAGGGGTGTACTTCCTTAAAATCCGTAACGCTTCCCAAAAAGCTGGCTATGATGGGAGTCGGAGTTTTTAAGGATTGTACATACCTTACTGATATTGTGTTTTCGCCTAACTATCCTACGGTACCGGAGAATAGCTTTTCCGGCTGTCTGCACTTAACGTCCATTACCTGGAAAAGTATTACGAAAATTGAGGCCAATGCTTTCCGGGGATGCGCTTCGGAATTATATTATCTGGAATTGCCGGGAAGCATTACGACGGTAAAAAAAGGTGCGTTTGAGGAATGTGTAAGACTTAAATCAGTCGTGATTTATAATGATAATATTGACCTGGAGGTTGATTCCTTTTCCGAAAAGTATTCTTTTACAATGTACGCCAATGCGGGAAGCCAGGCGCAGTACTATGCAAGAGGCTATGACAATATTAAGTTTGTGGACCTGAAGGGAAAAACAATAGCGACGGAAAAATACAAAATTGTTCAGGATAATCTGGCGGCGTCGGATGTAACCGCGTATGTTTACACCCAGACAATTGAAAACGGGGTGGAAAAGAATGTGGAGACCAAAACCGCAGTGAAGGGAACCAAGCTGTATGTACAGCTTACGATTCCGGAGGGACGGCAGCTGGTGGCAGGAACTTTTAAAGCCAACGGAGTACCGCTGACTTATGTAAAGGACAATGTTTACAGTTTTATACAGGGAATCGGCGATACCTGGCTGACCGCGGAGTTCGAGAGGACGAGCTATACAGAGGTTCTTACGGATCTTCGGGCGGAGACCTCCGATGACATATCGAAAGGGATGAAAGCGGGACAGACCACACAGATATACCTTTTTTCCAGCAATCCGGATGTGGAGGCTCCGTTAAAGCTGTCGCGTTTCATATTAAAAAGCGATAATACAAAAGTTGTAAAGGTATCTTCTACAGGATTGATTACAGCGGTAGGGAAAGGAACTGCTTCCGTAGGAATTTATCAGAAGGATAAAAAGGGCGAGGCAATAAAGCCTGGAATCGAACTGGAGATAACGGTTGCCGCGTCCAGGGTTTCGGAAATTGATTTATATTTAAGCGATTACGACGAAAAAAAGGTAACGGTCGGAGAACTTACGGACGGTAAGCAGCTGCTTTTGTCGGAGAAGGATGTGTGGAGTTCGGCAGTCAAAATTCAGGTAAAGGCAAACGGCTATGACGAGGAGGGAAGCCGGCTGGAAGCCGCATATAAATGGTCAACCAGTGATTCCACAATTGCAAAGCTTGAGAAAACCTCTACACCGGCCGGAAACGCTTCCAATACGATTACGGTGCAGAAAGGCGCGGCGGGAGAAGCAACCGTGACGGTAGAGGCGCAGGACGGATCGAAACGGAAGAGCTATCTCAGGATTTGCGTTCAGGACGGGACTCCTACCTTAAAAGTTGAGAATAAGGAATTTAATTCTTATTTGGCGGAGCCCTTTGTATTTTATCTGCTGGAAGCATATGGAGATACGGTTGACAGCGATACGGTTGAGATTGAGGAAAAAAGCGCCGATACGGGAGAGGGAGAACAGCCCAGTTCAGGCAGAAAATTTAAACTGGTTAACGGCGGAAACGGAAAATATGTGATTTCCGCGCGCAGCGACGGGCAGGTTATTCCGGAAGGCGAATATAAGTTTAAGCTTAAAGGAAGAACCAGGGGACTGATTCTATTTAACTTCGATTTAACGTTTACGGTTAAGAATTCCCTGCCGTCGGCTAAAGTAAAACAAACCGGCAAGATTAACTTGTTTTATACGAACGAAGTGGAGGGCCAGGCCGTTAAAACAGCGGTTTCGGGAATCGGTAAGAATGTAATAGATTCCTATGCGTTGGAACCCTTAAAGGGCTCCAATGCACAGCAGCAGGAAGATTATGACCGTTTTACGGAGAACTTCCAGATTGACGAACACGGTGTGATAACCCGAAAAGCGGATCAGATCGGAAAATATGAATACGGAAAAAACAAAGGCAAAGCGGTTACAAAAGGGTATCTTGTTCTGCACTTCAAAGGATACAGGGCGGACGCGGTAAAAAAGATTACCATTACGGTTCCTGTTAATACCGCAAAACCTGCGCTGATACTCAGCAAGACCCAGGCGGTTTACAATTCCCAGAAGCAGTCGGATGCCCTGAATGAAGCAAGAGTACAGCTTTTAGATAAAAAAACGAAAAAAGCGGTTAACCTGGAGGAAGGGTATACGGTTGCCTGGCATGCGGGTAAAACGGCGCAGTGTTTTCTCCTTGGGGGAGAACCTTCCATAGAGAATAATGAGTTTGTCATACCCTTCAAGCTGCCTGCCGCAGCGTCAAAGGCGGTTCTGATTATCGGTAATCCGGTGGAATGGGGAGAAAATACTCTGGAACTTACCTTTACGGCAAAGGTTACAAATACGATGCCGAAAGCCTCCCTGACCAAGTCAAAGATAACGTTGAATACTCTCTATACGGGACAGACGGCGGAATTTTCTTTAAAAGCGAATCAGATTGACGCGCAGTTAAGCGGGGAACAGGTATTTGTTCCGGCTGTTGAAGGGAATTCGGAGCAGGCTAAATTGTCGGTAGATTACCACGACGGAGTGGGAGTGATATCCGTTTTGGAAGATCAGAAGGTGGCGGACGGTACGTATAAATTTGTTTGTTATGTTAAGTCTGATAATTTATACAATAAAAAGGGACAGCTGACAAATGAATTGAACAAAGTTACCCTGTCTGTGGTTATAAAGAATTCCAAACCTGCCGTGAAGCTGAAAAGCAGTAATTTGTCCCTTAACAGTACCGCAAAGGGAAAGGAAGAGGTACAAACGGCGTACACTTTAAATTATACGCCTTCTGCCGGTTCGGGCTATCAGATTGATAATGCCGGGACTAAAACGGTGTGTACTACAGATGCGCGGGCAGCGGGAATGGTAAACTTCCGTTTTACAAACGGCGCTCTGTATGCATCTCTTACAGAAGATTTTTCTCTGCCGAACGGAAAGTATAAATTTGAGATTACTCCGATGTTTACTAATGGAGAACGTGAAATTGAAGGAAGTGTATTGAAGGTTACGCTGACGGTGCATAACAAAAAGGTAGGAGTTAAGCTTACTTCGGCAAAAGGAAAAGTAGATTTGTTAAACAGGGACAAATCGGGAATCACTTATAAGATCAAAATCAGTAATGTAAACGATAAGATTTCCGATGTGAAATTAAAAGATATTGTGGACAATATGATTCAAAAGGGGGAAAGCACGAAGTTTTATGCGGAGGTTAGCGGAGATAACCTGGTGATCCGGGCAAAAGAAGATGCAGAACTTGTCGCCGGAAAAACTTATTATCTAAAACTTTATTATGAATTAGCGGTATCCCACTCCGATGATAATATCCTGGATCTGGGGAACGGTTATTTAATGGAAAAAAATATTGCGATTAAACCGGCGCAGGCTTTTCCGAAGATTACCGTAGCCAATGAGGATGCCAACCGCTATCTTTCCAACAGAGAGTATAAAGCGGAGGTTACCGTTACGCCAAAGAAAGGAGCGACTGCGACAATCCGTGATATTGTGTGGGCAAACGATGCGAAGGAAGAAGTAAAGCGGATGTTTGAGATTGAGGACGTCGGCGAACCGAATCCCGAAACGGGCGCCGTTACGTTTACCGTAAAACTGAAAGAGTATGTTTTCTGCAAAATCAACAGTACGCAGACATTAAAACTGGCTGTCGTATATGAGGGACAATCGGAAGGAAAACAGGGACAGACTTTCAATCTGAAAATAAAAGTGAACAGATAGCTTTGATACGGACAGCCTTCGGAAACTTTACGGAGGTTGTCTGTTTTTGTCAGTGGAAATTGGGAAAGCACTGTGCTATAATGTATCCGGGTGAAGACAGAAATGAAAAAGGAAGCGTTGCTTACGGTTATAATTCCTGTTTTTAACGGAGAACAATTTATACGTAATACGGCAGGCCATATCTTAAGCTCCACTTACCCGGAGCTGGAAGTTCTCCTGATCGATGATGGTTCAACGGATGACAGCGGCAGAATCTGCCGTTCTCTTCAGGAGCAGGATGGCAGGATTCAATATATTTATACGGAAAACGGAGGAATTGCAGCGGCGAGGAATAAAGGCCTTGAAGCGGCGTCAGGGAAATACGTCTGTTTTTGTGATCAGGACGACGAAACACGGCCGGATATGTATGAGGATATCCTTACGGCAATGGAAAAACATTCCGCAGATATCGGAATGTGCAGTACCGGACGTGATATAGACGGAAAAAGAAATATTTTTGAGAGCCTGCGGGACGGCTGTTACGAGGGAGAAGAGATACGGTCCTGCTTATTATACCCTCTTTTATTCCGGGGATATAATTATGATTTTGCAAAAAGCGAAAACTATCTGTACGGAAGCGTCTGGAAATGTATCTTCAAGCGGCAGCTAATAAACGACGTCGGCATTACATTCCGGAGCTTTGTAGATTATGAAGACGACTGGCTGTTCGTGACGCAGGCGTTGACGGAAGCAAAAAGAGCCGTTACCGTCAGCAAAGTGGGGTATTATTGGAAGGTTAACAGAATGTCGCGCTCCCATACGCATCGGCACATCTTGGATATGCCGGAGCGTTTGCAATTATTGGATGCATGGGAAGACGAATACCTGGGCAGAGGCAAAACTTCCCGGACCGTTTTGAAAGAATATCAAAAGGTCAGGCTTTGCGAACATTATGTAAGTCTCATGGAAAACGGTTTTCCGGAGGGAAGACGCGTTGAAAAGAAAGCATATTATGAGAAGGCAAAAAAGTATATTCTGCAGAGCGGATATCGGAAGCAGCTTGAGGCAGCCGGGCATTTGAAGAAAAATGCCCTGAAACGGAGACTGGTATTGGGAAGTCTTCGATATCTGGGAATCAGAGCGGCCTTTTGTCTGACTCCCGCTTTTGACAAACTGATTCAGGGAGCGGAGAATATTTCATGGCTGGTCAGATGGGAGAGAAAATCAAAAACAGGAAAAAGGAGACGGAAAGATGAAGCTGATTATTCAGATTCCCTGTTATAATGAAGCGGAAACTCTGGAAGTGGCATTAAATGATTTACCGAAGCAAATAGACGGCATAGATGAGATCGAATATTTGATTATTAATGACGGAAGTACGGATGAAACGGAACGCGTCGCCATAGAATGGGGCGTGAATTATGTAGTTCATTTCAAAAGAAATCTTGGGCTGGCCAAGGGATTTCTGGCAGGACTTGACCTTGCGCTACGGCAGGGCGCGGATATTATTGTAAATACGGATGCGGACAATCAGTACTGCGGTGCGGATATTGAAAAACTGGTCCGCCCGATACTGAATAAAGAAGCGGATATTGTAATAGGAGAGCGCCCCATCGATGAAATTACGCACTTTTCCCATTTAAAGAAAAAGCTGCAGCATATCGGCAGTAAAGCGGTCAGCGTGGCTTCCAATGTGGAAATTCCCGACGCGCCCAGCGGATTCAGGGCATACAGCAGAAAAGCGGCGATGCGCATGAACGTACATAATGAGTATACGTATACGCTAGAGACGATTGTGCAGGCAGGAAGAAATAAAATGGCGATTGTTTCGGTTCCTGTACGTACGAATGCCGAACTGCGTAAGTCAAGGCTGATGCATTCCATTTTTGAGTATATTAAAAAATCGGTGCTTACCATAACCAGAGCGGTTATTATGTATAAGCCGCTGCAGTTTTTTGTGACAATTGCGTTGATCAGTTTATTGGGGGGAGTCGCGATCGGCGTTCGTTTTCTGTATTTTTATATTCACGGAACCGGGAGCGGTCATATCCAGTCCCTGCTTCTGGCGATTATGCTGATTATTATAGGCTGCCAGACCTTTGTTACGGGACTGCAGGCGGATATTATTTCCGCCAACCGGAAATTACTGGAAGACATTCAGTTTCGTGTAAAGAAATTGGAACTGGGACTTTTGGACCCGGAAGGAGAGAAAAAGGAATGATTGGGAATGTCGTTTGGGCTATAATGAATAACAAAGTAGTAAAGTTTCTGAAGAATTATCGGGAAGGGATTCTGGCATTGCTGGGTGCGGCAATTATTTTTATGATCGGGAGTTACCGTTATCAGGAAACTTTTCAGCCGATAGTTTTTTCTGATGAATATGGATATTGGGCGACCAGTGCATTTTTTTTGGGGGAAGATTGGAAATCGGTTACGAATGGTATTAATTATTATTCTTATGGATATGGAATTCTGCTGACGTTTTTAAGGCTGATAGGAAAGTGGTTTGACTGGAGCGGTGCTATGCTTTTTGGGGCGGCGGTGTTGCTGAATGTGCTTATGCTTTGTGCCAGCTATTTAATTGCTCTGAAGCTTTGCAAAAGATATTTTAAAGATATCCATGCGGGCGTCCGCTGCCTGCTGTGTTTTGCTGCTGTTGTCTATCCGTCAAATATAATATATGCGCATATGACATGGACGGAATGTGCGCTCACGTTTTTTTTCTGGGTGTTTCTTCTGGCATTGATGTGGGCGACGGATAAACCGGGAATCGGCAGTCATTTTGCGCTTGCCGTATCAGCGTTTTATCTTTACACCATTCATCAGAGAACACTGGCGATATTGGTGAGCGCTGTTATTGTGGTGCTTTACATGGAACTGCGCAGGAAGAACAGTTGGCTGCACACGGCAGTATTTTTGGCGGTGACTTATGGATGCCTGCTGGTTCACAGTATTATTAAGGGGAGGCTTCAGAATGAATATTTTCTTGGAAGGCCGCCCAAAGACCTGAAAGGAATTTTGGCCTATGCATGTAATTTGAAGATGCTTCTTTTGCTGGCGGCAGTCTGTGTGTTGCTTGCTTTGCTGTATTTGTGCAGAAGAGGGCGCCGGAAAGCGGCTTTTTTGATAACCGTCGTGTTGGGGGGCGGCGCATTGCTTTGGATAATGAAAGGCGGTGTTTTTTCGGGCGGTTCTTCTCAGCCGGGTAATCTTTCGGTGAATGATTTTTCAGGTCAGATTGGCAGCTTGAAACGGATATTTACCGGGAAGGGCATAATCCGGCTTGGCATCAGTATTGTGGGGAAATGGTTTTATCTGGCGTCAGCAACGGCTTTGGTTGTCTGCTGGGGGATCAGGGATTTGCTGATTCATGTTTTCCGTATGGCACTGGATGCTGTAAAATGTACAATAAGCGCATTTACGGCAAGACCTTATGTGAAAAGGAAGGTTATGGCGGATAATGCGCCGGAGGATTTATGGTTTCTGGGAGTGTTCCTATCTTTTGCCGGAACCTTTATGATATCGGCAATTTACAAAGAAGGATTATATAAGGTAGATGATCTGGTAAATGGAAGATATGTGGAGTTTTTGATTGGTATACTAATTATATACAGCTTTAACAGTCTGATTCATAGTAAAAGATGGATACTGAATGCCCTGATTTTTTATGTTTTATATTTACTTGCAGCGGTGTTGTGCCAGTATACATTAAATGAACTGGGACGTACAACTTTCGAGTTGTCTCATAGTGTTATATTCGGAAGAACTTTCTGGAATTTCGAAGTGCCTGTGAGAAAGGTCCGGATAATGGTGGGTTATGTTTTCAAATTGTATTTGGCGTTTCTTCTCGTTATAAAGTTTAAATGGTTTCCAAAATTCAGGCACGTGCGTTATATGGTCGGGATTTGTATTCCGATTGTAGTTTGGACGATATTTGGACATCTCGTGGTTGATCGTTATCATGTTTCGTGCAATGAAAGGCTGGGCACTGCGTCTCAGAGAATTTCTTTCTGGATAGAAGCACTGGATCAGGATATACCGGTATATTTTGTGGAAGGGACGACCCGTTACAGATGGGCGGAAAGCATTCAGTTTATGCTGTTGGATCGGTCGGTAACGATAACGGACCTGGATTCCGTGGATTATGATGAAGAGGCCTTTTTTATAATGGGTAATAAATATGCCAGAACGGATGAGGTTTGTGAAAAATGCGAGCAGGTTTTTATGGCAGGAACTATTACACTGGTGGTAAATCGTCAGGCCGAGGCTGTACAAAATCTGAAAAAACTACAAAATGGAGGCTAATTCGATAATAAAATGTCCAGAGAAAAAATCAGTAAAAGAATTCGTGAAATTGTTTTTGTTTTCATAATTGTTTATTCAAATTTTATTGCCTTGCAGGCAAGCTGTCACGTTGCAAGAAGGATTCTGGCAACGAAACCCATGTATCTTTTTTATAATTTATTGATGCTTTTTGCCGTTTTCTGTATTGCTGCGGCCGTTTCGGCCAAATTGTATGTGACGGGCATTGTATTCAGTACGATTTGTACCATATGGGCATTGATAAATGATTATGTCTATGCTTTTCACGGTCAGATCTTTACGTTGGCAGAAGTTATGAATGTTACAACGGCATTCAATGTTATGAGAGATTTTTCGCTGATAAAAAGGATTCCACTGATATTTGGCAGTGTAATTTCAGTGATTTATATTTTTAATATGATAATATGTCATATACGAAGAAAGACGGGAGAAGAAAAACTGTCTTACAGATTTATATATGCATTATCGGGAATTTGTATTCTGGCGCTGCTTTCAATTCCGGCACGAAATTTACAAAAGGTAATATTAAAAGATTGGACGGCCAGAAATACATGTATTGAAGAAGGGTATCCGATGTATATATATGCCAGTGCTTTTTTAAATTCGGTAAAAATAATGCAGCCGGATGGTTATAATGAAGAAGCGCTTTCGGATTATGCCGATTACATAAGTGAGAATACAGAAAAAGTAAAACCGGATATTATACTGATTCTGAATGAAGCTTTTTATGATTTGTCATTGTTAACGGATATCAGGACAGACATTCCTTATCTTGAGAATTATTATAGGATGGAAAATGCAGTCAGAGGGTATGCAACGACCTCTGTGATAGGCGGGTCAACCAACCGGTCGGAATTTGAATTGCTGACAAGCAATACAAATTATTTATTAGGTGAGCTTACTCCGTTTAATGTTTTGGATATGTCGATAACAAGCAGCATTGTAACAAATCTGGAAGAGTGTGGATATTATACTCTGGCGGCGCATCCGGTAGACGGGGGGAATTATAACAGAATCAGCAGTTATTCGGCGATGGGCTTTGATGAAAGGTACTTTAAAGAGGATTTCCTAAATTACGAGTATTATGGTAAACGCAAATGGATGACAGATCAGGGAGCGTACCGCAATTTAATAGCATGGTACGAAAAAGCCAGATCGGATAACGAACATGTTTTTGCATATCTTCTTACCATGCAGAACCATTCAGGTTATGATTCTAACAGCAGGGAGGACGCGTTGGTTCATGTACGGGATTATACCGGAAATGCGGAAAAAGAATTGAATGAGTACCTGTCGTGTATTTATCTGAGCGATCTTGCATTTAAAGAACTAACGGAATATTTTTCAAAACTGGAGCAGCCGGTGATTCTGTGTATGGTAGGTGACCATGCGCCGAATATTATAAGAGAAGTTGCGGATGTGGATTCATCTTTGGACAGACAATTATTGGCAAGGGCAACCCCCTTCATTATTTGGGCTAACTATGATTTGGAGAGCCGGAATGAGGGAGTCATAAGCATAAACGGCCTGGTGCCTCTTTTGTTGGAAGAGGCAGGAGTACCAATGATTCCGTATTACCGTTACATAAGGGAAATGCAGACCAGAGTTCCGGTAGTAGGAAGCTTTGGCAGTGTAATGGATACTGGCGGGCGAATTTATTCTTATTATGATAAGACCGACTATTCGGATATGGTTTGGAAGTATTTGTATCTATCCTATAATAATCTGCAGAAAGAAAGCTGTCAGGGGTGGTTTCATCTGGCGCAATAACCTGTTGTTCGGCAAAGTGTATAGACAATCGGATGAAAAACGGAAAATATTCATCACATATATTTGAAAAAGAGCTAGACATAATTTGAAAAATGCAATATAATTTGATTTGTAGAAAAATATTTTATTTAAAGATGTGAAGGAGAGGCATAATGAAAGCAAAAGCGTTAGTAAAAGTAGTATTATGTTATGCGATGGCGATGGCCATGGTCTTCACTACTTCACTTCCAGTATCGGCAGCAGGCTTAAGAGAAATTTTTAATGTTGGTTCGAGTAAGGATAGTAGTGAAGGAAGTGGGAAAACGGATTCAGATCCCAAAACGGATTCAGATCCCAAAACGGATTCAGATCCCAAAACGGATTCAGATCCGAATACAGGTACAGGGCCCGAATCAGACAGCGGCTTTTTGGATGTGGAAAAAGCTAAGAACGTAGTCGGCGTTACCCTGAGTGCATCGGCAGTAAGCATGGTTGCAGGTGATGTTGCAGAATTGAAGGCTACGATCATTTATGAAGATGGAGCAAGAGCAGAGGCAACTGATAAAGACGGACTTCGTTGGAAAGTGGAAGGCGATGCGGCATCCATTAAGGGCAGCAGGGATATGTGTACAGTGACTGCCAAAGCGGGCGGACAGGCAAAGGTAACTGTTTCTATTTCCGCTAAGAACGAATATAGCGACAAAATCACTGTATTCAGCGCAAGCGCAGATATTGCTGTTAAGGAATATGCTGAGAGCTTACATTTCAATGAGATTCCTGTGCAGTATTTGAAACATACGTTAGATCTGAACGATTATCTGGTAAGAGATCCTGAGACCAGTAATGACGATGTTGTATTTTCAGTGAATAATAAGAATGCAACTGTTAAGAACAGCATCATTACCTTTAAAAAAGTTGATAAGACAACCAAAACCAGCAGTGTAACTGTAACGGCCATATCCGAAAAAGGTAAAATGGCAACGGTAGATATTGAAATTAGAGAAGGTAATCCGGTCACGAAGATGTCAATCGTCGGCAAAAAGACAGTGGATCTTGAGATTCCTACGAAAATGTCAGAGACATTGAATGTTGAGATTACGACGAAATACGACGGCGAGACTACAGATAATATTGACTGGACTGTTAAGAACAGCAAGGTTGCTGTTGTCAGCGGTTCCGGTACAAGCGCTATAGTAACGGCTGTCGGCGTTGGTAAAACAACGGTTACGGCTAAGGCTACAAGCGGAAAGAAAGTAACCTTTACTATTAAGGTGACGGCTCCTCTTACCGCTCTTGACGTAGTAGATGCGGCTGGCAATCATGAAGGCGCAGCTTACGTTGGCCAGAAACTTCAGCTCACAGCTGTTAAGACTCCGGTAGAGAATACAGATAAAGTAACGTGGAAAACCAGTAATCCGAAGGTTGCAAAAGTTAACGCTAAAGGTGTTGTGACTGCAGCTAAAAGATTGAACGAAGATAACGCAAAGGTTACAATTACAGCCTCCTGCGGCAAGGGTGAAAAGAAATTGACTGCGGAGTATGAATTAACGGTTAAACGTTGCAACGTTGAGACTATTAACCTTGATGTTACCAGTGCAACATTGATTGAAGGAAAATCAATTGGGCTTACGGCAACTGCATTGGATGCGGAAGGCAATCTGATTCCGGAAGAAGCTTTAATATGGGCTTCTAATAAGAGTAAAGTTGCGGATGTAAACGGTAATGGTTTCAAAGGTCTTGTAACTGCTTTTTCCAAAGGAACCGCTAAGATTACGGTAAGCGCTTATAATAATAGGGGTCAACTTAAAAAGGCCACTGCTACAATTAATGTTAAGAGAGTGGTTAACGCGCTTCAGTTGAATAAGACGGCTGTAAATGTATTTCCCAAGCTTAAGAGGGGTGCAGTGGTTGAGCAGAAGGTTAGCCTGAACGTTAAGAAGCAGCTTCCTGCCGGAGCGGTAGCAGAGACGATTCATTGGACTATAGATGATGCGGCAAGGGAAAACGGATTTAAGGTTGCGATGAGCGGGAAGAACAATGTAAAAGCTTCTGTTACGGTTCCTGCATCGGCGAAGCCTGGCGATTCTGTAACCGTAACGGCTACATCCAAATCGGGTGCAACTGCTTCAGCGGTAATTACCGTATGTAATAAGACTACCAAGGTTCAGTTCCAGACCTTGGAAGGCACTGAAATTAGGCCTGCTACGAAATCAATCAAAGTTGGTGAGACAGCAGATGCAAAAGCTGTAGTGATATCAGATGCCGGTACAGATGTCGATGGAAATGAAACTGTTGCTTACTCCGTAAATAAGAAAGGAATCGCAACCGTTATTGATAACGGCGACGGAACGATCACAGTATACGGAGTTAAGAAAGGAACTGTGAAAGTTACGGCTAAGACTTTAAGCGGCAAAAAAGCTGTATTAACTGTAAAAGTTCAGTAATAAAGCAGTTTAAATGAAAATAAAAATAGGAGCACTGGTTTATACTGGTGCTCCTCATTTTATTACAGGGATATTTTTATGAAAAAAATAATTTTGATTGGACCGGTATATCCGTACAAAGGCGGTATATCTCATTATACGGGTTTACTTTACAGAGAATTGATAAAGAAGTATGATGTAGTTATGGTATCTTATAAGATGCAATACCCTCGATTTCTGTTTAAAAAAGAGCAGAAAGATTACACAAATGACAGGTTTAAAATTGACGGTACAAAATTTATGATTCATACGGCCAATCCCTTTAATATCTGGAAAACAGGAAAGTGGATCAGAAGGCAGAGGCCGGATATGGTGTTGGTCCAATGGTGGCATCCGTATTTTGCACCGTGTTACGTGCTTCTTGGTATGGCTATGGGCAGACAGAATCTGGTATACTTATGCCATAATGTATTGCCCCATGAATCTTTTCCTTTTGCGGGTCTTCTTACCAAAGCGGTATTGAAAAGAGGTAAGCGCTTTATTGTACATGCAAATCAGGAAAAGCAGATTTTGGAAAAACTTTTAAAGAAACCGGATGTAGCGGTTACGCCGCATCCTACCTATGACGCATTTCAAATGACTGGAATAGAATGCAGCCGGGCGAGAGAAAAATTGAAGCTGGATACGGAGCAGAAAGTATTGCTGTTTTTCGGATTTGTCCGTGAGTATAAAGGATTAAAGCACTTGCTTAAGGCAATGCCTGATATAATCAGCAAAGAGAGCGATGTAATATTACTGATAGCCGGTGATTTTGGCGATCAGAAAGAAGAGTACACACATTTAATCGATAATCTGGAGATTGGTAGTTTTGTCAGAATAGAAGACGGTTATATACCGGATCAGGATGTAGAATTATATTTTGCAGCCTGTGATTTAGTGGTTCTGCCCTATGAATCCGCAACACAAAGCGGTATTGCGCAAATAGCTTTCGGGTTTGAAAGACCCGTGGTGGTAACCAATACCGGGGGGCTGCCGGATGTGGTGGAGCATGATAAAACAGGATACGTGGTGGAACCTTGTAATCCGAAAGCATTAGCGGCTGCCGTGAAAGACTTTTATGACCGCGGCCGCCGTGAAGAATTCGAAAGCAATATTAAGCGGCAGGCGGACAGGTTTTCCTGGTCCAGAATGGAAGAAAGAGTCAGTGCATTTTTTGAAAAGGAATGATAGAATGGAATTGGTCAGTATTATTGTGCCGGTTTACCAGGTAAGGGACTATCTGAAAGAATGTGTGGATTCCCTGTGTGTGCAGACCTATACAAATCTGGAGATTTTATTGATGGATGACGGATCTGACGATGGGTCTGAAAAGCTATGCGATGAATTGCAAAGGCGTGATCAAAGAGTACGAACCTTTCATCTGGAACATGTAGGGGTATCGGCAGCAAGAAATGCAGGGATAGATGCTTCAAGAGGAGAATGGATAAGTTTTGTTGACGCTGATGACTGGGTGGCGCCTGAATTTATTGAAGTTTTGCATCATATGGCTGTACAGTATAAGGCGCCGATTTCAGCGTGTGATTATATGCGGACAAGTGGCGGCAAAGGCTCCGGAAAATGCGCGGAGAATATCTTGGATACAGGAGAAATTTATCTGTCTTCTGATGAGATGCTTGAACAGTGGCATGGAAAACGTAAGCGAATTGAAACAATTGTGTGTAATAAGCTTTACAGAAGGACGCTTTTAACCGGAGAAAAACATTGTACGCTTTTTCCGATAGAAACCATGCATGAGGATGTATGTGTTAGTCATTTGCTGATTCAGTGTGCAAAAAAAATTGCCATAACAGAGAGAAAGCTTTATTTTTACCGCAAGACGCCGGGAAGCAGGAGCCGAAAGAGATATACGGACGAAATGGTTAGGCAAAGTATTACGGACTTGAAGACCAGAGCCGATTTTTTCTGGCAGGCGGGTTATCAGGCGGCGTACGAAAGACTTGGAGAAGGACTTCTGCTTCATATTATAAAATACCGATGGACCTTTTCGGTAAAGAACAAACGACTAAAACAGGAGCTTGGAGCGTTGTTTGGAAATTATTATCCCATTGTGAAGAATTCCGGACAAGCTTCCGCATGGAAAATGGCTCTGATAAAAATATATGCATTAGTAATGAACACTTATCATGAGTAGGAGGTATGAAAGCGATGAAGAAATGGAAAATGATTTTGTCCGTTTTACTGGCGGCAGCTATGCTTGCCGGTGATGTCAGTGCATTGGCGGCAGGAATTCATGTTCCTGAAAGCAATGATACGGAAGCGTTATCTACGGTTTCGGGTAACGATGAGATGTCCGGCGTATCGGATAACGATGCCGAAGACGAAAATACTGAGGATAACGGCGGTGAGGAGGAAGACTTTACGGTTTCCGGCGGCGATTTTTATGATGTTTCCGGCAATGAAAGCACGGTTTCCGGTAATTCGGTGTCTTCTAACGATCTGGAGGCGGAAGAAGGCATGCTGCCGGAAGAGGTAAGAGAAGCTCTGCGTGAACTGACTTCGAGGAAACAGGTGATGGCGTTGGTTTATCTGACCGATTCTTATCAGGTGCGCAAGGACCCGGATTCCTTATCCCAGACCGTAGCAGGCGTACTGAGCGGGCAGACTGTTTTGATTCGGGATGTAGCGGTTACGGAAGGAATTGTCTGGTATCTGACCGAACTGGAAGTGGATGGGAATCTATACAAAGGATATATTGAAAGGGAGTATCTTGCCTATTCGGATGAAGAGCTGATTGAGTGGGAGAAAGAATATCTGTTTCCATACCTGAAAAACGCGTATATAGAAGAATGGGCCAGAGGAAGTTATGAGCAAAATATGATAACCTATGCCCCGCAGGGTAATTCCAGCGGTTATAGAGATATTGACCAGTTTCCCAAAAGCTATTGGAGCGCACTTATAGCTTTGAAAAAGAAATATCCCAATTGGACTTTTGCCAAGATGGATGTGACGAATTTGAGGTTTAACGACGTAGTGAATGCACAATACAGTAATAACAGAAGCTGGATTTACGGTACTGCGCCGGACTCTTATAAGGGCGGCCATACCGGGCAGGGAAACTGGTATTATGCTACCAAAGAAGCGATTACCCATTATCTTGACCCGAGGAATCATCTTTCCGAACAGGAAATATTTCAGTTTGAACTGTTAACCTATAATTCAACATATCATACCGAAAGTGCGCTGGCTAGTATCCTTTCTTCTACGTTTATGAAGGGAGCAATTCCCGGGGATGCGGAAAAGAGGTCTTATGCACGGGCGTTTATGCAGATCGGCGGCACTTACGGAGTCAGCCCTTTTCACCTTGCCAGCAGAGTAGTGCAGGAGCAGGGTACGGGGGGGACTTCTGCGTTGATTTCCGGTACTTATAAAGGCTATGAAGGGTATTATAATTACTTTAATGTAGGGGCTACCGGCAAAACGGATACGGATGTTATTGTAAACGGACTGAAATATGCGAAGAGTCAGGGTTGGAATACAAGGTACAAATCCCTTTACGGCGGCGCCGGCACGATCGGCAATAATTATATTAAGATCGGACAGAATACTCTGTATCTTCAAAAATTCCAGATTATTAAAGTGGGTTCTTATGCTCCGTATACGCATCAGTACCAGCAGAACATACAGGCTCCTTCCAGCGAGGGAATGGGAATTTACAGGACTTACAGCAGCGCGGGCAGCCTGAACAACGGTTTTGTGTTCCGCATACCTGTTTACTCGGACATGCCTGTAATCGTAAAGTCAATAACCCTCAGCGAAAAGGAACATACGCTTACCATTACCCAGAAGGAAGTGGACGGAAAAATTGAGGAACAGCATGACAGCTTTGAATTAAAGGCTACGGTAATTGACACGGATGATAAGGTAAGGCCTGATTATCCTGTTAAGTGGTCCAGCAGCGATACCAAGGTTATAACGGTTAATAATAAGGGGAAGGTCACTACCGTAATGGGCGGAAAAGCTACGGTTACCGCAAAGGCAGGCGATAAGAGCGCCAAGTGCGTCGTCACGGTAAAGGCTCCTTTGTATAGCATGGAGATTGTTCCTCCGGCCGGAGAAATTTATGTGGGAGGCTCCATGAAGCTGGCGGTTAAATATATCCCCCTGTATACTTCAGATCCCATTGAGAGAACGGTATGGACAAGCAGCGACGAGAATGTGGCGACCGTAAACAAAGGGCGTGTAACCGGAGTGGGAAGCGGAACGGCTACGATTACCGCCACGGTAACAGGGGAAGACGGGACAAAACATACGGCCGAATGTCAGATTACGGTAAAACCCTGTACCGTTAATTTTTATAAAGACGACGGAACTTTGTGGAAAAGCGTCGAGATGAAATATGGCGATACGTTGGAAGGTGTATTCCCGGATGAGAATGAATTAACCGGACACGAAAACGATGTCTTTTCCGGCTGGTATACAAAACCGGAAGGAGAAGGAAGACGCTGCCTTGAGGATACTATTGTATATAAAGAAATGGATATTTATCCGTTTTTTATAAGCACGGATCAGGATTTCTTTGTTAAAAGCGTAGGGGATTACACGTATACCGGTTCCGCAATTAAACCCGTGGTCGAAGTATACGACGGAGACGTTCCCCTGATTAAGGATAAGGATTATACGGTAAGTTATTCCAATAATAAAGCGGCGGCCGGCGTTGATTCCAAAAAGAAACCGACTATAACCGTAAAGGGAAAAGGCAACTATTCCGGCGTTCAGAAAATTTACTTTAATATCCTTCAGAAAGATATCAGTGAATTGGATATAGAAGCGGAGGATCTGCTCTATGCTCATACGGGCAAGACCATAAAGCCCTCTCCTGTTGTTACAAGAAACGGGAAAAAGCTGAAAAAGAACACAGACTTTACCGTTGAGTATCCGGCAAATGGAAAAGGCGCTTATATTTCTGCGGGCGTATTTCCCATTGATATAAGCGGTTACAAAAATTATACGGGAACAAGACGTATTTTCCTTACCATTACCGGAAACGGACTGCTTAGCAAGGCAAGCGTAAGCAAAATTAAAAACCAGGAATATAATCAGGGAGAAGAAATCAAGCCTGTATTAACGGTTAAATATAAAGGAAAAAAACTGACGGAAGGTAAAGATTACACTGTAGAATACGAAAACAACAGAGAAATTGGAACGGCCGCGGCAATTATTACGGCAACCGATACGGGCGGATACAGCGGGTCTAAAAGGGTAACCTTCAAAATAGTAGGCGTTTCCATGAAAAAAGTAAAAGTTACGGGAATTACTTCCAAGGTATATTGCGGAGCGCCCATAACCGTATTTGATGAAAACGGAGAAAACAGCGGATATTTCCCGGAATTTGATATTACTTACAAACATGGCGGAAATATCAGGCCTTTGAAGCTTGGCGAAGATTACCTTATCGCTTATCAGAAAAATGAAAATAAAGGCACGGCGTCGATTTTGTTTATCGGTATAAACGGATTTACCGGAACCTTAAAGAAAACCTTTAAGATTACGGCTTATGATCTTGCGGATAATCCGGAAGGGTATATCCGGCTTGAGACGGATGACCTGGGAGAACAGGAATACGGCAGGGCGGGAGTAAAACCTAAGGTTAATCTGTATTTTACAGGTGTCGGCGGACAGGAAGAGCTATTACAGGAAGGTACGGATTATACTTTGTCCTACAAGAACAATAAGAAGGTAAACGACGGAACCGATGCGGATAAGATGCCTGTTGTAACAATAAAGGGTAAAGGAAGATTTAAAGGAACCTGGAAGGCGGCGGCCCGGTTTACCATAGGTCCGAAAGATATCGGAGAGGATAAGGACCATGGAATTACCGTTAAAACATCGGATTTTGTTTATAAAGAGGGAAAAACAGATTATCCGCCTAAAGTTGTATTAAAGGATCAGGGAAAGACTCTGAAACAGAACAAAGATTACAGAATTGTGTCATGGGAGGCTGTGAATTCGGGCGAAACAGGCATTATCGATTATGAAGCGGTACTGGAAGCAATGGAAAAGCCGGACGGAACCAGAGAATATACCGGAACAAGAACCGTTTCGTACAGAGTGTATATCTGTTCTTTGAGCAAGGCTTCAATCCAGAAGATTCCGACACAGATTTATCATGACAAACTGGCTAATTCTGAACAGGGAATTTGTCCTGAGGAAATTACGGTAACCTACAAAATCAAAAATGACAAAGAGGCCGAATTATTTAACAGACTATCCTATGAAAAGTATGATGTAAGGAACAAAAAGGTAATTGGAGCCGCAGACGGTTCCGGTATTATCCTGAAAAAAGGAGATACGGTGCTTCTTAAGGAAAACAGAGATTATGTATTCCGCAGCGATTCATGGCAGAATAATAAAAAGAAAGGGAAAGCCAAAGTCGTAATATACGGAACGGATCTGTTTGCAGGGAGCAAAACCGGCAGGTATACGATTGCCAGCAGGCCGTTGATCAGAAGGTAAAGGCTTGTATACAGCGTTAAAATAGTATATAATCTAGTACTGAAACAGGATGAAATATATAAGGCGGGATGGCATGAAAAATAAAAAACTTATTATAATATGTCCTTCCATGTGGCCGGATATGAATTTGTGGGGCGAAACACAGAGAATGTATTATCTGGCCAATTATTTAGCGGAATGGGGCTGGCAGATTACGGTTATTTCTCCATCCTATGACGTCGATAAAAAGAACCTGGAAATCCGACAGAAGAAATATAAAAATCTGTATTTGGGAAGTCCGATAAAGAAAGCGGGGGGCGGCGGCGCATCGGGGCCGCTGCCCCGGAACGGAAAATGGAAATCGGTAAAACGGCATATTTCAAATATATTAAATAAATGCAGCGAATGGTTTTATGGAGAACCTGATTTTATTGAAGTAAATAAAAAGAATATGTGGATCAGGAAGAACAGAAATGAAATATGCAGGTATATTGATAAAGAAGGCGTTCAAAAAGTGATTATCAGTATGCCCGGTTTTACATTTATGCAGCTGGGAAAACGGATTAAAAAAGCATGCGGACATGTCCGGTTATTTTATGATTACAGGGATCCGTGGTATTTATGGATGCATAAGAAAAATCCCGCATATTACCGGGAACGGTATTACCTTGGATTTGCAGATAAAGTGGTAGGATTTTCCGAAAAATTCCGAATCGATATGATAAAGGAAATGGGGATTGCTCCGCACAAAATTTATACTGTTTATAACGGTTATTCAGAGCAGGCGTGGGAAGAATTTGAAAAAAGGAAAATGCCGGTACAGGACAAAGGCCCCGTTTCCGAAAAACTGATTTTAACTTATACAGGCAGTATGAGCCTGAACAATAAGAAGAACAATTACAGAAATCCGGCGAATCTCATTGCGGCGGTCAGAGAACTTCCGGACGTGGAACTATATCTGGTCGGTATATCAAAGATACAAAAAGAAATAGTGGAAGGCAATATACACTATATCGGAGAGGTGACGCAGCAGAAGTCTTTTTGGCACATGCAGCAAAGCGACGTATTAATCAGTATACATGATACCGAAGACAGATCCGGAGAGTATCTGATTTCCGGAAAGTTTTATGATTATATGCGGAGCGGCAGAACGATTCTCCATATAGGAAAAGAAAACAGTTTAATGGCAGAATTTGTCAACAAATATCATTTAGGGGATGTTTGCCAGAACCATACGGACAGCCTCCGCAAAAAAATACTTGAACTGGCGAATCGCAAAAAAGAAGGAAAGCTTATCCGGGAATCTTCTTTTGAACAGGATATCAGCCGGTATGCAAGGGATTATCAAAATGATATTTACAGACAGATCATAGATGAATAACACAACAGGTGTAGAAAGCAGAGGAGAAAAATGAAGAAAAAAATATGCATAATCGGATTAGGCTATATCGGACTTCCTACGGCGGCCATGTTTTCAGAATACGGATGTGAAGTGGTGGGTGTCGATATATCGGAAAAAGTAGTTAATAAATTAAACCAGGGCGTTATTCATATTGAAGAGCCCGGATTAGGTGAAATCATTAAAAAACAGGTTGCAAAAGGAAATTTCAGAGCTTCCCTTTTACCGGAGCAGGCGGACGCATTTATTATTGCCGTACCTACGCCAAATCTGGAAGACGAGTACAGAAGCTGTGATTTAACTTATGTGCTGGAAGGTGTAAAAGAAATACTTCCCTATCTTCAAAAAGGAAATACGGTTATCGTAGAATCTACGATCGCTCCCAAATCCATGGATGATTTTGTAAAGCCGATTATTGAAGACGCGGGATATGTAATCGGTAAGGATATATATCTGGCCCACTGCCCCGAGAGAGTATTGCCGGGTAAAATTCTGAACGAACTGCGTTATAATAACCGCATTGTAGGCGGCATTACGGAAGCGTGTACAGAGCATGCCGCCGAGATATACGGAATTTTCGTGGAAGGCGAGATTATTAAGACGGAGGCAAAGACGGCAGAACTTTCCAAGTGTATGGAAAATACGTTCAGAGATGTGAATATTGCGCTGGCAAACGAACTTGCAAAGATTTGCTATGAACTGGATATTAACTGTCTTGATGTTATTAAGATGGCCAATAAGCATCCAAGAGTAAATCTGCATCAGCCCGGACCGGGAGTAGGCGGGCATTGCCTGGCTATAGATCCTTACTTCATCTGCGCGAAGGCGCCTGAAACGGCCAGGCTTATTGCCTTATCCAGACAGACCAACTGCAGTATGCCGGAGTATGTGGCGGATAAGGTTCAAATGCTTTTGGAGGGTATTGTATCTCCCAAAGTTGCAGCCTTTGGCATGAGCTATAAAGGCAATATAGACGATGTGCGCGAGTCGCCGGCTGTTTCCATTATTAATATTTTGAAAAATAAAGGAATTTCTGTTGAAGTTTATGATCCCCATGTGGAAAACGCCGGATGTGTGGAACTGGAGAGCGCCGTAACGGACGCGGATCTTGTTCTGATCCTGACGGATCATAATGAGTACAAAAACCTGGATCATAAATATATTGCCGGATTAATGAGAACTCCGAAACTGTTTGATACCAGAAATATTATTAAAAGGCAGCAGGATTCCGGACTTGAAATTATAAATTACGGCAACTTATATAAATTTAAAAAGAATTAATAAAGAAGGATTGAATATGAGACGTATAAAGGTATTGAGTATTTTCGGAACCAGGCCGGAAGCGATTAAAATGTGTCCGCTTGTCAGAGAACTGCAGAAGTATGAAGAAATTGAGAGTATTGTCTGTGTAACGGGACAGCACAGGCAGATGCTGGATCAGGTATTGGAAATATTTGATATAAAGCCGGATTATGATCTGCAGCTTATGAAGGACAGACAGACATTGACGACGATTACGACGGGGGTACTGCACGGCCTTGAAGATTTATTGCCGAAGATCCGGCCGGATCTGGTATTGGTGCACGGTGACACGACCACCTCGTCTTCGGCTGCCCTGGCAGCATTTTACCAGAAGATTCCGGTCGGTCATGTGGAGGCGGGGCTTCGGACCTTTGACATATATTCGCCGTATCCTGAAGAAATGAACAGAAAAGTTATATCTCAGATTGCGGAGCTTTATTTTGCACCCACAGAGAATAATAAGCGCAATCTCAACAATGAAAATATACATGACAATGTATTTGTAACGGGCAATACGGTTATCGATGCTTTTCAGTACACGGTAAAAGCGGATTATCGGTACAAAAACGAAGTTCTCCAAACGGTGCCTCTGGAGGGAATGAGAACGATTCTGATGACTGCGCACCGGCGGGAAAACCTGGGAGAGCCGCTTGAAAATATTTGCAGGGCGGTAAAAAGAATTGTTACGGACAATCCGGATGTACAGGTAATTTATCCGGTGCACCTGAATCCTGCGGTACGTGATACGGTATTTGGCATATTAGCGGATACGGAAAGAATCTATTTAATCGATCCTGTAGATGTGGAGGACATGCATAACGCAATGGCCAGAAGTTATATGCTGATGACGGATTCAGGAGGATTGCAGGAGGAAGGGCCTCATTTCGGACTTCCGGTATTGGTGCTGCGTACGGAGACGGAGCGGCCGGAGGCGGTAGAAGCGGGAACCGTTGCCATGGCGGGCGTCAATGAAGAACATATTTACGCAGTCGCCAGTGAATTGCTGCACAATGAGGAGACATATCGGAAGATGGCAAAAGCGGTTAATCCTTATGGAGACGGACATGCCAGTGAGAGAATTGCCGGGGCCATTATAAATTGGATGAAAGAAAAGGATGAGAAATAAATGTTTTCTGCTGTAAAAACTGTTGTTAAGGAAAATTGGGACAACCGGGTCAGAATGGTACGGCTTGCCAATTATGAGTCGAAAGCGCAGAATAATGGAACTGTTTTTGGATTTTTATGGAACTTTTTTAATCCGGCGCTTCAGATACTGGTATATTGGTTTGTTTTTTCAATAGGACTTCAGGTGAATCCTCCCAGAGCGGGATATCCTTATATTATCTGGATGATTGTGGGGATTATTCCGTGGTTTTATATCAGTGCGGCGCTTCAGCAGGGAGCTATGTCCATATTTGGTTACAGCGGCGTTCTCAAAAAAGTGTATCTGCCTTTGGCCATTGTTCCCATAAAGACCGTTTTTTCGGGATTGATTACCCATATCTGGTCAATGGTAGTGGTTTTTGTTATCATTTTTTGCAGCGGCAATACGGTTAGTGACAAAGTATATCAGCTCCCTTATTATACTTTTTGTATCGTGTGTTTCTTAATAGGATGGAGCCTGTTTTCGTCGGCAATTACCGTTGTGTTTAAAGATTTTCAGAAAATTTTGACGGCGGTAATCAGGTTGTTGTTTTATATTTCACCAATAGTCTGGGATCAGGGAAACCTGCCGCAAGCGGTGCAGGGATTCTTTAAATGGAATCCCTTTGCTTATGTGCTGCAGGGATATCGTAACGCTATTCTTTACGGAGTATCCATTTCCGAAACGATTGATACGGCAAAAGGGTTCTGGCTTTTGACGATTATTTTATTTTTACTTGGATCTTCCGTTCATATGAAATTTAGAAAGAAATTTATGGATTTAATTTAGGAGTGCGGTATGAATTTGGGCTTGGCTGTAAAGTGTAATAAAATAGTAAAAAAATATCCTATGTATAAAGGCAATTATGACAGATTAAAAGGGCTTTTGCTGCCTTACTACCATCCGGAAGAGTTTACGGCGCTTAACGGGATAGATCTTGAACTGCACAAAGGAGAGATCCTTGGAATCATAGGATTAAACGGTTCAGGCAAATCGACGTTATCTTCTATTATTGCCGGTATTACATACCCGGACGGTGGGACGCTTGAGGTTGACGGCGAAGTAAGCATGATGGCTGCTTCCGCCGGATTAGATAATTATCTGACCGGAATGGAGAATATTAAGTATAAAGGGATTTTATTAGGATTCAGCAAGGCGGAAATTGCGGAAATGACGCCGGATATTATAAAATTTGCAGATATCGGAGAGCACATTCATATGCCGCTGCGCACTTATTCCAGCGGTATGAAGTCAAGATTAGGCTTTGCGGTTTCCGTTCACATGAACCCGGATATACTGATTATAGACGAGGCGCTTGCCGTGGGTGATAACAGCTTTACGGATAAGTGCATGAACAAGATGAATGAATTTAAAGAAAACGGGAAGACAATCGTGTTTGTCAGCCATGCGGTGACGCAGATGAATGATTTCTGCGACAGGGTCATGTGGCTTCATAAAGGAAAAACGCTGGGAATTGAAAAGCCGGAAAAAATAATTAATCCTTATTGTTGGTTTGCCAGGGAATTTAATGGATTAACAAATGAGGAAAGATCCCGTTTTGAACCGACACTGCAGTTTTATCAGGAAAAGTATTTGTAGTGCAGATTTTGCAATGAAAGTGAAAGGATTTGGGAAATGGCAAATAACGATCGGATATATGAAGCTTACATGGGTGAAATGGGAGAAAAGTTCAGGCAGCAGACAATAGAACGGATGGATTGGATTCTGCAGCAGGTCGGTGATCGGGAAACTGTATTGGATATAGGCTGTTCTCAGGGTATTGCGTCGATTTTATGTGCACAGCAGGGCGCGAAAGTAACCGGCATTGAAATTCAGAAGGAGAACTGTGATTTTGCAAATGAGCTGTTGCACAGAGAATATAGTGCGATTTCGGACAGGGTCAGGTTTATAAATCAGGATTTTATGAATTATAACGAGAAAGAGAAATACGACGCACTGATCCTGACGGAGGTTCTTGAGCATCTGGAAAATGCGGAGGAATTTCTTCGGTATGCGGAACAGTTTCTGAAAGAAGACGGACTGCTTGTTATAACGGTTCCTTTCAGTTTTTGCGATCATCCGGATCATGTATATACCTTTTATCTTGGATCGCTTGTTGAACTGGTAGGGAAAGTTTTTACTGTCAGCTCCGTTTTTTACGGGGGTAAGTGGCTGGGATGCGTCGCAGGAAAAACAGGGCAGTCTATTGATTTAAATAAAGCGGCGTTTGCAGAGGAAGAGACGGCTTTTTTGGAGCTGCACCGGGAGTTGGATGCAAGAATTACAGAATTAGCAGCAAGTCTGGAAAATGTCAACCGGAGATATAAAGAATCCTGTGAAGCGTATGACCGTGTCAAAGACTGGTATAGCAGCGAACAGAAAAAGACAGAGGAGCTGACCGATAATTATAATCGTTTGAAGGGATGGCATGAAAGCAGCCTGAAGAAAATAGAGTTGCTGCAGCAGCAGACGGACCAGCTCAAAACGGTTATAAGGGATCGGGAAGAAAAATTGTCGGGTTCCAGAGATGCTTATGAACGATTAAAACAATGGCGCGAGAATGATCAGAACAAACTGATTGATTTGGTTAAAGCGGAGCATCAACAGATGCTGGTTATGCAGAAAGCGAAAAGAACGATTCAGAAACAGCAGACGGAAATTCAGCTTTTACATGCGGAAAATGAAAGCTATAAACAAAAGTTGAGCGTGATTTATAATACCTGGTATGGAAAGCTGGCTATGAAATGTTATAATTTTCTTAAAAAGATAAAACGTAGACTGACAAAGTGAACAGCGTGGGAGATAAAAAGTTATGGGAATTATAGACGAATTAGACAGACAGATAGAGTTGATTAAGAAAAGAAGACAGAATACAAGCGCATTTCTGCGGAAGCTGGGAAGAACGGAAGATGCGGATATGCTGGAGAGTCTGGGAAAGTCTGCTTCCGGTATGTTTAAGCTCCAGGCCAAAACCTTGAAAGAACTGCGTGTAGCGGCTATCATGGATCAGTTTACACTGGAGAGTTACCGCCCTGAATGTCAGCTGCTGGAATTAACGCCGGAACACTGGAAACAGGAGATTACAGAATTTCAGCCGGAGCTTCTTTTTATAGAATCCGCTTGGAAGGGGAAGGATGAACTCTGGTACCGCAAGGTTGACAGAAGCAGTAAAGAAATGTATGAACTGACAAGCTATTGTCACGACAAGAATATTCCGGTTATATTCTGGAATAAGGAAGATCCCATTTATACGTCGCAGTTTATGACAACCGCGGCTCTTGCCGATTATGTGTTTACTACGGATATTGACTGTGTGCAGCGTTATAAAACAGAACTGGGACATGACCAGGTGTATCATCTTCATTTCGCGGCGCAGCCCAGACTCCATAACCCGCTGGAAAAATATGATCGTAAGGATAAATTCTGTTTTGCCGGAGCTTATTACCATAGATATCCGCACAGGGCGGAGGTATTTGATAAGTTTGCGGAAGTGTTTTTGAAGACAAAAGGCTTCGATATTTATGACAGAAATTATGGGAATGCGAGACCGGAGCATGCGTTTCCGGAAAGATATAATCCCTGTATTCTGGGCAGCCTGCCGTCCAGCCGGATCGATGTGGCTTATAAGGGATATGTATACGGCGTTAATATGAACTCCGTGCAGCAGTCTCAGACCATGTTTGCAAGACGAGCTTTTGAAATGCTGGCCTCCAATACAATCACGGTGGGCAATTATTCCCGGGGAATGAAAAATTATTTTGGAGATTTGACAATTTGTACGGACGATAAGCAGACTCTGGAAAAAAATCTTGCCGTATATTGTGCGGATTCGGTAACGGCAGATAAATATCGTCTGGCCGGATTAAGAAAAGTGTTAGCGGAGCATTTGTATGAGGACAGGCTGGATTTTATTGTGCAGAAGGTTTTTGGAGTCAGCCTGAAGCGTCCGCTACCTGTAATCGCTATGGTAGCCAGATATCAGAGTGATGAAGAGCTTTCTTATCTGCGCAGTATATATTTGAAGCAAAGCTATGATGATAAGGTACTTTATCTGATTGGAAACAGCAGGAAAGATGAAGAACAAGGCATTATATATTTGACCCCTCAGGAAGCGAGGGAAAAGCTGTGCCGGGACGAGGAAGGTGTTGATTATTATGCCTGTATTTGCAGTGATGATTATTACGGCAAAAATTATTTATTGGATCTGGCCCTTACACTGCGGTATGGCAGCTATGACGTAATTGGAAAAGCCGATTATTATTCACAGCAGAACGGGGAATTTAACAAGGTTTCAGAAGGAAAGCCCTACACTGCTGTTTCCCGTCTCATTGCGCGTCGTTCTGTTGTTTCCGGGAGCAGTCTGGAAAAAGAATCATTATGGGAGTGTTCGGAAGCGGACAGAATTTATGACACAGGAAGCCTTTTGGCGGTTGATGCTTTTAATTACTGCGAGGCATATACACAGGGATTTTGTGAAGCCGTGGACGATCTGGTAATTTATGACCAGGGTCTGGCATTGGAAAAAATTGAAAAAGTGGCAGAAAGTATTCAGCCTGTTGATTGGGATGAAGATAAGACCATTATAATATCGGCAAAAGAACTATATGAGTGTATTCGTTCTTCAGCGAAAGTTAAATTTGAAATGACGGGAAGCGATTTAAAAATAGATGCCTGCTTAGAAGAGGGGATTCATGAATATCACTACTGTGCGAAGAAGTATCCGATTCTGAGAGTTGTAGAAGATGGAAAAATGGATGTAAAGGTACGTGCGGAAGGCGTTTTGGACTGTGTTTGTGTCTGTATTTGTTACAATGAAAAAGGTGAAAAAACCGGAACGCAGTTTCCCAAATTAAATATAAGCACAGCGATTGAAATTCCGGAGGGAACAAGCAGCATACAAATTGGTTTTCGGCCGAAGGGGAAGGGAACTTTGGTGGTGCACGGCGTTATTCTGGGAAACAGTGCATGTGATGCAGATCAAAAAGGCTGCTTTTTAGCGAGAACGGGAGTACTCGTGTTGAGTAATCAGTATCCTACACCAGAATCGTTATACCGTAATATGTTTGTACATAAAAGAGTCACATGTTATAAGGAAGCGGGCAGGTTATGTGATGTTATGAGGATGAATCCGTTTGTTGAAGAAGCTTACCGTGAATTTGAGGGCGTCAATATAGTGGACGGCTCGACGCGGATGCTGTCGTCAGTGATGGAAAGCGGAAAGATTCATGCGGTATGCGTTCATTTTCTGGATGAAATGATGTGGAATGTGCTCAAGGATTATGCAGATAAGGTCAGAATTTACGTATGGCTGCATGGTTCTGAAATACAGCCCTGGTGGAGAAGAGAATACAATTATCATAATAAAGAACAACTGGAAAAGGCAAAAAAAGAGTCTGAGGTAAGAATGAATTTCTGGTCCGGTATTTTTTCAGAATTGGCTCATTATCCAAAGCTGCATTTTATTGTTGTTTCGCAGTATTTTGCGAATGAAATATTTGAGGATAATAAAATTACCTTGGACAAAAAACGGTATAGCATTATACATAACTGCATTGATACGAATTTATTCCGGTATATCCCCAAGCCGGCGGAACAAAGGAAAAAGTTACTGTCTATCAGACCTTACGCCAGCGACAAGTATGCCAATGATTTGACGGTTAAGTGTATATTGGAATTGGCAAAAAAACCATATTTTGAAGAACTGGAATTTAGATTGATTGGAAACGGGGAATTATTTGAAAGTACATTAAAGCCGCTTCAAAAATATAAAAATGTTATAATCGAAAAGCGGTTCCTGCGTCAGGATGAGATTGCTGCGCTTCATAGGGAATATGGAATCTTTTTAACGCCGACCCGTATGGATGCGCAAGGCGTTTCGAGGGATGAGGCAATGGCTGGCGGACTGATACCTGTAACCAATGCAGTAACGGCAATTCCGGAGTTTACAGACGAAACATGCGCAATATTAGCTCCGGCAGAAGATTACAAGGCAATGGCGGCAGGAATTGAAAGAGTGATTCAGGATGAGCAGTTGTTTCTGCAAATGTCAGAAAATGCGGCAAAGAGAGTACGTATACAGAGTGCGCCCGAGTTTACGATTGATCAGGAAATAGCGTTGATCTATGAAGGATAAAAAAACATCTTCAGCAGTCAAAAAGCTGCTGAAGATGTTTTTTTTGTATTCAGAAATTATTTGTTTTTCTGGGACTACCCAAAAACTTATTAATGCCTTTGCCCATTAAAGATAAGACAATGACAATACATTTTGCTGATAACAGCATAATAAACGGCGTTAAAACTAATCCATACCGGTATATCGGGAACTATTTCGCCAAGCGCCGCATAATTTCGAATCCACCACGGAGAAAAAAATAATATAAGCCCGATTGTGGGCTTAAACATAATACTGATTAAATAATAAGTCAACATTGCCAAAAACATACGGTCCGATTGCTCTTTGCAAAAACGGATTAAATAGTGCGTTAGAAAAATCAGGCCATAGCCAAATAAGGCATTCTGCCAGTCTGCAGTAAATTCATTAGACGTATTTGTGATCGTAACACTTTCCGCCGTGCTTATAAATCCATATTGCGTCATATTCTGTCTCATTAAATCTACAGAAAGACCCAGCGCATTGAATTTTTGCATATATTTTTTCATACATGCTTTGAAAGTAGAGTTGTAAAAAAGTGTAGACAAATGATTCGGAATATGTGAAAATGTGTAAGTGATAAAATACATTCTACTTCAAAATGTATCATTTATAACATGTTTTATATATTACCATAGTAAGAGGTGCAAAATCATGAATAAAAAATTAATTTCCAGAAATGGTTTTTCTAAAATTATTTTTGGGGTATGGATAGGAATTATTCTGATGACGTTGTTCACAATGAAAGGTGAATTAATAGAAATATTTGCGGCAAATCAAAGATATGTGAGATTGCTGGAATTAGTTGTTATTTTGGCAGTGATTTGCGAAGGATTATTTTTCAGAAAAGTATTTCATAAGTGGTCTGACGCAAAGAAAGGGCTTGTAATATTTATGATAGCGCTGGGGGTCAGGCTCATCTGTCTGTTTTTAAGTGAAGAGTATGTTCCAACCAGTGATTTTAATAATTATTTTCTGGGAGCATGTCATTTTGCACAGCATGGTTTTGCAGGAGGGGCATATAAAGCGCTGGAAAGTTATGGACTGCCCTCTTTTGCGGGACAGGCTGTTTTGAACGGTTTCATGTTGCGCATACTATCGCCTACTTTATTGGGAATGCAGATTTTAAACGCGTTATATACTTCAGGGATTTGTCTTATGATATTTGTTACAGGAAAAAGAGTCAGTGAAAAAGCGTCTCTGATCGGAGCGGTTTTTTATACTTTTTATCCATGTAATATATTGGCGTCACAGGTTACGACTAATCATCATGGAGCAGCGTTTTTTATTTTGCTGTGCGTTTATTTTTTCTTTAACGGATTAAAAGAGGAAAAGATCAGAAGAAGAGTTTTGGATATTATTATAAGCGCAGTCTGCTTGGTAGCAAGTAATTACTATCATCCGTCGGCTCTTATTGTATTATGTGCATTCGGAGCATATATGTTCATTCAAGAATTGGGAATATTTTTAGCAAAACCATCGGTTTTTTTTAAAGAATTATGGAAAGATATAAAAAGGTTTACAGGGGTTTTTTCCTTAACGGTGGCATTACTCATATTATATTGCTGTATCTATGGAAGTACAATAACGATTATTAAAAGCAGCGGATATTATACAAGTAAGGATGACTTTCCATTATTGGGTAAATTCGTACTCGGATTTAATTTTGAATACGGAGGATCTTATAATGCGGAAGATGGGAAATATATATTATCTTTTCCGAAGGAAGAGAGAGCGGGGGTATGCTTCGATTTGATAGCGGAACGGATAAAAGCGGCAGGCGGGCGCGGAACATTGGATTTAATACTTCAGAAGAACAGGCGCGCATGGTTTGGCGGCGATAATTATTTTTCCTTTTATCAAAGTGGGATACAAAAAAATCTGACAGAAAAAATAGAAAAAACAAATGAAATTATTTTAAAGGCAGAATAT
This sequence comes from uncultured Lachnospiraceae bacterium, assembly GCA_910587935.1. Lineage (GTDB taxonomy): Bacteria > Bacillota > Clostridia > Lachnospirales > Lachnospiraceae > MGBC143606. The sequence continues at coordinate 153,063 of CAJUNP010000001.1, forward strand.
GAAACGCAGCAGCAATCGATTCGTTATATAGTAGAGGATATTGCAGATGCCGATTCTCTTTTTGTTTTGGTGATATGGTTTTTTTCTTTCATAGGTATTATCAGGATTTTATTAACCTATAAGGATGATAATCTTATGTATATGTTAATGTATATTCCGTTAGGATGGATGTTATTTATAATGCTGACCGAAATGCAGCCGAGATATCGGTATCAAGGGATGACCGTTATAATTTTACTTGCAGGGTTTGGTGCGGAGACTTTTTTAAGAATTATAACACGAATGTATAGGAAAATAACGGGAAGCTTCATGAAACTTATGTAAAATTGGATAAGACAGATTTATGAAGCCGTCGTATCAAAGAGTAAACGAATCTTTGATATGGTGGCTTTTTATTATAAGCATAGCTACCCTCTCTTGACATCTTTTACGCTTGTATGGCAGCAGATATAAATAAGTGTGTTTAGAAAACGGATTCCCAATTGTCTGATCGGGGAGGACTTAAACCATTCAGTCATCAAAAAGCGTGATCCAATTACAAAATCAGCCTCACCTTGTGTGATTGGCTGAAGAAGCGCCTGGATATAGGAAGGATCATGCCGACTGAACGGCTATATCGTACCCGTTTTCCATGGCATATAAATAACCTGTCTGGACGCCGCCGCCTATGCCAAGGTTGACGGGCAGCTTCCTCATTAAAAACAGGAATTATAACCAGTACTTTCATGTATATACTTTCTTTGTGACAGATTTGTTGTATCTCCTTACGCAGCGATATCGCGAAGAATGATACATTTTAAGTAATAATGTTATTTAAATATTACTTATTTTCACACATTCTGAATTATTTGTCTATACCTTTTTATAACTCTATACTAAGATAGACACTGTCACGTTCGTCCTGATCTATGGAAAGATAACGCTTTGTGATTTCAATTGATGAATGATTAAATAAATCCATAATCAGCGCCGGCGGTATGCCTTGCTTCCATGCATGATAACCGAAAGTTTTACGAAGTGAATGACAGCTGATATTTCCTTCTATCCCCAACATATCGGAAGCTCGTTTAATTACGGTATACGCTCGGTTGCGTCCAATAGGAGAATTATTGCCTTTCCGGCTTTTTAAAATATATTCTTCCGGCTGTATTGGCTGTACTTGTTCAAGTTTTTCACGAAGAAGGTTCAGACATGCTATGGTATTGTTATTTAGAGCCGGTGCAGCCATCTTTTTTGTTTTCTGTTCAACAATGTAAATATGTTTTTTATATTTATTTTCCTTAAAATCATAAACATCTTTCCATTTTAATGAAATAATATCTCCAATTCTCAACGCCGTATTAATGCCCAATACAAACAATGTATAATCTCTCCATTCATGTCGGTTAATAAAATACTCTTTTAACCGCTGTATGTCGGATGTGTTTCTGATAGGCTGTGTTTTCATAATTAGTCTCCTTTTTCGCTGCCAGTTTTATAAAACATTATTACTTAAAATGTATCATTTGCATGCAGGCTTTTGCAAAATAAAAGGCAGAAAAGAGGATAATAGGATGATTACCCCTGACACTTTTGTTCATAAGGCATATCGGCGTTTGTCAAAAAAGGATATTGTGACTTTAGTTGGTTTGGTTATTATATGCCTGTTTACTCATTACTATATGTTTACACAACGTATTATTAATGAAGATATGTTGGGATATACGGCATATTACATCCGCCATATTCCTTTGGGCAGATGGAGTGAAGTCATAATTAATTTTATGAGTCCAAGCGTAAGGTTTCTCATTGTATGCATTTTACTACCGGTTACCGCTTTTATGGCTGTAAAACTCATGAACTTTTCTTCGTCGGCGCTGGCCTTTTTCGCGGCAGCAATATGTGTTGTATTTCCTTCCCTGTCTTATATGTTTGGATATATGTTTTTGGTTCAGGTCTATTGCTTTACATTGTTTGAAGCTGTATTAGCTGTTTATCTCACTTCAAAATATAAATATGGATTCCTTCCGGGTGCAGTATTTCTGGGAATTTGTGGAGGCGGATATCAGTCAGGTATCGCAGTCAGTGTCAGTCTGTGCTTTTGTATGTTATTTATGATTGTTATTTCAGGCAAGCCGTTAAAAAAATGTTTTTTATATGCGCTGCGCTTTTTGATAATGGGAGTATTAGGAGTAATAGTCTATTTTGCAGGAATGAAAATATCCTTGTATATTACCCGGCAGGAGTTGTCTGCATATAAAGGAATGAGTGAAATAGGAAAAATTCCCATCAGTTCTATTCCGACTCTCTTAAAGAGGACATACGCACATTTTTTCGATTTCTTTAAAGGCGAGGCATTTTTTTATGCTTCCGGTGCGGCAAAGCTAAGCTACCTGGCGTTTGCAATTTTAGGATTATTATGTCTGGCTTATATATTGGTGCAACTCTATAAAAAAAGAGAATATGCACGCATATTTATTATATTAATGCTTATAGCTGCCGCACCTGTAGCTTTTAATTTATTTGATTTTGTCGTTCCCCAGGCCAATGCCAGCGCTATGAATATATATCAGTTTGCTTTCGTGTTTTTGTGGTTACTCCGGTGGTTTGAGGATTATGTCAGCAGGGCGGCAATTGTCCAATGGGGTGTAAGTATTGCGTGTATTTTAATAATTGCTAATTTTTACTATATTGACAATGTTTACTATTTAAAGGCGGAAGTAATTACTGAAAGAAGCGCTTATTTATGGAATCGTATTTTGTCCAGAGTCGAAGAGACAGAGGGTTACCGAAGCGATATGCCTTTTATAATTGCTTCATCAGATTCCTTTGCTGAAGACAAGAGAAAAAATAACGATGAATTTTCCCCTGTAATCTTGCCGGGGTATGACCAGGGATTTGCCGGATATATTGGTCTTGGTTCTTGGAGCAATAGCAATTTTAAGCCGGTTGCAATATCAAAAAATTTATTTGGATTTGAATTTTCAGTAGTCGATTCAGCCACAAGGTCAAATATACTGCATTCTTCCGACTACTTAGAGATGAATATTTATCCCGAAGATGGTTCGATCAAGATTATAGACGGCGTAATGGTAGTTAATTTTGATGCGCCAATAGCAGCCGAAATAACTTTTTCGCCGGAAAATAAACATTTAACATTACAATGTGTTACGGGAAAGCGATTAGCCGACGAAGAGTTTTCATATGTATGGTATATTTATCATGACGGCTTAAAAATTGACACTGTTTATACGGCGGATAAGGTTTCTTACTATGACATTGATGCTCCTGGAGAATACAACGCTTTGTTGTTTACAAAAGATCCCCAGGACCAATATTCTGTTCAGCGAAAAAGCGATTCGGTTACCGTTGAATAAAAATACTATGTTCATACTATAAAACACAAATAAAATGGGCGACAGCAATATTTCCGGATGCTGCCGCCCTAAATCCTTTTGCACGTTAGCCAAGTTACCAATTGCAAAACCCACTGATTTATAGTATTGTATAAATAGTTTGATAAAAACAGGATGGAGAGGACTTCTGTGTCAATGAAAAAATATATATTAAAAAAAATCGGTACAGCCTTCCTGGTCAGTTTCCTATTTACTTTTATGCTGCTGATTTTCGGCCCGGCCGAGATCTTTTTCGCGAACGTAACGGAATTTGAATTTGTATACGGAGAATTTGCCGGTTATATGGCGGCGTTTGCCGTAATCGGTGCGGTTATTCTTACCGTTTTAATTTCCTTTTTGCCGGACATGCTTTACAGAATCTTAGCGTCCCTCATATTTGGAATTTCCGTGGCCGGATACCTGCAGGTAATGTTCCTGAATAAAAACCTGGATCTGCTGGGAGTGAATCCGGAAGGCTATAAGACAGGCTTTGCGCAATCGGCCGTTAACCTGATAATCTGGCTGATCGTAATTACCTGCGTCCTGGCTGCGGCTTTTTGGAAAAAAGATCTGTGGAAAAAAGCCGTTGCCGCGTTATCCGCATTTTTGCTTTGCATCCAGGCGACGGCGCTGGTTTCCCTGATCGTAACTGCGAAAGAAGACGCGTATCTATACCCGGAAGGCGGATACCATCTTTCCGGAGAGGATCAGTTTACCGTATCGGCGGATCAGAATGTGATTGTACTGATTCTTGATTATTTCAGCAACCAGTACCTTGAGCCTCTGGAATCGGCCTATCCGGGAGCGACGGATTTTTTACATGACTTTACTTATTACAGCAATATGGACTGTACCTATTTCGGAACCTTTCCCTCCCTGCCCCATATGCTGACCGGCAATGAGGTGGATATGTCCTGTACGATTAACGAATGGTGCCAGCAGATCTGGAACAGCCGGAAGACAGAAAGCTTTTACAACATGCTTCGTGACAGGAATTATAAGGCGAATGTGTACACGCCGGATGCCAATATTCTGTGCGGTCTGAACGATCCGGAGCTGTTAAGCGGCCGTTTATCCAATGTGGTGAATTCTGCCCAGGATATAGATATTTTTTATAAACTTCTTTTCAAAACGCTTACCAAAATGTCCGGTTACCGTATGTTTCCGGATTTGATAAAGCCGTATTTTTATGCTAACATAGATGAGTACGCCGATATCGTATCAGTAAAGGAAAACAAGATCCACCATAATAACCATGAGTTTTATGAGACGCTTCTGGAAAAGGGCCTGACTGCGGACAAGTCTTCCAATTACTATATAGTACAGCATCTGATGGGCCCGCATCTTTATACGACGGATGAGGCAGGGCATTATAAGGAGGATTCCACCCTGGAAGAGACGGCCAAAGGATGCATGGTGATTGTGGAAGAATATCTGAATCAGCTGAAAGCTCTGGGCGTTTATGAGGATGCAACGATTATTATCACGGCCGACCACGGCGGCCCCTATGATTCCCAGGTCATTTTCTATATGAAAGAGCCGGGCGAAACCCATGAAGTTTCACCGGTAACCGATGCGCCTGTGTCCTTTTTGGAATTTCTGCCTACCATTGCGGAAGCGGCAGGCGGCGATCAGTCGGAATTCGGACAGTCCGTGCATGATTTTGCGGCGGGAGAACAGCGGGAGAGAACCGTCTGGCTGCGGATGTACGATGGGGCTTATCCTACGGTGCCCTGTTACACCGGTGATAAGAACGGTGAATCCAACGTATACTACGGATATTCCTATACGGGCGGTATCGAAGCTCTGTTAAAACAGACCGAAACCGGCCCCACAAAGGTAGTGCCTGTTGTGGATTCTTATTTTTAAATGAAACGAAACAGAAAGATGGGTATAAGGTTGAAAGAAAAACGCTTTCAACCTGACGTATTTAGGCCTTTCCCACATGGGAAGGGCTCATGTGGGAAAGGCATGGGTATAAATATGAAAAAAATTTTTGGAAAAACAATCGCATTTCTTTACTTTTTTAACTGCTTTTTCGCATTGTTTACGCTGCCGGTTCACGCCTACATCGATCCTTCGGCCGTCACCTACATTATTCAGGGCGTGGCGGGAGTTCTGATTGCATTAGGCGCCGCTTTCACCATTTTCCGGCACAAAATTTTTGCGTTATTTAAAGGAAAGAAAAAGGAAGAAGAAAAAGAAGATAAAATTGAATTAAAAGACGTGGAGAAATAACAGTATGAGCGTTATTATAAACGGAATTGTAGACGGCTTAGTCTGGCTGATTAACGCCTGCTATGCCGTCTGCCATAATTACTGGACTGCCATATTCATTTTCACCTTTTTATCCAAGGCGCTTTTGCTGCCTTTGTCAGTCTGGGTACAGAAAAACTCCATTAAAACCGTGCGTATGCAGCCTGAAATGAACCACATCAAGGCTTCTTACATGGGGAATCCCGAAATGATTTCAGAAGAACAGTACAAACTTTTCAAAAGGGAAAAGTACAGCCCCTTTGCGGATTTAATTCCGCTGTTTGTGCAGCTGGCCCTGCTGATGGGCGTTGTGGAAGCGGTAAAACGCGGAACCGATTTGACGATGGTGCCCATACAGACGCTTGGCATTTCCCTGCTGGTTCCTGTGTTTGCGGCGCTGTCGGCTTTTTTTATGTGCTTTGTGCAGAATAAAATCAATGTTCTGCAGTCGGAACAGGGAGCGCTGAACCAGTACGGCACCATGATCTTTTCCGTAGCACTTTCCCTCTATCTTGGCTTTTTTGTTTCGGTGGGAGTGGGCGTATACTGGATTTACAGCAATCTGCTGTCCGTATTACAGCTTGTTCTTTTAAATATCTGGATTAATCCGAAACATTACATTGATTATGAGGCGCTGGAAAAAAGCAAAGAAGAATTAAGACAGGCAAAGCAGTTTATGGCGCCTAAAAAGAAGCAGGACCGGAACAATCCGTTCCGTAAAAAAGAAAAAGCGGATTACAAAAAGTTTTTTTCCGCCGGACGGAAAAAAATCGTATTTTATTCTGAGAAAAACGGATTTTATAAATATTATAAAAATATTATTGAGGAAATTATACGCAGAACCAACATCGTAATCCACTATATTACAAGCGATCCAAAAGACGAGGTTTTCGCCTTGGAAGGAGAACAGTTTAAGCCTTATTATATAGGGGAAAACAGACTGATTGTGTTAATGATGAAGCTGGAGACGAATCTGTGTATTATGACTACGCCGGATCTCGAGAACTTTCAGCTTAAACGTTCCTATGTAAAAAAGGACATCGAATATATTTATGTGCCCCATGATGTAAACAGCTCCAATCTCACGTTTCATAAGAATGCGCTGGATCATTTTGACACGATATTTGCATCAGGAATCCGTAATAAAGAAGAAATTAAAGAGAGAGAAGAAAAGTTTTCCCTGCCTGCGAAACGAATTGTAGAATGGGGCTCCGGCGTGATCGACAATATGGCGGAGGCCTATGAACGAATGGAGAAGGCAGCAGGGCAGAAAAAGACGATACTGATCGCGCCTTCCTGGCAGAAAGAAAATATTCTGGATTCCTGCATTGAATTATTGCTGGACGGCTTAAAAGATTTGGAATACCAGGTGATTGTCCGCCCCCATCCTCAATATGTGAGACATTTTGAAGCAAAAATTGACGCCCTGGCGGAAAAATATAAATCATGGGGCATCTCTTTTCAGAAAGATTTCTCTTCCAACAAAACGGTTTATATGGCGGATCTTCTGGTAACGGACTGGTCCAGTATTGCCTTTGAGTATGCTTTTTCCACCTTAAAGCCGGTGCTTTTTATCAACACTCCCATGAAAGTAATAAATCCTGATTACAGGGAGCTTTCCACCCTGCCTGTGGATTTGGAGCTTCGTGACAAGGTGGGAATATCCGTCGAAACAAAAGAGCTTAAAATACAGGATAAACTAAAGGAAACGGTGGAAAAACTGTTAACCGGGCAGGAATTTACGAAAGAAGCCATGAAAAAATTACGGGAATTTTATATTTATAACGTAGGAACCAGCGGAAAAGCAGGCGCGGAGTATATAATCCGCCAGCTTCTTGACAGAGAAAAATAACGCCGTATATACCTGAATGGGAGGAAATGACCATGGTAAAAAGAAATGTTTTATTGAATCCGGGACCGGCAACCACGACCGATACCGTTAAAATGGCCCAGGTTGTGCCGGATATCTGTCCCAGAGAAAAAGAATTTGTTAAAATAATGCGGGAACTGGAAGCAGGACTGTTAAATATCGTACATGCCGATCCGGCTGTCTATGCAGCCGTGCTTTTTTGCGGGTCCGGTACCATTAACATGGATATCTGCCTGAATTCCCTGCTGCCGGAAAATAAAAAGATACTGATAATCAATAACGGCGCTTACAGCAGCCGTGCGGCAGAAATCTGCGAATTTTATCATTTGGATCACATAAACCTGAAACTGCCCCTGGACAGGCAGCCCGATTTACAAGCAATAGAAGAAGTACTGCAAAAGGAACCGGAGATTGCGCTTGTCTATACAACCCATCATGAAACGGGAACGGGGCTTCTCAACCCCATCCGTGAGATCGGGGATTTGGCGCACCGGTATCACGCCTTATTTGCGGTGGACACCACTTCCACTTATGCAATGCGCCCCATCGATATGCAAAAAGATCAGATTGATTTCTGTATGGCGTCGGCCCAGAAGGGGATTATGGCGATGACAGGCCTGTCCTTCATTATCGGAAGAAAAGATGCAATTGAAGCGTCCGCCGCATATCCCACGCGTTCTTATTACTGCAATCTGTATTTACAGTACGACTATTTTCAAAAGCATGGGGAAATGCATTTTACCCCTCCTGTCCAGGTGATTTACGCCGCGAGACAGGCGTTAAAGGAATATTTTGACGAGGGAGAGGAGGCCAAGTGGGCAAGACACAGCGAGGTATTTCAAACTATATACAACGGACTGGCCCGTCTTGGATTTCAGATTTATATTCCGCAGGAAATATCAGCAGGGCTTGTGGCGGCTGCGCTGTATCCCGACGATCCAAACTGGGATTTTGAAAAGATTCACGATTACTGCTATGAGAGGGGATTTACCATTTATCCGGGAAAAGTGGATAACATGGGGATGTTCCGGCTGTGTGCCCTGGGCGCTATTGAAAAGAAAGATATAGATGCTTTTTTCGAGGTGTTTGAGGAAGCGCTTGGAACCTTTGACATACGGATTCCGGTAAGACAGGAGGGTTAGAATGAAAAAAGTATATACCTGCTTTTGTACGGATATGATTCATGAAGGGCATCTGAATATTCTGAAGGAAGCAAGGAAACAGGGTCAGGTTATTGTCGGCGTGCTGGCGGATGAGGCTATGGTGCGGTATAACCGTTTTCCTACAATTCCCTTGGAAGAACGTCTGGAAATGGTAAGACAGACCGGTCTGGCCGATCAGGTGCTGGTGCAGGAAGATATTATGTATGATTCGGTAGTGGAGAAACTGCAGCCGGACTATATCATTCACGGGGACAACTGGCGCAACGGCCCGGAAAACGCCATCCGTAAAAATGTTTTAAAAAACCTGGAGCGTTTTGGGGGAGAGCTTTTGGAAGTGCCCTACACCTACAACCGGGAAGTAAAGAAAATCGACGACCGGATGAAGGAAAAGCTGGCAATGCCTGAATTCCGCAGAAAACGCTTACGCCAGCTTCTTGGAATGCGTCCTCTTGTTAAAGCACTTGAGGTACATTCGGGGCTGACGGGATTAATTGCCGAAAAAACCGTTGTGGAAACCGGAGGAGAACTGGACCAGTTCGACGCCATGTGGATTTCCAGTCTGTGCGATTCCACGGCAAAGGGAAAACCGGACATTGAACTTGTGGATATGTCTTCCAGAATCCGAACCATTGATGATGTCATGGATGTAACGACCAAACCGATTATTCTGGACGGCGATACCGGCGGATTGATCGAACATTTTGTATACAATGTACGGACGCTGGAACGTATGGGTGTATCCGCCGTAATTATAGAAGATAAAACCGGACTTAAAAAGAATTCGCTGTTCGGAACGGAAGTGGAACAGACCCAGGACAGTATAGAGGGATTTACGGAGAAAATCCGAGCGGGCAAAGAGGCTTTGCGCACGGAAGAATTTATGATTATAGCAAGGATCGAAAGCCTGATTCTGGAAAGAGGCATGGAAGACGCCCTGACAAGAGCCTTCGCTTATGTGGAAGCAGGGGCGGACGGAATTATGATTCATTCCAGAAAAAAAGACCCGGGTGAAATTCTGGAATTTTGCCGTCTGTTCCGGGAAGAGAATACGCATACGCCGATTGTGGTGGTTCCCACTTCTTTTAACAGTATCACCGAGGAGGAGCTGGCGCGGGCGGGAGTAAATCTGGTCATTTACGCCAATCAGTTAACGCGCAGCGCATTTCCGGCCATGCAGGAGACCGCTACCCAGATTTTAAAAAACCACCGGGCGCTGGAAGCGGATGCCAGACTGATGCCGTTTAAAGATATTATCCGTTTGATTGATGAATTATAAAGAATGTTTCGAGGTTAACAGAATGAAAGAATTGGCAATCTTAATGGCGGCAGGCATGGGTACGAGAATGAAACCGCTGACCGATACCATACCCAAACCGCTGGTTCCGGTAATGGGGCGTCCCATGATCGAAACGATTATTGAAGGACTGCTGCAAAGGCCCGTGCAGGAAATTTATGTGGTAACGGGCTATCTGGGAGAGCGTTTTGCGTATCTGACCGAAAAATATCCGCAGGTGCGGCTGTTGTCTAATCCGGATTATGCCGTAAAAAATAATCTTTCCTCTTTATGTGCGGCTGCGGAGGTTCTCGATAAAGGGAACTGTTTTATCTGCGAGTCGGATTTGTATGTAGCGGATACCTCGATTTTTTTCGATGACATCCCTTGTTCCTGTTATTACGGCCGGATGCAGGCCGGTTATTCGCAGGACTGGGTATTTGACATGAAAGACGGCCGGATTGTGCGGGTCGGAAAAGGCGGATATGACACCTATAACATGGTGGGGATATCCTATTTTCGTCAAAAAGAGGCAAAGCTGTTAAAACAATTTATAGAAGAAGCCTGTCTGTGTGAAGAAAACAATCAGCTTTTCTGGGACGATATTGTGAACCGCAATCTGGACAGGCTGAAGCTTACAATCAAACCGGTAAAGGCAGGACAACTGGTTGAGATCGATACCTTGGAGGAGTTGAAACAAATTAATGAAAGCGCAGGAATTGTTGGAAAAAATTAAGAATTTGGGAATTGAAGTGATAGCGGGCGTACCGGATTCTACCTTAAAGCAGTTTTGCGACGGACTGCAGCTGCATCCCGAATATTTCAGGCATTACGTCACGGCAAACGAGGGCGCTGCGACAGGACTTGCCGTCGGAGCATATCTGGCTTCCGGAAAACCGGCCTGCGTTTATATGCAGAATTCCGGCATCGGCAATATGGTCAATCCCTTTGCTTCTTTGGCGCATGAGGATGTATACCGGATTCCCATGCTGTTTCTGGTGGGATGGAGAGGAGAGCCCGGCGTGAAAGACGAACCGCAGCATGTTTTTCAGGGGAAAATTACCTGCGCGTTATTTGATACTTTATCCATACCTTATGAAGTTACCGGGAAAGACACTGCGGAGGAAGAATGGAATGTTATTCTGCAAAAGGCTGCGGCAGCGTTAAAGAAAAACAGTCCCTTTGCCATCATCATAAAAAAGGGCGCCTTTGAACCGGACCGGAAGTTTACATGGGAAAACGGAAACGGACTGGTTCGTGAAGAAGCGCTGTGCAGTATTTTGAAGCAGCTTCCAAAAGACGCCTGTATTGTGTCAACTACGGGAAAAATATCCAGAGAACTGTACGAACAGAGCAACCGGTTGTACGGGAATCACGATCGGTTGTTTATGACAGTCGGGGGCATGGGCCATGCTTCCATGATTGCGTTCGGGATCGCGCAGGAAAAAAGGGAGAAAAAAGTGGTCTGTATCGACGGGGACGGAGCCGTTTTAATGCATATGGGCGCGCTTCCGTTTCTGGCGTTGAACGCTCCGGAGAATTTTATTCATATTGTGATCAATAACCAGGCCCATGAATCCGTAGGGGCTATGCCCACCGGATGCCGGGATGCGGAGTTTGCCCGGATTGCACAGGCCGCCGGTTATGTGCACGCGCAAAGAATTACGGACTTGGAGGGACTTGCGGACTTGGAGCGGGAATTCTGTCACAGAAAAGGGCCGGCTCTTTATGAAATTATGGTGGGACTTAAGTCCCGCGCCGATCTTGGGCGTCCGGCGGAAACGGCCGCGGACAACCGGGACGCTTTTATGAGGTATCTGGGGAGAGGGAAAGAAGGGAACTCATGAGAAGTATGGTAAAAAAGTATGGCAGGATCGAATACTTGTATATTCTGCTGCTGTTCTTTGTATGTATTCCTCTGTTTGCAGGTTTTCTGGACGGAAACGATACGCGGTTTCATCTGATGCGTATCGAGGGCATTACGGAAGGACTGCGCATGGGACAGTTTCCGGTGAAAATCCAGCCCGCCTGGTATGAGGGCTATGGTTATGGCTGCTCGGTTTTTTACGGAGACATATTCCTGTATATACCGGCGCTGCTGCATTTGGCGGGCGTATCCCTGCAGGGCTCCTATCAGTTCTATGTTCTGCTTGTACAGGCGGCGACGATTGCCGTGTGTGCCTATTCATTTCTGAGAATTTTTGAAAATCGTTTTATTGCGTTTTTCGGAACGGTTCTCTATACCTTATCCGTCTATCGGCTTATGAATATGTTTGTGCGCGGCGCTGTGGGCGAATATACCGCCATGATTTTTCTGCCCCTGCTTGCTTACGCGTTGACACTTTTGTTAAAAAAGGAGCATGAAAAACAAGAGATTTCTAAAGGTTCGCTTCTTTTGGCGCTGGGGATGACGGGGATTTTACAGAGTCATATTTTAACGGCGGAAATTGTATGCATTATGCTTGCGTTCCTTTGCGCCGTCTATATCAGGAGGGTTTTCCGGAAAGAAGTATTTTGGGCTTTTGTAAAAGCCGTTTGTCTGACTGTTTTATTGAATCTGGGATTTCTGGTGCCCTTTGCGGACTATATGACGACGGGTAAATTTAATGTGAACGCCATTAACGGGGGCTGGCGTGTGGAGCAGAATATACAGAAATGTGGAGCTTCTTTTTGGCAGCTTGCCAAAATGTTTTACGCCGCTGACAGCAAAGTCTCACCCCAGGAGATGGGGGGCATAGGCGTAAATCTGCTCCTTTCAGCCGTCGTGTTTCTGGTTTTTTGGCTTCTCTTTAAAAGGGAGGAGAAGCGGGGATATATCTGGCGGCTGGCTGTGGTTTCCTGGACGGTGGCAGTTATGTCTGTATTTATGTCAACCAGTTATTTCCCATGGGAAGCATTACGGAAAAGTAATGTATTAATTCGGTATCTGGTAATCAATTTACAGTTCCCCTGGCGTTTTTGCACGGTTGCATCCGTGGCGCTGAGTATTTTGTGGTGCTGCCTGCTGCGTTTGGTAATAGATAAATGGAAGATCCGCGCAGGTGTTCTGACTGCGGGAGCGGTGACGGCAGTCGGCCTGATAACGGCAGGTTACTTTGCAGCGGATACCCTGCGGATGGGACAGTCTTTTCAGGCCGTGTTTGCGCAGGGAATCGATACAATGGTAGAGTCCGGGGAAGAATATCTGCCGGTAAATACGGTTTCGGCGGATTTTTCCGAAGATAATCTTTATGTGGGCGAGGGAATTACGGTTACAGCGCGCCGGCGGTCCGGAATCCGCCTGAATATTGATTGTGTAAATCAAAGCGCGCAGGATCAGGCGATGGAAGTTCCCCTGCTATATTATAAGGGATATAGGGCGTCAGGCAGGACTTCGGACGGGGAAGAGATAAAGCTGGACGTAGACTGCGGGAATAATCAGGTGGTGCGGATTTATGTACCGGCGGAATTTGACGGCCAAATTACCGTGGATTTCAAGGAACCCTTTTATTGGCGCATAGCAGAGGCGGTTTCTTTGTTTGCGGCGGCAGGAACTTTGTTTTTGCTGTATGTTAAAATATGGAATTGTAATAAAATGTATGATATACTCAAACAATAAAAGAAAACGGAGGCACATTCATATGAGAATCACAGTGGCGGGAACAGGATATGTCGGTCTGGTAGCGGGAGTATGCTTTGCGGAAGCAGGACATAATGTTATCTGCGTGGATGTAGATGAGGCAAAGGTGAAATTGATGGAAAGCGGCGTTTCCCCCATTTATGAGGAAGGACTGCAGGAATTGATGCAGAAAAACAATGCCGCAGGAAGACTTCATTATACTACGGATTACCGGTCTGCCTATAAGGATGCGGACGCTATTTTTATCGGTGTGGGAACGCCGGAACTGCCGGACGGAAGCGCCAATCTGGATTATATTGCAATCGTATCGCGTCAGATTGCGGAATCGGTGGAAAAAGACTGTCTGGTAGTGGTGAAATCCACCGTTCCTGTGGGAACCAATGACAAAGTGGAGCAGTTTATCCATGATTTTTTAAAGAAGGACGTTAAAATTGAAGTGGCGTCCAATCCCGAATTTCTGGCCCAGGGTTCCGCTGTGCACGATACTATGCATGCGGCGCGTATTATTATCGGAACGGAAAGCGAACATGCGGAGAAAGTGCTGAAGGAAATTTATGAACCTTTCGGCCTGCCGATTGTTTCCGTTAACCGCCGTTCCGCCGAAATGATTAAGTATGCCTGCAATGATTTCCTTGCGTTAAAGATATCTTACATGAATGATATTGCTAATTTGTGCGAGCTGGTAGGAGCCGATATTCAGGACGTGGCTAAGGGAATGAGCTATGATACGCGGATTGGAGCCAATTTTCTCAATGCGGGAATCGGATACGGAGGAAGCTGTTTTCCAAAGGATACAAAAGCGCTGAAGTTTCTTGCGAAACAGTATGGATATCAGTTAAGAACTGTCGAGGCCGCCGTGGATGTCAATGCATCTCAGAAAACCAGGCTGTTTAAAAAGGCAAGTGAACGTATGATAACGTTCAGAGGGCTGAAAATTGCCGTTCTGGGTCTTGCTTTTAAGCCAAAAACCGACGATCTTCGGGAAGCGCCGTCTCTGGATAACATAGAACTCCTGTTAGAGCAGGGGGCCGATCTTGTCGCGTATGATCCGGTCGCGGCAGACAATTTTAAAAGAAGATTTCCGGAAGGAGCCTGTAAAAACGGTTCCATAACTTATGTGAAGGAACCGAAGAAGGCGCTTAAGGAAGCCGACCTGTGTTTTATTTTTACGGAATGGAACGAGATTCGGGAGATTTCACCCCGGGAGTACAAAGAACATATGCGTATTCCGCTTGTTTATGATGGCCGGAATATTTACGACGTGCGTGAAATGAAAGATGCAGGTGTGGAATATTACAGTATTGGAAGGTAAAGGCATGAAATGAATAAAATATTAATTACCGGCGGAGCCGGATTTATAGGTTTTCATCTGTCAAAAAAAATATTGGAAAAGGGCGGAGCAGTAATTGGAATCGATAATCTGAACGATTATTATGACGTTTCCTTAAAAGAAGCCCGGCTGACAGTTTTAAAAAAATATGATAATTATGAGTTTCAAAAACTGGATCTTGCCGACAAGGCGGGCGTTGATGCGCTGTTTGAAAAGGAGAAGCCTGAAATTGTCGTGAATCTGGCGGCCCAGGCGGGTGTGCGCTATTCCATTGAGAATCCGCAGGCCTATGTTGACAGTAATCTGGTGGGATTTTTTAATATTCTGGAGGCCTGCCGTCATAATCCTGTGAAACACCTGCTGTATGCGTCCTCCAGTTCCGTATATGGTAACCAGCAGAAAACGCCTTTTTCTGTGGAGGACTCTGTCGATCATCCCATCAGTCTTTATGCCGCTACTAAAAAAAGCAACGAACTGATGGCTCATGCTTATTGCCATTTATATGGGATCCCCTGTACCGGGCTGCGTTTCTTTACGGTATACGGACCTTTCGGAAGACCGGATATGGCTTATTTTTCTTTCGCAAAAAAGATTTTGTCAGGACAGCCGATTCAGGTTTTTAATCATGGAGATTTATATCGTGATTTCACGTATATCGACGATATTGTCCGAGGTGTGGAGGATATGCTGGAAAGGCCTCCCATTCCCAATGAAGCGGGGGACGCTTATAAAATTTATAACATAGGGAATAATCAGCCGGTCAAACTGATGGACTTTATTGAAGCTCTGGAGGATGCGCTGGGAAAGAAGGCAGAGAAAGAGTTCCTTCCCATGCAGCCCGGGGATGTCTATCAGACTTATGCGGACGTTTCGGATTTGATGCAGGATTTTGATTTTAAACCTTCTACCACCATTCGGGAAGGACTTCTTTCCTTTGCAAAATGGTACAAAGAATACTACCGGTTATGAGAATAAGAAATATGATAAAAAAAATATGTTATTGCAGAAAAGTACAGAGAATCGCGGCGGTTGTTTTAATCATATGCTCGATTCTCGTCCTTTTTGCCGCCAATCATTATATGCCCTTTAAAATGGACGATGAATGGTATGCCACAAATCTGGTTACCGGATTGCCGGTCAGCAGTTTTTCTGATATCTGGGAAAGTCAGGTGTGGCATTTTTTCCATTGGGGCGGCAGGAGTATTGCTCACGGACTTTTGCAGGCAACGCTTTGGGCGGGGCAGGGGGCGGCCGACTGGATCAACGTTGGGGCGGCCGTATTGCTGGTTTGTCTGATTTGCGTACTGGCGGATACAAAGGACTGGTATCACAAGCTCCTGGCTTTGGGCTTCTTAATCGTTTTAAATATAAATTGGTCGCAGACACTGCTCTGGCAGTCCGGAGCAGCCAATTATCTGTATATGACAGTCTGGATTCTGCTGTTCCTTTTCTGTTACTTCAGGACTTTGGAGTGGCCGGATAAAAAGAAACTTCCCGGTATTGCCATATGGATCGCTCCGCTCGGTCTTTTTGCGGGCTGGTCTAACGAAAATATGGGCCCGGCAGTTTTGATCGGAACAAGCCTTATTATGCTGTTTGTATGGAAGAGAGAACGGCGTTTTCCTTTGTGGATGGCAGTCGGCAACCTGTTTTGCCTTGCAGGCTGTGCGTTTTTAATATTGGCGCCCGGCAATTTTGTACGTAATACGGAAGCCGTTACGCAGACGGAAGGAATGGGAATTCTCTGGAGAGCGTTCTTGCGCGGATTCAGCGTCGCAAACGGATTGTTTTATTATTTGCTGTACCCAATGCTTTTGGTGGTTTTTTTAATATTTATATATTGTGTTGTTCTTGGAAAAAAGCTCCGAAGGACGGACTGGCTGTGTTTGATGATGGCTGTTTTATCCTGGGGGGCTATGGCGCTTTCGCCGCATTACCCGGACAGGGCGGCGTTTGGAACGATGGTGTTATGCGTGATTCCTGCCGTGCATATGTTTGCGCGGATACAGGCGGAGAGAGAGGCGTTTTGCCTGCCTGCGTATGGCGTTGTATTTATGGTCTGGCTGGGCGGTATGTTCCCTTTATGCACATATATTTGTCAGATGATTGGATGGATTAGATAAAAAAGTTTTCGGTCTTGACCGTATGGAGTTTGTTACGATTGGCGGTCTGACTAAGGGGATTACATTGGATGACATCCGGCTTGGCGGTTCCCAGGGAACAAAGGTATGAAGCGGTTATCGCCTTATGCCGTAAACAGGGTTTTATTGTCCGTAAAGACGTGCAGCCAGGAACCTGTGCTATTATCTGAAGTGATAAGGATATTACATATGAAACATAAAATGAGTCAATATCGGAATATCCTGCTGTATGCAGCGGGACTCCTGATCGTTTGCCTGTCGCTGATTCCTTATTTTGTTTTGGGAGAGGATGTATGGGTGTTTTTCCACGATCAGCTGGACGGAGAAGTCTTAAATTATATTTATCAGGCCAAATATTTGTTTCAAAGTTCGCATATTCCGGAACTGATGAACGGAATTCCGGGAACGGGAATGTTGCCGCCGGCTCCCTTCGGAGTGTTCTTTTATGCAGTCTGTTCTCCCTTTGCGGCCTATGTGTGGATGCAGACATTGGTGACATTTACCGCTTATACAGGTATGTTTCTGCTTCTTTGCAGGATTACGAAGGATGGAAGAATTGCATTTTTATGTGGCTGTCTTTTTGCATACCTGCCCTTTATGCCGGTGTATGGACTCAGTATTGTGGGATTACCGTTGCTTATATATGCATTTTGGAATCTTTACAGGAATCAAAAACGGATTTTATCCGTGGCGCTTATTATCTTCTATGCGGGATTCTCCTCTTTTGCCCTGATTGGCTACGGGGTCTGCGCCATAGCGGCTGTTGCGGTGATTTTCCTTTTTATTTCCGCGGCGGGGAACGGAAAGAAACCGGCGGAAAAAGGCTCTGTGCTGTCAGGCATGGCAGCGTTATATGGAACCTATTTGTGCTGCAACGCTTCTTTATTTGGGGAAATATTACTGTCCGGCACAAAAGGAGGAGAAGTTTTCCGGTCTCATCGTGAGGAAATCGTGCAGACGGCCGTAACGGATTACGGGAACGAATTGCACCGGCTTTTGTTCGGGGATGCCGTTTACGCACCGGCTTTTGCGGAGTGGATTCTTGCACTGACTGTTTTACTGGCTGTTTTGTGCCTGGCTTCTAAAAAGAAAGAACTGCTGCGGATTCCCTTATTGCTTCTGGGAGGAATGTTTGGAGTTGCATTTCTGGCGCTTTTCTGGAAAAGTCCGTTATGCATGGCATCTATCCGGCAGTTCGGGCCTCTTCGGTATTTTCAGGCGGACAGAATTTCCTGGATGCTGCCGCCGGCCTGGTATGTGCTTTTGGGAATGGATTTCAGAATTATCTGCAGTCTGAAAAACGGCTTCGGTGAAAAGAAAGAGAGGCGTAAGAGAATTGCGGCGGCCGTTGCCGCCTATGGAAGTATTTTATTATTCTGCGGTTTTTGTACGGGAATTATCTACAAAAACAGCTTCTTTTACCATCAAATCCGTCAAATGGTTTTCCCGGATACTTATAAGATTATGACCTGGAATCAATTTTATGCCGGGGACATTATGGAACAGATCGAAGCGTACATAAAGGATAAAACAGGAAATGAAAAGGCGGAATACCGGGTGGCCAGTCTGGGAATGAGCCCGGCGCCGGCGCTGTATCACGGTTTTTATTGTCTGGATGGCTATTCCAATAATTATTCTCTGAGTTACAAGCATGCATTCCGCAGAATTATAGCGAAGGAGCTTGCCGGAGACGAAGGGATACGCCGTTATTTTGATGAATGGGGGAACCGGTGTTATATTATGAGCGCGGAAAGCGGCACAGCTCCCATGATCAGCAAATACCAGGCGTCCGTTTACGAAGATTTGCAGTTGGATACACAGGCATTTTCGGAACTTGGCGGTAAATATCTTTTTTCCGCCATGGAAATCAAAAATTGTAAGGATATGGGCTTTGTCCTGGAAGATGTGTTTGAAACGCCTTCCAGTTATTATAAGGTGTATCTGTACCGTTTGGAGAAAGAAGCGCCTTAAGCTAGGGGCGCTTCGGACGGTGATTTTATTTCAGGCATCAGAATCATACCGGTCATAACGGGCGCTGAGAGAATGAACGGATAGGCATATCGTACAAGCGCCACGGGACCCAGTAACAGGGTCAGGAGATAAAAGAGCGGCAATGCGGCAAGCAGCACTTTTTTTCGTTCTTTCCGGTACAGAAAAACAAGCAGGCCAAACACAGGCAGCAGACAGTAAACGGACGGTTTAAATAACTGTGACAAAACCGGCCAGTGAAAAAAAGAATTCGCACTGACGATTTTTTCCATCTGCCGTTCCAGCCAGGGGAACAGAGAGTGTGTTTCAACGCCTTCAAAGGCGGAAGAGGCGGAGCCGTTAAAGGTGTATAAAATACCCATACGCCCCTCAAGATCGGCGCCCAGCACTTCGGCGTAAGAGACATCGTCCAAAAACCAGTAACCGGAAGTCAGATACAGGAAAGCGTCAAGGTATTCATTGGGATAGTGAAGGCCTGTGATAAGCCAGTCCCGGACGGTAACCGCAAGGTTTTCTTCCCAGTTAGCAATTCCGTCGGCAGCCACCGTGATTTTGACCGTATCCGCTATGGGCGGATTATACCGCTGCCAGTATTCATCATATACATACCGGTCGATTCTTGCATAATCTTCATCGTTTAATTCATTTCCATGCAAAAATCCCACACGGGCAAATTGCTGCATGGGAACGCTGCACATCTCGGAAATGCTTCCGGTTCCGGCGTGAAGGCCGTATTGAAGCGTCAAACCGATTCCCTTTCCAAGAAGCAGGGTCAAAAGACAGATCACGCCGGTGCGAAGCCGACGCGTCCGGTCGGCAGCTATGTAAAATACGGCAAATGGAATAAAGGCATAAACGGCGTTATTGCGGAACAGAATCATCAGCGCTCCGGCAAGAATCATACCGGCTTCCGGACCTGCATTGTTTTTTCCGCCCATATATTCCCGCTCGCAAAACAAAAGTAAAAATAAAAGAAAAAATGCACTGAACAGAACATC
Source organism: uncultured Lachnospiraceae bacterium (assembly GCA_910587935.1). Taxonomy (GTDB): domain Bacteria; phylum Bacillota; class Clostridia; order Lachnospirales; family Lachnospiraceae; genus MGBC143606. The sequence goes on from CAJUNP010000001.1 coordinate 173,076, forward strand.
CTTGGTTATACTGACAGATAACACGGAATGAACAGGAAGTATTCCATAAAAAAGTACGGTAAGGACCACCGGCAGCTTTTTTTTAAAAATTCTCCATATAAAAGTGCAGGAATATCCCGTCACACAGGATAAAATGAGCATTTGAAACAGGGCAAAGAAGGCCATGCCCGCCTGATAAGAACCCATGCACTCTCCCAAACGGAAAAAAATCCATAGAAGGCCGGTGTGGATCAGCGGATGATGCGTATGATAAAGGCCCGTGAAAATCTGAACCGACTGCATATTAAAATCATAAGACATAACAGCCGGATAATAAGCCAGAAAAACAGGAATCCAACATAAGAATATAATTCCCCAGGCTATAAAAAACACCTGCCTGCCGCTTTTGGAAGTTATGTGTTTGTTCCCGGTTTTAAATTTTCCGCAGACACCGAACAGCCAGTAAACGCCGGGCCAGATTGCACAGCCCGAAAGCGCGCCCATAAACAAAATGAAAAGCTTCCCCGTAATCCCGCCGGATGTCATCTGCAGACACCGGATCTGATACCCCAACACCAGGGTCACACCCAGAAACCAGCTGAAAGCAGCGCTGAAGCCCAGCTGCCTTTTTACGTATTTCAAACTGTCGTTGTCTGCGGTTATTCGTCCTGATAAAAAGTTAAACACAAATAAAAGCGCCGCAAAAACCAGTAACCCCCAAAAACTCTGTGTAAACAAAGGATTCCCCGAAGCCAGGTTCGCCAGATAACCAATCCCCCCGGTTCCGGCTGCGGCAAGTATAAAGATAAATATTTTACGAATTATGTTCATATCCGGTGTACCTCAACCTTTTTATTAAATTTAATCTACTATATTTGCTGCAAGTTTTCAAGAAAATAAGTTGATAAAAAGTTAATCTTGAAGGATAATAGTGTTATATATAATTGATATCAAATCTTTATAAAAGGAGTATCCCCCATGAAACGGGAAGTCAGAAAAATTCTTATCATCATTCTTGCAGCTCTGCTGATGGCTGTAAATATTAAGACCTTTGTCAGGACGGGCGGTCTGTATCCCGGAGGTGCGACCGGATTAACCATTTTGATTCAGAGAATTGCAGAACTGTTTTTTCACATGGAGATACCTTATTCCATTGTGAACCTGCTGCTGAATTCCGTACCGATTTACATCGGATATAAATTTATCGGGAAAAAGTTTACGATTTATTCCTGCCTGATGATTGTTCTGACGAGTGTTCTGACCGATTTACTCCCCGCTTATGTGATTACGCAGGATATTCTTCTGATCAGCGTCTTTGGCGGCATATTGAACGGGCTGGCGATCAGCCTGTGCCTGCTTATGGGGGCCACCAGCGGCGGTACGGATTTTATAGCGATTTATCTGTCCGAAAAAAAAGGTGTGGATTCTTTTAATGTGATTCTCGGTTTGAACATTGTGATTCTTTCAGCGGCAGGAGTACTGTTCGGATGGGATAAAGCGTTGTATTCGATTTTGTTCCAATATGCGTCTACCCAGGTACTGCACAGCCTGTATAAAAAGTTCCAGCAGGGAACGCTTTTTATTGTGACGGACAAGCCTAAAGAAGTATGCAGCGCCATATATCAGATCAGCAATCACGGAGCGACGATTCTGGAAGGAGAGGGGTCTTTTGAAAACTGTGAGAGAAAAGTGGTTTATTCCGTGGTATCCAGCGCGGAAACAAAGAAAGTAATCCGCGCCGTCAAGAACATCGATACCAATGCGTTCATTAATGTGATTAAGACACAGGAACTGAAAGGCCATTTTTATCAGAAGCCGGAAGAATAAGACAACAGACGGTGTACCCGGCGTATTTCATCGGGGTCCGTCTGCCAGATTTCATATTCGCTTATGCCTGGAAGTCCCATGCTTACCGTGGGATTTCTGTATTCCATCCGGCTTTGCAGCGTTTTTTTGCCGGACATATGGAAAGCGGCGACGGCAGTCCGTTCCAGTAATTGTTTTACGGTTTCCGCATTGATACCGGCCCCGGCCAGAATGGTGACGTCTCCCTTTGCGGCAGCCGTCAGTTCCTTCAGCAAAGAAATGCCTTCAAGGCAGCAGGCAGCCTGGCCGGAAGTGAGTATCGTGTCGATTCCCAGGGCTTTGGCCTGAGAAAGCGCCTGAAAGGGATCTTTTGTCATATCGAAAGCCCGGTGCAGCGTTACGGGCAGAGGACCGGCCAGTTCCATTAAAGCCGTCATTCGGGCCAGATCCAGCGAACCTTCCGGCGTCAGGCAGCCGATAACGATTCCGTCCGCCTGTTCATGACGGAAAAGTTCCACTTCTTTTTTGAGAATCTCAAATTCCGCAGGAGAATACAGGAAATCGCCGAAACGGGGGCGGATCAGGACCCGGATGGGAAGATCGACGGTTTCACGTATCCGGCGGAATAAAGCCAGCCCCGGGGTGGTGCCGCCGATAATCAGATTAGAGCACAGTTCCAGCCTGTCGGCGCCGCCCTCTTTTGCATAAACCGCAGATTCTACGGAATCTACGCAGCATTCCAATAAATATTGTGATTTCACAAAGATACCTCCTGTTAGATTGTAATATCCATATCTGCCCAGCTTTTAACAATTTTAAAACCGGCCTTACTGTAAATCTGCCCGGCGGGATTTGTTTCTCCGGTAAAGAGAGTCATATAAGAGGCGCCCATCTCTTTCAGAGTCCGGCACAAGGTATGAAACAGAACGTTTCCGAGACCGAAGCCGCGGTATCCGCTGTGTATGCCGATGCCCGCAAAATAGCCCCGTCCGCTTTCCTGAACCCGCAGGGGACCCGTAAAACCGATTATTTTACCGTTTCGTATGGCGGCGGCAACCGGGTCCGCCTTATCCTTCAGCGATTCATTGGCCAGCAATTCTTCTTTCCAGACAGGATTGCCAAGATCGTCCGTTAACTCTTCGAGTCCGTTATGTTTCCTGTGATCATAAAGACAGATTTCTATACCATCCGCAAGAAGCCGCGCTTTTTTCTCTTTCAGGAAAAACGGTTCTTCGTACCGGTGTAGCGGCAGGTAAAAAGAATTCTGGTAAACGGTCGGTATAAAATTCCTGTTTTTAAAAAAAAGATAAGCCCCGGAACTTACATCCACGCCGGGAGCGTTGGGATGATCATGGCCGGACGTTCCGGGAACAATCCATGCCAGGGTGCAGGGATTGAAAAAACTGATCTGCACGGTTAAGCCTATCTGCGTTCCTGTTTTGCAGGACAAAGCGGTCTTCATCTCATCTTCCAGGGCCAGCAAAAGCCTTGTCCCGATTCCCTGCCGCCGCCGGTTCCTGACGGTATAAAGAAAAGTAATATAGCCGCGCCCGGCGCCGGGGTCCAGACAGCCGGAAATAAAACCGACGGTTTCTTCGGACGTTTTGGCGCACAAAGACACGATTTTATATTTTTCCGTCGAATAAAAAAACAGAGAACGGCAGGCCTGAACCGTGATCTGGCTGTAAGGCAGTTCCTCTTCTGCCGCTTGGTTAAACAATTCGAGAATCAAAGGCAGTTCCTCTTCGGATACACGTAAAACACTTATTTCTTTTTCAAAATGATTCATAAACAGTTTTCTCCATCCGGTGAATTTACATACGCACAAAAACAGTATAAACTTTCAGGTCAAACGCTGCAACAGGAAAAAGGGCAAAACAAGTTTTTTGGATTTTTATCTAAAGTATCTGTCAAAAACTCCGATACATAAAGTAAGAAAAAAAAGAAAACATAAGAGGCAGAAAGGAGGAGTCAAGATGCGTATAGAAGCTTATACACAAGTGCAGCAGGTATATAACATGTCTAAGGCAGTACGGACTCAGAAGACCGCGAAAGCAGGAGCAGCCGATAAGATTCAGATCAGCAGCATGGGAAAGGATTATCAGACCGTAAAAGCTGCAGTGGCAGGTACGCCGGATATCAGGGAAGAAGTTGCGGCTCCTGTCAAAGAACGGATTCAAAATGGTACCTACGAAGTGGATACGGAGAGTTTCGCAGAAAAATTATTCCGTAAATATAATGAAATGAGGTAATTTCAGTGGCAAGTTTAATGGAGAATCTGATTGATATTTTGGATAAAGAAAGCTCCGAATACGAAAATTTACTGGAATTATCCATGAAAAAGACGCCGGCCATTGTAGCCGGCGATCTGAAAGCATTACAGACAATCACGGATGAGGAACAAATCGTTGTCAGCAGAATTAATCATTTAGAGAAGTTAAGAATCGAAGATATTAATGATATTGCCAACGTACTTAACAAGGATGTTAAAACTTTAAAATTGGCAAACCTGATTGAGATGCTCGAGGCGAGACCCACGGAGCGCCAGAAACTGGCGGACGTGCATGACCGTCTTCAATCCGTTGTACATCGTGTGCAGATGATTAATAACCAGAATCGGGAATTGATCGGCCAGGCGCTGGATATGGTAGAATTTGATATGAATTTGTTACAGGCCATGAAATCGGCGCCGGAGACTGCGGAGTACAACAGAGGAGCTTATAATGCCGGAAACAGTATGCGTATCGGCACAAGCGGGTTTGACGCAAAACAATAAAAATTTGAGGTGATAACATGTCATTAATGAGTAGCTTGTACGTTGGCACATCCGGACTTCAAACCAGTCAGAATGCGCTGAATACAACCGCGCATAACTTATCGAATATTGATACGATCGGGTTTACCAGGCAGCAGGTGCTGCAGGGAACCAGACCGTACAATCTGATTTCTTATAACAAATCCTCCGTAGCAAATCAAGAGACGGGACTTGGCGTTCATTATGCCAAGGTCAGGCAGGTACGGGATTATTTCCTGGATCAGGCATACCGCAAGGAGTCGGGCCGCAGTATGTTTTACGAAGTGTCGGCCAATGCCGTGGAAGAGGTGGAAAGCCTTTTGGGAGAGCTTCAGGGAGAAGCATTTCAGAATTCACTGGAGAATTTCTGGACCTCCATTCAGGAATTGGCGAAGGACCCCAGCAGCTCCGTAACACAGGGAATGTTCGTGCAGCGGGCGTCTGCGTTTTTAGAGCGTGCCCAATCGCTGTACAGCCAGCTGTCATCATATCAGGATAATCTGAATACACAGATATATCAGATGGTGGATAAGATCAATGACTACGGAGATAAGATCGTAACGTTGAACGAACAGATCCGTATGATTGAAGCGGGCGGTGTAGAATCTCCCAACGATTTGAGGGATGTCAGAAACCAGCTGCTTGATGAACTTGCGCAGATGGCGGATATTTCCTATTCGGAAGAATTGGACGGGAGCATTTCCATTCAGATTGAAGGCGTGGATTTTGTAAAAAATGACCGTTGCTACAAGATGGATATGAAAATAGATGCAACGACCGGATTTTATACTCCTTTCTGGCCTCAGAATGCCACGTACCGCGTACTGGATGACGGAACGAGAGAGTATAATATTGACGGGGCTGAGGTTTTTAATCTCAGAAAAGAAATTTCCTCCGAACTGGATACGGATATAGGCGGCCTGAAATCCATGCTCCGTGCAAGGGGAGATCACAGAGCCGATTATACGGATCTGCAGGGAGAAAATTATGACCGGGATATTTCGCAGTCTCTCGTTATGAATATTCAGGCCGAATTTGACCAGCTGATTCATTGCGTTGCAACAAAGGTCAACAGTATTCTGGCGGAATCGGGCTATATGAAAAATGCGGACGGTTCGCCCATGCAGCTGTTTGAAAAAGTGGCGACGTCCGGATATGACTGGGACCCGGCAACGCAGGAATGGAAATACAGGGAAGAAGACCCAAGGTATTCGGATTCGTTGTATACAATCGGCAATATGCGTATTAATAAAGAGTTATTGCAAAGTCCCAGCAAGTTAGGTTTTAAAAAGCCGGATGGGAAAGTCGATTATGAAACGGCGGAAAAACTGAAAGCCGCTTTCACGGAAGAAGCGTATACGCTCAATCCGAATGTAAGAAAGAAAACCTGTTTTGTAGATTATTATACCGATCTGGTATCACAGGTAGCCAATACAGGCGCGGTTTGCCGAAGCATTGCTTTAAACCAGGAGGCTACGCTTAATTCCATATACAGTGCAAGAGAACAGGTAGTGGGTGTTTCTTCGGATGAGGAACTTTCCAACATGATAAAGTTTCAGAATGCATTTAATGCATCCAGCAGATATATTAACGTAATTGACGAGATGTTGGAACATGTTCTTACGGCTCTCGGCAGATAAGGAAAGGAGGCATGACTGATGCCGTCACAATTTTTTGGCTTAAATATTGCATATACCGGTTTGCTTGCCTCAAACGCAGCGTTAAATACGACTTCCAATAATATTGCCAACGTGCAGACAGACGGATACAGCCGCCAGCAGGTGGTGCAGCAGGCAGCCAATGCGCTGCGTGTATTCCAGACTTACGGCTGTGCGGGCGCCGGTGTGGAGACGCTTGCAATTGAGCGTGTTCGCGATGAATTTTATGATATGAAGTATTGGAATAATAATTCAAAAGTAGGGGAATACGAATTTAAACAGTATTACATGAGACAGATTGAGGATTATTTCCAGGACGATTCCACGACGCCGGGTTTCAGGAGAATTTTTGACCAGATGACCGACGGTCTTCAGGAGATTCTTAAGAATGCCGGAAGCACTACGTCCAAAGCGCAGTTTATCAGTTTTGTGCAGAGCCTGACCGAGTATTTTAATAACCTGTCCGGCAATTTGAAGGAATTGCAAAAGGACGTAAATCAGGAGATCAAGATTAAAGTGGATGAGATGAATTCCATCGCATCCGAGATCGCTACATTAAATAAGCAGATTAATACGATCGAGATGCGGGGCGGCAAGGCCAATGAACTCAGAGACCGCAGAACGCTCCTGGTAGATCAGCTTTCCGAAATCGTAGACGTAAAAGTGGAAGAGACGCCTATCAAGGATCCGAACAATCCGGACAGGGATACAGGCGGTACCAGATTCAGAGTGACCATAGCCGGTGGGCAGCTTCTTGTAGACGGCAATGATTACCGAGGACTGGAATGTGTGGCAAGAACCAACTATGAAAAAACCAATCAGACCGATATTGACGGACTGTATGATGTATACTGGTCTGACGGACAGTCTTTTAATCTTTATAACGCAGTTATGGGCGGCGCTTTAAAAGGACTTGTCGAGATGCGCGACGGTAATAATGAAGAAGGATTTCAGGGAGTTGTTACCGAACTTTTCAAAAATGCGGACGGAAAGAATGTTGTTACCGTGGAAGTCGGTAAAGATTATCTTACGGACCTGAACAAATGTAATCTTTCGGATAACGGCGGAAAGATACAGCTTGGCAATCAGATTTTTTATTATGACAGCTGGAGTTATACAAGAACGAAGGATGCAAACGGCGAGGAAAAGGTTACATATTCCTTTACGCTTTCTTCGGAAAAGGAAAAGAATCCAAAAGAAATTACCAATGACAGGGTAGGAACTTCTGCCAGCATCGGACCGAATCTGGATTATCAGGGTATTCCTTATTACATGAAGCAGATGAACGAATGGGTTCGGACCTTTTCACAGCATGTAAACGATATTCTCGGAGCAGGATATGATGCATACGGCAACCACGGCAATAACCTTTTGACGGCAGACATGGCTACCGACAATAAACAGTATGATTTCAGTCAGAATATTCCCCGTTACGATAAAGAACTGGCAGCGGGCGAGTCCATTACGGTAGACGTAAAGGATCATTCCTATTATTGGATGACAGCAGATAATTTTAATGTTTTGAAAGCCCTGGTGGACGATGCGGATCTGCTTGCCACAAGAAATGAGCAAAGCAACGGAACCGATGATTATTCGACGCTTACGGATCTTAAAACGATGTTTACGGATAAGAATAAAATGAGCTTCAGAGGATGTAATGCCGGCGAATTTTTACAGTGCATACTGGCTGATGTGGCGTTGAATGCCAACCGCGCCAATACCTTTGTGACGAATTACCAGAATATTGCCAATTCCATTAATACACAGAGACTTTCCATTTATGGTGTGGATGAGGATGAGGAAGCGGTAAATCTGGTAAAATATCAGAACGGATATAATCTGGCCTCCAAAATGATTCAGACACTGACAGAGATTTATGACAAACTTATTTTGGAAACCGGCGTATAAAAGAATGGAGATTTGCTATGAGAATAACAAATAAAATTATGCAGAATAATTCACTTAATAATGTGAATTACAACAAAATTATGGCCGATAAAATCAATTCTCAGATGTCTACGCAGAAGAAAATTATTCGTCCCTCCGACGATCCTGTTATAGCCATCCGTGCGCTCCGTTTGCGCAGTAACGTTTCGGAAGTAACACAGTATTACAGTAAAAATATTCCGGATGCGGAAAGCTGGCTTTCCGTTACGGAAGGCGCCCTGGATAACGTGGTGAAGGTTATCACCGACATGTATAAACAGTGTACGAAGGGTTCCAGCGGAGAAATTACCAGTGAGGACCGTAAGATTGTTTTACAAAGCCTGAAAGCGCTGCGTGACGAAGTCTATGCTACCGGAGACGCGGATTACGCGGGACGCTATGTATTTACCGGATACAGGACGGATACTTCGCTGATGTTCCCGGGACGTACGGAACAGACGTATTCCATTACGGAGCAGCTTGACAAATCTGCCATAGATTCCGTTACCCATGTTAAAACGATAGGCCCTAACGGCGATGATCTGTATGATATGACCGCCAATAATTATAAGAATATGGATTTGACGGAGAACGATATCGACGCTGTGGAAGTGCACCGGATCCGTCTGGCATATTCGGAGATTGACGAGGGAACTGTGCCCCAATTAAGCTATACCGATAAAAACGGCCAGGTAATAGATATTAATGCGACCGATACCGTTAATTCCTATGCGGTTCCCAGTCCGTATGAGCAGGCGGCGCTTGATAAAGACGCGGTTATTTTTGTTCCGGATACCGGTGAAATTTTATTGGGCGAGAATGTTTACAATACGTTTATGGAGACGAAAGATAATCCGCTGACTTCCGATAGGAATGAGGGAGAAATCAGGATTACTTATGAAAAAACCAAGTGGGATAAAGGAGATTTGCGTCCGGAACACTATTTTGCCTGTACGTCAAACCCGGCGGATCCGGACAAGAAAATTGACTATAATCAGGATTATCTTACTTCCGTAACCGGTTCTACCCAGGTTATTGAATATGACGTAGGATTTAATCAGTCAATCCGGGTAAATTCTACGGCGGACGAATGTTTTAAGCACGGTGTGGGAAGAGAAACGGACGACTTGATCCGTGCTCTGGAAAACACGGTTGCGGCTGAAAAGGTAGTCGCAGAGCTGACGGAGCTGCTGAAGCAGAAAGAAGGAACCTCCGAAGAGGCGGAGATAAGGAAAAAGCTGGATGTTGCCAATAAGGCGTATACCTTGTTAAAAGATAATACGCAAATACTTTTTGAGCACGGAATTACTACCATGCAGGGATATCTTGACGATGCTAACCTGGCGGTTACCAATAACGCTACAAGAGGACAGAAGCTTGCATTGATCGAGAGCCGCATGCAGACGCAGAAAACAAACTTTGAAACCTTAAAGTCGGAGAATGAAGATATTGATATTGCCGAGGTAATGATTCAGATGACGACGGCCGAGCAGACCTATTATGCGTCCCTGATGGCAACCGGAAAGGTTATGCAGACGACCTTGCTTGAATTTATCTGATATCTGACGGCGGAAAGAGAGAGGGAAGGGTTATGAAAGTAAATACCAGAGTGTTTGGAGAAATAGACATTGAAGAAGAGAAGATTCTTACGTTTCCTGCCGGAATTATCGGTTTTCCTGAACTGACGCAGTTCACCCTGATTCATGATGAGGAAAAGGGAACGGGAGCGGGGATTCGATGGCTGCAGTCTTTGCAGGAAACCGGTTTTGCCATGCCGGTTATGGACCCGTTGGTTGTTAAGCCGGATTACAACCCGGAAGTTAACGATGAACTTCTGGAGCCTGCCGGAAACATTACGGCGGAAAATATGCTGGTGCTTGTGACCGTTTCGGTTCCTGCCGACGTAAAGCTGATGACCGTAAATCTGCGGGGACCGATTATTATTAATGCGGATGAGAAAAAGGCATGCCAGATAATTGTAGACGGTGACGATTACGCCGTTAAGTATCCCATTTACGAAATTCTTCAGGCGAGAAAGGCGGGTGTGTAATATGCTTGCTTTATCCAGAAAGAAAAACGAAGCTTTGATTATTAACAACAATGTTGAAATAACCATACTGGAAGTAAAAGGCGATCAGGTGAAAATCGGTATTACGGCTCCGAAGGAGATTTCCATTTACAGGAAAGAGGTTTATCTGCAGATTCAGGAGGCCAATAAGGCGGCGACGGATACGGCAAGCCTGGATGCGCTGAAAGATTTATTGTAATAGAACCGGAGAACGATATAAAAGTGTTGTCGAAAGACAGCACTTTTTTTACATAGGCTATTAACTTCAAACTGCTTTTGACCGATAAAAAACATAGAAGCTTGAATTCTGATGATTTGAAAAGGATAACAAATTTCACATGGAGGTGACTAAAATGGCAATGGAACCATTAGGAAGTATCATGAGCGTACAGGTACAAAGCCAGGTACAGACAAAGCCGGCGGCGCAGCCGGCCAAATCTTCGGTAGAATACACGGATGTATCTGCGCAGGAGACGGTAACACAGGTGGATAACACCACGAACGTTGTAACAGGCGCCCAGGAAAAAGGCGGCTCGGGGAGTAATGAGGGCGGAAAACAGCCCAATAACGAGCAGATCAAAAAAGCAGTGGAGACAATGAACAAAAAGATGTCCAATTCCGAGGCTGTTTTTGGGATTCATGAGGCAACGAACAGAGTAACAATCAAGATTATTGATAAAGATTCCAAGGAAGTAATCAGAGAGCTTCCGCCGGAGAAAACCCTGGATATGATTGCCAAGGTTTGGGAAATGGCGGGAATTCTTGTGGATGAAAGAAGATAGGAGGAGCAGAATATGGCAATGAGGTTAACGGGCCTGATGTCCGGTATGGATACCGAAAGCATGATAAAGCAGTTGGTTGCTGCACGCCAGACCAAGGTAGATACGGCTAAGAAAGCACAGACCAAGCATCAATGGAAGCAGGACGCGTGGAAGGAATTAAATACCAAGCTGCAGAATCTGCAGAAAAAATATATTTCCAATATGCGTTTTGCGGATGCATACAGCAAAAAGACAACGAAAGTTTCCAACGGCAGTATTGTAAGTGTAATTACCGGTGAAGACGCTATGAACGGCGTGCAGACTCTGCGCGTTAAGCAGCTGGCTAAGACCGGTTATCTGACAGGAGCTAAGATTGAAAGCGAAAGCGGAGAAGCTTTGACGGCTCTTTCGAAGCTCAGCGATCTGAAAGGCGGTTTCAGCGGAGAAGGAACCTTCACCGTGAAGGCCGGCGGCAATACCGTGAACATTAACGTAACCGGAGAGACTACGATTTCCGATGTCCTGACCCAGCTCAAGAGCGCGGGAGTTAACGCCAATTTTGATGCAAAACAGCAGAGATTCTTTGTCCTTTCCAAAGAATCGGGCGCTGCCAATGACTTCAGCATTACCGCAGGGGATGCAAACGGTGCGGCGGCATTGTCTGCACTGGGGTTACAGGTGAATCTGAATGACGATCAAGCGACACTGAAGGAATATCAGGCGTATGCGGCCTACTATGTCAGCGGCGACAGAGCGGCTACATTAGCTAATATGAGCAGCTTGATTAACGATATGACCGCTTCCAGAACCAACGGCTATCTTGATATGTATAAGAGCGCTAAGGCATCGCTGGAAGAGAATCAGAAGAAGCTGGATGAGTTAACGGACAAATACGGCGCGGATCTGTCTACCCTGAAATCGGCTGACGAATATAATGAGGAGCTGAAAACAGCTAACGAAGAAGTTCTGGATTTGATGAATCAGATTAAAGAAACGGAAGATCCTGACCAGAAAGCGGCTCTGCAGACGCAGTTAGAGGAAAAACAGAAAGAAGTTACGAAACTGGCCGAGTTAAGAGACGACGCGGCGAGCCTTGCTTCGGCGACAGAGAATGTTAATAAGGCGAATGCAGACATTGCAAAGGCGGAAGAATATATCAATGTAACCCAGTCAACGGACGGCGAAGGAAACGTTACGTACAGCGCGTCGGCGACCGCAAAACTGACCGGGGAAGTAGAAGATCATTTCTATAATAAAGCTTCCTATGCTGCGCAGGTTATTGCCAACTATGATCCAAGCGATAAGACCGCAACCGGCGCCACCAAGGTTTCCGGACAGGATGCAATTATTTATTTAAATGAAGCGGAGTTTACCAATTCGGATAACTCCTTTGAAATAAACGGACTGACCTTTACTGCCTTAAGCGAGACGAAAGACGGTGAGACGGTTACCATTACGACCCAGAACGATACCGACGGCATTTATGATATGCTGAAGGGCTTTTTAAAAGAGTACAATTCCATTATGAACGAGATGGATAAATTGTACAACGCTGATTCGGCTAAGGGTTATGAGCCGCTGACCAGCGAAGAAAAAGAGTCTCTTTCCGAGAGCGAGATCAAAGACTGGGAGAAGAAGATTAAAGACGCGGTTCTGCGTCGTGACGAAAGTATTTCCAGCGTTAGTTCCGCTTTGAAATCGATTATGTCAAGCGGCATAAATGTGAACGGTAAAACCATGTATCTGTTTGATTTCGGTATCGAAACCCTGGGATATTTTGAAGCGGCTGATAATGAGAAGAACGCATATCACATTGCCGGTGATCCGGACGATCCTGATACCGCCAATAATCCTGACAAATTGAAGGGTATGATTGCAAGCGATCCGGATACGGTTGTAAAATTCTTTTCACAGCTCTCCAAAGATCTTTATGACAAGATGTCCGATATGTCAAAGGGAATAGACGGCTACAGGACTTACGGCAACTTCTTTGACGATAAGAAAATGAAGTCGGATTATGATGATTATACAACTAAAATTAAAGATTTAGAGAAAAAGCTTGCAGATTACGAGGATAAGTGGTATAAAAAGTTTAGCGCTATGGAGACTGCAATGGCTAAGATGCAGTCTAACGTTAACGCAGTAACCGCTTTATTGGGAGGTTGATAAGATGCCATCTTCAAATGCTTATACACAGTACAATAACAGCAAGATCCTGACTGCTTCGCCGTCGGAATTGGTGTTGATGCTATATGAGGGTGCAATTAAATTTAGTAATATTGCGATAGTCGCAATTGAAGGAAAAGATATTCAAAAGTCACATACAAATATCATAAAGGTGGAGAAGATTATTGACCATCTTCGTTTGACCTTGGATATGAAGTATCCGGTTGCTAATGATTTTGACAGGGTGTATGAGTATTTGAGCAGACGTCTTGTAGAGGCCAACTTGAAAAAAGACAAAGAGATCATGGCCGAAGTGTGCATGCATTTACGTTCTATGCGGGATACATGGAAGGAAGTTATGCGGATCAACCGTGAGAAAGGAGCCGTATGATTAACAATTACCTGGCCATATTAGCGGAAAGCCTTGATCAGAAGATCGTGGTATTAGATGAAATCGCAGGATACTGCAGGGAACAGGAAGCACTGTTAAAGCGGGACAGTTTATCGTTTGAAGAATTTGACGCCTGTGTAGACAGAAAAGATAATTGTATTCAAACGCTGACGAAACTGGATGAAGGTTTTGATACGCTGTATCAGCGGGTAAAGGAACAGTTGGCGGCGGGAAAAGACGCCTATAAGGATCAGATCGCGCAGATTCAGCAGAAGATTAAGCTTGTAACCGAAAAGAGCGTTTCCATACAGGCCCAGGAAGCCAGAAATAAAAAAATGGTAGAAGATTATTTTACCAGGGAGCGAAGTCAGCTGCGTCAGGGACGGCAGACATCAAAAGCAGCATATGGATATTATAAGAGTATGAGTAATTCCGATGTGATGCCGCCGCAGTTTTTGGACAGTAAACAATAATAAGAAAGGCTGTTACTGTGAGTAACAGCCTTTCTCAGTATACATATAATCCCGGATATAATAAGAGGATAAAAGCATGAGAAAAGCCCGGAAAAGACAAATAGAAACGCTTGCCGAATTGCTGATCCGTGAACAGGAGAGGGTAATAGAAGCGCTTTATAATAGAGATTACGAGTCTGCAAGCAGTTTGTTGGAACGCTGCCAGCAATGCGCCATGCAATTGGGAGAGAATATTGAACAGGCAATGGGAGAAGGTTTTAAAACAGTAGCTCTGCTTGAGGAATATTGTGAACAAATTTATCTGGTTTATGAGACGATTGAGTCAGGCAGGGCGGAAGCCGCATCCTCAATGCAGGATACATTGCGGAAGATTTCCGCGGATATACGACAGAGTATTGCGGAGGATATAAAAATACATTTTGAAATCGTGTTTCTACCCTTCCGCGCATCTGCGTGGAATTCGATGGAGAAATTTTGGAAGGCGGCAAAAGAAGCCCCGGACTATGAGGTTTATGTGATACCTGTCCCTTATTATTATAAAGCATGGAACGGAGACACTCTGGGGATGCGTTATGAAGGAGAATATTTTCCGGATGAAATTCCCATTACAAAATATGACGAGTTTGATTTTGAAAAACATAATCCGGATATTATTATGATTCATAATCCGTATGATCAATATAATCCGGTTATAAGCGTTCATCCTTTCTTCTATTCGGATCATTTGAAAAAGTATACGGACAAATTAGTCTATACGCCATGGTTCTTTTTAGATGAATGGACGCAGGAGGATGAGGCGGCGCTGGAAAATATGAATTGTTTTGTAACAATGCCCGGTGTGATCAATGCGGATCAAGTGATTGTTCAGTCGGAAACGATGCGTCGGACATACGTTGGTTTTCTGACTGAAAAGGCCGGTGAAAATACAAGAGAATTATGGGAACAAAAAATTTGCACTTTTGATTGGCCCAAAACGGAATCTCTAATTCCGCAGGAATGGTTAAACAAGCTTCAAAAGTCCGATGGAAAACGAAAAAAACTGGTTCTATGCAGCGTTAACATAAGCAGTCTGATACAATATGAAGAAAGACTGCTGCAAAACTTAAGAGAAGTATTTGCAATATTTCAGGAATATAATAAAGAGGTCGCTCTTTTATGGCATTCCCGGCCTTTGGACGAAGAGAATCTGAGAATCCTGCGTCCCCGCCTTTTCACTGAATACGATAAGCTGGTTCGGGAATTTCATGAAAAGGACTGGGGGATATATGACCATACCGAACAGGAAAAGGAAACGGCGGAGCTATGCGATGCTTACTATGGCAGCGGCGATGCCTCCACCTGTTTCTTTTACAGAAAAAACAGACCCGTTTGGTTAATGAATGCAGACAATGACGAGAGAGCGGTGGTCCGGCAGTGGATAGAGGATATACAGGATAATTGCCGTTAGAAACAAGGAGAAACGCTATGCGGTTTTCAAATTCATATTTTGAAGATGAGGTAAGAGACGGTTTTTATGTACCCGGCATGGTAAAAAGAGCCTGGGCGGCCCAGCTGGAAGTTTTAGAGGATGTTGACAGGGTATGTAAAAAACACGGGATACGGTATTTTGCGGATTGGGGAACGCTTTTGGGAGCCGTCCGGCACGGAGGGTTTATTCCGTGGGATGACGATCTGGATATTTGCATGAAAAGACAGGATTATACAAGGTTTCTGGAGATAGCGCCGAAAGAACTGCCGGCAGAGTATAAAATATTAAATTTTCATACGCCGTATAACGGAGAATTTATGTGGCAGTTTATATCGAGAATAGTCAATCACAAAAGCATCTGTTTTGATGAAAAACATCTGGAAAAATTTCATGATTTTCCTTATGTGGCAGGAATCGATATTTATCCTTTGGATTATCGGGCTTCCAGCGAGGAAAAGGAAACCTTAAGAGGGAATCTGCTGACGCTGGTAACGTATGCCATTAATTTGCTGGAGGAAGAGAACGGGGAGCAGCTGGAAGAACAGCTGCGTATTGTTGAAGATATGTGTAATGTCCGGATTAACAGAAACAGTACGGTAAAACAGCAGTTATATTGTCTCTCTGAACAGTTGATTTCCCTGTATCGTGAGGAAGAAGCGCAGATTATAACAAGAATGATGGGCGGGATCGATGAAAGCAAGTGCCGGTATCCGAAGTCCTGGTATCAGGAAACAATTATGCTTCCCTTTGAAAATACGGAGATTCCGGTTCCGTTATATTATGACGCGGTTTTGAAAAGTCTGTACGGTGAATATCTAAAGCCGGTTCACGGCGGCGGAGAACATGAGTATCCTTTTTATAAGAAACAGGAAGCCGTGCTGCCGGAAAGATTTGGAATACGGCCGGTAAAATATGAGGTTTCCGGGGATCTTATATGATCGACGGAAAATAACCGGGAAAATTAAAAAAATTGAAATTAAGTATAAAGTAATTGCAAATCTTTCCGATATATTTAATAAGTAAAGCAAGTGTTAACTGTGGGAACAGCTTATACAAGCCGGACATACAGGCAACATAAAATCTGGCTGCAGGGAAGCAGCTTAATATTCAAGGAGGAATATATTATGGTAGTACAACACAACTTACGAGCAATGAACTCAAACAGAATGTTAGGTTTAACCGCATCATCCCAGGCTAAGTCAACCGAGAAATTATCATCCGGTTACAAGATCAACCGTGCGGCAGACGATGCAGCAGGTCTTGCGATTTCCGAGAAGATGAGACGTCAGGTAAGAGGTTTGACACAGGCTTCTGCAAACGCACAGGACGGCGTATCCTGCGTACAGACAGCTGAAGGCGCTCTGAATGAAGTACACGATATGCTTCAGAGAATGAACGAGCTGGCAGTTAAAGCAGCTAACGGAACGAACCAGTCTGAAGACCAGTCCTATATCCAGAAGGAAGTTGATCAGCTGATCAGCGAAATTGACCGTGTAGCAAAGACTTCTACCTTCAATGAGAAGATGCTGTTAGATGGAACTTTCAGCAAGGTAAGCCTTCAGGTAGGTTCTGAAAGCGCTGCAGGCAATCAGATCGAGATTACCATTGCTTCCATGGATTCAACAGCTATGGGTGTCGGAACAGTTAAGGTTTCAACAGTCAGCGATGCAAAAGCTACGATTGGTTCAGTAAAGACCGCTATCAAATCTCTGAACAACCAGCGTGCAGACCTTGGTGCGATCCAGAACCGTCTGGAGCATACCATCAACAACCTTGACAACGTAGTAGAGAATACTACGGCGGCAGAATCCCGTGTTCGTGATACGGATATGGCTTCTGAGATGGTTAAATACTCCAACAACCAGATTCTTGCACAGGCAGGTCAGGCAATGCTGGCACAGTCCAATCAGGCTAACCAGGGAGTATTATCCTTACTTCAGTAATTATTGCATAACTACCACAGGGGCTGACTTAGGTCAGTCCCTGTTTTTTGGGGAAAATAACAGTCTGGTATGAAGCGCCAGGTGATTTATACGGAATCATATGCGGAAGTGAAATAAAAAATTAAAAAAAAATGAATTCAAGTATAAAGTAATTCAAAATTCTTCCGATATATTTAACAGGTAAAGCAAATAAAACAAGTCAAGCGGCAGTTTTAGAAGCTTTCAGAGATAATCCGATGCAATCCGCACAATTGATAAGGATTACGTTAACAGTTTACTGTGCGAACGACATGTGCGAATCGAACGAACAGTAAACACGAAAATCTGGCTGCAGGGAAGCAGCTTAATATTCAAGGAGGAATATATTATGGTAGTACAACACAACTTACGAGCAATGAACTCAAACAGAATGTTAGGTTTAACCGCATCATCCCAGGCTAAGTCAACCGAGAAATTATCATCCGGTTACAAGATCAACCGTGCGGCAGACGATGCAGCAGGTCTTGCGATTTCCGAGAAGATGAGACGTCAGGTAAGAGGTTTGACACAGGCTTCTGCAAACGCACAGGACGGCGTATCCTGCGTACAGACAGCTGAAGGCGCTCTGAATGAAGTACACGATATGCTTCAGAGAATGAACGAGCTGGCAGTTAAAGCAGCTAACGGAACGAACCAGTCTGAAGACCAGTCCTATATCCAGAAGGAAGTTGATCAGCTGATCAGCGAAATTGACCGTGTAGCAAAGACTTCTACCTTCAATGAGAAGATGCTGTTAGATGGAACTTTCAGCAAGGTAAGCCTTCAGGTAGGTTCTGAAAGCGCTGCAGGCAATCAGATCGAGATTACCATTGCTTCCATGGATTCAACAGCTATGGGTGTCGGAACAGTTAAGGTTTCAACAGTCAGCGATGCAAAAGCTACGATTGGTTCAGTAAAGACCGCTATCAAATCTCTGAACAACCAGCGTGCAGACCTTGGTGCGATCCAGAACCGTCTGGAGCATACCATCAACAACCTTGACAACGTAGTAGAGAATACTACGGCGGCAGAATCCCGTGTTCGTGATACGGATATGGCTTCTGAGATGGTTAAGTACTCCAACAACCAGATCCTTGCACAGGCAGGTCAGGCAATGCTGGCACAGTCTAACCAGGCTAACCAGGGAGTATTATCTTTACTTCAGTAATCATTGCATAACTACCATAGGGACTGACTCAGGTCAGTCCCTTTTTTTCTGGAAAACAAGAGCCTGGTATTAGGAGGAAGCCGATTATGCAGGAAAATATGGATTTTATAGAACTTTCAAACATTGTTTCCGTTTGTTTGGATGAGATTGTGAAATTGAAAACAGAAAATGAAGCTCTGCATCGTCAGGTGGCTGATTTGACAAGGGCGGCAGCCGGGATTGTAGACAATGAGAAAAAAGCGGCGGACAGAATTCGTTTGATAGAAGACACTATGGAGGTAGTTAAAGGCTGCGTAACGAATGGGCTTGATAATGTAAAGTATGAATTGAGCGACGAGCGTTTGGACAAGAGACAATGGTATTTTCCAAAATTTTTTCCGATTGCGGAGACGGTGGAGCGAATCGTCAGCGAAAAATGCAGTATAGCCAGGTTTGGAGACGGAGAGTTTGCCATTATGACCGGTGAGGCGCGGCATAAGTTTCAACATTGGGATAAGCGGCTGGAAACCCGGTTGAAGGAAGTGATCCGGGCAGACGAAGAAGGGATGCTGATTGCAATTGCCGATAATTACGGTTCATTGGAGCCATATAATGAGCCGGGTAAAATGGGAATACGTTATTATATGACGGAAGAAGTCAGAAAAGAGCACCGTCAGTTTTTAGACTTGGAAAGGGTTTACCATAATACCTATATCAGCAGGCCGTATGCTCTGTTTGCGGATAATCGCACGGATGCTCCGCAAAAGCGGTTTGACGATTTGAAGAGAATATGGGATAACAGAAACGTAATATTTGTGGAGGGCAGTCTGACGCGAATGGGAATCGGAAATGATTTATTTAGCAATGCGGATTCAGTGCGAAGAATCGTGGCCCCAGCCGTTCATGCCTTTGACAAATATGATGAAATACTGCAGGCAGCCCTCCGGTATGGCAGTGCCGATACGTTATTTTTGATTGCGCTTGGACCGGCTGCCGGTGTGCTGGCTTATGATTTGTTCCGATCCGGTTTCCAGGCGATAGATTTGGGACACTTAGATTTGGAGTATGAGTGGTATCTGAGGGGAAACGGTGAACGCTGCGAGGTAAAATATAAGTACAACAATGAATATCCGGAAGGAGATATCGTTGAAGATATTACGGATGAAGAATATCACAAACAGATTCTTTGCGTTATTCCGGAATAAAAATTATATGGAATTCGTAACGGTTCGCAGCATTTCTGTCAATCGTTTTTGCCAGGAATGATTTTGTACTGCTTTTTGCTGCCCGTTTTTTGCAATCTGCCGCCGTTTTTCTTCATGAGATAAATAGTATGCGCATTTTTCCGTCAATTCTTCAAGGCTGCCGTAAGCCTCAAGATCCGTGCCGATGATAAAGTGTTCGGAAAGTTCCGGCTGGTAGTTAGTCATGAGAAAACCGCCGCAGCCAAGAATATCAAAAATGCGGAGAGGAAGTCCTGTCTGGATAGGACGGATCGTGATATTCAGGTTTATTTTACTTAAGAAGAATACCTTGGGCATTTCGTGAAACGAATTGATTTTCCCGTGAATGTGAACATTTTGAAGACAGGCTGTGCCGCTTCCGGTATATAAATGGACGTCAAAGTGTTCCGCCAGTGTATTCAGAGTGCGGATGCGTTCTGTTTCGGAAGCCTGCATACCGATATAATGATGGGCGGCTATATAGCGGGATGCGTCTTTTACGGTACCAGAAAAAGAAAATAAGGTGTTATCAGCTCTACGGATAGATTCTATAATACCGTCCGTCAGGCTTTCTTCCATAAAATTGTAGCCGTATATTTTAAGAGAGGCTTCTGTAATTGCGTCAATATAACCGGCGGTATAATCCGGAAGAGCCGGAATTGTGTGGAAAGGGTTATGTTCCGTGTACAGGGACCCTACAAAAGATACATCATGGCCATATTTTGCCTGATCGTCTGCAGTAACGCCGGCTGTAGCTTTTGCAAAACGTTTTCCGTTGACTGCCAGAGGCAGATGAAAGATGCAGTCAGGATTAAAAGGGTGAAAATAATCGTACTGCGACCGGTCAAACATAAAAATACGGTTAGTGGGATGCAAAATGGATTTGGAAAAAAGCTCCAATACGGGGGAGTCAACAGTCAGACACAGATAGAACGTCTGATGGATGCTGCATAAGTCCGCAAGAATGGGAAAAAAGTTGATACTGAATACGAATACCGGGTGTATTTTCCGTAATGTATCGCTTAAAAGTTCAATCCGTCGAGCCGCGGAAGCTTCCTTTTCCGCCGCGGAAACGGTTTTTTCCACAACCTCCATTCCAAGCTCCCGGAAGGTATTGATAATATCAGGTTCACAAATATTATTATAACGGTAAAATAAAACAGTCATCGGAATCCTCCATGCCGTCGGCAGTCTTTCGCTACCTATTAGAATTACGCTTATTTTAACACAGATGATCCGCTTTGAATAGATAAATATGAGTATAGAAAGCCTGTTCATGAGGCGTAAGGAGACAGCAAGATGAAATTGCTTATTTATCAGTGGAATTCCTGGCTTCAATATGATATTTTAACGCTCTGTAAGGAAAGAGGAATCGGATATGAGACTTTTTCCTGGAAATTTGCCGACAAGAATGAAGATGAAAAATTTATAAAATGGTTTACCAAAACGGTTGAGTGTCGCTGTTACGACGCTGTTTTAAGTATAAATTATTGGCCTCTGTTATCCCGGGTATGCCAGGAGCAGGGGATAAAATATATTGCATGGTGCTATGATAATCCGCTTAATGTAGTCCGAATGGAGGAAACGCTGCATAATTCCGTTAATTACGTGTTTTTGTTTGACCGGATTCAATACGCAGGGTATAAGAAAGAAGGATACAAGACGGTTTATCATTTGCCGCTGGGTGTCAATGCAGCCAGAATGAAACAGCTAACCATATCCGGGGCTGACTATGAGAAATATCAGGCACAGATATCCTTTGTAGGAAGTCTGTACGAATCGGAGCTGCCACGGATTTTAGCTCCGGTGAGTGAATATACAAAAGGTTTTTTGCATGCATTAATGGATATGCAGTCACGTGTTTACGGTTATTATCTGATCGACGACTGTTTAACGGAGGAATTTATTGAAGATATGAACCGGCAGTATTTGGAGGCGGCGCCGGGTACGCAGTTTCGGATATGCAAAGAGGCCTTAAGCTTTGCAATGGCCAGCGAGATTACGAGAAAAGACAGAATTCTGCTGTTAAGTTTGTGCGGGCAAAGATATGATACCAGACTGTATTCCTATCAGGACAGTGAAGTGATCCGGAATGTGAAAAAGCGTCCCCCCGTGAATTATATCACGGAAATGCCCAAAGTTTTTGCCTGTACAAAGATCAACCTGAATCCTTCCCTGCGCATTATACAGACCGGGATTCCGCTTCGGGCGTTTGACATCATGGGGGCGGGCGGTTTTTTATTATCGAATTATCAGGAGGAGCTATTGGAAATATTCTCAAACGAAGAGGAAGTGGCGGTATATGAAAGTCTGGAAGACGCAGTCTGTAAAGCGGATTTTTATTTACGCCATGAAGATTTGCGGAAAAGAATTGCTGATAACGCGAGAATCAAGACCTTAAACGAACATAGTCTGCAAAGACGATTTGAGACGATCTTAATAACAACAGGCTTAAAATAGGGAGAGGAAATAATCAATGCTGCAATTTTCTGACAGTTATTTTAAAGAAGAAACGATACAGGAATTTACCGTAAGTAAAACGATGAAACATGCATGGGCGGCACAATTGGAAGTATTGCGGACAATCATGGAAATCTGTGAAAAGCAGAATCTGACCTGTTATGCTTTTTGGGGAACTTTATTGGGAGCGGTACGTCATCAGGGATTTATTCCGTGGGACGACGATATTGATATTGCAATGAAACGGGAGGATTATATAAAATTTTTACAGGCAGCCGGGAGGGAACTGCCGGAGGAGTATTGCGTTTTAAATGCATATACCGAAACCGAGTGGCCGCATTTTCTTACCAGAGTGACCAATTCCCGTAAGATCGATACATCGCAGACAAGATTGAGCAGATTTCACGGCTGTCCGTTTGTAGTCGGCGTAGATATTTTTCCTCTGGATTATATTCCGCGTGATACGGATCAAGCCGAACAGCAGAAAAATTTAATGGGATTGATCCGGGACGTACTGCCTCTGGCAGAATATTTGGAGGAAACACGAACCGAGGATCATGACAGTGAGAAAGCTTTAGAAGAGGGACTTTCAGTTCTGGAAGAATGTTGCGGGGTTTCCATTGACAGGAGCCTTTCTGTCAGGAACCAGCTGCTTCGGTTATATGACAGGATGTGTATGATGTATGGCGAAGCGGATGGAGATTTATTGACCTCTTTTCCCGAATATATTAAAGGAAACGGTTTTTTTCTCAGAAAAGAATGGTTCGGCGCAGAGCGGATGCAGTTTGAAAATATGACGGTAACGGTTCCCTCCGGGTATGATCCCATACTGACAGCGCTTTTCGGAGATTATATGACGCCGGTCCGGTCGGCGTCGGATCATGATTATCCGTTTTACCGTAAACAATTACAGACGTTACATGAACAGGGAGTATGGCCGGACGTTCAGGAGTAGGTACAAGGTTGAAAGAAAAACGCTTTCAACCTGACGTATTTAGGCCTTTCCCACATGGGAAGGGCTCATGTGGGAAAGGCAAGGGTACGAATACATGGAAAATACAACAAAAACAACAGGCGCGGTTTGCTTTTGCGGACAGGGAATCGTGGAAGAGCTGTCTTTTGAAGCCGTTTTATTGGATGAAACTCTGGTACGGGGAGACGTGTGGGTTCTGAAAGAAGCATTGCAGCAGGTCGGCGGCATGAATTACAGACTGCAGGCAAAACGAAACTATGAACTGCTTATCCGCATTGCAAAAGATTATACCGTCCTGCGGGGCGGGGAGGAAAACCGGCAGGATTATTTCCCGGGAGAAGAGAAGCAGGAAAGCGGCAAATGGATCAGACTGCCGCAGGAGGGCAGTCCGGAAGATGGTGTGACTGATCCGGCAGAGGAAATGAAAACAGACTGTTACCTGATCGGAAGATATAAGCAAGAATTGATTTCCATGAATTCTTTTAACGCTGCGGTACTTAGCGTTTATCAGGTCGGCGGAGAGTCCGCCGTTGCATATTTGGAACAGATGCTTGGAGAAACGAAAGCGTATTATGATATCTATGGCTGTACGCAGCCGATCCTGATCTATATTGGAAACGATGTATGCTATAGTATTTTAGACGTTTTTTCCAGAGGGCTTGGAGACGCCCTGAAAAACCTGGGACAAAATGTAGAATATTATGACTTTTCGAAGCGGGGGATTGAAGAGCTTGGTAACTATGTAAGGCGGAAATTCAAGGCCGTGATCGGCGTACAGACCTATATGTTTTCCGTGCAGAGGGAAAGCGGGATACTGGTGCACGACGAGATAGACGCACCCCTATATCAGTTTGTGTTTGATCATCCGATTTCCTTTTGGATGCATTTGAAAAAGGTTCCAAAGCGGCTGTGTGTGCTGACTCTGGACGGCAATTATGTAAACTTTATAAAAACATGGCTTGGCTATAAAGCAAGATTTTTTCCGCCTGCCGGAGAAGAAAAGTTCTGCAATGAAGGACAAAGAGATTATGAGCTTACGTTTCTTGGCGGTCTTGCAAGCTACGGAGAGGGCCTTGTCAGAAAATTATGGGATGTCAGAAAGCAGGACAGACAAAGAGGGTTTCTGCTTAACCGGTACGTTCTTTATATGAGAAAAAACTTAGACAAACCCCCGGAATATGCGTTTGAAAAAGTATTGGAATATTACAGGGAGGATTATTCCAGGGAAGAATTCTGGCAGATGTTTTATAACGAACGGTGGGTTTTCCGTGGGGTAAGCCAATATTACAGGAATAAGACCATAGAAATTTTGCTGTGTGCAGGTATATGTGTACATGTATATGGCGACGGATGGGAGAACAGTTATCTGTGGGGGAATCCGGGACTGATCCATCATGAGGCGGTTATGGGGGATGAGGCGTTAAAAGTATATGCCCGTTCAAAATTATCTTTAAATGTCATGTCATGGCATAAGGACGGGTTTACGGAACGTATCGCCAATGCAATGCTGCAGAAATCCGTAGTGGTTACGGACAGAACAACCTACCTGGAACAAAACTTTGTGAATGGAGAAGACCTTTTAATGTTTGACCTGGGGAATCTGAGGGCATTGCCGGATCAGATCAGAGCCTTGCTCGACGATGAAGCAAAGCGGACGCAGATGGCGGAAAACGCTTATGTAAAAGCAGCGTCCCGACATACGTGGAAACAACGGGCGGAGAAGCTTCTGGAATTCATGGAAGAGGATCAAACTTAATGTTGTCAGGCGTTTTGCCTGCGGCAAGCGCTTCAGCCAACATATTATATTGTTTTTGATAAAAAGGATAATCGTGTGTGGGCTCATTTTTGGGAGTCATATAATCATCTCCGTACAGGGCGGTCAGTACGGCCTCGTATTGGTACGGAGCAGGTATGGTAAGGTTTTCAAAAGGAAGAAGGACTGTTTTGGTATACCATTCCCTGTGAAAATAGTGCGGTTGTTCTACATGATAGAACAGGTGAGTCATACAGGGGTGATCGGAATGGCAGTACTTGGCGCTGACTGCGGTAACGGCACGGAGCAGCTGGTTTTTAATGTCTCTTTCCGGATCAAAGCGCAGTCCGCACAGCCGCTCTAATTCCGGCAGCGCGGCCGTAACCTCGTTCGGTGACTTTCGCCATTTCTGAACATTGGTTAACAGACTGATATATTGTCTGCATTGAAGCCGTTCCGAATCTTTATTTTCCGGTAGAATGTCCAGAGGAAAAATATCAAGCCCCGCAACATAAGGGAAGCCATGAAATTTCTGCAGGCGCTCGGCTGAATAACTGATGGTAGGGGCATTGACCATACGGGCGAAGGGCATTTCATATAAATCGGAAGAATATTCGCTGTGGACGCAGTAGCTTTCCGGAAGCTCCCGGTTGGCTAATGCAAGGAAGCGCTCGTAGTCCGGACGCAGCATACATATATCGATATCATCATCCCACGGGATAAATCCCTGGTGGCGTACGGCGCCGAGCAGGGTTCCCCAGTCGGCAAACCAGGGAATACAATGTTTGTCACAGAATTCCTGAAGCGTCTTCAATACCTCCAGTTCGGCGGCCCAGGCGCACTTCATCATTGCCTCGATTTGAAAACCGTTACGTTCTTCAGTTTGAAAATAGCCGGGAGGAAATTGCAGCATATGTAAAAGTACTCCGTTTCTTTAAATTATATCTTCTATTATAATAAACTTGTACAAAAATACAAGAGCAGTCTTAAAAAATGCGAAGCAATATATAGTCATTTCACTAAAAGTATGGTAGCATAAAAGAAAAGGAGCGAAGAGCAGGATGGCAGCGACACCGGAATATGATGCATTAATTGTAGTAACCGCAAAGGATTATGAGAGAGTTCGGAGCCAGTATCACAGACTGGCAGCTTTTTTACCTGCGCGGCGTATTTTTTTTGCAGGTAATGAAGATGTGGAATTGCTTGTAAAGAGTTCAAATCTGGGGGAGAAAGTATGTTTTCTGAATGAAAATGATATCCTGCCTTTTGATGCGGTGCACGCGGTCATGACAAAGGCGTTGGAGAGCGTTCTGCAGGGGCGGGAACTGCCAAGGGGAATTACAGGGTGGTATTACCAGCAGTTTTTAAAAATGCAGTATGCCCGCGTCTGTGAAGACGCATATTATCTTGTCTGGGACGGAGATACGATTCCCTGCGGGCCGTTTTCCATGTTTCACGAAGGAACGGGGCAGCCTTATCTGGATTTAAAGGGAGAGTATCACAAGGAGTATTTTACTACGCTGTCCAGATTATTTCCCGGAATGCATAAATGTATTGAAAAGTCATTTATATCGGAACACATGTTAATGAATTGTGACATTATGAAGCGGTTAATTCAGGATATAGAAGCTGTTTCGGACATCCCCGGCAAAACTTTCTGGGAAAAAATCATAGGGGCGGTCGATACGGAAGGACTGCAGTCCAACAGCTTCAGTGAATTTGAGACATACGGAACTTATGTGGCGGAGCGTTATCCGGCGGCATACCGGCTCAGAAACTGGCATTCTTTCCGGTATGGCGGCGTATTTTTTAATCTGGATACGATTTCGGATACGGATTACGCATGGCTTGCCAGGGATTTTTTTGCAATATCTTTTGAAAAAGGCGATTCGGTTCGCGAAGACCAGAAGAATTTGTTTGATAATAAAAAGTATCAGGAGAAGCTTTCCGCCAGACAGATGCTTGAGATTGCACAGGAAGAGTTTAAGGATGGAAGCTATCTGGAGGTATGGGATTCATGATAGAAAAAATTTTGGTGTACAAGTGGAATGGGAACGGCAGAGAACAGTCCGTTATCCGTATTTTACGGTCTATGGGTATGAAGGTCATGGAATGTGAAGAAACATTTTCCGATTACCATGAGGATGCCGCGTTTGCAGAAAAAATATTGCGCTGCTTACAAAACGGCGGCGTTCAGCTTGTTTTTTCATGGAATTATGTTCCCCTGCTGGCTTCGGTCTGCGAGATGAATAAGACTCCGTATGCCGCATGGATCTGCGATTGTCCGCTGCAGACTCTTATGTCAAAGACAGTATTATATAAGCATAATTATTTCTTTTGTTTTGACCGGAACTATGCAGAGCGTCTTGCGGCCCTGGAATGTGAAAACGTATATCATTTTCCGCTGGCAGTCGATGCAGAGACATTTATGCAGGCAGCAGTGCAGGAGGAAGACCGAGTCCGGGATTATGAAGCGGATGTTTCTTTTGCAGGAAAATTGAGTAAAGAAAAGAGTACATGGATGGAATCGCAGGGAATTCCGGAATATGCAAAAGGATACTTAAGCGGTATTGTGGAAGCGCAGCTACGGGTGTACGGGTATAATTTTGTCCGGGAAATGATTCGGGAAGATGTGGCCGGAGATTTGCTGCAAGGGAAAAAGTTTGTTACAGGAGACATGTACTTTTCCGATCCGATACAGCTGGCCGCTGAAGTGGTCAATGAAGAGATAACCCGGAAAGAGCGGATAAGCGTCGTAGAAGAAATTTCCAAACGCCATGAAGTCAGAGTATATTCGGATGCAGAGGACAGACTGCCTTTTATTTATCATAAAAGCAAAATAAACCTGTATATTATTCCCAGAACAATTGAATCGGGGATTCCCTTTCCGGTTTTGGATATTCTGGCATGCGGAGGTTTTTGCCTTACCAATTATCAGCCGGAGATTGCGGAATTTTTTGAAGACGGAACAGAAATCGTTATGTATACCGGCATGGAAGACATGGCAAATAAGGTTGAATATTATCTGCAGCATGAAGAGGAGCGGGCGGCTGTTGCGAAGGCCGGGAGCAAAAAAGTGCGGGAATTTTTTGATTTAAAAGAAAAACTGGTCCGGATGCTTGCATTTGTCGAGGGAGAATGATAATGGGAAAAACCAAAGAAATACTTTTAAAAATCAGGGATGCGGTCATGGACGGAAGGCTGGCTGCGGAAGATGTTCCGATTGAGGACTTGAAACAATGTGTATACGATGAACTGCAGGTAAACAGTATCACAGTTCCTGAACAGCAGGTTCCGGAAGTGCTGAATCGTTTTGAACTGCTATGTAATTCGGTATCTGAAAAAGAGACGGATATAAGTAAGATACAGATGTTTCTGGATGCAATGATTCTTTGTGTGGATATGATTTCGCCGGTCATTTATGCATTGATCAACGGAGATTATTGGCGTTATAAGCATCGGGAAAATGCAGATAATCCTGAAATTGCCGGTATCATTGAATATATTGATAAGGAACGCAGGGTACTTCCGATCAGCTATGATTTTGTTAAGGAATACGAGAAATATCCCGTAGAAGTTTATCGGGATGGGGAATGTGGGATGATGTATGTGCCTTATAAAGGGCGGAAAATGTATTTTCCGGCAAGCTGGGACGGCCCCCGAATTGCCAATTATTATAGCGGCATTATGATGGAGCAGGATGAAAGATCGCCTCATTATTATTACGATGAAGACTTCGGGGTAAGAGAGGGGGACGTTGTCGTGGATGCCGGAGCTGCGGAAGGTAATTTTTCGCTGGATTATATTGATAAGGCTTCAAAAATCTATTTGATTGAAGCCGATGCGGAATGGGTCGCGGCGTTGAAACAGACTTTTCGGAATGATGCGGAAAAAGTACGCATTATTGAAGGGTATCTTGGCAGTTTTCAGGAAGGGATTTATGTAAGCATTGACGGGTTATTTGAAGAGGAAGAAATCAATTATATAAAAATGGATATTGAAGGAGCCGAACGGGCGGCGCTGGCAGGTGCGGTCAAAGTATTGGAAAAAGGAAAAAACATAAGATGCGCAATCTGCGCTTATCATTGTAAGGGTGATGAGCAGAATATCCGCAGCGCTTTGGAAAGCCATGGTTTTGTGACAAAGACATCCAAAGGTTATATGTCCCCCGCATGGACGATGGAAGCGTATCTGGAAGCTGAGATCCGCCGGGGACTTGTATTTGGAAAGAAAGAATAATGGAATAAAGCGGTGAAGGAAGACGGCGGTATGTGGGAAAGCATAAAGCAACTGGTTGAAAATGGTAATTATGTGCAGGCAAAGCAGGAGCTTGATAAAGAAAAGGCAGTTTCAGGATGTCCGGATGATTTATTTGCAGTTCTGGATGCCAGCGTCTGCGAAGCCATGGGGGACGAAGACGGCATGTTTGATGCCATTGCGGCAGGACTTGCCTGTAATCCTGAGAATTACGAACTATATTATCTGCTGGGGTGTTTTTATTATAAGAAAAATCCCGATCAGGCATTTTTGTGTTTCCAGAATGCGCTGTTTTATTGCGGCAATAAGGAAGATCTTGACGTAATCCGCGCCGGAATGGAGGCGCTTAGGCAGGATTATGATATTACAGTCAGAAACACGGATATTGTGATTGTTTCCTACAATGCATGTTATCTTTTACAAAAAAATCTGGAAAGTATCCGCAATACGCTTTTAAAGGGAACCTACCGGATTATTGCCGTAGATAACGCTTCGGATGACGGAGCGGCGGAATGGCTGGAGGAGCAGGAGGATGTTATTCTGATCCGAAACAGGGAAAATAAAGGCTTTGCACATGCCTGTAATCAAGGGGCAGCAGCTGTCTCTGACGAAGAGAGCAGGGAAAATAATATATTTTTACTGAATAATGATACGCGTCTGGCCGTCAATTCTTTGTTCTGGCTTCGCATGGGTTTATATGAAAATGAGAAAACCGGCGCTGCGGGAAGCTATTCCAATTATGCCGGTAATGAACAGCAGCTTGATATTGCCTTTACTCTTCCGGGTGAATATCTGCAGTATGGGGCAAAACTTAATATTCCCTTAAGGCATCCATATGAAGAAAGGGTCAGACTGTCCGGTTTTGCCATGCTGATAAAAAGAAATGCATGGAATCTTGCCGGGGGGATGGATGAACGGTTTACGCCGGGATATTTTGAAGACGACGACCTCAGCATGCAGATTCTGCAGAAGGGGTACAGACTGGTTCTATGCAGGAACAGTTTTATATATCATGCCGGAAGCCAGAGCTTTAAAGACCGGGAGGATGTCGAACAGATTCTGCAGGAGCACCACGGATTGTTTATAAAAAAATACGGGTTTGATATTCTGGAGTATGCATATCCGGCCAAAGATCTGACGGCCGGTATACCTTACGGTGAAAGGGATGAATTTAATATTTTGCAGATCGGAAGCGGTCTGGGGGCGGATTTAAAGTGGCTGCGTACGGTTTATCCGGGAGCGCATGGAGTGGGACTTGAAACGGACGAAGCGCTTTTTCGGTCTTCGGCGGACACAGAGGCTGTTTTCCGTAATGCGGAAGATTTGACGCAGGTTTTTAACATTCCGGTATTTGATGTTTTGATTATGAATCAGAGAGTATATGGAACGTTGTCTGATAATGATAAAAGGATTTTGGCGGGATTATGTAAACGGAACTGTGCGCTGCTGCCGGCAATTAATCCCTATGATACGTTTCCGTTTGATAAGATTAAGCTGGTTATATGGGATTTGGACGATACTTTTTGGCAGGGTACGCTTAGCGAAGGAAATGTATCATTTTCGGAAAAGAACATCCGGCTTGTGCGGGATCTGGCGGATCACGGCATTGTGAATTCCATTTCTTCCAAAAACGACGCATCCCATGTGAATTCCGTTTTGCAGCAGTTAAAGCTGGAATCGTTATTTGTATTTAACGATATTAACTGGGATGACAAGGGAATTCAGATTCGGCAGAAACTTGCGGATATGGGGCTGAGGGCGGAGAATACGCTTTTTATTGACGATAACGCAAGAAATCTGGAAGAAGCGGTCTGCATGAATGAAGGAATCCTTACGGCTTCGCCGGATATTATACCTTATCTGGCTAATTATGCGTATTCATGCAGGGTGGCGGATATTGGACATAAACGTCTTGCCGGATATAAAGTTCTGGAAAAAAAGAGAACGGTACGAAAAAAGTTTGATACGCAGGAAGCATTTTTATATGACAGCGATATCCGGATAGAGGTTATGGATAATTGTTTCGATGAACTGGATCGGATTGAAGAACTGGTCAGGAGAACGAACCAGCTGAATTTTACGAAAGTGCGAAGCAGCCGGGAAGAGCTGTCAAGGATGTTAGCAAACGACTGGAAGGATTGCGGATACATAAAGGTTTCGGATAAGTACGGGGATTACGGAATCGTTGGTTTTTATTGCTTTGACAGGCAGAAAAACAGACTGGAGCATTTTCTGTTTTCATGCAGGATTCTGGGAATGAAAGTGGAACAGTATGTTTACAGGAAGCTGGGGTATCCGAAGATAGAGGTGGTGCAGCCGGTGGCCGGGGCATTGGAGCAGGGGACGGTTATTCCGTGGATATCAGAAAAAGCGGGGATAACACATTTGCCGGATGCTTCAGGAGAAAACCGCGTGAGAATTCTCATGAAGGGGCCCTGCGATATGAGCGCAATAGAGAGTTATTTAACGGGCGGTAAGGTTACGACGGAATTCAACTATATAAACAACCGTAATTTTATTACCGCCGGACAGAATCATTCCATGCACATTTGGGAGAGCGCTAATTGCCGGGACTCAGAAATCGATGCCATACTTCGTGAAGTTCCGTTTCTGACGCAGGGAGATTTTGAGACTATGCTGTTTCGGAAAGAATATCATGTTGTTTGTTACAGCCTGCTTCCGGACTGCCATGCCGGCTTATACCGCAATAAGCAAACCGGATTATATGCCAGCTTCGGAAGTGTAAATTTTGATTTGACGGATGAAAAAAATATTCCGGGATATATAGACGGAACGTGTACCAATCATCTGTATCCCTTTACGGAAAAAATTATAAAGGATTTTGCCGGGAAATGGGAGTTTGTGGGGACAACGCCGCCGGAACTGTTAATCCGCAATCTGGATTATATGTATGAACATGCGCCGGGACGCCCCAGGTTTGTCCTGCTTTTGGGCAGCGAGATCGAATATGAAGGGATAAACGAAGAGTTTGCAAATCATGCCCCGCGGCATAAAGAAATCAACCGTCTGGTAAGGGAATTTGCCGAAGACAGGGAAAGAATTACGCTGGTTAATACGACGGATTTTATTCGTTCCCAGGCCGATTACGAGGACTGCATTAACCATTTTTCCAGGAATGTTTATTATGATCTGGCTACGGCGGTGTGTTCGTGTATTAATAACAGGATGCAAATGTAAAAGGAAATGGTGTAGGAAAACATGATAAAAGTTATACTTTGGGGGCCGTGTGCCGAATATGATAAGTTTTTAAAATATTTTGAGTGTGAAATATTAAAAAATAATATGATCATAGAGGCAATTGTTTTAAATGAAGAGAATCTGATTCGTTCGATAGACGGAATTGAGGTTATCAGAATCGATGAATTGTTGGTTCGATCATATGATTACCTGATAGATATGAATCAGGTGGATCAGAGGTTTGTTATAAGAATATTGGAGTTGTTAAATATCCCCCGTTCCAAGGTGATACCGGCAAGGGTATTCGGACAGCCTTTCTTTGATCTGTTAAGATATATTCAGGTAAAGGAAAGCAGGGTAAGTATTATTGCCAACACCTGCTGGGGGGGGTATACATACAATTCTCTTGGATTGGAATTTACGTCGCCGTTTATTAATATGTACATGAATGCGGACGATTATTTGAAAATGCTGGGGAATTTCCGGCGTTATATGGAACTGCCGCTGCATTTCATTGAAGAAGGTTACGAGCCGGGACTATCGCGGAATTTTCCGGTTGCCGGTTTAGACAATATAAAATTATTTTTAAATCATTACACGGATTTTAATTCTGCAGCTGTGATTTGGAACAAAAGAAAGAGCAGAATAAATTATGACAACTTATTTGTAGAAATGGCGATTAACCGGCAAGAGGACATCGACAAATTTTTAGGGCTGCCATTTAAACATAAAATAGGATTTACAACCTTCCCTTGTAACGAACCGGATATTCTATATTTTCCGATTACCGACAATGGGTATCTTCAAAATAAGTATCCCGGAGGATTTGGATATTTTGTAAACAGTATTGCAATGGCAGTGTCAAATGAATGTAAACCGTATGATATCTTGAAATTGTTGAATCATGAAGAGGATTATCTGCGGCTCTCGATGTATGGATAAGAATATATGAATAAGCAGGAGAGTGTGAGGAAGGAGAAACAGGATATGGGAACTTTTATAACAGCGGAAATAGGAATTAACCATAATGGAGATTTGGAGCTTGCGAAGAAGCTGATCGATCTGGCGGCGGAAGCGGGATGCGATGCGGTGAAGTTTCAGAAAAGAACAATTGATAAGGTTTATACACAGGAATATCTGGCCGGCGAAAGAGTCAGTCCGTGGGGGACGACGCAAAGGGAGCAGAAAGAGGGATTGGAATTTGGTCTTGAGGAGTACCGGGAGATTGACAGATACTGCAGGGAGAAGGGGATAGAATGGTTTGCATCCGCCTGGGATGTGGATTCTCAAATATTTCTGCGGCAGTTTGATCTCAAATATAATAAAGTTGCGTCCGCCATGCTGGTGAATGATGCATTGCTTCAGGAGATTGCAAAAGAGAAAAAATATACGTTTATTGCTACCGGAATGAGCACATGGGAAGAGATCGACCATGCGGTGGCGGTTTTCAGGAAGTATGACTGTCCTTTTGAACTGATGCATTGTAACAGCACCTATCCTATGAAAGAGGAAGACGCCAATTTACTGTTGATGCACCGATTAAAGGAACGGTATGGATGTAAAGTCGGCTACAGCGGACATGAGGCGGGAGTTCTGGTCAGCATCTGCGCGGCGGCAATGGGGGCGGCATCCATAGAGAGACATATTACGCTGGATCGCAGTCTCTATGGAAGCGACCAGAAGGCATCGATTGAACCGGACGAGCTCAAAGAGCTGGTGAAGGGCGTCAGGCAGGTAGAACAAATTCTTGGGAACGGAGAAAAGATTTTGTCGGAGGCGGAAGCGGCAGTAAAGGCAAAGCTGAGGGGATAATAGATATGATAAAGCTTGTTATTTTTGATATAGACGGGGTTATCACCGACGGCTCCATCATTGTCGATACAATCGGGAAAGAGCAGAAAAAAATAAATCTGAAGGATATCGATGCTATTTTCCAGATTAAAAGAGAAGGATACCGGCTGGCGGCTATAACCGGAGAAGACTCGGATATTGTAAATTATTTTGAGCGAAGATTTCCCTGGGACTATTTTTATAAGGGTAATAAGAGTAAGACCGATGCCATTCGGGAAATCCTGCAGAAAGAAAATCTGACAAATGAAGAAATCTGTTATATCGGGGACGGAAAATATGACGTAGAGCCCCTTGCGTACGCCGGACTTGGTATTTGTCCCCGGGATGCCATCGATAAAGCGAAACAGGCGGCAGATATGATCCTGCAGCAGAACGGAGGTTGCGGCTGCCTGTGGGAATTGCTTGACATATTGAAGACTTATAACGACGGGGCGGTTCCTGAACATTATTTTTATCAAAGGCTGGCAGGGCATACGGATATTTTCAAAAAAATGGGTTCCGACATGGAACTGATTCAAAACGTCATGGGTCTGGCGGAGGATATTTACGAAGCGCTTCTAAACGGCGGCCGCCTGTTTTTGTGCGGAAACGGCGGAAGCGCGGCGGACGCACAGCATATTGCCACAGAATTTATCAGCCGTTTTTTTCATGAAAGACCGGCGTTAAATGCGGAGGCATTAACGGTTAATACGTCGACCCTGACTGCGGTGGGCAATGATTACGGCTATGAACGGATTTTTGTCAGGCAGTTGGAGGCAAAAGCGAAAAAGGGCGATGTGTTAATCGGAATTTCTACCAGCGGTAAATCTAAAAACGTGACGGAAGCGTTAAAGTATGCAAAGGAAAACGGAATCAGAACCGCTCTGTGGATGGGAAGCTTTGATTCTGCACAGGTTGGCGGATTCTGTGATTATGTGATCAAAGTGCCTTCCGAGGTGACGCCCAGAATACAGGAGGCCCATATGTTTATCGGGCATACTCTGGCGGAATATATAGAGCAGAAGATTGTTTCGGAGGATAAACAGAATGATAAAGGTATCTGATTATGTCATGAACTTCCTGAAAGAAAAAGGGATAAAAGAGATTTTCATGCTGCCAGGCGGAGGCGCCATGCATTTGCTTGATTCCCTGGGAAAATCGGGCATCGATTATATTTGTTTTCAGCATGAGCAGGGAGCGGCCGTTGCGGCGGAGGCTTATGCGCAGCATACGAATAAGCCGGGCTGCCTTCTGGTTACGTCCGGTCCGGGAGCAACCAATGCCATTACGGGCGTTACTGCCGGCTGGATCGATTCTACGCCGATGTTTGTTCTGTCAGGCCAGTCAAAAAGAGCCGATCTGGTGGGGGAGAAGCAGGTAAGGCAGATCGGTTCGCAGGAAGTCCAGATTATCGATATGGTAAAACCGATTACCAAGTACGCGGTGCAGATCATGAAGCCTGAAGAGATCCGATATCATTTGGAACGAGCGTATTATGAATGTACCAACGGACGTCCGGGACCCGTATGGCTTTCCGTTCCCCTGGATGTACAGGGAGCCGTTGTTGATGAAGAAAGCCTGAAGGGATTTATACCGGGAGAAGTTCTCCAAAAAGATATTTCAGGGGATGTTTTAAGAGTTGTAGATTTGCTGAAGGAGGCAAAAGCGCCCCTGTTTATAGCCGGAAACGGTATTAAGCTTTCCGGAGCGGAGGAAATATTTTATAAGTTTTTGAAAAAATTGAAAGCGCCGGTTCTGACTACATGGAAGACGATCGATATGTTTGCTGAGAACGATCCGGTTTATGCAGGTCATCCGGGTATTATGGGAGACCGGGGAGCCAATAAGATTTTGCAGGAGGCAGATCTGTTGATTTCCGTAGGAAGCCGGCTTGATACCAGCATTACTGCGTTTAATGATGCGCTTTTCGGGAAAAATGCCAAAAAGGTAATTGTAGATATAGACGAACATGAAATAAACCGGATGGAGATGCCAAAAGAAGTGGAAATTGTTTCGGATGCGGGAGAATTTCTGGCTTGCCTGACAGAACTTATTTGGGAAGAAAAACTGCCGGATTGGAGTGAATGGCTTACTTATTGCAAGGAGCTGAGAAACCGGTATCCGCTAGTTACAGACAGGCATAAGGATACGGGCGATTATGTAAGCGCTTACTACTTTATAGACGAGCTGTGCAAAACGCTTCGGGCGGATGATGTAATCGTACCGGAAAGCTCCGGAGGCGCCGGAGAGATTACTTATCAGGCGTTTCACATCAAAAAGGGACAGAAAATGAAAAACGCGGCGGGTCTCGGTTCCATGGGATTCGGTCTGCCTTATGCCATAGGTTCCTGTATCGCGAACGACAGGCGCAGAACCATACTGATTAACGGGGACGGCGCTTTCCAGTTAAATATTCAGGAGCTTGAAACTTTGCACCGGTTAAGGCTGCCGGTTAAAATATTTATCTGGTGCAATAGCGGATACGCCAGTATACGGAATATGCAGCGGGGGAATTTTGAAGGCCGGTATGTGGCGAGCAGCGAGGACAGCGGCTTTACCGTTCCGGATATCGGCGCGGTGGCAAGGGCTTACGGTTTTAGAACCTGTGCCATGAGAAGCAATGAGGAAATGCTTCAGATGCTGCCGGAGATTATGGCGGACGACGAACCGGTGCTTTGCGAAGTGTTTATTTCGCCGGATGAAACGGTCTGGCCGAGAGTGAAAGCGACGGTTTTGCCGGACGGCAGTATGAAATCCGGGGAACTGGAGAATATGTGGCCGTATGAAGAATAATGGAAAGAGGAACGTGAAGCATGAAGGCGGACGTACATGGAAGCTGTGTAAGCTTTAGCATATTGAAGAAGGATACGCCGGAGGGGTGTCGGATCAAGCTGGACAGCCTTGACAATCATTATTTCTTTTCCCATATTAATATTGCAGGCTCCATGGGAAAGAAAATTGACGTAGAGCCGGCGGAGGAAGAATTATCTGTTTTTGAAGAACACTTAAGGCGGAACTTAATTACGGATTTAAATAAAACAGTTGTTACTGAATTATTACAGTCTGACGCGGAATGGCTGCTGGTGGATTTCTATGATTTTGCCAGAGTGCAGTGGGCATACAGGGGCGGAAGCTATACGCACACAGTGTTTCTGAATGAGGCAAAAGATTATTATCAGAAAGTTTCGGACCAGATGGAGGGGCCGTTTCGCTGGATTGATCTTCCTACCTTTCTTTACTATGATAAAGTGGATGAATATTTCCGCATCATGGTCGAAAAGTATGGAAGAGAACATATCATATTGAACCGAATCTATTTTAACAGATATTATATAGACGGGGATAATTCCCTCAAAGAAATTCGGAAGAATATCGACTGGGTCGGCAGCTATAAGGATAACGGCGTTATCCGTCGGTTAGAAGATCATGTAATCGAAAAATTCGGAATTAAGAGCATTGATGTTTCAAAATATTTTGTGACAGATTTTAATTTCACCAAGGATATCTTAGCCGTACATTACGAAGAAGAATATTATCGTCTTGCCGGCCGGATTATATCGAAAATGGTACGGGGAGAAGAAGCAGCGGCGGATAAGCTGGATTTGGAAGGCCTGAAAGCGAAATTATGCCGCAGTCCATATGTTGATCCGGGGGAATCGGAAGGATATTTATCCTGCGCCTGTTCGCCGTTTCATTGCTATGAGCCTTTGGATGTGCTTTTTGAAGTATTGGATAACGACGAGATTATTTCCTGTAAAGATGTGATTATAAGATTATACGAATGGGTCTTCCGGGAACCGGAATATTTTATGAATTCTGAGATACCTGTAGAAACCATCCAGAATAAACTGATTGAACAATTTGAAATATGGATGGCGGAACAGGAAGATCAACATGAAACGGTTATTTTGTATGGAGCAGGCACACAGAATCTCAGAATGGCTTTTCAGCCGATTACTTCTGCGGGATTTGAGGTCGCGGCTATTGTAGATAAAGATAAAAAGAAGCAGGGAACCCTGTTTTACGGCGTTAAGGTCATAGCGCCTGAAGAATTGCAGAAGTATGAAGAGAAACGGGAAAAATATCGTATTATTATAACGATACGTACGGAAAAAACGGTTTCGGAAGTAAAAAATGAGCTTTCCGGATTAAAATATGCAGATATTTATTCATTCCATGAATTTATTGAAGCTGAAAAGCTAAACGGTAAGGTGAAGAGATTTGCCTGTATCATGTTCCATCTGGTTGACCATTGCAATATGAGCTGCGTTCGTTGTTCTCATTTTTCTCCCCTGGCGCCCAAAGACGGTTTTTATCTGGACGAGAAAACGTTTGAACGGGACTGCAAAAGGCTGTCGGAGTTAACGGGAGGAGATATAGACGAAATACAATTATCGGGGGGAGAACCTACGCTGCATCCCAGGGTTCATATTTTTCCCTATATCGTCAGAAAGTATTTTCCGAAAACAAAGATTATCATAATTACAAATGCAACCAGGATTCTGGATATGCAGGATGAATTTTTCCAGTCCTGCAGAGAAAACGAGGTGCAATTGTGGATATCAAAGTATCCGGTAAAATTGGATTATGATGCTGTTTTAGAAAGCTTAAGAGCGAAAGGAATAGCCGTTACATTTGGCAATACGGGCAATTCTGAAGACAAGCCGAAAGAAATGTGGGGACTTCCCATGAGACTGGAAGGCGGAATGGATAAGCAGCACAATTTTGACTGCTGCCTTTGCATGCAGTATATTGTAAGAGAGGGAATACTGTACCCGTGTGCAAACAGTGCATATATTGATTTATTTAATAATTATTTTCAAAAAGAGCTTCCCGGTCCGGAGGTAAACGGCGTAGACATATATAAGGTAAAGGATTTGGAGGAATTGACCCAAAAGATATCGCAGGCTATACCCTTATGTGAGTTTTGTGATGCACAAAACCGTCTGCCCGGTATTCCGTGGCGTGTATCCAAAAAAGAAATAAACGAATGGATCATATAGCGAAGGAAGGGAAAAATTTGACATGAAGAGCTGTAAAAAAGGACATGAGCTGGATGAACTGGCCAAAATATGGCTGGACGACAAGAATATTTTCTATATATGGGGAGCTGCAAAAGCGGGCACAAAATTTTTGCGGCAGTATAAAGACGAAATTCGTATCCGAAAAGTTTTTGACAGCGATCCGGAAAAGCAGGGGAAAATATTAGAGGGCAGAGAGATTGTCCGTTTTGATCAAAAATGTATGGAGCCGGGAGCCAAAATCATTGTATGTACGAATTTTTACAGGGAAGTAAAGCAGGAATTATTGCAGTGCGGTTTCCGGGAAAATGTAGATTTTATTGAGAGGAAGAAGTTTAAAGGAATACGGTATTATTATAAAGAAAATAAGATTTATCTGTACAGAGTAGATTTGTCTGTGACAAATAAATGTACACTGCGTTGTGAAAAGTGTAATATGCTGATGCCGTATTTTCATAATCCGCAGCATAAGGCATTAGAAGCGATTAAACAAGATCTGGATTTGCTCTTTCGCTGGGTGGATGTAGTGGAACTTTTTGATATTTTAGGCGGGGAGCCATTGCTTTATCCGGGCTTGACGGAATTATTGCAATACATAAAGGAACATTATCAGGATAAAATTGAAGCGGTACATCTGTTTACAAACGGCACCTGTATTTTGAACGAAGAGCTTTTAAAAATCTCGGAAGAAATGTCAATAATTTACGATTTAAGCGATTATACCCGGGGACTGCCGCAGTTGACAGGACGGGTGGACCAATTTGAAAGTGAACTGCAGAAGCATAAAATAAAAGTCAACAGAGACAGGCAGGAAAATTGGCTGGATTTTGGCTATCCGGAGATAAACCATGAAAACTGGACGGAAGAACAGAGAATAGCTCATTTTCACAGCTGTGAGGCTGATTTCAGAGGGTTATACAACAGAAAATTATATTACTGTCATCTGGAAGCCAGCGCGGTGCAGGCAGGGCTATTTGAAGAAAGTGAAGACGATTTTGTTGAACTGGACAGGTTAAGCGAAGAAAATAAGGTTGAATTGATTGAACTGGATCAGGGTTACAGCACAAAAGGGTATCCGGGTTTTTGCTTAAGATGCGACGGCTGCGGCAGCAAAAAAAAGATTCCGGTGGCAGAGCAGAGAGGAAAAGAACGGTGACGGAATGCGAATATATCGTTAATACTTTTAGGAAAGCATTTGGACAGGATCGTTCCAGAAGGATATGTTTATATGGAACAGGCAGATTTACAAAACCGCTCTTGGAGAAACTTGAGGATTTTGATATTGTAGGCGTGGCGGATTTCGGTTATGAAAAAATTACGTGGGAGGGATATCGGATTCTAACGAAAAAAGAGGTGGAAGAGCGGGCGGATATCCTTGTATTAATTGCGAATCCGGCCAATGTACATACAGTGTATAAAAAGGTTAAGGAGCTTCCGGAGAAAATAAATATTTATACGATAGAAAAAAGGGATGTGAGAGTTGAAGAACGGTTCCATGAAAAGGCGACAGTAGAGGAAGCTGTGGAACGCCTGAGGCCGTATGCAATTTCCGCAGAAGACAGGAGAACGTTGGAACGTTTTTCCGGAAAACTGCTGTGTGGCTCCGGATACGAAGTACAGGATATGTATTCATTTATAAATGTTTTTATAGCGCCATGGTTCGTAAGTTATTTTGCATGGGTTATAAACCGCATAAGAGAGACCGGATCGGAGACCGTTCTGTTCTCGTCCAGGGACGGTTACTTATTTTATAAGCTGTTTCATCTTTTGCCCCATTGTGAGGCGCTTCCGAAGGCAAAATATTTTTATACTTCAAGAAGATGCGCGGCAGTGGCTTCTATTGAAAATGAACAGGATATAAAGGTGATTGCCGGGCAGATGTATCAGGGAAGTAAAGAAAATTTTTTAGAAAAGAGATTTGGTATACGAGTTTCTCTGAAAGAGGAAGAACTGCTGCTGGATAACGAAGCGCTGGCATTGCGTTACAAGAAGAATATATTGGAAAATGCCGGAAGGGAAAGGGACTGCTTAGAAGCGTACCTGCAAAAAGAAGGCATTGATAAAAGTTAGAATATATTGTTGTTTGATTTTATGGGAAGGGGAACCATTCAATATTGTCTGGAAAAAATTATAGGAAAGCCGCTGAATTGTCTGTACTATTTCAGAGTGCGGGATGAAGGCTGCATAGAAAGGGAACGCATAAAGGGTGTTATTTCATACAGCGGGGAGGGACATCTGTATAGGACAAAATTGTTTACACAGCGAAATTCAGCACTGTTTGAAGCAATTGTTACAGCGCCCCATGGAATGGTAGAGAGAATCGGCAATGACGGGACGCCTCTTTTTTTGGAAGATGGTAAAGTAGATAAAAGTTATTTTATGGAAGTGGAGAGAGCCTGTTTGGATTATTATAAGGAAATGTACGCAGGGAGGCAAATGCCTTTGAGGGAAATAAATCTGGAACTGGCGGATCAAATGGCAGGACTGGTGGAATATGACTGCATTCATATTGACGAAAAGGTCAGGAACTGTTTTAAGGTTGATGACCCTTATCAAAGCATGTACACAGATCTGTTTGCGGAAGGTTATATAAAGTGATACAAAGTAAATTTTGCTAAATGGAAATAGCTGAAGACTGCAGAAAGGAAAAAGAAAATGGATCGTAAAGACTTGGAAAATGTTAAAGTACGTACATTGGAGGATTTATATAAATTTGATTCCATTGTCCTGTGGGGAGCCGGTTTTGCGTGTGAAGATACGATTGAATTAATCGGGCGGGAAAAGATAGCGGCAGTTTTTGATAATGATCCGGCAAAACAGGGAAACACAATATATGGATTTTCTGTCAAATCTCCTGCGGTGGATTTAAAGAGATATATTGCGCAGGATACGGCTGTCGTAATTTCAACAAACGGATATCAATATGAGATAGCGGAAGATTTAGTAACAAATAAGAAAATTCCTGAAAACCGGATTTTTTGCAATTCAAATAAAATTGTAGAGAAATGGAGATATCGCCCGGAAATTATTCTGGAGCATATGGAACAGATTCAAAAAGTGTATGCTATGTTAGCGGATCAGGAGTCAAAAGATTATTATCTTCGTTTTCTGAAAGCATGCCTGACAAGAAATCCGTTTTTTTATAAGGATAACCCAAGATGTATTAACAGTTACGAATACAAAACGGATCTTGCCTGTCTGGGACTGCATGGAGGAGAAGTTATTTTGGACTGTGGCGCGTTTAACGGCGATACTGCAAGACTGTTCAGAAAAATTACAAATAATAATTGTGAAGTATACTGTTTTGAACCCGTAACGGAAAACTATAATGAAATGGTTGAATGGATCAGGAGAGAACAGATTGAAAAGGTTCATGCCGTACACGTAGGAGTGGGAAAGGAAAAGTATCTGGATAAGGTTTATTCCACGGAAGAAAAAACAACTAAGGGAGCGGTCGGAAGCAACCGGTTCAACAGCAACAGTCCGGTAATCAGCGAAATACAGGTGGATACCCTGGATAATATGCTGGGTGAAACGAAAGTGGATTACATAAAAATGGATATTGAAGGGGCCGAAATGGATGCGTTAAGGGGCGGGAAAAAAGTAATTGAACGGAATCATCCCCAGATGCTTATCAGCGCGTATCATAAGATTGCGGATATGTGGGAGGTTCCTGAATTTGTATTGGGAATTCATCCGGACTATCGGATCTTTTTGGGACACCAGCCCCATGCGCCCTATGAACCGGAATTTTTATTTATTTGACAGAGCGGCCGAAAGGATATAAAAAGGTATGATAGATAATCAGAACAATCCATTAGTCAGCGTAATAATGCCTTGCTTTAATCATGAAAAATTTGTGGGACAATCCATTGAGAGTGTTTTAAATCAAACCTATGACAATATTGAATTTATCGTTCTGGATAATGGTTCTACGGATCATTCATATGATGTTATAAAACGGTACGACGGCAGAATAGATAAGATTATACAATTTGCCGAGAATGATTTGAACGCTGCAGGCAGGGTACTGTTAGAAAACTGTACGGGAAATTATATAGCGTTTATGACGTCGGATGACATTTGGGATAAGCAAAAAATAGAAAAACAAATGGATGTTCTTAAGAGAAATGCAGAGATAAAAGCCTGCTTTACATGGACTGATACGGTTGATGAAAATTTGAACTTAACGGGAAAAGAAGGCGGGAATATTTTCCGGCAGAAAAACAGGAGCCGTTATGAATGGCTGGAAAAATTAATATCAGAAGGCAATTGTCTGGCCTTTCCATCAGCAGTAGTTGAGAAAAAGGCGTATTTTGCCGTTTTTGAGATATTAAAACCTTTTTATCAGTTAGGGGATTTGTTTACGTGGATACAGATGCTTTTGGAAAATGATATACATATTATTGAAGAGCCGTTGGTATGGTTCCGCTGGCATTCCAGCGAAACAAGCCGGAACATGAGTCTGCCGAATCAAAAGACAAATATCAGGACAAGAAATGAGAAGCTTATTCTGATAGAAGAAATAATAGAAAGTATGGAAGATGAAGTATTTATCCGTACGTTTGGAAAATTTTTCAGAAAGCAGGATGCATGCTCGAAGGAAGAGATATTATGTGAGAAGTTTTTTTTGTTACTGAAATTAACGGAGAACAGTTCAATTTTTGGACAATGTGCAATTAATTATTATTTCAGGCATAACCGGTATAGTTTGGAAAGCGGCTACAGTTTTGCCAATGCGCTGGATTCCCTGTATGGCTATAGCTATATGGATTTTCAGGAATATTGCGCCGTAAACGGTGTGGGCGCTATGAATTATCAAATTCAGACATTGCATCAGGAACAGAATTTATGCTTGGCTGCACACAAGACGTTATGGGAAGTAATGAACACGGAACTGGATTTGGAGCACAGTAAAAATTTTTACAGACAGAGAATGTTTCAGAGACTGCAGAATGATAAAAAAGAAGTTATAAAACTGATTATAGAATATATAAAAGGAATACTTGTTTTTATTGATAAGACAGATGATGGTATGTCAGAGAAAGAATTCAGCCAGTTAATTCACAGTGTATGGGCAATAAGGGATATA
This sequence comes from uncultured Lachnospiraceae bacterium, assembly GCA_910587935.1. GTDB lineage: Bacteria > Bacillota > Clostridia > Lachnospirales > Lachnospiraceae > MGBC143606. Next base: position 217,481 of record CAJUNP010000001.1, read on the forward strand.
ATGGAGGATTTATGGCACACATTTTTACGGTTTGATTTGGATGTAAAGGAAGAAGAATGGAATCTGTGCAGGGAAACAATACAAAAGGAAACGGTTACGGCAGAAGAATTCTGCGATTTTATACTGCCGTTTTTATTGAACTGTTACAGCATTCTGCTTCAATATTCGTCTTACTCTTAACAGGAATGGTATATGAGATGAACAATGAGCGATGGATAACGACATGGAGCTATGCACAGCGCAGAACCAGTTTTACAAGGTGGGAAAATCAAAATTCATTTCGGATAGATATTCCCAATAATCTTTCAGGATATGCCATAAAATTGAAATTCAGTAACTGGTATGGAATTCGAAGCGTAGGAATCAGGCAGGTGTCTGTCTGTTTGGACGGGTATACATATCCGGTTTGCGTGGATGGAAAGTCAGAATTTTCTGTAACGCCGGAGCAGGACATTTATTCAGAACCTGTCTTTTTGGAGATTATGCCGGGCAGGCATATGCAGATAAGCGTGACGTTTACAGATGCGCTTCGGCCGGAATCCGGTAATACGTTTAAAAGCGGAATCGCCGTGATTTTACAATCTGTCTTGCTGGCCGTGTACCATGAAGCCGATGTGGTCGCGTTTTTTGGAGACAGTATCACGCACAGACAGAAATGGTCCGGTCCGCTTATTAATAAGTGGTATGAAAAGTATCCTGGAAAGCTTGCGGCTTTTGAAGTTGCAGTGGATGGTTCCAGACTGTTAAACGATTCTCCGCGCAGTGAGGATGAAACCTTGGGATTTCGGGCCGTAAGGCGTTTCCGGCATGATATTTTGGAAAATCCAGGAATCAATTATGTTGTATTTGCTCTGGGATTAAATGATCTTGTTATGGAGGAAGCGGGAGAACAGATACTGACTCTGGAATCGTATAAAAAAGCCGTAGGGGAAATTGTACATATGGCGCATATGAACGGTATAAAGGTGATAGGACTTACGATAACGCCGAGGCTTATGAACGAGCTTTATACAAACCAAAGAAATCAGCTGAGAAAACGAATCAACCAATGGATTTTACAGGATGCCCCCTTCGACGCGGCGGTGGATGCAGCCGCTGTCGTGGCAAACAGTCAGGATACAGCATTAAAAGAGGAGTATCAGGATATGGATGGTGTGCATATAAACGGAGCGGCGGGAAGAGCCATTGCAGAAGTATTGGAAAAGGCCGAGATTTTTACCGGAATTTATGAGGAAGGGATGTGAGTTCATGAATTACAGGGAATGTGCGGAACAGATTATAAAGGAACAATATGAATCAGGCCTCAGGTTTTATAAAACTGAAAAAATGAAAGAATATTTCCTGCAGAAGCGTAAGAAATATAAGTATTTCTGTATATTTGGAGGCGGAGTGTTGGGCACCACGCTGTGTAACTGGCTCAGAAAGCATGGAATACGGACGGATTTCTTTTGCGATAACAATCCGGATAAAATCGGAACTATGATTTCGGAAGTTCCTTTTATTGATTTTTCACGGCTTTGTGCCATAAAAGAGGAAACTTTTATTATGGTATCGGCGACTAATAAAGGCGCGGGACGCCGATACAACGATGAAATTAACCGGCAGCTGAATGAATTTCCCCATAAGATGCCCAATGTTTTAAAATTTATTGCTTTTTATACAAATGATTATCATTTGTCTTACGAAGAGTGTCTGAATGGTGCGGGCAGGATTATGGATGCTTTGGCAGATGAACAGTCCAAATCCCTTTTTCTGGAATTGCTGAAGCTGAAGTTTATTGACAGCCCGGAGCCGGTCCTGGATAATCCCCTGGAGAGATTTTATGAGCCGGTGCAGTATTTTAATACTGCTTATTATAAGCATGCGGATAATGCTGTAATAGCAGACTGCGGGGCATATAACGGGGACTCTTTAAGGCAGTTCATACAATTGTTCCAGGATGATTTTAAAGGATATCACTGCTTTGAAATGGATCGGGATGCGTATTTGGAGCTGGAGCGCTGCCGTGCGAAGATGGCGCCGGAGCTGCAGAATAAAATTGCATTATATCCCTTTGGTGTGTTTTCTGAAAAGGGAACGGCTTATTATAATGCATCGACAGATACATTAGGCTCTTCTATCAGTATAAATGGGAAAAAAGAAGTGCAATTGGCAGTGTTGGATGAAATACTGGAAAATGAAGAGGTTACCATGATAAAAATGGACATTGAAGATTCAGAGCTTCCGGCGCTTGTGGGCGCCGGAAAACTGATTCAAAAGAATCATCCTATTCTTGCAGTCAGTATTTATCATTCTACGCAACAATTTTTTAAAGTTCCTCTATATATATTGGATAACTTTCCGTTTTACAGACTGTATATGGGACTGCATACTACAGTGACGGATGATACGGTATTATATGCCGTTCCCATTCAGTAATCATAGAGGCGGTTTGAGAGGACTAAATAAAAGGAGAAACAATTATGGTTAACAGAGACAGACTTGAATTTTCAAATGCAAGGACGGATCTGGGAAAAGCGGCGCCGATATCCACGCCTTTCGTCGTGTTTCTTGATCCCTGTGGGGCCTGTAATTTTTCATGTAAGTTTTGCCCCTGTAATCAAAGTGATTTTATGGCGTCGGAACGTCATGAAAAAATGAGTATGCAAATGTTTGAAAAGGTATTAAACGATCTGGAAGAATTTCCGGAGCAGATTAAGGTGATTAATCTGTATGGATTTGGAGAACCCCTTTTGCACCCTCAGTATATAGAAATGATTGAGCAAATCAAAAGGAGGAAGCTTTGCCGCGAATTAAGATGTACGACGAACGGCTTCCTGTTAACGCCTGAACTAAACCGGGAGCTGGTCCGGGCGGGAATCGATATGGTCCGGATTTCAGTTGAAGCGCTTACCGAACAGGACTACAAAAATATTTGCGGCGTAAACATAAATTATCAAAAATTTATTGGTAACATTGAAAACCTTTATCAGATCAGCAGGGGAACGAATACAAAGGTATCGGTCAAGACCCTGAATGTCGCATTGGCGGATGATACGGCCGCTAACCGGTTTTACGATATATTTGAGCCGATTTCCGATTATACCTATATTCAGGATACGACGCAGGCATGGTCTGAGTTTGAGGCTTATGTGCCGGAGGGCAATTATGAAGCGGGCAACATTGGCGATATGAAGGATGAAGATAAAATTTGTTCGTTTGCCCTTACCAATATGGCCATTCATTCCAACGGAAGCGTCGGAGTATGTCCACAAGATTGGAAATTTGCAACGGAATATGGAAATGTCAAGGATGCTTCCCTTAAAGATTTATGGAATTCCAATAAGCTGAAAAGCTTCCGAATCGCACATTTAAGCGGAAACAGAAGGAAAATACCCTACTGCAGGGACTGTGATGTCTGTGTATCCAATGATGACGTCAGGAAATGTGCGGGTGAGATCATACGGAGGCTGCAGGGGGATAATCATGAATGTAGTTGAAACGATTGAAAACGTAATAAAGGAACAGTTAAGGCTGGGAAATCGGAAATTTATTATTTATCCATACGGAATCGCAGGTTATGCGGTAAGAAGGGTTCTGCAGGAACGGTTCAGCATAGAGCCTGTGTGCGTAATTGATAACTATAGGTACGGTGCTTATGATTTTATAAAAAAGACGGATTATTTAATGGATCTGGATAAAGAGGACATAACCGTTTTGCTGGCGACGAAAAATCCGAAGGTCCTTGCTGAAATCAGGGAAATTCTTAAACCATTCGGCGGGGAGCTTCACATTGTCGATGTATTTCCCATGAAGGTTGGAAAGCATACGATGGGAGACAGTATTCTTGCCCATCATACAGGTTATGCCATAGAAAAAATAGGCGCGTACTGCAGCTTTGCAGATGGCTGTTGCGTGGCAGGAAATCATGATCTGTGCGGGGTTTCTACTTTTGCGCTGTTCCAGGGATTGGATTTGGAGGACATACCTGTTTTTCGGAATGCAGTGAATAATGTTCCCATATCAAGGCTGATTAACTGTGAACGCAGCGTTATCGGAAATGATGTATGGCTTGGCAGGAATGTAACTGTTTGCAACGGGGCCAAAATCGGAGACGGGGTTATTGCGGCGGCAGGGGCCGTGATAACAAAGGATATTCCCAATTATGCAGTCGTAGGCGGCGTACCCGCAAAAGTTTTGAAGTACCGTTATAATGAAAAGCAGATAGAAATGTTAAATGAAATAAAATGGTGGGAATGGCCGGATGAAAAGGTGGCGGAAAACTTTGATGATTTTGCGGATATTGAACGCTTTTTAGAAAAACATTCCAAAATGGGCGGAGTAAGATGAAAAGAATAGCGATTGTAACATTGTTTTTTTATAATAATTTCGGGACTGTGCTGCAGGCGTTTGCGCTGCAGAGAGTTTTGGAGAAAATAACGGGAGAAAAGGCTGAAGTATTACCTTATATTCCTCCGGTGCGTCAGTATGAATATTTTAAGTCCGCAGAGCTGAACAGAAAGTATGAGGATAAAAAGGCGTTATTTGCGGCTTTTAGGAGAGAAATTCTGAAAATCAGGGAACCTTACGTCTATGATGCGAAGCTGCTTCCGACAGACTATGATATTTATATTGCAGGAAGTGATATAATATGGGGAAAAGAATTTTCAGGTCTTGATCCGGTTTATTTTCTGGATTTTGTTCCGGATGATAAGAAACGTGTTTCCTATGCTGCAAGCATGATAATAAAAAATGGGAATATGACAGAAAACGACAGGATCTATGAAAAGCTGATTCCAAGATTAGACAGAGTATCCGTAAGGGAAAAAAGCAGCGTAAACGTTTTGGAGCGGTTTACAGACGGACAGATCACGGATGTTTTAGACCCCACTCTGTTACTGACGGCGGAGGATTACGAGCCTGTCATGATTGAGAATGATATAATGAAAGAAAGTCCTTATCTGTTAGCTTACTTTCTTACACATGACCCGGCGGTAGTGGATTATACGGTTTTGCTTGCTAAAAAACTTGGCTTAAGAGTCATACATTATTTTGCCGATTATCCGGACAGGGTATTCCCGGAGGGGTCCGCCTGTTTTGCTTTTGCGGGCCCCGGAGAATTTTTGGGTTATGTGAAAAATGCCGCATGTATTTTTACCAATTCATTTCATGGGACATGTTTCGCCACGATTTTTCGAAAACCGTTTTATACATATACGGCCAAAAGGGAATTGCTTTCAAGAGTTATGGATCTGGTTGAGCGACTGGAACTTAAAGACAGGTGCTTTACGGATTTCAGGGATCTTGCCAGGGCATCGGTAGAAATTGATTATACAGGAACAGAGATAAAATATAAGTTAGAGAAAGAAAAATCAATGAAATTTCTGTGTGAGGCAGTGGAGGGAAGCGAACATGTATAATGGAGTATATGATATCGAACAGTTTGCGTATATTCATGATACATTGCAGAAGTGGCTTCAGCACCGGATTCATCATCGGTCATTAGGACGGCTGCTGGCGGAGAAAGGAGTTACGGATATAGCGGTTTATGGTATTAACGGCGCCGGCAAAATGGTATATGATGATGTAAAGGACGCCGGCGTGAAAGTGCATTATTTTATTGATCGAAGGTATGAGGAGTATCAGAATGGCTATGAAGGGATACCGGTTTTGGGAATCGGCCAGATTCAGTCCATTGCCGAAAATATTTATATATTGATTACTCCCGAGTTCTATTTTTGCCAGATAACGGACGATTTGATGAAAGGAGGCATTCCATTAGAAAGGATTATTTCACTTTCAATGGTGGTTTAATATGTTTAAAGGTACATGGAATGAATTTTTGCGGTATATTAATGAAAGCAAAAAGAAAATAGTGTGCTTCGGAACCGGACTGATGGCAGAGGAGGCTTTTAAGCACAGGGAAATCAGGGAATCGGTGATATGCTGCTCAGACAATAATCCTGACAGACAGGATAAAACAATCTTATTGCATGGGACAAGGTATCCTGTTATAAAGCCGGAAGACATAAAGCGGTACTTAAGTGATGAGACTTGTATTTTAGTGGCGTCAGGATATTATAAGGATATTATAGGGCAGTTACATCAAATGAAACTGCCCGACAGGGTGGAAATATATTCTTATCCTCAGATGAAAATAAGCGCTCCCTCCGGCAGCCGGGAGTTTTTTGAAAACAGGATTCTGAACGAGTGTCTCCGGGAGTATGAAGCGGTATTGGAGCAGAATCATATTTCGGGAAAGCAGATGGAGAGACTGGTTGAGGAGAAAAAAAGGTTTATTCTGGGAGAAGAAGGAAAAGAAAGGCCTTTGGTATTGCCAAGAATCATGCTCATGCCTACAACCAGATGCAATTTAAGATGTAAGGGGTGTTCTTCCCTTCTGCCCATGTTTAAAAAGCCGGTAGACGTGGATATTTCACAAAACCTGCAGGATTTGCGCGTATTTTTTTCTGCGATAGATGAATGTATCAGAATTACGATTGGCGGGGAACCGTTTTTGTACCCGCATTTGAAAGAGGTGTTGGAATATCTTTTGGAACAGGAAAAGGTGCTGGGTATCTTGCTGATTACAAACAGTACGATTATTCCCAAAGAAGATGTAGTCTGCCTGTTGAAGAATCCCAAGATCATGATAGAAATCAGCGATTACGGACATTTGGAAAAAATGAGCCGTTTGATAGCATTATTTGAAAGTCAGGAAATTTTCTTTAAGGTTTTGACTGAGCAGACATGGACGGATATGGGAGGGGTTGAATGTCGTAACCGTTCGAAAGAAGAATTACAATTTTCCTATTTGAACTGTGAACAAAGCCGGCTTATGAAGGGAATCCATAACGGAAAGTTTCACACATGCGCCAGAAGCGCCAGAATGTTTGGGTTAGGCGCATATGAATCGGAAGAAGATTATTTCGATTTATCACCGGAAGATCCCGTAGAAAATATCAGGGAAAAAATAAAAAAGCTATATTATGGCAATTGTGCGGATTCGTGTAATTATTGTGATTTGGGAACTTTGCCTAATAAGGTAATTGAAGCCGGTATTCAGATTCATGGCGGCATGCATAAATCCGCATATACGATCGTAAACAGAGAAGAATATGAAAAACTGAAACAGCAGGCGGTATTAAAAGAAAAATATGATGAAGGATAATAAGCTGGACGCGGAACAGGAAATGATAGCCGATTTTTTTATGCAGGGTTTTCAGAATTATAAAAGGAAGCCGATTGTAATTTATGGAATCGGAAAAAATACAAAGGCGATTTTGTGTAAAGCAAAAGATTATAATATTATCGGCCTGATGGACAGCAAAACTGTGGGACAGACAATCTATGGCCTGCGGGTGCTGGATGAACAGGAGGTAATATCCAGAAAGCCATTGATAGTTATAGTTGCAAGGGACTCAGTCATTAACATTATCTATAAAAGAATAGAGCATTTGTTATTGGATCACGGTATTAAGATTTTCAATTCCAGAGGAATTGAAATCAATCAGGATGTCTCTCCTTTTGATAACAGTCAGCTTAAATATTGGAATTATACGGAAGAGGATTTAAAAGAGGAAATTCAAAAGCATGACGTGATTTCTTTTGATGTATTTGATACACTGATAATGCGGAGGGTATTGGAGCCGGAAGATGTTTTTGTGCTTGTAGAGGAATGGGGAAAAAATGAAGGGTATGATGTGCCGTTTAAAAGCTGGAGAATGGCGGCTGAAAAGGTGTGCACAGGAGTTCCTGCCCTGGATGATATATATTTTTATATGCAGCAAAACTATCAGGTTGACCCTGGACTTATCGGCAGATATCGTCAGAAAGAGCTTGAAATTGAAAAAAAGTGCCTGATTCCAAGAAGGAAAATGGTGGATATTTATAAGTGGTCCATGAACAAGGGGAAACGGGTTTATCTGGTTTCTGACATGTATCTGCCGGCAAAGCTGCTTGGAAGACTGTTAAAGGATCTGGGAATTACCGGATATGAAGAATTGTTGGTTTCATGTGACTACAAAAAAGAAAAAAGTACCGGGGAACTATTTTCCTGTCTTTTACAAAAAGAGCCGCACAGTAAGATCCTGCATATAGGGGACAACCGATATGCGGATATAGAGAGAGGAAAAGAGGCCGGGTTGGATGTATTTCACATATATAATGCCTGCGAGTTATTGATGGCATCCAGTATGCAGGAAATAATGGCTAAGCTTGATACGAAAGAAAAGCGGGCAATTTTAGGCCTTCTGGTATCGCAGTTATTGAACGATCCATTTGCTCTGACTGAAAGCAGAGGAAAGATGAAAGTTTGTTCTTTGGAGCAAATGGGAGCTTGTTTTGTGGCTCCCATGATGCTGGAATTTATTCAATGGCTGATACATAGCGGTATCACGGAATATGATTTGGTAATATTTCCGTCAAGGGACGGTTATTTTGTAAAGAAATTATATGACAGAATATCCCGGTATCAGCCGATTCCCTCAAGCTGTTATCTGAAGAGTTCAAGGAGAGCGGTCATGGTTCCGTCCATAGAGTCGGAAAGTGACATTTTACAAATTCTTTTAAGAAGCTTTCAGGGAACGATAGGAGAGCTGTTGGAAAAACGATTTGGAATTGTGCCAAAAGAAGCAGAGAAGGAAACGGAAAGAAATGTGCAGGATGTTGATATCCGGCAGTTAAAAGAGATTGTTTTAAAATATAAAGACAGTATATTTTGCGAAGCTCAGAAAGAAAAAAATAATTATCTTGCATACCTGGACAGCTGTGGTATAAGCGGCGGGCATAACTATATATTATTTGACTTTGTTGCAGGGGGGACCGTGCAGTATTATTTTCAGAAGCTGATAAATTCCGGGTTTCAGGGAAGATATTTTGCAACGATGAATATGTCCGATGAGATGCGTTCAAAAGAAACTGTCAAAGCGGCATATGGGAATTTTGCTTCATATCACTCGGAATATTGCCTGTCCAAATATTATTTAGTGATGGAATGCATATTGACAGATCCGGATGCTTCCCTGATTTGTATAGAAGAAGACGGACGGTTTGTTTTTGAGGAAAGGGAAAATGTAAAATTTCCTTACATGAAAAAATTGCAGGATGCAATGTTAGGGGACTATGCGGAGGATTATTTTGAATTATATGGAACATTCGGGGAATGGAGACCGCAGCTTGAATTTGCGGATGAGATTTATGGATATCTGTTCCGGCAGGACACCCTGGTTTCCGATTATATAAAAACAGTATTCAGGAACGACGATTATTTTAACGGAATTGATCAAAGTAACATGTGGCCATGATTATTTACAGTGAGCGCAAGAGGGATAAGTTGAAAAAGATATTGATCACAGGCGGAAGCGGGTTTATCGGACGAAATTTAAAAGAATTGTTACAGGACAGCTATTATATAAAAGCGCCGGCACATAATGAGCTGGATCTGCTGGATTCTTATGCAGTGTCAGATTATTTAAAAAAAGAAAGGTTTGATGTTGTCATTCATTCCGCTAATATAAATACGACCCGGAATAAGGAAAATTCAGCATATGACTCTTTAAACGGCAATTTGCAAATGTTTTTCCAGCTTGAAAAAAATAGCGGGTTGTTTGGAAAAATGCTTTATTTTGGAAGTGGAGCGGAATATGATATGGATCATTATGTTCCGGGCATGAAGGAAGAATTTTTCGGGACTTTTATTCCAAAAGACCCCTATGGTTTTTCCAAATACATTATGGCAAAGCATACGGAATATCTGGATAATGTATATGATTTACGGCTATTTGGCGTGTATGGTAAATACGAAGAGTGGGAAAGAAGGTTTATTTCCAATACAATATGCAGGATTTTAAACGGAGGTCCCATCGTTATTCATCAAAATGTAGTCTTTGATTATTTGTGGGTGGAGGATCTGAGTGATATTGTGAAATGGTTCATTGAACATAAGCCTGCTTACAGACATTATAATGTCTGCAGCGGAAGAAGGACAGACTTACTGTCACTGGCTCAAATCATAAAAGACGTTATGCATGCTTCCTGTGACATTATTGTTGAAAATAAAACGATGAAAAGAGAATATACAGGAGACAACGGCCGTTTGCTGAAAGAGATGGGGAAGATTTCCTTTTCCGACTATGAAAAGACGATTATAGAACTTGTCAGATTTTACCAGGGCATATGGCATACAATAGACAGGAGCGGTTGTATATGAAAGTAGTATTATTGGCAGGCGGTACAGGAACCAGAATCTCGGAAGAATCTCAGACTAAACCAAAGCCCATGATTGAAATAGGTGGCAAGCCGATTATCTGGCATATTATGAAAGAATACTCTTATTACGGATTTAATGAGTTTATCATTTGCGCCGGATATAAGCAGCATATGATTAAAGAATGGTTTGACAATTATTTTCTGTATAATCATGATGTTACTTACGATTTCACTAATGGCAGAAGGGAAAGGGCTTTTCACGGAAATAAATGCGAGCCGTGGAAAGTTACCATTGCGGATACGGGACTGGATACCATGACCGGCGGCAGGATCAAACGTGTGCGGGAATACATCGGAAACGAGCCGTTTATGATGACGTATGGAGACGGCGTCTGTGACGTGGACATTACAAATCTTGTCCGGTTTCACCAAAGCCATGGCAAAATTGCTACACTGACAGCGGTAATGCTGGAACAGCAAAAGGGAATTTTGGATATTGCGGAAGACAACTCCGTAAAGTCCTTCAGGGAAAAAAAGCTTGCGGACGGTTCCCTGATTAATGCGGGATATATGGTTTTAAATCCGGAGATTTTTGACTATATCGGAAGCGACGAAGAGGTTTTGGAAAAGGGCCCCTTGGAGAAACTGGCTCTGGAAGGAGAACTGATGTCTTATATGCATAAAGGATTTTGGCAATGCATGGATAATATCAGAGAGAAGAATATGCTGGAAAGATATTGGAACAACGGCACTGCGCCGTGGAAAAAATGGGATGATTAAGCAATAGGTGGCAAAGATGTTTAAAGGGATGAATGAATCGGAAGCGAGACAGAAAATATTAGAGGCTGTGGCGGAATATGGCAGAACATATCATAATGCGGGAGAATATAAAACCGGGGACAGAATTCCTTACGCAAAAAGGGTCTATAACGAAGACGAAATGGTAAACCTTGTGGACAGTGCATTGGAATTCTGGCTGACCGCAGGAAGATATACGGAACAATTTGAAAAGGAATTAGCGGATTACCTGGGGATAAGGTATTGCCTTGCGGTAAACTCAGGTTCCTCCGCCAACTTGCTGGCGTTTATGGCATTGACTTCACCGCTTTTAGGAGACCGGCGGATCAAGCCGGGAGACGAGATCATTACGGTGGCGGCGGGATTTCCCACTACGGTGACGCCCATGCTTCAGTACGGTGCGGTTCCTGTTTTTGCAGATGTAACCATTCCCCAATATAACATTGATGTAACCATGTTGGAGGATGCGCTTTCAAAAAAAACAAAGGCAGTCATGATTGCCCATACCATGGGGAATCCCTTTGATTTAAATACGGTAAAAGCGTTTTGCAGCCGGAATGGATTATGGCTTGTTGAGGACAACTGTGATGCGTTGGGCAGCGCTTACCGGTTAGACGGCGAATGGAGGCGTACCGGCGCCGTCGGCGATATCGGAACTTCCAGTTTTTATCCGCCCCATCATATGACGATGGGGGAAGGCGGGGCAGTTTATACCGATAATCCCCTGCTGAATAAGATTCTCCGTTCTCTCCGCGACTGGGGCAGGGACTGCGTCTGTCCTTCGGGAAAAGATAATATGTGCGGTCACAGGTTTGATAAACAGTATGGAGAACTTCCGCCCGGATATGATCACAAATACGTATATTCCCATTTTGGATATAATCTGAAGATTACCGATATGCAGGCGGCAATAGGATGCGCCCAGCTGAAAAAGCTTCCCGGTTTTGTGGAAGCAAGAAAAAAGAATTTTGCTTATTTATCGGATAGACTGCAGGGAACGGAAGGAAAGCTGATTTTACCGGAGCCATGTCCGGATTCCGATCCCAGTTGGTTTGGCTTTATGATTACCTGCAGGGAAGGCGTCGGCAAAAATCAAGTGGTTCGTTATCTGGAAGAACATGGCATACAGACCAGAATGCTTTTTGCAGGCAATCTGATCAAGCAGCCTTGTTTTGATGAAATGCGGCGGCAGGGAAAGGGATACCGGGTTGCAGGAGAATTGAGAAATACGGACCGGATTATGCAGGATACCTTCTGGATTGGGGTATATCCGGGTATGAGCCGGGCAATGCTTGATGATATGGCGGACAGGATTGTGGAAGCCATAGAAAAGGAAGGAATATGATAAACAGTCAGTTTTATAAGGAAAAGAAAATTCTTTTGACCGGCCATACGGGATTTAAGGGAACCTGGATGTGCCATGTGTTAAAAGAAATGGGAGCCAGGGTAATCGGATATGCCTTAAAGCCGCCGGATGCCCCAAATCTGTTTGAATTAAGCGAAATAGTAAGGCATATTGATTCCGTGGAAGGAGATATTCGCGACCTGGATCATTTAAAAAGGGTTTTTGAGCGGGTTCGACCTGAAATCGTGATTCATATGGCGGCCCAGCCTATTGTAAGGGAATCCTATAAAAATCCCGTTTATACATACGATGTGAATGTGATGGGAACGGTAAATGTACTGGAATGTGTCAGACAAAGCGGGTCCGTACGCTCCTTCTTGAATGTAACAACGGATAAGGTGTACAAAAACAGGGAATGGGAATGGGGCTATCGGGAAAATGAAGAATTAAACGGTTATGATCCCTACTCTAACAGCAAATCCTGTTCCGAATTGATAACGGAAAGCTATAAGAATTCCTTTTTTCAGAATGGAGGAACGGCCATCTCCACCGCAAGAGCCGGAAATGTTATTGGAGGGGGAGACTTTGCAGCAGACAGGATTATACCGGATTGTCTCAGGGCAATAGAGGCAGGAAAAGAAATTGCCGTAAGAAATCCTCATTCAACAAGACCCTACCAGCATGTGCTGGAACCGGTATTCGCTTATCTGCTGATCGCAGAGAAACAGTACGAGGACTTGAGGTATGCGGGAAATTATAATGTGGGACCGGAAGAAGAGTCCTGTCTGGCTACCGGAGAACTGGCGGAGGAATTTTGCAGGCAGTGGAACAGTGTTACAGGCGCCGGATTAAAATGGCGCCAGGATGGTGAACCGGGACCTCACGAGGCAAATTTCCTGAAATTAGATTGTACCAGGATAAAAAAACAATTAGGCTGGAAACCCAGATGGAATTATAAAGAAATGGTAGCAAAAACAGTTGAATGGATCTGTGCTTATATTAGAGAAGAAAACGTGACGGAAGTAATGCTGCAGCAGATTAAATCTTATATACACGAATATTAAGCAGGCGGGTATCAGGTCTTCTTTATAATTTCCGAATAGTGTTTTCCAAGTATATTTTTATGAGTGCGCATGAATATCTGCCGGTAATAATTGTAGTTAGTTAAGTTAACTACTATACCGTCATCATGCATACACCATGGATGGCGCTGTGTGGGAACTGCAATTTTATAACCATGGGCAAGAAAAGTAAGACTTTGATACACATCATAAAAATCCCAGTCTTTTAGAATTTCTGTATTCCATGGGTAGTCATGTGCAGTGATCATCATAAAGCCGTCGGTCTGTGCGACAAGAGTATATCCGTCACCGCACAGGGAATAATTGTATTCGGACAGAGACGGGTAAGGGATGTCAGGCTTGATTTGATAAGGAGAGCCGCAGCGTTTGGAATGCCACATGAGGCCGGCGTCGGAAACGGTTTCGTATCCGACCATCCCAATCATACCGATTTGCGGATCGGAATGAAAAATGGATAGAATATCCCGGAGGAAATTTTTATTTAGAATAAATACATCCTGATGCATGTAAATTTTATATTTTGCATCGGAAGCTTCCATAGCTTCGTTGTAGCCGGAAGTCATGGAGGCCGCGTCTTTTACGGTAAGTAATTCGACCGAATATCCGTCGGGAACAATTAAGCTGTGGATATAAAGTACAGCTTCGCCTAAAAGAAGCTCGTTATTGGTACATATGATAAAACAAAATTTATGGTCATTCATGATTCGGGTTCCTGTCCTGATAAGTGTTATAATAAACCATTAACAGTTTTTCTCTGAAATCGCAGAGGACTTTTTCTTCTTCGAAAGGCATTACGGATGCCCGGCACGCTTCGGGTGAAATTTCCGGTAATATACCGTCCGACATGGCGTCCAGAATATTAGTGAGACCGTTAATATCCTCAAAGGGATATAAAAAACCGTTTACGCCGGGTTTGATAATTTCAATAATGCCGTCTACCGGGGTGGAAATAACGGGTATTCCGGAAGCCAGACTTTCTAATGCAGTCATAGGAAGACATTCAAAATCGGAAGCCATTACCATGGCGGAGATGCCGTCCGCATATTCCCATGGATCAGCCTGCCAGCCTATAAGTTCCACCTGGTCCTTTATGTGAAGAAGATCGATAAGCTCCGGCAGATCATTTTTTTCGTCGCCGTCGCCGATCATGATTAATTTCCAGCGCTCTTTCGTACGGCTGATTGCCTGCAGAATGATATCCGGTCTTTTTTGTGATGCAATGCGTCCTATAAATAAAAGCGTTTTTTCGTTCCGGCCGTTTCTCCTACGAAGGGGGCGCTTTGTAAAGTTTACCGGATTTCTTACCTGGATTACATTACAGTTATGATCACGGGCGAGGATTAAATCATAAGTTTTTCTGTTTAATACAAATACAGCATCGCTTAATTTGAAACATTCCATACCGCCGTATCCGTCAGAAACATAAACGTCGATCGGCTGATGCGGCCATGAGATAATCTTGCAGCTTCCATGGTTTAATTCCTGGATGACCAGACGCGCAACAAAAGTCAGGATCGGCCAGGCTGTAGCCAGAATGATATCCGGTTTGCCATGTTTTTGCAGAAATTCAGCGTAGTTTTTGGCAAAGTGATCGAATGGCGATTCTTCGCTGCCGTCTGAAAGAGGAAAAAATTCAATTGTATCCGGGATTTCTCCCCGGCCCTTCCACATAAGGGAAACGATCCTTACATGAAACCCGTTTTGCTGCAGGTAAGGTCCCAGTTCCCTGATAATGTTTTCAACGCCGCTATTCCCGTAAACAGGTGTTAATATATCGATTTGTATAGTGGACATCGGCTTCTCCTTTTCAATATTTATTTAATGTTATCACATATTGACAAGCCTGTGAAGTATGGTAAACTAAATGCAAATATCGAAAGGTTTTGATCTTGGAAAGATATAGGTAGATTGTGAAACTTTTAATTGTACAAAAAAGAACTCAAAGTTTAGAAGCAATACTGCATAAGGCCAAAGAAAAACTGCAGCTTTTATATAAAAACGTAGAATTTATAATATGGAATGATCCGAAGATGCAGATAACAAAAGCCGATATAGCCAAAATAGAGCCTGATTTACTGCTGACATGGAATCTGGCAGGTTTTGAGCAGAGTACGTTAACCGGCGGCCTGGCCTATAATCTGCTTGACTGTAAACAGATTCACCTTCTAACCAGGGAGAATCTGCGTGACGAGAACTGCCTTTCCAGGCAGCTCAGCATCGCCATGTTTTTTTATTGTGCGGGTGCGGAGTACTTCCGGAGGTTACAGGCAGAGTATCCGGATATTCCCTATTTGAAACAGCTGAACGGCTGGAGTCTTGAAAATACGCCGACGGCAATTAACGGAAATGCAGATATTTTGTATAACGTTATTTTGGAAGTCGCCGGAATATGCCATATAGAATCGTGAATGGATAGCGGGTAAGCTTTATAAATCATGGTTTTATTCAATTCCTGCCGTGTGGAACAAAGTTCTGATACGCTGCGGATAAGAAAAGTTTTCTTTTACCTTTTGATAACCGTTCACGGCAATCTGCTTTCTTAAATCTTCATGCTGCAGGTAGAAATCTGCTTTTGCAAGGGCGTCTTCCATGCTTTCGTACATAATGCAGTCCTTTCCGTCTTCAAAATATTCCGCCAGTTCAGGCTGCCAGTTTGACAGTAATACGCCCCTGCTTCCCATAATATCCAAAGCCCTGAGCGGGATTCCGGACTGAATACATTTTAAAGTGGGACACAGGTTAAGCTTACTGTAACGGAAAACACAGGGCATTTCGTCGGAATATTTTACGGGGCCGCACAGCTTTGCCGACTTCAAGTCATATGGCTTGGAAGCATAGAAACGTGTATCCCACAGTTCGCCGCATTGTTCCAATAAAAAACTTCTTTCCAGATGGGTTATTTCCGTGGCAATGGCATAAGTCAGGCCGCGGTGATTTAAAGAAACGCCGGTCTGCCCGATCGTTTTAAAAGAGGCATTTATTACATTCAGCAATTCATCCGTAACCAGTTCGTCAAGAATATAACTGCCGTAAATGCGCAGCTGCGCCTGAAGAATACCTTCTACATATCCCTTTATAAAGCCGCCGGCAGGATAAAGCAGCGCTTCCAGTGGGGATTCGTAGAGATTCCCGACAAAGGAAACATCGGCTGAACAGGAGGCAATTCGTGAAGGCTGAAAAACGAGAGAATCCAATCTGTCTGTGTTAACGGCCAGAGGCAGGTGAAAAATCCTGGTATGTCCCGCCGACTGATACTGTGAAACTTCCACTTTATCAAACAAAAAGATATAATTCGTTTCATAATCAAAGGACTCCGACAGCCGTTCTTCCAACGGACTGTCGTAGCACCAGGAAATATATTTAACATGGTATTTGTGGCAGAGCTTTGCCACAAGCGGAAAAAAATTAACGCTGACTACCGCATCGTAACAATCATTTGTCAGATACCATGCAAAGCGTTCACAGAAAAAGACATCTTCAAACTTATCCGGAAAATGATAGTAAACCGTTTTGCATGTATGTCCTGCCTTTTTCAGATTAGAAACAAAATCATAATATGTGTAGCTTCCCATATCGTAAAATAATATTTTCATGACGTTGATTCCCATTAGTTCGTAATTAGCGAAGTTAACAGTTCCCGATCGGATGCCGTCCAGCTTTTGGCATGAATCCGGATAATTTCTTCATACAGGGTTTCATCCGGTATGATTAAATCCTGTTTTGTTATGACAAAAACTGCAAAAACAGATAAATTATTCTGTGAAAGATAATAAACGGCCTCTGATACGGCGGCTTCGGATGGCCGGAACTGGAGCCTGCGAAAGGCAAAAAGAGTCAGCAGGTATTTTTCCAGCAGTTCCTGCATGGTATGGCAATAGTAAGAAAAGGGTATTTTCCCATATTTGACTTCCAATTCAATAATGTGAAGAATCCGCAGAACACGGCGCGATTCACCAATGTGTTTGTATGCGTGCGTACCGTCGCCCTCTTCTATATAGGGAATCAGGGATAAAAGAAGATCAATATTCTGGCAGGACAGCGCTTTATTAATAGTTCGGGAAATAAAATCCCAGGCATTTTTAATGTTTTTTTTGTTTTGGGCAAGCTCTTTAAAATAATTGTCCGCCTCCAGGCTGGAATCGTAAGACATGATAGGATGCTCCTGTTATGTAATGTTGTATTTGCTGATTAAATATTCTAATATAGCCTAAATGTTATCATATTTGTTTGTCAAAAACCAGCAGTATTATATTTATTTTTTTGTTGACTTTTATTTAATTTATGATAAACTAAATTCAAAGCATATCAATTCTGAATTTCATTTAATATTACAAGTCAAACATTCTGTTAATCGGAACATCTATGCTTTTAATTCAAAAAAATAAATTAAAAGCAGGAGATTCTGAGAAGATATATTGAGCCGTTTGTTCTTACCGGTAAGCAGGTGTTTTCCGTTCTCCTGCCGGAAAGGGGAAACATGGCGTTTGTATCTTTAAAGTATGACGATGTTTTCAGGGAGGTATTTTCACATGAAAACATTCTGAAGCGGTTTATCAGTGATGTGACGGGAATATCTTTGGAGGAAATCTGTTCTGTGAAGATTTCTTCTCCGTATCTTTGGAGGCGGTACCGGAAGCAGAAGCAGGGGATTCTTGACGTGGCGCTGGTATTAAATAATGATATCAAAGTTGATATTGAATTGCAGATGCGTTTTCAGAAGCATTGGGACAGAAGGTGTGTATTCTATCTGTCCAAATTGTTTACGGAAGATCTGCGAACGGGTGAAAAATATGAACGCCTGCGCAAGTGTATCTCAATCAGTATTCTGGATTTTGAGATGACTAAAGGAGAAGCCTGTCACTCTGTATATTCTCTGCGGGACAGGCGCGGACGGGAGTTTACGGATCTGCTGGAGATACATATCATTGAGTTAACGAAGCCTTTAACAGGAACAGATGCATTGGACGACTGGGTCAGGTTGTTTTGTGCAACGAGCGGGGAGGATCTGGACATGATAAAAACGAACAACGCAGGAGTTTTGGAGGCAATAAATGTTATGCGTACGATGGGACTTGGGAAACTGCTTCGGTTTGAGTATGAACAGCGGTTGAAAGCAAAGCGCGACCGGTGGGCAGAGGATGATTATATAAGAGATTTGGGAATTAAAGAAGGGATAGCCAAGGGCAAAGCGGCTTCCATTCTGCAGCTGCTTGAAGAACTCGGCCCTGTGCCACAGGCGGTTCGCGACAGGGTACAGGCAGAAACGGACGAGCAGACTCTGCGGCAGTGGCTGAAAAGCGCCGCGGATGCAGACAGTATACAGACCTTCAGGCAGAAGGAGAATCTCTGAATATATACCCTCTCTTGCCAGGAGAGGGCGGGCGTCAGGCAAATAAGCAACCGTCTCCGGATATATTTGATTCCGGAGACGGTTTTCAGTTTACGGACTAAGCGCAAAGAGGAATTGCTTCCATAAGGAAATGTTGTGAATTTCCCCAAATACTGGTATAATCATAAAGACTTAAGGCAATCATGACCTAAAACGGCAATTTTACAAAGAGGAGCAGCTATGCAGGAGTTACAATACCCTTTTAACAGCGAATATATTTTAAAAAAAGCAAAATCCATCAAACGTGCTCTTCAGGCAGAGAAGGTATCCCGCATTCCTAAAAAAATTGCGGTGCTGGGTGGAAGCACTACCCATGATATTATCAAAGTACTGGAGCTGTTTCTTTTGGATCAGGGGATTGCCCCTTCCTTTTATGAATCAGAGTATGCCAGATACTGGCAGGACGCCATGTTTGACAATCAGGAGCTTAAGGAATTTGCGCCGGATTTGATCTATATCCATACCAGTAACCGCAATATAACCGAATATCCGACGGCGCTTTCCGATGAGAAAGCAATCGAAGAGCTTTTAGACAGACAATACCGCCATTTTGAAATGATGTGGGAGAAGCTGGACGCCGACTGGCATTGTCCGGTGATTCAGAATAATTTCGAGTTTCCTTTTTACAGACTGTTAGGCAATCAGGACGGGGTGGATCATCATGGCAGGGTATGTTTTATTAACGGACTGAATCAGAAATTTTACGAATATGCGAGAACCCATGACAATTTTTACATTAATGATATTCAATATTTATCTGCCTGTTACGGGCTGGACGCCTGGGCAGATCCGTTTTTCTGGCATATGTACAAATATTCCCTGTGTCTGCCGGCCATTCCCACACTGGCGCATAACGTAGCGGGAATTATCAAGTCCGTATACGGTAAAAATAAAAAGGCGCTGGCGCTGGATCTGGATAACACTTTATGGGGCGGTGTCGTAGGGGACGACGGCGTGGAGAATCTGGAGATCGGACAGGAAACCTCTATGGGGCAGGTTTTCACGGAGTTTCAGGAATATATAAAAGCGCATAAGGATCTTGGCATTATGCTGAATGTAGTTTCCAAAAATGATGAGGAAAATGCGATTGCCGGTTTGAATCATCCGGACGGAATACTGCGGCCGGAGGACTTTATCGTTATAAAGGCAAACTGGGAACCCAAAAGCAGAAATCTTATGGAGATTGCCGCGGAACTGAATATCCTTCCCGAAAGTATTGTGTTTGTGGATGATAATCCGGCGGAACGTGAGATTATCCGCACGCAGGCGCCGGGTGCGGCCGTGCCGGAGCTTGACAGGCCGGAGCATTATATTCAGATTCTGGATAAATCAGGTTTTTTTGAAGTGACCCGATTGTCGGAGGACGATAAAAAAAGAAACCGGATGTACAAAGCCGATCAGGAAAGAAAACGGCAGGAAGAAAGTTTTGGAAATTATGAAGACTACCTGAATTCCCTTCAGATGGTCGGTACAATCCGTCCATTTGAACCTCTTTATATGGCAAGGATTGCGCA
Organism: uncultured Lachnospiraceae bacterium; assembly: GCA_910587935.1. GTDB lineage: Bacteria > Bacillota > Clostridia > Lachnospirales > Lachnospiraceae > MGBC143606. Next base: position 237,797 of record CAJUNP010000001.1, read on the forward strand.
GCTTACCAATAAGAGCAATCAGTTTAATCTGACTACCAGGCGTTTTTCCCAGAGCGAAATCGAGTGTATAGCGGCGGATGCAGGATATCTGACTTTATACGGTAAATTAGAGGACAAGTTTGGGGACAATGGAGTTGTGACGATTGTCGTCGGAAGAATCGAAGAGCAGATTCTTCATATGGAATTATGGCTGATGAGCTGCCGTGTTTTAAAGCGGGATATGGAATTTGCCATGATGGACGAAGTGGTGGCGCGATGTGCTGAGAAAGGAATAACAAAGATCCGGGGTTATTATTATCCTACGGCGAAAAACGCCATGGTAAAAAATTTTTATGAACTGCAGGGATTTGAAAAGCTGTCCGAGGATGAAGAAGGGAACGCAGTATGGGAGCTTGAAATTCCGCAGGCGTATGAGAAAAAAAATCATGTAATTAAAGTTCGTAATGTATAGACGGTTTGGGTAGCGGCATGGAGATTAGAATGAAAGCTTTTTGGGAAATAATCCATCGGATTGCAGAGAAAATTATAGAGATTGCAGTTTTTCTTTTGTTTGGATGTATTACCCTTTCAGGCGCTTTTTCTTCTGCCGTTTTAGAGGACGGATACGGACAAAAGCTGTTTTTTGTCAGGGATTCCCTGTTTTTAAACCTGCTTTTTTGCACAGTGTCCGGCATCCTCATACACTTTCTTGTAAAAATGATTTGTAAAGATCAGGAAAAACGCAGCCGGATACTGTTGGTTATTACGCTTTTGTATACATTTCTGTTAAGCCTGGGATGGGCGGCTGTAAGCAAATGCTTTCCTACTGCGGATCAGGCAAGCGTCTATTATGGCGCCAAACATTTTGCGGCCGGTAATTTTTCTGAAATAACGGATAAATACAGTTACTTCTCCTGTTACCCCCATCAGATGGGACTGGCCTTATTCTACGAAATTCTCCTTCGTCTGTTTCATACGGAAAGCTATCACCTTTTACAGGGTGTTAATGCCGTCTGCAATGTGATTACGGTGTTGTCTTTATATGAGATTACCAGAATATTATTTCCCGGAAAAAAAGTATCCGTATATTTTCTTTTTTTGGTTCTTTTTTGTCTGCCTTTATTCTGGTATACACCGTTTGTGTACGGAGAACTTCCGTCTTTTGCATTTAGCTTTTTGGGGGTGTGGATGCTGCTTGCGGGAATCCAAAAAAAAGGAAAAGAAAGCCTGCCTTTTTTTGGGCTCAGCCTTCTTGCGCTTACGGGAGCCTCTGCGGTTCGGAAAAATACGCTGATTTTAGTAATTGCCGTCGTTTTGACCTTAACGGTATATCTTTTTAAAGAACGAAAGCCGTTTTATCTGATCTATGTAATTTTGCTGGCGGTATTTTGCGGCGGAGCCATCTTACTTGCCGTACGGTATTATGAAGATCGTTCCGGCAGTTCCTTAAATGACGGGGTGCCGGGAATCTCTCATCTGGTTATGGGACTACAGGAAGCCGAGTATGCGCCGGGATGGTACAACGGTTTTAATTTTGAAACATATGCCAATGCGGCGGATTATGATCAGAGGGAAGCGGTCCGTATCAGCAGGCAGGCTTTTAGGGAGCGTTTAAAAGCGTTTTCGGAAGATCCTGCTTATGCGTTTCGGTTCTTTTTCGACAAATTTCGTGCGGAGTGGCTGAACACGGGATACGCCTGTTATGATTCTACCGCGGGAAAATATTACGAAAGGCATCCGGCCGTGGAAAGTCTTTACTCCGGCGCGGGCTTTTTCATAACACGTTTCTTTATGGATAAATATCAGTTTCTGATATATTTTACGGCATTGTTTTTTGTGGCCAGGAGATTGTTTGCGAAAAACCAAAAAAGGGATATGTTTTCCGGCGGGCTGTTACTTTATACGCTTCCGGCAGCGGTGCTGGGAGGCGCTCTTTTTTATCTGGCCTGGGAAGGAAGCGGACGTTATATTCTGCCGTATTTTGTTATGACCCTTCCCTATGCGGCAGCCGGCATGGACTTGCTGGACGCAGGAATCGATGTGATGTATAATAAAAAAAGCAAAAGAAAAACAGGTATGCAGGAGGTATACCAATGAAGATCGTATTACTTTCCGGCTGTTCGGGATGGCGTCTCTGGCCTTTGTCCAATGAAGCGCGTTCCAAACAGTTTTTACAGCTGTTACAAAATGAAGACGGTGATTATGAGTCCATGATTCAGCGTATATATCGTCAGATCTGCGAAGCCGGTATGGGAGAAGACGTATATGTGGTGACGGGGGGGGCGCAGGTGGATGCGATCCGCAGTCAGATCGGCTGGAAAGCGGGTATTATTGAAGAACCTTCAAGAAGAGATACATTTCCGGCGGTGGCAATGGCAGCGGCCTTTTTGGCTTATGAAAAATGTGTCTCCCGGGAAGAAACCGTACTGGTGCTTCCGGTGGATACGTATGTTGATAACGAATACTTTGAAAAACTTTCCTGCCTGGATGAGACTCTTTTTCAAAATACGGCGGATATTTTACTGATGGGAACCAAGCCTACGTATCCGTCCGCAAAATATGGTTATATTCTGCCGGGTGAAAAGCTTCCTGTCTCCGGAAACGGAGCAGGCTGCCTGAAAGTGCTTCGGTATGTGGAAAAGCCTTCGGAGGAAGAAGCAGGGGAACTGCTGAAGAGGGGCGCGTTGTGGAATACGGGAGTTTTTGCGTTCCGGCTGGGATTTTTGACGGAGCTGTTAAGAAAATATACGGATGCAAAAGATATGCAGGCTTTCCATGCAGACTTTGAAAAGCTTCCCATGAAAAGCTTCGATTATGAGATATTGGAGAATCATGTATATATGGCGGCGATACCTTATGCCGGAAAGTGGAAAGATCTGGGAACCTGGAATACGCTGACGGAAGAGATGTCGGAGGAAAATATCGGTTCCGCGAGGCAGGGGGAATCATGTGTGAATACCCATGTCATTAATGAGCTTTCCATTCCCGTGCTGGTACTGGGGGCTAAGGATATGGTAGTGGCGGCAAGCCCTGACGGGATTCTGGTGTCGGACAAACATAAAAGTTCTTTTATCAAACCATATGTACAGGAAATGAACATCCGTCCCATGTATGAAGAACGCCGATGGGGAGAATATAAGGTATTGGATTATAATCAGTATGACGACGAGACGAAGTCTCTGACCAAGCATCTGATGATTCGGGCGGGAAAGTCTATCAGCTATCAGAAACATTATCACCGGGATGAGATCTGGACGATTGTGGACGGAGTGGGAGAACTGCTGATAGACGGTCATGTGCGCAATGTGCGCAGAGGAGATGTGGCATATATTGTAAAGGGTCAGCTGCATGCCATGCGGGCGGTCAGCGATCTGCAGTTTATCGAGGTGCAGATCGGTGCGGAGCTTTCGGAAGACGATATTGAACGGTTTGAATGGGAATGGTGATGACTGGAAAAAAGAAACCATGGGATAATTTTACAATGTGTTTGGCCGCGGGACTGTGCCTGACAGGAATTTCGGTTTTGCTTTTCGCCGTGCTTGGAACCGACAGTGTTTTTGTGTATCACGATCAGATGGACGGAGAAGTGTTGTGCTATCTGTATCAGGCGAAATATCTTTTTAAAGACAGCCCGATTCCCGAATTTATGAACGGCGCCGGCAAGAACGCCCTGACGCCGCCGGCTCCGCTTTTTGTATTGTTATATAAAATTCTGACGCCTTTTGCCGCGTTTGTCACGACCTGGTATGTTTCCGCTCTGGTGGGATTTACCGGTATGTATCTATGGCTGGTGCGGCTGAAGATTACGCCGTTTGCAGGCTGTATCTGCGGCGTTTTATTTGCGTACCTTCCGCTTTTGCCGGTTTATGGTCTGTCTATGTACGGTGTGCCCCTTGCGGCGTGGGCCTTGTGGAAGCTTGCTGATACGAGCGCAATGCAGGGACCCGGGAGAAAGCTGCGCTTTATGCAGGCAGGGTTATTGCTGCTGCTTGCGGCGTATGCCGCCGCCTCTTCTTTTGTGCTGTCCGGTTTTGTAGTTCTTGGCTTATCATTCTTGGCTTGGCTTGTTTTGAAGCCTGCCAGAAAAAGCAAGGCTTTTTTTTCCGGCTGTATGGTGCTGCTGATAAGCTGGCTGCTCTGCAATCAGACGCTTTTTTCCCAGATTTTAGGCGTTAAGGGGGGCTATGTGACGCACAAAGAGGAGATGATAATAGCGGCAGAACCTTTTTTTGCGCGCCTTATACAGACATTTTTGCATGGTTTGGAGCATGCGCAGGCTTACCAGAGGTGGATTGTTTTATTGGCAGCCGGGATAATAACGGCCGGGATCTTAAAGAAAAAATGGAGGAACAGGGAATGGAAGCGAATGATCTGTTTTGTGGGAGCAGCGTTTGCAGCAGCCTTTCTTTGTGCGTTTTATACATGGGAACCGGTTGTGGCGGTCCGGCGGTCGATCGGCGGTCCGGCGGTCTGGTTTCAGCTTGACAGAATCTATTGGCTGTATCCTGCTTTATGGTATACGATTTTGGGACTTGCAGTTCAGTGGCTGTACGGAATTTGCAAGGTCACAGAGGGGAACGGCAAAAGAAAAAAGACTACGGTTTGGGCGAAAGGAATCATTGTTGCGGCACTTCTGGCTGCAGCAATTGATGCAGGAAGCGCAGGCGTCTGGAAAGATAACGTAAAAGCCGTTCTTGGAAGAGAAACCTCCGGTATCAGCTGGAAGGATTTTTATGCTGAGGATATTTACGCGCAGATTGAAGAATACCTGTATGAGACGACAGGACAGAAGCAGGAAGATTACCGGGTCGCATCCCTGGGCATTTGTCCGGCGGCGGCGTTATATAACGGTTTTTATTGTCTGGACGGGTATTCCAATAATTATCCGTTGGAATATAAACATGCGTTTCGGCAGATTATAAAACCGGAGCTTGATAAAAGCCCGTATCTTACGGATTATTTTGACGGGTGGGGAAACAGATGTTATCTGTTCTCGGCACAGATCCCCGGTTATTATACAATAGAAAAAGGCGGTTTCTATTTCAGTGGTTTTGAAATGGACACGGAAGCTTTCGAGAGCCTTGGCGGAACTTATGTATTTTCGGCCGCCTACATTGAAAATGCGGAAAAGACGGGGTTGAAACTGCTCCGGGAGGAACCTTTTTCCAATGATGACAGCTATTATCAGATTTATGTATATGAATTAATGCGGAAAAACGGAGATTAAAATGAAAGAAAAATGCGGAATGAAAAAGCTGATATGGGTGATAGAAGCATATTTGGTCAGCTTTGCCTTTACGGTACGGTTTCAAAGACCGGAGCTTTCTTCGAATTTTGAAGAGACTGTTGATTACCTTCTGGCGGAGGCAGCGCATTTGCTGGGTGAATACAGTTTTCTCTCCGTACTTTTATTTATTCTGTCTTTGGGATTCTTAAAATATATGGAAAAGTTTGAAGGAAGCGTGAGGAAAGGGGCGGTGTTTCTCCCGGCGTTTTTTTCCTTTTGCATATATATGGGCAGAAGTTTTCAGGATACTAACAGCTGGGATTATTGCTTTGGAAGTGTTGTGAATTTTATCAAATTTGTGGCGGCATTTCTGGGGATGACGATATTTCTCCGGCATGCTTTGTTTTTGCTTCAGTATGTTTATGAACGCTTTGCGGGGAGTCCATGGCAGTGCAGGGGCAGCCGGTGGATTTTCGGAAAGTATTGTTTTCTGAAGGTATTCCTTTTGCTTCTGTTGTTATGGATGCCGGTGTTGATTCTGAGTTTTCCGGGAAATTTGTGCTATGACGTGATCGGACAGATTGAACAGGTAATCGGGAGGGCTTCCTATTCGGTTCATCACCCTCTTCTGCATACGCTTCTGGCAGGAGGCTGTACGGAGCTTTTTTACCGGCTTACCGGAAGTTATTCCGTGGGGCTTTGGATTTATGTATTGCTGCAGGCATGTATGCTGGCGTCGGCTCTCGCGGGGACGGTCTGGTGGCTGTCCGGGCGGCGTTTTGCCAGAGGGGCGGTATCCCATCCGATCCTGCTCCTTATCCTGAGCGTTTATGTGTTTTCCCCGATGTATTCAAATATTGCGTCTACGGCGATTAAAGACGTTCCGTTTGCTGCGGCGTTTATCTGGTATGTAATTTTGCTTGCGGAGGTTCGGATTGATCCGGGACGGCTTAGGCAGAAGGGTTTTACGGCTGTCCTGCTGGCCGTGGAAATTCTAATGAGTCTGCTGCGGAATAACGGCTTTTATGTGTTGTTTCTGACGGGAATTGTATTATGCGCAGTGTGGTGGAAGCAGTCCGGCAGAGGGGAACGGCTTCGGATTTTTTTGTTTCTGTTTCTGATTCCCGTACTGCTTTCCCGGATGACGGGAAATATTTTGGCAACGGGTCTTTCGGCGGAAAAGGGAAAAGCGGCGGAGATGCTGTCCCTTCCTTTTCAGCAGACGGCGCGTTATCTGCAATTATACCGGCAGGAGATTACGGATGAAGAGAAACGGGCTATAGAAGCGGTTTTAAAAGATGTGGATGAGGCGGCTGCGGCGTATGATCCGGATCTGGCAGATCCGGTTAAGAGTCTTTATTATGCCTGCGGGCAGGTATCGGGCCGGGAGATTTTGGGATATCTGCGGGTTTGGTTTACGGAGTTTTTCAAACATCCCTGCGTTTATGCGGAAGCCTTTCTGGCGCATGTTTACGGCTGGTTTGATCCGCAGGTCAATAATGCGCCCCGCTATGAGGCAGAATACGATTTGTTTGAAAAAACGGGGCTGTTTAAAACATCGGAGAAGGTACTTTTATTTTCCTATCGTCTGGCTGACCGGATTACCCCGTTAGGTCTGCTGCAGAACGTGGGGGCTTATACATGGGCAATGTTAGTTCTGTTTAGTTATACGCGCAGGAAAAATCAAAGTATGACGGCGCTTTTAACGCCGTTGCTGGTAAGTCTTCTGATTTGTCTGGCTTCGCCCTGTTTTTATCTCCATCCTCGTTATGCTTATCCATATATGTTTACCATTCCGTTTTTATACGGTCTGGCGGAAAGGAGCCGGGAATGAAACGGGAATTTACAAAAGAGGATACGCTCCTGGTAAAAGGAATGGCGGTTTTGTGCCTTTTGTTTTATCATTTGTTTGAGCATTATGAACGTGTAAGCGTCATGCAGGTAGATTACCGGCCTTTTTCCATAGACACGTTTCTTTTGCTGAGCGGTTTTGGTAATATTTGTGTGGCGGTATTTGCCTTTTTAAGCGCTTACGGGATTGTAAAGGGGATTATGGCGGCTGAGGAAAAGGCGGACATGCCGACGCCGATGCAGGCTCTTTATAAACAGGCGGTGGGGCGCTATCTGAAGCTGACGGCGCATTTTTCCGCAATGTTTATCAGTGTAAACATACTTTGGTTTTACAAATTTAATTATATGGGATTGTATGGATACGGCTGGCAGGGAATTTTGTACGGTCTGGTGGATGCGCTGGGACTGGCTGGAACTTATAAAACGCCGACCATAAACCAGACATGGTGGTACATGGAACTGGCCATATTAATTATTTTTCTGACGCCTCTGCTTGACTATGCGGCAAAAAAGATGGGGAATTATATCATACTTTTAGGGGTTCTGCTTCCCGTTACACTGACTTTGAATCCGGATGTAAAACGGTATTATTTTGTGGTTCTTTTCGGGGTTGCCGCCGCAAGGGGAAGCTGGTTTGAGAAGCTGTTTGCTATAAAAATCTCCGGTGCAATACAGGGCATATGCGGTGTGCTGCTGCTTGCCGTGTGTGTGGTGGTTCGTCAGAATTATGTAATATACCATGAATTTGGGTATCTGGTGGATGCGCCGGTTGCACTGGTATTTTCATGGTTTGGAGCGGGCGTTTTGTCACGGCTTGCAGGAATCCGGAAAGCTTTATGCTGCCTGGGCAGACATTCCATGAATATCTATTTTGTGCATACTTTTTTCTATATGGCGATTTATCAGGAGTTTATCTATTCCTTCCGGTATGCGGGATTAATTTTTGCGGTGCTTCTTATCTGCAGTCTGGCGTATTCCATGGTTCTGGAGGGAATAAAAAAACGGATTGGTTTTAACAGGCTTCTGGCCTTTACGGGCAGGATGTTTTAGGAGGAAATAAAGGTGGCGGGGATATATTCTTTTTGTATGCTGTTTCTTTGGCTTTTGGCGGTTCCTGCATGTCTTGGATTTCCCTTTGCGGGAATGGGGACGGAAAGCGGCAAAAAACGGGCGGGGACGGCGCTTGTCTGCGGTTATATGGTAATGTGGGCTTTGTTTCAGGGAGTAGCGCTGGCGTTTATTCTGACTTCCGGCAGCTTTGACGCAGTGGTATATGGATTTGCTTTTTTGGCCGGGACGGGTGCGCTGGCCGGAGCGGGATGGTTTTTGGTTTACCGTTTTAAAAAGCCGCGGACCGTGAAGGCTCAAAAGTCGGGAAGTATTCCCTGGAAAATCGAAAATAAACAGGAACGGTTTAAAGCGTATTTGGGGTTAGCCGTATGGTGTGTTTTTATCGCGCTTGTTTTGTATCAGGTGATTATGAGCGGCATGCTGGCGTTTGCCGATGGGGATGATGCTTTTTATATTCCGGTTTCCGCCGCGGCGGAAGCAAGCGGAAAGATGTATCGGACGATTCCGTATACCGGTGAGTCTACGCAGCTTGACGTGCGGCATGGCCTGGCGCCGTTTCCGGTCTGGATCGCCTTTTTAAGCCGGGTCAGCGGTATTCACGCTACGATTCTGGCACAAAGCATCCTGGGTGGCGTTTTGTTGTTATTATGTTATTTAATATACAGCCGTATTGCAAACCTGCTGTTTGCCGGACAGGAGGAAGGAATTCCCTATTTTATGCTGTTTGTGTCGCTGCTCATACTTTTTGGCAATTATTCTTTTTATACGTCGGAAACGTTTTTGATGACAAGAACCAGCCAGGGAAAAGCTGTGCTGGGGAGCTTGATTATTCCGTTTCTGTTCTGGTGTCTTCTTCAGGCGGGCCGGGAATACCGGAAGGATTATGAGTCGTCGCCGGAGAGCAAAAGGCCGCGGCGGAAGGGGGGTAAAGAAAAGCTTCGTCTGGGCATTTTAATGGTTTTGGCGACGGCGGCTTCCTGGCTGTGCAGCAGTTTCGGCACTTTTTTATGCGCGGCGCTGATCGGGACAGGGGGACTGGTTATTTCTTTGGCTTATCGTAACTATAGAGCATTTATATATGCTGCGGTATGCGTATTGCCTTCGGCGTTTTTTGCTGTTTTTTATATCTTGCTTCAGTAGGGAGAAGAATTCAGGGATAAGATGGAGAAAGGCTTTGTAAAAATGTTGGAAGTGAGTGGAAAAATATTACAGATTTATAAAGAATATACGGGAACCGGTATGATCGGAGCGTTATTTCTGACAGCGGTCTTTTATCTGTTGTTTGAAGAAAGAGTACGGGAGAAAAAGCTGATACTTGCAGTTCTTCCTCTTGTTCTGGCAGCCTTTTTTGCCTGTCCGGTTTTTGCATATCTGATTTCGGGGTATCTGGATGAGGAGATTTATTATCGCTTTTTGTGGCTGCTGCCGGTGACGGCAGTTATAGCGTATGCCGGTGTCAGGGTGGTTTTAAAAGTTTCCGGTATCAGGCGGATCATGGCTCTGCTGGGAATTTGCGGAATTATAATGGTATGCGGCGATTACGTATATGATAATTCTTATTTTTCAAAAGCTGAAAATCCTTATCATGTTCCCGGAACGGTAGTAAAGATCTGCGATGAGATCCAGGTGGAGGGACGGGAGGTCAGGGCGGTTTTTCCCGGAGAAATGGTGCAATATGTACGTCAGTATACGCCGTATGTATGTATGCCTTACGGGCGCGAAATGATTGTAGAACGATGGAAAATCGGCAATGAAATGTATGAACTTTTTGAACTTGGCCTGCCGGACGGTTTTGTCAGTGCGGATAAACTGGCGGAGACGGCAAGGAAATACGAAGTACATTACATTATCTGGGATTCCGGGCGTTTCATGGAGGGCAATCTGGAATCCTGCGGTTTCAGACTGCTGGATACGATAGACGGTTATGCGGTTTATGTGGATGAAAAAGCAAATCTTAATTTATAAAGATTTTTGGTATTTTTTCTTAAAACTTTTTGATTAACTTTACACGGCATGATTATAATAGTAAGATAAATACTGTAAAAATGTACCGACGGAGGTAGTATATGAAGAAAAAATGGGAGTATGAGAAGGAAGAGGATTTTGAAGATCTATTCATTGACGATATAGCTGAAGAAGACGAAAATGCGGAGGCAGATCAGAACAGGCCTATGGAAGATGATGAGCTTGTTTTTATGGATCTGAATGAAGAAGACGAGGATTACACAGAGGAAGATGCGCCCCAAAAAAGAAGGGGTAAAGTAAGCCTTCATTATATTTTTCTCGGGGCGGCAGTTTGCATTGTGATTTTTGCGGCGGTTCGGCTGGCAATCTGGAATAAGGGAATAAAAGACGATACGGATGTAAGCATCAGCAATCCCGAGTATGATATCGAATCCATGGATTATATTCTGCCGTTAAATCCGCAGTATCTGGCAGGACGGGAGGATGACGGAATAACTACCGTGGTGTGCCTGGGCAATGCTCCTTTTGCAGATGACAGAAATGATGAGGACAATCTTGCGAATCTGATTGAAAAGGAATTGGGAGAAAATGCAAAGGTATATAACTGTTCTGTGGCTGACAGCTATATGACGGCCATGCGCCCTACGTATTCGGATGAACATGTTTTTGACGCGTTCAGTTTTTACTGGCTGACTGCCGCATTTGCTGTTGATAACTGGCAGGTGGTAGATTCAGCGCTGGAAGCGCTGCCGGAGGTTTCCGCTGATTTGCAGGAGAGTATGGATTTGCTTCGCAGTATTGATTTTGAACAGGTAGATGTAATTGCAATCATGTATGATGCCAATGACTATCTGGGAGGACGAAAAACGATTAATACGGATAATCCGACGGATATCCAGTTTTTTACAGGCGCTCTGGCCGCCGGAATCCAATTGATCCAGCAGACCTATCCGCATATCCGGATTATGGTTATGAGTCCCACATATGCATATGCGCTGGGGGAAAACGGAGAATATTTAAGTTCCGATCTGACGGATTACGGCGTAGGACCGCTTGCTACGTATGCGATGCTGGAATCCAATGTATGTTATGAGAACTCCGTGTCCTATATAGACAACCTGTATTCGGAGATGAATGCAAACAATGCATCGGAATATCTTAAAGACCATATTCATCTGAACGATAAAGGCAGGAAGCTTCTGGCCCGCAGATTTGTGGAATGTCTTAATTTGTATAAAGGCGTGGCGGCGGAAAACGCTGACACATAAAAGTTTTCAGTAAAGAAAAAACAGCGATAAGAACTTTTATCGTTCTTAACGCTGTTTTTGTTAATTACCGGATTGCAGTAGCAGAAATATTGTCATCGCTTGGAATGTTTTGGTTTTGCTGTTCTTTATACCATTTGCTGTACTTGTACATACGGTAGATTGTGCTTAATTCCTTAAGTTTTTCTTCATCCTGGCAAAGCAGATGAAATGCTTCGCGCTCAGGAAGATCCATATTGACGTAAGTCATATACGGAATCCGCAGTTCAGCCAAAGCATCCGAACACTTTGGACAGCTCATTTTATGGCCGTTCAGCATATGTATGCGATGACAACGTTTACAATAATGCATGTACATCATCTTGAATTCCCCTTTTCTCAAAACAAATATTATTTGTAAACCTTGCAGTACTATTGTGTCATTTGTTGCGAAAAAAGTCAATGATTATTTTATGTAATCCATCGACAGAAAAATTTTCCCGTAAAATCTTATGAAAAATTAAGAATTTTTTGAGATGGGAATTTATGTAAACAGCTTGAAACAGCAGATAAGCGATGTTATAATGTTACAGAATTATTACGCAGCAGCAGTTAATCATGAGGAAGGATGTAGTGAATGAGGAAGTTGTTTGGGTTTCGGGGCGGAAAAACCGATGACGGAGAATATAACAATAAGTGGGATGATTTAGAAGATCTGGAATTTGAGTATGATTCCGAAGAGGAATATTACGAAGAGGAAGACGAGGCGGAATATTCGGAGGAGTATTACGAAGAGGAGGACGAAACGGAGTATTCGGAGGAATATTACGAGGAGGAAGACGAAACGGAGTATTCGGAGGAATATTACGAAGAGGAAGACGAAACGGAGTATTCGGAAGAATATTACGAAGAAGAAGACGAAGCGGAATATTCGGAGGAGTATTACGAAGAGGAAGACGAAGCGGAGTATTCGGAGGAATATTATGATGAAGAAGACGAAGAATATTATATAGAGGAGCAGGAGCCGGAGAGGCTTCCGGGGTACGCGCCGGATTCCGGCAATTTTTTCAATAGAATTCTTAGCATTTTTTCACGTATGGATACGGTAGACCGAATTGTGGCATGTACGGGAGTGGCAGTATTGATTCTGGCTCTTGTTACGGGAACCGTTTTTGCGGGAACCAAAATGGCCGACAGTCAGGTAAATTCTTTTGCAACGGTAGGCGAGCAGCTGGATGGTATTGAGGTGATCGGAGGCAGGGGACTGCTTGCGGTGGCAGACGCGCGGACGGCACGCCAGGAAACGGCGGATATTGTAGAAGATATTGAAAAGAAAGAAACGCCTGATTATGAGGAAGGCGAGTATTCAAGCGAAGTAACGGTCGCTTTGAATATGACCTCCATAAAAAAAGACTTAAAGATAAAAATTATCAATAAAAAGACAGGTAAGTTGATTTCCAATGTTCCCTTTGAGGTAACCGTTACCGATTCAAAGGGAAAAAGCAGTACCTGGAAAGATGAAGATAAGGACGGTATTATTTATAAAACGGATCTTGTTTCCGGCGACTACAAAGTAGCGTTAAAGGAATTGACCGGTTACGAACAGTATAAAATTTCGACCGCTGCGCAGAGCGTAAAGGTAAAAGAAAATCTGGATTATGAAAAAGTTGATGTGGCTGATGAAATTAAAACGGAGGCTGAAGTTGACGCTTCAAAAGAAGATACTGCTAAAAATGATGTGGCGGAAGAATCCAGACTGCAGGATACCGTAGCCTGGGTTGAAAGTACCAAAACGCCTGTAAGCGAGACATATACGGAGATTCCCAAAACCTCCATCGAAGACCCGGCGTTGAAGCTGGCAAGTTTTGGCGGTTTTGTAAAACTGGCCGGAACATATAACGAAACGGTTACAATTACCGGAGGCAGTGATCTGGCGGCAGACGGAAGCGTTACTTTGTCGGCGGTTACGTCCGGCTTTCCGGAAGATGTTTCGTATAGCTGGACGGCCAGCGGAGCTAATGCGTCCTTGTCTTCAGCCGGCACAAGCACTACGACGCTGACGGTTAATAATACGGAGACGAAAGCGGTTCCCGTAGTTGTGACCGTTACGGCTATAGCCACGGTGGAAGATGCTTCCGGAAATGAAACAAAGACTTATTATGATACGGCGTCCCTTACGCTTAACGTAGTGGCCGCTCCGATACAGGATATTGTGATTTCTTCCACAAGTCTGTCGCTTACGGTGGGAGAGGAGGCGACACTTTCCGCAAAGCAGGACGATGCTGTAACGGGATTTACATGGACATCCGATAATGAATCGGTTGCAACTGTGGACGGAAACGGTAAAGTTACAGGTGTTAAGGCAGGCAACGCCGTGATTACCGTAGCGAGGAACGGAGCGTCCGCAGTATGTAAGGTGAAGGTAAGCAATGCAGCGGTATCCATCAAACTGGATAAAACCAGCGAAACGCTTGTGGCAGGCAAGACATTGACCATTACGCCCTCCGTAACCGGGGGAGCCGTTTCCAAAAACAATATTAAATGGTCCAGTTCCAAGCCCAAGGTGGCGACCGTAACGGGAGACAATTCAAAAGCAACCGTGACCGGGTTAAAAGCGGGGGATACGGTTATTACGGCAGAATATACCGAAAATGGCAAAACCGTAAAAGCAACCTGCGCCGTTAAAGTAAAATCCGGCGCGGAAACGGACACAACTACGGCGTTAAAAGACAAAAACGGGAATCCCGTATATGTGCTCAATGCGCAGGGGCAGTATGTGACGGCCGTTTACGCCGATTATTATAAAAATCAGAAATTTTATACAAAGCAGCAGGGATATAAATATACAGGCTGGCAGACAATTGACGGAAAAGTATATTATTTTGACGCTAACGGCAATAAAGTCACCGGCAATCAGGTGATTCAGGGAGCGCAGTACAGTTTTGACAGCGACGGAGTTTTGATTAGCAGCAATGGAGTCCTTGGGATTGATGTTTCCAAGTGGAATGGTTCTATTGACTGGAACGCCGTGAAAAATTCCGGTGTGTCGTATGTTATTATCCGCTGCGGTTACCGCGGTTCCTCTCAGGGAACATTGATCGAGGATCCCAAGTACAGAACGAATATCCAGGGCGCGGCGGCGGCCGGGTTGAAGGTAGGCGTTTATTTCTTTACGCAGGCGGTAAATGAGATCGAGGCGGTGGAAGAAGCTTCTATGGTGTTATCGTTAGTGAAAGGATACAATATTTCTTACCCGATCTTTTTGGATGTGGAATCCAGCGGCGGCCGGGGAGACGGTATCAGTAAAGAAACGAGAACGGCCGTATGCAGGGCGTTTTGCCAGACCATAAAGAATTCCGGTTATGCGGCGGGTATCTATGCCAATAAAACATGGCTTAATGAACGTATAGATTCCGGACAGCTCGGCGCATACAGGATCTGGCTTGCCCAGTATGCTTCCAAACCCACCTATGCCGGACGTTATGATATCTGGCAGTATTCTTCAAAGGGACAGGTCAGCGGAATTAAAGGAAATGTAGATCTGAATTTAAGCTATATGGGATATTAGACGAGAACAGTAAGCGGATATTTTTCGATGAATTTGCGGAAAATATCCGTTTTTTAACGGACACGGCAGGGAATACTATTTTGATGGGAAGCGGATGTATCTTTGATGCAAGTAAAAATTAGAATTGTCAATATGGTAATAATTGTTTATAATAAAAAAGAATATGCCCGCTATGCAGGCAGAAAATCGGAGGTTTTACGCCATGAGAACTTATTTGGTAACCGGCGGCGCCGGATTTATCGGATCAAATTATATTCACTATATGTTTGAAAAGTATGGGGAGCAGATCCGCATCATTAACGTTGACGCGTTGACTTATGCGGGAAATCTGGAAAATCTGAAAGATATCGAAGACCGATCCAATTATACATTTGTGAAAGCGGATATTTGTGATAAAGAAGCCATAAACCGGATTTTTACCGAAAATGAAATTGACCGTGTCGTCCATTTCGCAGCCGAAAGCCACGTGGACCGCAGCATCCGGGAACCGGAGGTTTTCATCCGCACGAATGTGCTGGGGACTGCCGTACTGTTAAACTGTGCAAAAGCGGCGTGGGAAAAGGAAGACGGCTCTTACAAAGAGGACAAGAGGTTCCTTCATGTATCGACCGACGAGGTGTACGGCTCTCTCGATGAAGACGGCGGTTATTTTTATGAGACGACGCCTTATGCGCCTCACAGTCCCTATTCGGCAAGCAAGGCCGGATCGGACATGCTGGTAAAATCTTATATGGATACGTATCATTTTCCGGCCAATATAACGAATTGTTCCAATAATTACGGACCTTTTCAGTTCCCCGAGAAATTAATTCCGCTGATTATTAACAACGCTTTATCGGGTAAGAAGCTTCCGGTGTACGGCGACGGCAGGAATGTGCGTGACTGGCTGTATGTAATGGATCACGCAAAGGCCATCGATATGGTTATGGAAAAAGGTCGGCTGTTTGAAACCTACAATATCGGCGGCCATAATGAAAAGCAGAACATTGAGATTATCCACATGATCATAGAGACCCTGCAGGAGATGCTTCCCGATTCCGATCCCAGAAAAGCGAAGGTAACGAAGGAACTGATTACCTTCGTAGAGGACAGGAAGGGGCATGACAGACGTTACGCCATCGCACCCGATAAAATTAAGGCTGAGATCGGATGGGAGCCGGAAACCATGTTTAAAGAAGGCATCCGTAAAACGATTCAGTGGTTCTTTGAACATGAGGAATGGATGAAACATGTAACCAGCGGCGATTATCAGAAATATTACCGGGAAATGTACAGGGAAGACTGATTACGCCTGCCGTAGCAGGTAACAGAAAGGACAGGCTTATGAAAGGAATTATTTTGGCGGGCGGCTCCGGCACCAGGCTTTATCCGCTTACGAAAGCAATTTCAAAGCAAATTATGCCGGTATATGACAAACCCATGATTTACTATCCTTTGTCTACACTGATGCTGGCCGGGATCCGTGAGATTTTAATTATTTCCACGCCCAGGGATCTGCCGGTTTTTGAAGAACTGCTTGGAAGCGGGGAACAGCTGGGATTGCAGATTCACTATGCCGTTCAGGAAACGCCCAGAGGTCTTGCGGATGCTTTTCTAATCGGCGCGGATTTTATCGGTAAGGACAGCGTGGCTCTGGTTCTGGGGGATAATATATTTTACGGACAGAGTTTTTCAAGAGTACTCAGAGAGGTTGCTTCCCGGGAAAAAGGGGCTACGATTTTCGGTTATTACGTCAGAGATCCGAGGGAATATGGTGTTGTGGAATTTGACGAGACGGGAAAAGCATTGTCCATTGAAGAAAAACCGGAGCATCCCAAAAGTAATTATGCGGTTCCCGGCCTGTATTTTTATGACAATGATGTGGTGGAGATTGCGGCAGGCGTGAAGCCATCCGCCCGGGGCGAAATTGAGATTACCAGCATTAATAATGAATATTTAAGACGCGGTACGCTGCGTGTGGAGACTCTTGGGAGAGGCTTTGCATGGCTGGATACCGGGAACCACGATTCGCTTCTGGACGCGGCGGATTTTGTGTCGGCATTTCAGAAAAGGCAGGGGCTTTATATATCCTGTATTGAAGAGATCGCTTATAAACGCGGTTTTATAAGCAGGGAGCAGCTGCTTAGCCTTGCGGAGCCGCTTATGAAAACGGATTACGGAAAGTACATGGTAGAGGTTGCAAATGGACTCTAAATTGAAAAGACTGACCATTTCCTGCATGGTATTTCTGACATTACTGGTGCTTCTTTTTGTGGTATATTTGAATCGTTCCAGACTGGAACGGAGAGAAGATTCCCAGGATGAACAGAATTCGCAGCAGGTTGCGCAGGAACAGAAGGAAACCTTTGAGGGAACCCGGATCGGAAACGATTTATCCGCATTTTTGAATGATGAAGCGTTTTTTGATAAAGAAAAATCAAAATATGAGCAGTATCTGGAACAGAAAAACACGCTTTCCATGATTCTGACATCCATTGAGAAGGATCTTCGAATTAAGATCGTGAATTTTGACGGCAATGTGGTTACCGGCGAGTCGTTTACGGTGGACGTGGCCGGAAAGGGCGAGTATACGGATACCGATCAGGACGGAATAATTTATATTCCTTATCTGAAATCCGGCGATTATATGGTTTCCCTGCAAAAACAGGAGGGCTATACGGTTCCCGAAAACGCCGCCCGGGTGAATGTAAAGGAGCAGGTGGAGTATATCGCTATTGAAGATATTTCCATGCTGATTAAGACGGAAGACGAGATTGATCCGTCGGTGGACGATACCGAGCTGAAAGATGTCAGCGACGATACGGACAGAACCGAAGTAAAGAAGCTCCGCTCTCCGGATGAAAACGCGCATATCGGAATCGACGTATCCAAATGGAACAGGGATATCGATTGGGAAAAGGTAAAGGAAGCCGGAGTGGAATTTGTAATTATCCGCTGCGGTTACCGGGGATCGACGACCGGAAGCCTGGTTATAGATCCTTATTTTGAAAAAAACATGCACGGAGCCCAGGCGGCGGGATTGAACGTAGGCGTTTATTTCTTTACCCAGGCAATTAACGAAGTGGAAGCCGTGGAAGAGGCGAGCATGGTGTTAAGTCTGATCGAGAATCAATACCTTACGTATCCGGTCTTTATCGACACGGAGGGCGCCGGCGGGAACGGCCGGGCGGACGCATTGGATGTAGAGACGCGGACAGCCGTATGTAAAGCTTTCTGCGATACCATTTTGAACGCAGGATATGGAAGCGGCGTTTATGCCAGCAAGAACTGGTATAACAACCGTTTACATACGCAGGAGCTGGAAAAGTATGCGATCTGGATGGCGGAATACCGGGAAGTTCCTACCTACGAAGGCTACTACAATATGTGGCAGTATACTTCTAAGGGAAAGGTGGACGGAATCGAAGGCAATGTGGATTTGGATATCAGCTATATAGATATCTATGCGGGTCAGGAAACGGATCGAAAAAATAAAACGCAGTAGCAGTATCGGTATGCAGGAGGAACAAGATGGGAAAAATAACCGTTGAAACATGTGAAATTGAAGGACTGAAGATCATTACCCCTGCCGTTTTCGGGGATGCAAGGGGATATTTTATGGAAACGTATAGTGAAAGGGATTTTAAGGAGGCAGGAATCAACGCGGTTTTTGTACAGGATAACCAGTCCGCTTCTTCGAAAGGCGTCTTACGGGGCCTGCACTTTCAAAAACAGTTTCCGCAGGATAAACTTGTCCGTGTGGTGCGGGGAGAAGTTTACGATGTGGCCGTGGATTTGCGGGAAGGCTCTCCGACCTTTGGAAAATGGCATGGAGTATATTTAAGCGAAGAAAATAAAAAACAGTTTTTCGTTCCTAAGAATTTTGCCCACGGTTTTCTGGTTCTTTCGGATTATGCGGAGTTCTGCTATAAATGCTCTGATTTTTATCATCCCGACGATGAGGGAGGAATTTTTTATAAGGATCCGGATATCGGTGTAAAATGGCCGATCCCGGAAGGAATGGATCTGATTTTATCTGAGAAGGATACAAAGTGGGGCGGGATTAAGGAGTTTAGGCGATGAAGCGAATAAAAATCGGGAAATCCGCCGCAATTATTTCTTTCTGCGCTGTGGCGGCCGTTTGGGGACTTGTGATCGTACTGCATCATAATCCCCTGGCGGTCATGCGTGAGGAGATAACGAAAAAAATTATCTCCTGCGTCATTCTGGCGGCGGCCTGCCTTCTGTTCGGCCTTTTGTATGATAAAATTACGGTTCTGCCCGTAGAACTGTATCAAAACAGAAGGCTGATCTGGAAGCTTGCCAAAAACGATTTTAAGAAACGGTACGCGGGTTCTTACCTGGGAGCCGTCTGGGCTATGATCCAGCCGGTCGTTACGGTATTTATGTACTGGTTTGTGTTTGATAAGCTTGGTTTTATGCGTGGCGGCACGGATGTGCCCTACGTATTATTTTTGACGGCCGGTCTTGTGCCCTGGTTCTACTTCAGCGAGGCTCTTACCAACGGAACAATGGCTCTTTTGGAATACAATTATCTGGTAAAAAAAGTAGTATTTAAAATCAGTATTCTGCCCATTATTAAAATTATCGGGGCGACCTTTATCCATGCTTTTTTTATTGCCGTGATGCTGATCATTTCCTGTATATACGGTTATTTCCCGACCCTGTATACTCTGCAGATTTTCTATTACAGCTTTTGCCTGTTTATTTTTGTGCTGGCGCTTTGCTATACGACCTGCGCGGTGGTTGTGTTTTTCCGGGATTTATCCCAGATCATCAATATTATTCTCCAGATCGGAATGTGGGCGACGCCGATTTTATGGAATATTGAGAGTATTGAGGGGATATGGCTTACCGTATTTAAGATTAACCCGCTTGTGTATATTGTAAGCGGTTACCGCAGCGCCCTTTACGGACGGGAATGGTTCTGGCAGGATTTTTATTCTACCGTTTATTTCTGGATTGTGACGGTAGTGCTGTTTCTGATGGGAGCCGTAATTTTTAAACGGCTGAAGGTGCATTTTGCGGACGTAATGTAAGATGGAGAAAAAGGAACGTTTGGAAGGGCGGGGTTCTTTGGATATGGATGAAAAGAAGACGGCGATCCGCGTCAGCGATCTCGTAAAAATATATAAGCTTTATGATAAACCAGGCGACCGCTTAAAGGAAGCCTTTGGATTTGCAAAAGGCCGCCACAGGCAGCATTACGCCTTAAACGGCGTCAGCCTGGCGATACATCAGGGCGAGACGGTAGGCATTATCGGAACAAACGGTTCCGGTAAATCCACAATCCTGAAAATCATTACCGGGGTTTTAAATCCCACGGCGGGCCAGGTGGAAGTGAACGGACGAATTTCCGCGCTGCTGGAGCTGGGAGCCGGATTTAATATGGAATATAACGGAATCGAGAATATTTACTTAAACGGTACGATGATTGGATTTTCCGAAAAAGAAATTGACGAAAAGCTGCAGGATATTCTGGATTTTGCAGATATAGGAGATTATGTAAATCAACCTGTCAAAACGTATTCCAGCGGTATGTTTGTGCGTCTGGCCTTTGCCGTGGCAATCAACATTGAACCGGAGATATTGATTGTAGACGAAGCGTTAAGCGTAGGCGACGTATTTTTTCAGGCAAAGTGCTATCACAAATTTGAAGAATTTAAGAAGCTGGGTAAAACCATCGTGTTTGTCAGCCATGACCTGAGCAGCATCAGCAAATACTGCGACCGGGTAATTTTGCTGAATAAAGGAACGAAATTGGGAGAAGGATCTCCAAAGGAAATGATCGACGCCTATAAGCGGGTGCTGGTGGGGCAGTACGAACAGCCGGAGGAATCGGCTTTTGGCACGGACGGCGGGTATAATCTTTTACATGACAAACAGCTTCGCGACGCGGCGCAAAAGGCAGGCGGCGTGAATCCGGAACTTTTGGAATATGGAACAAAAGCCGCGGAAATTGAAGAATATTACATTACCGATGATGCGGGAGTGCGTTCCAGCGCGGTGGTAAAGGGCGGCGCCTTTCAGATCCACATGAAGGTGCGTTTCAGCCAGGATGTGCCGGCGCCGATTTTTGCTTTTTCTTTTAAAAATGTAATCGGCGTGGAAATTACCGGAACCAACACCATGGCAGAGAAAGCGTTTCTGGAAAGCGTGAAGGCGGGAGAAGTAAAGGAGATAACGTTTACCCAGAAAATGAGCCTGCAGGGCGGAGAATACCTGTTATCCCTGGGAGTTACCGGCTATGAGGGCGATCGGTTTGAGGTTTACCACCGGTTATACGACGTATTAAATATAACGGTAATATCCGATAAGAATACGGTGGGTTATTATGATATGGATTCGGAAATTTGTGTTAAATAGAGGAAGTTTGGAAGAGGAACGGTTTGCATGACAGAACAGATTGGAAAAGTGAAACTGGATTATTCGCACTATCCCGGACAGGACTTTTATTGTGACGGCGCTGTGGAGGACGAACTTTTAGAGATTGTGAAGCGCTGCCGGAAAGACGAATATCCACGGATCATAGAGGAAAAGGCCGACTGGCCCGTGCTTTATCATTTATCGGCCCAAAGAGAAAACATTATCGATTGGATTCCCTTTGGGAAAACGGACAGGGTTTTGGAGATCGGTTCCGGCTGCGGCGCCATTACGGGAGCGCTTTCCCGGAAAGCCGGCAGCGTCACCTGTGTGGAGCTTTCCAAAAAGCGCAGTCTGGTTAATGCGTACCGCAACAGAGAATGTGACAATGTAACGATTCACGTAGGCAATTTTAAAGATATTGAACCGACGCTGCCCTGCGATTATGATTATATCTGTCTGATCGGCGTGTTTGAGTACGGACAGAGTTATATGGGTACGGATACGCCCTATGAAGATTTCCTGAAAATCATACAAAAACACTTAAACGATAAAGGAAGGCTTCTGATTGCCATTGAAAATAAGCTTGGTATGAAGTATTTTGCCGGCTGCCGGGAGGACCATCTTGGCAGTTATTTTACCGGCATTGAGAATTATCCGGGCGGGGGCGGTGTGCGCACATTTTCCAGAGCGGGACTGGAACGGATTTTCAGGTCTGCCGGCATAACACGGTATCATTTTTATTATCCCTATCCGGATTACAAATTTATGACGTCCCTGTATTCGGATGAATATCTGCCGAAGAAAGGGGAGCTTTACAATAATCTTCGCAATTTTGACCGGGACAGGATGCTTTTGTTTGATGAGAAAAATGCTTTTGACAGCGTTCTGGAGGACGGCTATTTCGACATTTTTTCCAATTCCTATTTAGCTGTGGCGGGCGAGCCTTTTTCGGTAAAATATGTAAAATGTTCCAATGACCGTGCGCCGGAATATGCCGTGCATACACAGATCCTGCAGGATGAAAACGGAAAACGGCAGGTGCGCAAGCTTCCCGTGACGCCTGAGGCAAACGCGCATATTTTCAACATGAAGACGGCTTACGACGGCCTGTGTGAAAGATATCGGGGAAGCTCTCTTTCCGTTAATTCCTGTGTCATAGCACAGGAGACTCTTCCTTATGCGGAATTTGACTATGTGCAGGGAAGGACGCTTGCAGAGCTGCTGGACGACTGTCTCAAAAGAGAAGACCAGGCGGGGTTTGAAAGACTATTCCGCAAGTATGTCGAAAAGATCAGCTTTAATCCCGAATATCCGGTGAGCGATTACGATCTGGTGTTTTCCAATATACTGGTGGATGGAGATACCTGGACCGTGATCGATTATGAATGGACCTTTGCGAAAAAAACGGAACCCCGCGAACTGGCTTTCCGGGCATTTTACTGCTATCTGCTGGAGGATGAAAAGCGGGCAAAGGCGGATATGGGTTTTGTATTAAAGGAACTGCATATAACCGAAGAGGAGGCACAGCTTTACAAAGAGCGGGAAACGGCCTTCCAGAAATATGTGACGGGTAACGGTCGTTCCCTGGCGGAAATGCGCGAGTTGATCGGGCATCCCGTTTTGCGGCCGGTGGCCATGGAGGCCCAGGGAGCGGAGCCTGCCAGGCGCGTACAGGTATATCTGGACAGGGGAAACGGTTACAGGGAAGAGGATTCCTACTTTGTAAAGGATGCATATAAAGGGCCGGGGCAGCTTTCCTTTGAAGTGCGGGTGGAGAGCGGTATTACCGGAGTACGGATCGATCCGGCGATGGAACCCTGTCTTGTCAAAATACGTGAAATTGTCTGGAATCAGGAAACGGTTCAGCTGGAAAGCAGGAAAAAAATGACTGCTAACGGCCGGATTTTTAAAGACTCCGAAGGAAAAACCGGGTATCCGTGTATTGTATTTCCTACACAGGACCCGAATCTTAATATCCGTCTGGAAGGGATGAAACGGCAGGCGGAAAACGTGCTATCCGTCAGGCTGGAGGTTGTCAGCCTTCCGTTTGCCGTTGCGAAGGACTTGGCGGGAGCCGGAAAAAAGCGGATCTTTTTGTGAGGTGCAGGATGGGACTGAAAGATATTCTCAAACGGCCGGTGATCAACCGATGCAGACGTATTTATGAAAAGCGGCGTCATGCGTGCCTGGGCACTCTGGAGGAATATCTGGAAAAACCGGGCGTTTCGCCGGTTTTGGAATTTGGGGAATTACAGGCATCATGCGTGCCTGAGCAGGAGCTGCTTTTTATTACCGCGGCTGCCGGAGAAATGGTAAGCGGGGCGGAAAAAATTTTTGCCCGCTTCTTTTACGAGCATCCGGGATGTGTGGTCGCCTATTGTGACGAGGTTCTAAAAAACGGTGAAAAAACGATGTTTAAGCCGGACTGGTCTCCGGATACTTTTCTGGACCATTTCTATTTCGGAGGTTTGATTGCGGTCCGAAGATCGGCAGTTCCTCCCGCTTCTTTGGAGTTTTTTTCGGATAAAACGGATTTTTCCGGTAAAACAGAACTTCTCCGGAAGCTTTGTTATGATTTAATTGATAAAAACGGAGGATTTAACAGACGGGAAGTGGTGGCGCATATTCCCATGGTTTTGTTCCGGCGTGAAAGCGGTGAGCCGGAATCTACGGAGCCGTTTTTGCGCCGGGAGGAACGGACAGCCTTTGACGTGTCCGTTATTATTCCTTCTAAGGATCATCCTGCGTTACTGGAGACCTGCGTCCGCTCCCTGCGCAAAACCACGGAAGGTGTGCAGCTTGAAATCGTGGTGGTGGATAACGGGAGCACGGAGGAAAACCGCCTGCGGTCGGAAGCGTTATCGCAGGAGCTTTCCTTTCGATATGTGTACCGGCCCATGCCATTTCATTTTTCAAAAATGTGCAATTTGGGAGCGCAGTATGCAAAAAGCGAACTGGTTCTTTTTTTAAACGACGATATAGAATGTATTACGCCCGGATGGCTTACGGCCATGTGCAGAGTAGCGGAGCGGGAACATGTGGGAGCCGTAGGATGTAAACTGTTGTATCCCGACGGAAAACGGATTCAGCACACGGGAGTGGCCAATCTTCCCATCGGCCCGGTGCACAAGCTGCAGTTTTTGCCGGATCAGGAGACTTATTACGGCGGCTATAACCGGGGGGTGCGCAACGTGCTGGCCGTTACGGGAGCCTGTATGCTGATACGCCGCCGGCTTTATCTGGACTGCGGCGGTATGTCGGAAGAACTGGCGGTGGCCTTTAACGATGTGGAGCTGTGTTTCCGGCTGTACGAGCGGGGATACTATCAGGCGGTGGTGCAGGATTATCCCCTGGTGCATCATGAATCCTTCAGCCGGGGAGACGACGAGACGACGGAAAAGTGGATGCGCCTGATGCGGGAGCGGGAAATTTTGTACCGCCTGCATCCGGGACTTGAGGGAACGGATCCCTTTTACAGTATTCATTTAAACCGGACCGGACTTGACAGCCGGATTCTGCCGGCATACCTGGAAGGCAGGCAGGAAAAAGAAAAAATTCCGGCGGGGAAGCTTAAAATGGGAATCCCTGCGGAGGCTAGAGAAGACGGATGCGTGCTTCTGCGCGTGGAAATCTGCAGTGGGCTGCAGCTTTACGGATACGGGGTGGTGCTTGGTTCCGACAACGCGCTTTTTGAAAAGGAACTGCTGTTGAAAAGTACGGCGGAGACGGAAACTGTTTACCGGATTCCTTTTTCGGGCCGGTACCGTTCGGATCTGGAGGCCAATATGCCGGATCAGATCCGCGTAGGCATGTCCGGATTCTGGGTGGATTTGGCGCAGGCAGGACTGCCGGCGGGGATTTACGGAATCGGCATGTACGCTAAAGATTTGACAGGACACACCAAGTTATATTGTTTTTGCAGCAGACAACTGGAAATTACGGAGTGAAGCGGAAAGGAAAAAAAATTGGATTATCGGGAAGCTTATGAGAAAGAACAGATCAAGACAGCGGATCTTGCATGCCGGGTGGCGGAACTGGAAGAAAAATGTGATGAATTGCAGTTTAAGCTGGACCGCATCAAAAATAATCCTCTCTGGAAAGCAAGCAAGCCGGCCAGGAAACTGATGCATGCAGGTCTGCGCCAGGTAAACCGCCTGAAGAACTGCGGCGGCATCCGGGGTATTTTTGCAAAGCTGGATTATAAAAAGAGAGAAAAAGAGGCCATGCGCCATTACGGTACGGAAAGCTTTCCTACGCCCGAAAGACGCAGGGAGGAAGAGGCGGAAGTCTTCCCCAATCCTGTTTGTATCAGTATTCTCGTGCCTCTTTACAATACGCCGAAAGAATTCCTGCTGCAGATGATTGATTCCGTAAAATATCAGACTTACGGAAAGTGGGAACTGTGTCTTGCGGACGGCTCCGACCCGCAGCATTCTTATGTAGGGGAAATATGCAGGCAGTATACAAAAGAGGATTCCCGGATTCTTTACCGGAAGCTTGACAGGAACGAAGGCATTTCTGGGAACACCAATCAGTGTCTGAGCCTGGCTTCGGGGGAATATATAGGGCTTTTTGACCACGACGATATTCTGCACCCGGAAGCGCTGTATGAATATGTGAAGGTGATTAACGAACAGCAGGCCGATTATATTTACTGTGATGAAACGACCTTTAAAGGAAATAATATTAACCATATGCTGACCATGCACTTTAAGCCGGATTACGCGCCGGATAATCTGCGGGCCAACAATTATATCTGCCATTTCAGCGTATTTAAGAGAAGTCTGCTGGAAGGCGCCGAATTGTTCCGTACAAAGTTTGACGGCAGCCAGGATCACGATATGATCCTGCGTCTGACCGACCGGGCGGAACATATCGTTCATGTGCCGAGACTTCTGTATTACTGGCGTTCCCATGCGGGAAGCGTGGCCTCGGACATCAGCGCCAAGAGCTATGCCATAGACTCCGCAAGAGGCGCGGTGGCAGATCATTTAAGACAGC
The DNA here is from genome assembly GCA_910587935.1 of uncultured Lachnospiraceae bacterium. GTDB lineage: Bacteria > Bacillota > Clostridia > Lachnospirales > Lachnospiraceae > MGBC143606. The sequence continues at coordinate 264,069 of CAJUNP010000001.1, forward strand.
ATGGGTATACGCATTTCAAAATTACCAGCACCAGAGCCTTTGAGACCATTTTCCGGATTCGTTATCAGATTCAGGGCAGTCCGATGATTTCCATTGTCATCGCCAATAAAGATCATGAAACGGATCTGCGGCGGCTGATTACGTCCGTCAGGGAGCGGTCCACCTATGATCATTATGAGCTTGTAATTGTGGAAAATAACAGTGAGACGGAAGAAATATTCGGCTATTACGGTGAGCTTCTGGAACGGCCCTTTGAGAAAGGACAGAAGGTGCAGAAGAATCCGGACGGCACAGTTACCATCGTTACGTATCAGGGAGCGTTTAATTATTCCGCCGTAAATAACCTTGGCGTGCGGGAGGCATCCGGCAATTACATTCTGTTGTTAAATAACGACACGGAAGTCATTTCCGTAAACTGGATGGAAGAGCTTTTGATGTATGCCCAGAGAGAGGATGTAGGGGCCGTGGGAGCCAAGCTTTACTATCCGGATAAGACCATTCAGCATGCGGGCGTGGTGATCGGTCTGGGAGCCCATCGGACGGCAGGTCATACCCATTATAAACAGGCAAGGGAAAATCTTGGTTATATGGGCCGGTTATGCTATGCACAGAATGTGTCCGCGGTGACAGGAGCCTGTCTGCTGGTGCGCAGGGAGCTGTTTGAAAAAGCGGGCGGACTGGAAGAAGAATTTGCCGTTTCCTTAAATGATGTGGATTTCTGCTTAAAACTGCGGCAAATGGGGTATTTAAACGTATTTACGCCTTTTGCGGAGCTTTACCATTATGAATCCGCTTCCAGGGGATTAGACGATCAGGGAGAGAAAGCGCAGCGTTACAACAGAGAGTCTGAAAAATTCCGCAAAAAATGGAAAGATGTACTGGAAAAGGGAGATCCCTACTATAATCCAAATTTTTCCCTGGATAGAAGTGACTATTCCGTAAAAGTATGATAAGATAACAAATAAAACCATGTTCAAAAAGGAGGACGAGACATGAACTGCAAAGAGCAATTTGAATTCTGGCTGAATGATTCCTATTTTGATGAGGCTACGAAGCAGGAGCTTTTGGCGATCCGCAATGATGAAAAAGAAATTGAAGAACGTTTTTACAAAGACCTGGAGTTTGGTACGGGAGGACTTCGCGGCATTATCGGCGCGGGAACCAACCGTATGAACATATACACGGTACGAAAGGCAACCCAGGGACTTGCCAATTATATTAAGAAACAGGGAGGAGAAGAAAAAGGCGTGGCGATCGCATACGATTCCCGTAATATGTCTCCGGAATTTGCGGATGAGGCCGCGTGCTGTCTGGCGGCCAACGGCATTAAGGCGTACGTGTTCGACGAGCTTCGTCCTACGCCCGAGCTTTCTTTTGCCCTCCGTACGCTGGGATGTATTTCCGGTATTGTTGTGACTGCAAGCCATAATCCGCCGGAATATAACGGATACAAGGTTTACTGGGAGGATGGGGCGCAGGTTACGGCTCCCAAGGACAAAGAGATTATCACAGAGGTAAAAAATGTAACGGATTATAAAATGGTGCGCACCATGGATAAAGAGGAAGCCGTAAAGGCAGGTCTTTATCAGGTAATCGGACAGGATATCGACGACGCTTATATGGCCGAACTGAAAAAGCAGATTCTGCACCCCGAAATCATAAAAGAAGTAGCCGACGATATTAAGATTGTCTATACGCCTTTATGCGGAACCGGTAATAAACCAGTCAGGAGAATTTTATCCGAGCTTGGCTTTAAGCATGTATATGTGGTGCCGGAGCAGGAGAACCCGGATCCTGCGTTTACGACGCTGGATTATCCCAATCCCGAAGATCCCAAGGCATTTACATATGCCCTGCGTCTGGCAAAGGAAAAAAATGCGGATGTGGTTCTTGCAACCGATCCGGATGCGGACCGTCTCGGTATTTATGCCCTTGACGCCAAAACCGGCGAATATGTTTCCTTTACCGGCAATATGTCCGGTATGCTGATTGCCGAATATATTATGAGAGAACGGGGGGCGCTGGGACTGATGCCGGAGAATCCGGCCCTTGTTAAGACCATTGTTACTACTAATATGGCGGATGTTATGACCAAACAGTACGGCGTGAAGCAGATCGAAGTTCTGACAGGCTTCAAATACATCGGCGAGCAGATCAAACTTTTTGAACAGACCGGTTCCAATCATTACGTGTTTGGACTGGAAGAGAGCTACGGCTGTCTGGCCGGAACCCATGCGAGGGATAAGGACGCCGTGGTTGCCGTTATGTGCCTGTGCGAAGTGGCGGCATGGTGCAAGAAGCATCAGAAAACCCTCTGGGATGAGATGCTTGCAATGTATGAAAAATACGGTTACTTTAAAGAAGACCTGTATACCATTACTTTGAAGGGAATCGACGGAACGAAGCAGATTGCCGAAATGATGGATCGTTTAAGAAGCAATCCTCCGAAAGAGTTCGGTGATTTAAAGGTGTTATCCTTCAGGGATTATCAGACCGGCAAGGTTGTGAATATGCAGACAGGAGAAGAGAGCGGCACGGGCCTTCCGGAATCAAACGTACTCTATTTTGATCTGAGCAATGATTCCTGGTGCTGCGCACGTCCCTCCGGAACGGAGCCCAAGATTAAATTCTACATGGGTGTTAAAGGGAACAGTCTGCAGGATGCATCGGAAAAGGTAGAGAAGCTTACCGCGGATTTGAAAGCGGTTCTGTAAGACCGAATCGATAGAAAACAGGGCGCCGCCGCCGGGCGGCGCTTTTTTGAGGATCATCTTTCCTGAAAAGGGCATAAAAGGAGCATAATGGGAAAAATAAATCTGGCGAATTTCAAAAAAACTTACTATTATTTGAAAAAAAACGGCGTGAAAGCGGCTTTTACCGCGGTTTGCGAACGTTTAAGGAAAAGTCCCCTGGACGCGTATGCTTATGAACGGCCGTCTGATGAGGAATTGATGCGCCAGCGCCGTGAGGTCTTTAATGAGCCGGTAACGATCAGTCTGCTGGTTCCCGCTTTTAACACGAAACGAACGTATCTTGACGCACTGCTGTTATCGGTATGGGAACAAACGTATCCCTACTGGGAACTGGTTCTGGCGGATGCCGGTTCGGATTTGGAGGTGAGGGAAGCGGTAGAAGAATTTGTACGGGAGCGTCAGGAAACGAGGATCCGTTATATCCGGCTGGACACCAACGAAGGCATTGCCGCCAATTCCAACCGGGGACTTGAGAAAGTAACCGGGGACTATGTGGGACTTCTGGATCATGACGATCTTTTGGCTCCGGATGCCCTTTATGAAAACGCGGTTCGGATTATGAATGCAAAAAAAAGAGGAATTACGCTTAAAATCTTGTATTCCGATGAAGATAAATGTGATGAAAAAGGGGAAAGCTATTACGAGATATACCGCAAGAAGGATTTCAATCTGGACCTTCTATTATCCAATAATTATATCTGTCATTTCCTGGTGATGGAAACCGGGATGATGAAAAAACTAAAATTTCGATGCAACTTTGATGGGTCGCAGGATTATGATCTCATACTAAGAGGAGTGGCTGAAATTTTACCGGATGACCGTGAGATTTCCCATATTCCCAAAGTTTTATACCATTGGAGATGCCATGCGGGCTCTACGGCCGTGAATCCTGAAAGCAAGCGGTACGCGTATGATGCGGGAAAGCGGGCGATTGAGGATTTTCTTCTGCAAAGAGGAATCCATGGGGACGTAGAGGCAACGGAGCATTTAGGGTTTTTCAGAATCAGCTATGAACCCGACGTATTTGAGGCGCGGGGAGACATCGGCGTTTTGGGCGGCAGGCTCCTTGACCGGAAAAACCGTGTCGTCGGCGGAATTTACGATCCGACGGGAATTTGCCCCTATGTGGGACTGGCGGCAGGCTTCAGTGGCTATATGCATCAGGCGTCTCTGACGCAGGACGCAAAGATTGTGGATATACGTTTTATGAAGGTGCGCAGAGAGTTGTGGAAGCTGTTTGAGGAAATCACGGGAATTCCTTACAGGGAAGCGGCGGAGGGCGGCTTTTTTGACGGCAGGCTTCTCCCGGCAGGCACGGATTATTTTGATCTCAGCAGACGTGTCTGCGAAGCCGTAACTGCAAAAGGTTACCGCATATTGTGGGACCCGAAGGAAACACTGAAAATCAAATGAGGAATTAACGGATGAAAGCGACGGTGGTAATTCCTAATTATAACGGAATCAGCTATCTGAAGGGGTGTCTGGATTCTTTGCAGGCACAGACGACCAGGGATTTTTCCGTACTGGTTGTGGATAACGGTTCCACGGACGGAAGTTATGAGCTTATAGAACGGTATCCTGAAGTAAACAGAATCCGGTTTGAAGAAAACAGAGGTTTTTGCGGGGCAGTCAACGCAGGTATTGCGGCGGCCGGCAGTGAATATGTGATTCTTCTGAATAATGATACCCGGGTAAAAGAACGGTTTGTTGAAAAACTGATCGAGGCTATTGAAAAAGATTCGGGGATTTTTTCCGTCAGCGCCAAAATGCTGGATATGAACAGGCCGGAACGGGTGGATGATGCTGGTGATTTATACTGCGCGCTGGGATGGGCTTTTGCCAGAGGAAAAGGAAAGCCTGCCGACGGTTATACTGCCTGCTGCAGTATTTTTTCAGCCTGCGGCGGCGCCGCTATATATCGTAAAGCCGTTTTCGACAGGATCGGAATGTTTGATGAAAAACACTTTGCCTATCTGGAAGATCTGGATATTGGTTATCGGGCCAGGATTTACGGGTATCGGAACCTTTACGAACCGGAAGCGGAAGCGCTTCACGCCGGAAGCGGTTTCAGCGGTTCCAGATATAATGAATTTAAGGTAAACTTATCATCGGCTAACAGCGTCTATGTAATAGGAAAAAATATGCCCATCCTGCAGATTCTGATTAATTTACCGTTTCTGCTGGCGGGATTTGCCGTTAAAACCATGTTTTTTTCCTTAAAAGGATTGGGCGTTACGTATATAAAAGGTTTGGGACGGGGACTTGCCTGCTGTTTTTCAAAAGAAGGAAGAAACCGTCATATAAGATTTAAATGGAAGCGCCTTGGCAATTATTTTTTCATTCAGTTAGAGCTTTGGTGGAATATCCTACTGAGATTTATCGGATAGATACGCAGGAAAGGCAGGGGAGGGCAGCAGGATGATTAAAGATAATCAGACGTTGTTTAATCGTATACATTTGCTGGTAGATGCCCTGATTACTGCCGTATCCTATATGCTGGCCTGGTACTGGAAGTTTGAAGGCCCCTTTGCAAAAGAAGATCCGAGCATCGGCGTTCTTTCCAGAGAACGGTATTTTTCCTTTCTGATTTATGTGGTTCCGCTGTACATTGTTTTGTATTATTTTTTTAACATGTACAAACCCAAGAGAACCCTTGGGCGAAGATATGAAATTTTTAATATACTGAAGGCAAATACGGTGGGCGTTTTACTTCTGATCGTATTGTTATATATGATCAGCGAGGTGGATGTATCCAGAACCATGTTGTTCAGTTTTTATGTGATCAACATTTTTCTTACGTCTCTGTTCCGGTTTGCCGTCAGGTACTTCCTGCATTTTTTCAGGGAAAAGGGATACAATTTAAAGCATATGCTTTTGATTGGTTATTCCAGAGCGGCGGAAGAATACATTAAAAGGATTCAGACCAATCCCCAGTGGGGATATAATGTCTGCGGTGTTCTGGATGATACGGTCCCGGCGGGTACTTTGTATAAAGGTGTAAAGGTTCTGGGAAGAATCGATAATATATACGAGATTTTACCGGAAAATAAGCTGGATGAGATTGCAATTACCCTTTCTCTGAAGGATTATGACAGGTTGGAAGAGATGGTTGCGGCATGTGAGAAGTCCGGTGTGCATACCAAGTTTATTCCGGATTATAACAGCCTGGTTCCCAGCCAGCCGTATACGGAGGATCTGATGGGACTCCCGGTAATTAATATCCGTTATGTGCCTTTATCGAATACGTTAAACGCAATGGCGAAGCGGGCGGTGGATATTATAGGTTCTTTGCTTGGTATTCTCATTACTTCCCCTCTTTTGCTGGTAATAGCCGTATTGGTTAAAAGCACCAGTAAAGGCCCCGTCATTTTTAAGCAGGAGAGAGTGGGTCTGCATCATAAAAGGTTTCATATGTTCAAGTTCCGTACCATGGAGATTCAGAAGCCCACAGAGGAACAAAAGGCGTGGACGGTTAAAGACGATCCCAGAGTTACGAGGATCGGAAAAATACTCCGCAAAACCAGTCTGGATGAATTACCCCAGCTGTTTAATATATTATCGGGTAAGATGAGTCTTGTGGGACCAAGACCCGAACGCCCTCTCTTTGTTGAAAAATTTAAAGAAGAGATTCCCCGTTACATGGTCAAGCATCAGGTGCGGCCGGGGCTTACGGGATGGGCGCAGATCAATGGATACAGAGGTGATACTTCCATACGGAAGCGGATTGAATATGATCTGTATTATATTGAGAATTGGACCATGAGCTTTGATTTTAAAATTATGTTTTTAACAATTTTTAAAGGTTTTATCAACAAAAACGCCTATTAAGATGCGCATGGAGACAGTGTGGATCGCGGCAGTATTACAAGGAGAAGGAAATTATGGCGACAGCAAATGAAAGACATGTATCAAACGGAAGAAAACCTGTGGGAAGGAAGCCTTCCAAACAGCAGAGAGAGGCGAGAAAAAAACGCAAAGTCATTATTTTTGGATTGGAAATAGCGCTTCTGCTGGTAATGCTGGTTGTTCTGTGGACTGTCTTAAAAGGAACGGAAGTTAAGAGAGTGGAAGTAAACGACGAAGAACTGGAAGAAAAAATGAACGAGACCGTATTGGAAAACGAAACCCTGAAGGGATATCGGAATGTGGCGTTGTTTGGCGTCGATTCGACTTCCGGCGCGCTGGAAAAAGGAACCCGGAGCGACACGATTATTATTGCTTCCATTAATCAGGATACCGGCGACGTAAAACTGGTTTCCGTTTACCGTGATACGTATCTGAACAGAGGAAATGACAAATACGGAAAATGTAATGCAGCCTATGCCAACGGCGGTCCCAAACAGGCGATGATGATGCTGAATATGAATATGGATTTGAATATTACCGACTTTGTAACGGTTGGTTTCCAGGGCCTTACCGATGCCATCGACGCATTAGGCGGCGTTTGGATTGATGTGGATTCGGAAGAGCTTCTTCACATAAATAATTATCAGATGTGTATTGCAGAAAATCTCAAATGTTCTTATACGGAAGTAAAAGAAACGGGTTATCAGCTGTTAAACGGTCTGCAGGCTACTGCGTACTGCCGTATCCGTTATACCAAGGGCGATGATTTTATGCGTGCACAGCGTCAGAGGGAAGTTATAATGGCAATTGCGGATCAGGCAAAGAAAGCGAACGTTTCATCCCTGACCAAGATAGCCAACGATGTTTTCCCGGAGATTTATACTTCCTTAAAGCTTGACGAGATCGTTTCTCTGTTAATGGACGTGGCTAACTACAATATCGTAGCCGAGGACGGATTCCCCAGAGAAGATATGCGTGCAACAGGTAATATCGGGGGAGACGGAAGCTGTGTGGTTCCTCTTTCTCTGGAATCCAACGTAGTATGGCTGCATGAGTTTTTGTTTGATGAAACAGGTTATGAACCTTCCGCAGAAGCTAAGGCTTACAGCCAGAAGGTATACAGTGATACAAATAAATATTTGAATAAGTAATTGCAAAAAAAACGAAAAGGATATATGATAAAAAGGCAAGGGAGTCGTTACGCGGCTCCTTTGTTCTTATTAAAAAAGGATGCGGGGGGTATCTATGGAAAGCCAACTGGATGTGATTATTCCGGTTTATAAGCCGGGAAAAGAGCTTTTGGAGCTGATGCAAAAACTGAAGGAGCAGGAATATCCGGTAAATCGTATTATTATAATGAATACGGAACAGAAATATTTTGACCGTCTGACTTATGGAACATCATTTTATGAAAAATATCCGATGGTAAGCGTGTGCCATGTTTCCAAACGGGAATTTGATCATGGCGCTACCAGGCGAATGGGAGTACGGAAATCGGAAGCGCCGTATTTTTTAATGATGACACAGGATGCGCTCCCGGTTAATACAAAGCTGACGGCGGAATTAATGAAAGCCGTTTCCGGAGAAAAGATTGCCGCCGCTTACGCAAGACAGCTTCCGGCCGAAGGCTGCGGTGAAGTCGAACGGTTTACAAGAAATTATAATTATCCTGACAGTTCCGTTGTAAAAACAGGACAAGATATTAAAAGGCTTGGAATCAAAACCTATTTTTGTTCCAATGTATGTGCTCTTTATAACAGGAGTATTTATGAAGCCACAGGAGGCTTTCTCGAAAAGGCTATATTTAACGAAGACATGGTTTATGCGGCGGGCGCCGTTAAAGCGGGATATGGAATCGCTTACTGCGCCCAGGCGGAAGTGATTCATTCCCACAATTATACGGGCAGGGAACAATTCCACAGAAATTTTGATCTGGGGGTATCCCAGGCAGATCATCCGGAGGTTTTTGAAGAAGTTCCTTCCGAATCGGAAGGGATGCGAATGGTGCGTATGACGGCAGGACATCTGCGGCATATTGGAAAAAGAAGGAAAATCCCCGGTCTTTTATATATAAGCGGATGCAAGTATCTTGGGTATTTACTGGGGAAAAACTATAGAAAACTCCCCAAAGCATGGATACTTCGTTTTACTGCCAATAAAGATTACTGGTTAAAGTACAGGAGTTGATTTCACAACTGTTTAATAGTTTTATCACAGAATGAACACATTTGCTGTCTATACTGATCATAAACAAAGGCAAATTCATTTTTAGAAAAGAGGGTGTTTTATATGTTTGAAAATAATCAATATCCTAACCAGGAACAGGCACAGAATGAATATGAAACACAGGGCAGCAGTATTCGTTACGGCAGCGTTCCGCCGTTAAAACCGGAGGCAGAGCCGGAAACAGGAAAGAAAAAAGGCTTCGGGGCTGCAGCATACGCAAAAAAAGTTTTACTGGCAGCCAGTCTCGGTTTATTTTTCGGATTATGCGCAGGGGTAGGTTTCTATGCGGTGAACGAGGCAACAAGCGCCGGTCAGAAAGAAAATAACGTTGATGCGGCGGCTTGGGGGATTAATTCTTCCGGCAGTCAGGAGAATATGGCGGCTAGTATGAACACCGAAAAAAGGGCGATTACTATGGTTGATTCCGATATTACTTCTGTGGTTAAAGAGGTAATGCCGGCCATGGTTTCCATTGGAAATGAATATCGAGAGGTCTATTCCTATTTTGGACAGACTTTTTCGCAGGAAGCCAAAGGAGCAGGCAGCGGTATTATAGTAGGCGAGAATGACACGGAGCTTTTGGTAGTTACCAATTACCATGTAATAGAAGACGCGGACCGGCTGACAGTTACCTTTATTGATAATACGGAAGCCGAAGCGCAGTTAAAGGGTTCCAACGCCGGTATGGATCTGGCGGTCCTGGCAGTGCCCCTTTCCGAATTGAGCGAAGAAACACGGTCAAAGGTTGTAATAGCGGAGCTTGGGGATTCTGACAGTCTGACTCTGGGAGAACCGGTTATCGCTATCGGCAATGCGCTTGGATACGGACAGTCCGTAACCAATGGAATTGTAAGCGCGGTGGATCGTGAAATTGTCCTTTCGAACGGGCAGACAGGTACGTTTATACAGACGAATGCGGCGATTAATCCTGGTAATTCCGGCGGCGCCCTGTTAAATGTCGAGGGAAAGGTTATCGGTATCAATTCCAATAAGCTGAGCAGCGACGCCAATATTATGATTGAAGGGATGGGTTACGCAATTCCCATTTCAGCGGCAAAGCCGATTATTGCAGAATTAATGTTAAAGGAAACAAAAACAAAGGTGGCGGATGGAGACATTGGCTATCTCGGAATCCAGCCTTCTACCGTAACGGCTGAGATTTCCAAACTGTACGGCATGCCCCGGGGCGTATATATCCGGCAGGTTTATGCAGGAACACCCGCGGAGACGGCAGGACTGGCTAAAGGCGATATTATAACGAGTATTGACGGCAGTGCAATTACAAGCTATGAAGACCTGCAGGAAGAGATGCAGTTCCACGCGTCAGGTTCTACGGTGGAGGTTACGGTACAACGGCCTGCCATCGGCGGATATGAAGAAATGACCGTTATGATTACGCTGGTCAGCAGGGAAGATATACAGTAAAATGGTTTGACGTATAAAGATAAGAAACATCTGTACCGGGAAGGTACAGATGTTTTTTGTGCCGAAGATTTATGTTTTCTTTTATAAAAAGTTAACTTGTACACAACAGGTTAATCCTATATAATAGAAGCGGAAGCAGTGTTGCGGACAATACCTGTTTTTTCTATAAAAAGTGTGAAGGAAAGGAATACAATGTCAGATTACGATAATAAAGACAATCAGGATTTAAAAGATAAAGAAAAGGATTATGAAGATGTGTGTTTTATCTGCAGGCGGCCGGAAAGCAAAACGGGTAAAATGTTTCAGCTCCCCAACCATATCTGCGTCTGCAATGATTGTATGCATAAGACAATGGAGACGGTCGGCCAGTTTGATTATCAGGGACTTTTGAATCATACGGGTTATCCCTTCGGTCAGTACGATCAGAAACAGACGGATATTCCCAAAGAGGATGAAAAGGAAGACGACGGAGAAAAAGCGGACAAAAAATCCCGCGGCGGCTACAGGGGATTTCCCAACATCAGTTTTATTAATCTTGCGGATCTTCAGGGCGACGGAGGAATTCCCAACAGACAGAAACCCAAAAAGAAGAAAAAGGGCGAAGCGCCCGTAATTAATATCCGGGATATTCCGGCGCCCCATATCATTAAGGGAAAGCTGGATGATTACGTGGTCGGACAGGAACATGCCAAAAAAGTAATTTCCGTAGCCGTATATAACCATTATAAACGTGTGGCAACCAACACCATGGACGAAATTGAGATCGAAAAATCCAATATGCTGATGATCGGACCTACCGGCTGCGGCAAGACCTATCTGGTTAAAACGCTGGCAAGGCTCTTAGACGTTCCTCTTGCCATTGCGGACGCAACTTCTCTGACGGAGGCCGGCTATATTGGAGATGATATCGAGAGCGTTGTTTCCAAGCTTCTGGCGGCGGCGGACAACGATGTGGAACGCGCCGAGCAGGGAATTATTTTTATCGACGAGATCGATAAGATTGCCAAGAAGAAAAATACGACTTCCCGGGACGTCAGCGGAGAAAGCGTTCAGCAGGGTATGCTGAAGCTTTTGGAAGGCTCGGAAGTGGAGGTTCCCGTCGGTGCGAACAGTAAAAACGCCATGGTTCCTCTTACTACGGTTAACACGCGCAACATTCTTTTTATATGCGGAGGCGCATTCCCGGATCTGGACGAGATTATCAAACAGCGTCTGAACAAGCAGACATCCATTGGCTTTACCGCAATTTTAAAAGACGAGTTTGATAAAGAAAAAAATATTTTATCGAAAGTGACCGTTGAAGACCTCCGAAAATTTGGTATGATACCGGAGTTTATCGGCCGGCTTCCCGTTGTGTTTACACTGGAAGGACTGAATGAGGATATGATGGTTAAAATACTCAAAGAACCCAAGAATGCAATTCTTAAGCAGTACCAGAAACTTCTGGAACTGGACGAGGTAAAACTGGAAATTAACGACGGCGCGTTGGAAGCAATTGCCAAAAAAGCGCTTGAGAAAGATATAGGCGCCAGAGCGCTCCGCTCTATTATTGAAGAATTCATGCTGGACATTATGTATGAAATTCCCAAGGACGATAATATAGGAAAGGTGACTATTACCAGGGAGTATGTGGAAGGAACAGGCGGTCCTTTAATCGAAATACGGGGGAATCTTTTGCTGGAAAATAACACTGCGCACACGGAACGATTACAATAAACAAAAATCCTGCATAGTATAATAAAAAACTGTGCAGGATTTTTTATGGATTGTAGTGAAAAAATTTTGTCTGATTTATATGCTGATCTGATTGTTGATTTTATGCCTCCGGCCGATTCCGGTGTTCTCAGAGGAAGAAGAGATTATTGTTATCTGCCGGTGGGTAATTTTTATCTTGTATATGTGAACAGGGCGCAGACAACGCCTTTTTCCCTGGGCCTTTATGCCTATGGCAATACGCCGAATATCTATGGATTAATGGAAAATGAATTTGATCCGTCCAGCCTGATTGCAAGCGGCATTACACAGATACAACGGCCGCCGCTGTCTCTTACGGGAAGAGGGGTGGTCATGGCGTTTATCGATACGGGAATTGACTATACATTGGATATTTTTAAAGATGCCAACGGTAATACAAGAATCTTAAGTATCTGGGATCAGACAGATCAGACGGGTACGCCTCCGGAGGGATATTTGTTCGGAAGTGAATATACCAGAGAACAGATTGACGAAGCGTTACAAAACAGTAATCCATACAGTATCGTACCTTCCAGAGACGAATTGCAGCATGGAACAAGTATGGCCGGGGTTGCGGCAGGAAGCGCCATTGACGGCGGAAGAACATACACGGGAGCGGCGCCGGAATCTGATATCGTTGTAATAAAGCTGAAACAGTGTAAACCGTATATGCGGGATTATTATCTGATTCCGGAGGATGTACCGGCTTATGCGGAAAATGACATTATGCTTGCCGTAAAATATGCGGAGTCTTTTGCCGTGGCTTTCGAACGGCCGGTTGTCATCTGTATGGGAGTCGGAACTAACCAGGGGAATCATGCGGGAAATTCCCCTCTGGCCCGGTATCTGGACGAGGTGGCTACGCAGCGCAGCCGGGCCGTGGTAGTGGCGGGAGGTAATGAGGGAAATGCCGCCCACCATTTCCGGGGGCAGCTAAAAACCGGGCAAAGCGATAATTCCAATTATGAGGATGTGGAAATCCGTGTAGGCGAAAATACAAGAGGTTTCTTTTTAGAATTATGGGGGAGCGTACCGGATGTTTTTAATATTGCAATCCGTTCACCCGGCGGAGAGACAATTTCCCCTTCAAGGATCAGAAGCGGCCGATCCGGCGGCACATATGCATTTGTATATGAACAGACCAAGATTACCATAGACAGTATTCTGGTGGAGCAGAGTACCGGTGAGGAATTGATCGTTATGCGTTTTGAACTTCCTACTCCGGGTATCTGGAATATCCGCGTAATTGCACAGGGAGAGGTGTACAGCGGTATTTTTCATATATGGCTTCCAATCCAGCAGTTTATGACGGGAGAAACGTATTTTCTGGAGCCGGACCCCAACATTACCCTGACAGAGCCGGCCTATGCCTTCAGTGTCATTACGGTCAGCACTTATAATGACCTGAACAACAGCTTTTATCTGGAATCAGGAAGGGGATTTTCTAGAACCGGGGAAATCAAACCGGATTTTGCCGCGCCGGGAGTCAACATTTCTACGATTTACGGCGCTATGAGCGGAAGCAGCCTTGCGGCGGCCATCACGTCGGGGGCAGTGGCACAGTTTATGCAGTGGGCGGTGGTGCAGGGCAATAAAATCTTGGTGGAGAGCGTGGAGATTAAGAGCTTTTTTATCCGCGGCGCCAGCAGAGACGGGAATCTGGTGTACCCCAATCCGGAATGGGGTTACGGAAGACTGAATCTTGTAGGCACGTTTAATACCATGGTGGAAATTTAAAGACAGAGGCAAAGGCCCGCCAAAGCGGGCCGACGGGAGCAACTATGAGGTTAAGAAATGTACTGACGATTTTAGTGTGCATCTTTCTGTGCGGATGTACAATGAATATCAATATGCAAAAGTATGATAAGATTGCCCAACAGTATGCGCAATATAAATTTGGTGCGTTAATTCCAAGGATATGTTATGCAGATGCGGATAGAAAACGGCATGCAAAAAGAATATGTCATTTTTAAATAGGAGTATAGAGAGCCAAACATTCGGATTTTAGTATAAAAATGAAACTTTTCCATGAATAAACACACCCAATTCATTTAGAATCATTGTTATAATTAATTTGATTTTAAGTTAAAAGGAGTGGTTATGATGCGAAAAAGGATAGTTTTTGCGGGCGTTTTAACGGCGCTTCTGCTTTCTGCCTGTACAAAAAATACGGAATATTCCAATGAGATGGTTGTGGAAGATGTGCCACAGCAGGATTTAGAACGTTCGGAGGACGGACTGACACTGGTGTGGAATGATGAATTTGATTCGGATACCCTGGATACGACGAAATGGGCGTTTCAGTATGGCACCGGTTCGGAGTACGGACTGGACGGATGGGGGAATTCCGAACTTCAATATTATACGGACCGAGAAGACAATGTGAGAATAGAGGACGGAAAACTGATTATTACGGCAGTTAAGGAAGAAAAGCCGTATCAGGGAATGCCTTATACATCGGCAAGGCTGCGCACCGTTACCGATGATGAAACGCTTTTCTCAACAACCTATGGAAGAATTGAAGCAAGAATTCGCATGCCTCAGGGCGAGGGGCTGTGGCCGGCGTTCTGGATGCTTCCCGTAGATGAAACAATTTACGGCGGATGGGCTGCTTCCGGCGAAATTGACATTATGGAGGCAAAAGGGCGTCTTCCGGAAGGCGTAGGCGGAACGCTGCATTATGGAAAGGTATGGCCCGGCAATACTTATAAGTCGCAGGACTATAGTTTTCCTGAGGGAACCGATATTACGGATTTTCATGTATATTCCTTGGAATGGGAACCGGGAGTAATGCGCTGGTATGTAGATGATGCGTGTTATTTTACCATGGATAAATGGTTCAGTCAGGGAAAGGAAGGTGCGGTGGAGTATACAAAACCGGCCCCGTTTGACGTGCCTTTCTATATTCTTTTAAATTTAGCGGTGGGAGGAACCTTTGATCCGGAAGCGGATGTGGAGCTTGCGGATTTTCCCGCTTCCATGGAAGTTGACTTTGTAAGGGTTTACCAAAAAACGGACGGCTATCAGCCGGCTGCCATGGACGCTGCGGCAATCGATACCAGAGATCAGGAAGGATATGCGGCTTACGCAGCGTTCTATACGGATGGGGAGTTTATGACGGATCCGGATTTTGATACCATGAATACGGAAGCAATCCGCAATACCGACAAAGACATTGTGGCAGACAGTAAGGACTGGCAGTTTGCAGTCGGTAATTTTGGCGGTGCGGCCGAAGCGCAGGTGGAAGAACTGGCGGAGGGTACATTTGCAAGAGTTGATATTACGTCCGGCGGCAATCAAAATTATGCGGTACAGCTGATTCAGCATCTTCCGGTTATCGAGGGATATACCTACGAAGTTGCATTCGATGCCAAAGCCGATAATGCCCGGAACTTTGTGCTGTCGCCAAGCGGAGACGCAGACAACGCCTGGGTAAAATACGGTGTCTTTGATGTCTCTTTGGACACGGAGCTTAAAAGCTATACGTATTCGTTCAAGATGAACAGTCCCACGGATCCCACGGCGCGGCTGGAGTTTAATATGGGATTGGCGGAAGGAAGCGTCTGGATCGGTAACGTCAGCGTAAAGGCAGTGTTGGAAGAAGGCGGAGTTGACCCGGATAAGACTAAAACACCCATATATGGAGGGAATCTGATTTATAACGGAACCTTTGACCAGGGAGCGGACAGAATGGTATTCTGGCATACGGAAGGGCTGGAAGCGGAAATTCCCGATTTCGTCTTGACAGAATCCGGAGAAAAGGATTATAGTCGAATGGCAGAGTTAACGGCGGGAGAAAACGCGAAGCTTTTCCAGAGGGGTATCCGTCTGACGGCCGATGGGGAATTTTATCTCCGGTTTGACTTAAAAGGAGAGCAGGACGTTCCCGTAGGCGTTAAGGTTACGAATCAGGACGGCACGGTACGGTATCTGGAGGAAACGGTGGAATACAAGGCGGCCGACGGGTTAAAGCGGTTTGAATTTACTTTTACGGGACCGGCCGGAGAGGATGAAAGCTTTGGAGTATTCGAGATCAGTCTTCCGGACGGCAGCCGGATTTTGCTGGATAATATTAAGATGAATAAAAAACTATAGCCGGAAGGGCAAAGGTATAAAGATGATCTGGTTTATAATAATTGCGGGTATTTTTACAGGAGAGTTATTGCTGAAAAATTATATGGAGAAAAAGCTGAAAGAGGGAGAAAATAAGAAACTTCTGAACGGCAGACTTCTTGTACGCAAACATTACAACCGGGGAATCGCTTTAAACATGGGAAGCGGCAGGCAGCCGCTGGTTGCCGCGGTTTCGCTGGGAATGGCAGTTTTTTGCACGGTACTCTTTCTGGCGAGCCTGGGCAGTAAGGGAGGAGCGCTGCTGCGCGCCGGCCTGACTCTTCTGCTGGGAGGCGCGTACAGTAATACCTACGATCGATTGAAACGTAAATATGTGGTAGATTATTTTAGCTTCGGCGTAAAGTGGAAGCGGCTGCAAAATATTGTATTTAATATTTCGGATTTTTGTATTTTAATCGGAGCGCTGCTTTGTATACTGGCAATGGAAAAACCCCCGGCGATTCATTAGTCCGGGGGCTTACTTTATAAAGTTGAAGGTTCTTTTACACGGAAATAACGGTTCCCGCATGTCCGCCGACAGCGTCTTTGACCAGATTCATGGAAGTGATCAGAACCGTGCCGGAAGGAACTGCTTTCAGGTAAGAAATTGCCGCTTCGATTTTGGGAAGCATAGTCCCTGATTCAAACTGCCCCTCGGCGGCCAGCGCTTCCGCCTCTGCCAGAGAAAGAGAAGTTAACGGCGTCTGATTTTCTTTTCCGAAATCCTTATATACATAATCTACATTGGTCAGAATAATTAATTGATCTACCTTCAGGTCAGAAGCCAGTTTTCCGGCTATTACATCCTTTTCAATGACTGCCGAAGCGCCTTTTAAGGCATGTTTCTGCTCGATAACGGGTATTCCGCCGCCACCGCAGGCAATTACGACCTGATCCGCGTCCGCAAGCGTTTTGATTGCGTCAATTTCAACGATATCAATAGGTTTGGGGGCGGCAATCACACGAAGAAAGCCCTTGTCTTGTTCTTCCGTTACATAATTCCCTTTTTGTTTTTCGATTTCGGCGTCCTCTTTTGACATATAACGACCGATTTTTTTGGTAGGCTCATAAAAAGCTTCGTCGTAAGGATCAACGGTAACCTGAGTCAGGATCGTGCTCACCGGCTTGGAGATTCCCCGGCTTAAAAGTTCCGCACGCAGGGAATTCTGAATATCATAGCCTACATATCCCTGGCTCATTGCATTACACACGCACATAGGAGCGGGAGTGTAATTAATATAAACGCGGCGCAGTTCCGTCATGGCCTTATGAATCATACTGACCTGGGGACCGTTGCTGTGCGTGATTGTCAGCTGGTAATCTTCTTCTACCAGATCCGCCAATGCCTTTGCCGTTACCTTAACGGCGTCCCACTGTGCCATCGTAGTATATCCGAGGGCGTCGTGCCCCAATGAAACAACAACTTTTTTCCTGCTCATAATCAAAAATCCTTTCTCGAAAAGAATAAAACTGCATTTATTATAGCATGACCGGAACAAAAAACGCAAGGATTACAAGATATAACAAATTCCGGTGAAAACTAAAAAATTGCACCTTGATTTTTGCAATAAAGTATGTATACTAAACTGAGAATCATGAAAGAAAGGCACGGGTATAAGTATGACGAGAGATATGACGCAGGGATCTCCTATGAAGCTGATTCTGGGATTTTGTATTCCGCTGCTTTTGGGAAATCTGTTTCAGCAGTTTTACAGTATGGTTGATACGATTATCGTAGGGCGGTATCTGGGGGTTAATGCGCTGGCAGCCGTGGGCTCTACCGGCTCCGTTAACTTTTTTATTATAGGCTTCTGTATGGGTGTGTGCAGCGGATTTGCAATTCCCATCGCGCAGAAATTCGGCGCCGGGGATTTTGCGGGACTGCGCAGATTCGTGGCTAACAGTGTGTGGCTGTCCATTGTGTTTGCAATTGTCATGACCATCGTTACCACAGCGGCGTGCAGGAGTATTCTTGTCCTGATGCGTACTCCCGACGATATAATCGATCAGGCATATGCTTACATATTTGTTATTTTTCTGGGAATTCCGGTTACTTACCTTTACAATCTGCTTTCCGGAATTATCCGCTCCATGGGCGACAGCAAAACGCCCCTGATATTTCTGGTGATCGCCGCCGTTTTGAATATTATTCTGGATCTTCTGTTTGTCATTAAGTTAGGGATGGGCGTGTCGGGAGCGGCCTGGGCTACCGTTATATCGCAGGGCGTGTCCGGGGTTTTGTGCCTGCTTTATATGAAAGGAAAATATGAGATTCTTAAAATAACAAAAGAAGAGTGGCAGGCGGATAAGCATTTTATGGTCACGCTTTGTAATATGGGCGTACCCATGGGGCTGCAGTACTCGGTGACGGCAATCGGCAGCGTAATTCTGCAGAGCGCCGTAAACAGCCTTGGGTCCGTAGCGGTGGCTTCCGTAACGGCGGCAAGTAAAGTCAGTATGTTTATGATGTGCCCTTTCGACGCCATGGGATCTACCATGGCCACGTATGGAGGGCAGAATGTAGGAGCAGGCAAATTGGAACGGCTGGGCAGGGGAATCAAATCCTGTACGGCAATCGGAATGATTTATTCCGTCATGGCCTTGGGAATTGTACTGGCAGCGGGCAGATATCTTCTGCTTTTGTTTGTAGACGGGAGTGAAACGGTCATTCTGGGCGACGCTCTCCGGTTTTTAATAATAAACGTTTGTTTTTATGCTTTGCTGGCGCTTGTCAATATAGTACGGTTTATGATACAGGGAATGGGATTTCCGCGCTTTGCGGTTCTGGCGGGTGTTTTTGAAATGGCAGCCCGCTCCTTCGCCGGTTTTGTTTTGGTTCCCGTTTTCGGTTTTGAAGCGGCCTGCTTCGGCAATCCTTTTGCGTGGCTTATGGCTGACATTTTTCTGATTCCGGCGTACTTTCATGTGGTAAAGAAGCTGAAGGGGATGTTTGCGGAAACGGTATCTTAACGATCTTGCGGTCGTATGTGATTAACCCGTTTACCTCTTCTTCAATATCCGTAAGCTGGGTATAAACGGCTCCGGAAAGTCCCTTTTTCCTCAGAGGAAGCAGTTCTTCCCTGAGTAGTTTATTATAGGCGTCAGCCAGAGCTTCTATCGTATCGTATTTCCGGTAGCCGAAAATGCGGTCTAAGGATGCATGTGACGCAATATGGCAGGCATAACCGCCGAATTCGGATATAACGAATGCTCTGGGCGGCGCCTGCTTTTTTTGTTCCTCTGTTTTTAAGGCGTGTGATGTCAGCGTTCGGAAATAGTTGTGTTCGCTGATAAAATCTCCGCCGCCCTGATCGTACCATCCGCTTGCCTGATCGATAAGACGCGCCGGATCCGCCTGACGGATCAGGGCGGTCACTTCATTGGCGTCAAACTGTCCCCATCCTTCATTAAAGGGACCCCATACGGCGACAGACGGCGCGTTATAAAGCGTTTCTATGGTGTCGATACACTCCTGTTTCCATTCCTCTCTGTTCTTTTCAGAGGTTCTGGAAAAAAGTTTATAATGATGGTCACGTATATGATTCCGGGAACAGGAAAATAATGTGGGAATATGTCCTACAAAAAGACTTTTATAGTCGCTGCCCCCGTTTACCATATCCTGCCATACGACCATGCCTGTCCGGTCGCAATGGTAATACCACCGGGCGGCTTCCACCTTAATGTGCTTGCGTATCATATTAAAGCCAAGTTTTTTTGCCGTTTGTATATCATACAGAAAGGCTTCGTCACAGGGAGCCGTATATAATCCGTCCGGCCAGTAGGCCTGATCCAGAACGCCGTATAAAAAGTAAGGTCGGCGGTTCAGGAAAAAACATGGATAGCCGTTTGCATCGGTTTCAATAGAAAAACAGCGCATGCCAAAATAGCTTTCCAGATAATCTTCACCGGCGTATAGTTTGAGGGAGTACAGAAAGGGAGACTCCGGGGACCAGCTTTTAAAATTCGGCAAAGAAATCGTGCAGGAAAGTTTGTTGTGACTATATTCCATAGGCGCGGAGGCTGTCAGCGCCGAATCATCAAATATCTCCACGTATGAATCCGCAGTCTGTGTGTGCGGGCCGGCCATAGTGAGGGAAATATGAACCTGCGCAAGGTCATAATCCGGCTTTATGGTAAGTTTTTGCACATACTCTAAGGGAACCCATTCGTACCAAACCGTCTGCCAGATACCACTTTGGGCCGTGTAGAAGATGCCGCCCCGTTTCAACCGCTGCTTGCCGCGGGAAAAGTCCGCCGTTTCGCTGACGTCCGATACGCGCAGCGTCAGCATATTGTCTCCGGCAAGTAAAAAAGGCGTTATGTCCGCTTCAAAAGGCAGGTAGCCGCCCCGGTGTTCCAGGACAAAATGTCCGTTGACCCATACTTCGGCAACCTGGTCTACGGCTCCGAAATGAAGCAGCATGCGTTTGGAAGCGGGAAGAGCGGGCAGGTGAAAGCAGCGGCGGTAGTACAGGTATTCATCCGGCTTAAGCTGGCGTCCGACACCGGATAACAGACTCTCCGGCGAAAAAGGAACGAGAATTTTACCATGGTAGTTATCAGGCTGCGTACAGTTTTTGTTTTTAGGGAGAATGGCATAGTCCCATAAACCGTTTAGTATTGTGTAATTACCTCGCACCATTTGCGGACGGGGATATTCTTCCCAGACATGTTCGGAATTAAGCGTTTCACCCCAGGGGGTAAAAAGAGGTCTCAAAACGTCTTTTTCATGTGAGCGGATAATACTTCCCAATGCATTTTTAAAATTCATTTAAATCCTCGCTTCTTTCAGATGGTTGTGAATAGATTCTTATATATTCTCATTATAGCATTATCCGCCGTGATGTAAAATGAAAAACGGCTCTGATCTGTTCAGATCAGAGCCGTAAGAAAATTCATGACCGTAAAATGTAAATTATTCGGCATCATCTGTAAGGCTGGAGTCTTCCTCTGTGGATTCCTCAGCGTTAGAAGCGTCTTCGGCGGAAACTTCAGATTCGTCGCTGACAGATTCTTCGTTGTCTGTTTCTTCACTGCCGTTTTCTTCAGAAGATTCAACGTCCGAAGATTCAACTTCAGAAGATTCAACTTCCGAAGATTCATTTTCTGCATCGGTAGGTTCTACGCTGTCCTCTACGGAAGATTCTTCTTCAGTGGATTCCTCTACGGTAGATACGTCATTATTGGAAACCTCGTCTTTCTTGGTGCCGCACGCTGTCATCAAAACAGCGGTCATCATGGTTGCAGTTAATACTGCTGCTAATTTTCTTTTCATAATATTTTCCTCCTTGCAATCTTTTTGATTACAGGAGCAGTATATCGCATTTGTAATGAAATGTAAATACAATATGAACAAATTAAGAATTATTTATGAATTTCATAAGAAACTATTCATAAATAATTCATTTTTAACAACTGTGATAAATAAAAAGAAGGATATCTTAAGAGATATCCTCTGCTTTTGTAAATTAATCTTCAATGTCTTCATTGGCGGCTACGGCAGATACAACGGAAGAAACTACCGCAACAATTACGGCTACGATTACAACCAGCAGACCACCGCCTAAAATAATCATCTCCATGTTTCACATTCCTTTCTGGTATTATTCTGTTAAACGGAAACGGTCTGCAAATTTGTCCTCGCCGCAGACGTGACGCTCTCCGCTTTGCTCATAAATAATATAATCGCCCTCACGGATAAAAATGACACCGCGCCGGTTTTGAATAAAGGGACAAACAACGCTTCCGTCCGGTCGGGTAATCCGAACCAGGCCTTCCGATACGACCCATCCGTTTGTTACAACTTTGGAAAAAAGTTCGTATCCGTCCTCCATTCCTTTTCCCTGCTCGTATTTGGCTGCTTCTACTTCTAAGGAAGCTCTTAAATATTTTTTCATAGGCAATCTCTCCTGTGTACAAGCTGGTTACATAATGATTATACTTCTTTTTTCAGGAAACTACAACTGGAATTTTCGGTGAAACAGTAAAAGTAATGATAATATTTAAGCAAAATTCCCGGAAAACCAAAGGCTCCGGGAATTTTGCTTAAAGCGAGGAAGGATTAATCTATATAAAAGGAAAATTGTTGTTAGTCGAAGCTGACAAAACCGTAAGCGCTTATGAATGATTCCGTCAACTCCTTTTGATGTTTATAGTATACGGGATAAATGTGTACATGCTGTGTACAAGCTCTAAAAAAAGAATGAAAAAGCTTAAGGCTTTCTTAAAATATAACATGGGCGGCAGAAAGAACACTGCCGCCCCAATATGGAAACAAACCCTTTTACAAATATTATTATAACACAATATTGTAAAAAAGATAGGGATAATATTGTTGTTTATTTGTTGATTTTGTTAAAATAATACAAATACAAACGTTTCGTGGTACTCATTTCTACATAATTAATCTGGTCTTAAAAGCTTGTGCTGTTTTACATAATAACTGGTAATTAATATCAGGTCGGCTCCTATCCAGGCAAGAATTTCCGCAAAAAAGATACCGTTTTCCCCGTAAAAAACAGGTAAGACAAGAGCGGCGCCCACACGCATGGCAAATTCTGCAAGACCGGAAATCATCGGCATCAGGGTATTCCCCATTCCCTGCAGGGAGGATCGGTAAATGTGCAGAAGATACAGGGTAGATAAAAATATGCTCATAATCAAAAGATAACGATAGGCAATTTCACAGGTCAGAGAGGTTTCTTCCGGCGTTCCGGTAATAAAAGCGCCGACAATGGAACGTCCGAATAAAATCATACAGACGGAGATAACAAGGGAAGTGGCGATGCCTGCGACGACAGCCGTATGAACTCCTTTTTTAATCCGGCTGTATCTGCCTGCTCCAAGGTTTTGCCCGGTGTAAGTGGTCATGGCGTACCCGTAAGAGGTAGCGGCCATTTCCAGAATTCCGTAAAGCTTGTTGGTTGCCGTAAAACCGGCAATAAAAAGAACCCCAAAACCGTTGACAACAAACTGTACAACCATTCCGCCGATTGCAATGACAGAGTTTTGAAAAGCTACGGGAATTCCCAGAAACAAAAGTTTTCCGGTTAAAGCACGGTCCGGTGTAAAATCCGTTTTCTTCAGCTTGAAAAATTTGGTCCTCATAAGGACTCTCTGACAAAGCACCGCAGCGGTAAGCTGGGCGCAGACCGTACCGAAAGCCGCGCCTGCGACGCCCAGTCCAAATACAAGAATAAATACAAGATCCAGAACAATATTAACTATCGATGCAATAATCATGGCATAAAGCGGCGTCCGGCTGTCTCCCAGAGCCCGCAGTATGGAAGCCAGAAGATTATACAGCATCATAATGGGAATGCCCAGGAAAAACAGGACATTCATATAGGAAACGGCAATGGGAAGGATTTTTTCCGGAGTCTGCAGAAACCGGAGGATCGGTTTGCCAAGCAGTATGGACAAAAGCAACAAAACAAAAGCAAAAACAATGGAAAGAAGAATGGAATGGGCAATATCCCTTTTCAGCCTCTGGGTTTGCCCTGCCCCGAAGTCCTGTGCAATTAAAATGGAAAATCCCTGGGTAAAACCGGTGATAATTCCTAATACCAGCCAGATTAACCAGTCGGTGGAACCTAATGCCGCGAGAGAATCCACACCGAGTGAACGTCCTACGATCAAAGTATCCATAACTGTGTAAAGTTGTTGAAAAACGTTGCCTAACATCAGGGGAACTGCAAAGGAAAAAATCAGCTGCAGCGGTTTTCCCTCGGTCATATTTTTTGTGTGAGCTGCCATAGGGGTCTCCTTTCAGAGTCTGGTAATTCCCTAATTATATAAGAAAATCTGGGAAAAAGCCAGTCCCATATGGAAACTTAAATAAGGAATACTTGTGAAACAGATTTCCTTTTGTTATTATAATTAAGAGAATCGGACATATGGGAGGAATAATATGATTCGCATCAGTGTTTGTATGATCGTAAAAAATGAGGAAGATGTGCTTGCGCGGTGTCTGGATTCCCTGCGGGGAATATGGGATGAACTGATTATTGTAGATACGGGATCAACAGATCGGACAAAAGAAATTGCGAAAAAATACACGGACAGGATTTTTGATTTTAAATGGACCGGCAGTTTTGCGGACGCAAGAAATTTTGCTTTTTCCAAGGCGGCAATGGAGTATATCTATTCGGCGGATGCGGATGAAGTGCTGGATCAGCCGAATTATGAAAAATTTATGACGCTGAAAAAAGCGCTATTGCCGGAAGTAGAAATCGTTCAGATGAAATACGGCAACCAGCTTGCCTTTGGAACCGTGTATAATTTTGATGAGGAATACCGCCCTAAACTGTTTAAAAGACTTCGGACTTTTCAGTGGACGGAAGCCATTCATGAAACCGTGAATCTGGAACCGGTAATATATGACAGTGATGTCGTAATTATGCATATGCCCAGGGAAAGCCATACGGCGAGGGATCTGGAGGCTTTTGAGCGCCTGATCCGCCGGGGAGAACGATTGTCAAAGCGGCTGTTTTCCATGTATGCCAGAGAACTGTTCATTTCGGGAAGCGAAGAAGATTTTGTGGCGGCGGAACCTTTTTTCCGGGAAGGCGCGGCCGATCCCGACCGGACGGAAGAGGAGATCATGGCGGCCTGTTGTGCGGCGGCGGCAGGAGCGAGGATTCGAAAAGACGTCGTAACCTTCTTTACATATGCTTTAAAAGCGGTGGCGATGAACGGCTGCTCCGAGATATGCAGGGAACTTGGCAGGTTTTATCTGGAAGCAGGCGATTATGAGGAAGCGGCAGTCTGGCTGTATAATGCGGTTTATGAAACGCAGCCGGTCTTAACCATTCATGCCGGTGGCGATTCTTCGTTAGAATTGCTGGCCGTGTGTTACAGACATGCCGGCAATGAAGAACAGGCGGCCCTGTATGAAGAGCAAAAGGAGCGATGGCTGATGGAAAACCGAACTTAGGTACTATATACAAATAAAAATAATTCATGATATAGTAATAGACACATAGCAAATACCTCTGAATGAAGAATGATGTGGAACCTGTTGAGAAATCGACAGGTTAACATAATGCAATTCAGGAGGTATTTTTTATGTATATTTTTATACGGTTGATGCAAAAGTTATTTTGCAGGAAAAAGCGCATGGCGGCGGTGCTTTTATGTCTTGGCCTGTTAGCAGGCGGCAAAATAGCGGCGCAGGCGGCAAATTTTTATCATATTCACAGTGAATCCTGTTACAAAGAAGAATTATCCGCCTGCCGTGCCCGACACCAGAGTTTTCAACGAACGACAGCCACGACGGCCCATTGCAATAATTGTAATGCATCGACGACGCAGTCCATGCAGGTAGAATGGGATCACTGCTACGGAACGGGTGAAGAATTTGAAATGGGAGGCATACGTAATTGCGGTATATGCGGAAGCCAGACATATCAATGGGGCGGCGGTATTTTGGGGGCGCATCAGGTATATCAGAAAGTGCTTGTCTGCGGAAAAGAGAAGGAGGTGACAGGCACTCTGTGGATCAGGAATAATACGGAGGCGTGGACTGTCGGAGAGGTGATTTTAGAGGCCGGGGTGCGTGTTTTGGACCGCAAGCTGTCTCTTCCGACGGCTCCCTATAGCTGGGACGGCGGAGACAGTTGGACGGCAGAACCGACACGGCAGGTTTCCGAAAATGGGGAATACGCTGTTAAAGCGCGCAATACGGCAGGAAAAATTATTTCGGAGACGATAAAAGTAAAAAATATTGACCGAACAGGACCGATTCTGACAGAGATAATGAAAAGTGAAGATGACTGGACAAATCAGGATGTTGTTCTGACTTTTCATGCGGAGGACAGGCAGCCGGAAGGCGGTTACGGATGCGGCCTGGCGGAGCGTCCCTACAGTTATGACAACGGCGGAACGTATACGGAAGAAAATGTCCTGACGGTATCCGGGAACGGCAGTTACGATGTGCTATTAATAGATTGTCTGGGCAATCAGGGGAGGACCCGGGTTGAGGTTTCCAATATTGATAAGTGTGCGCCGGTTATAAGCGGAATCCTGGCGCTGCAGGAGGGGTGGCAGGCAGAAAACGTAACGTTGCAGGTGAAAGCTTATGATCCGGAGGGAGGAATCGGTATGCATGAAAAGAGTTTTTCCATGGATGGGGTCAACTGGCAGGAAGAAACGGAATTTATTATTTCTGAAAACGGGAACGTCTGTTTTTACGTCAGGGATGCGCTGGGCAATGAAACGAGCCGGAGTTTTGAGGTGGCACAGATTGATAAAACAGCGCCGGTCCTGGAAGAATTAAAGGTGTCCCGTCCGGTTACGGAAAAGGATCGTGTGTTTGTAACGATTCAGGCGAGGGATTTGCAGCCGGACGGAAGTGAAGGGTGCGGCCTTCATGAGGAAGCATACTCTCTGGACGGCGGAAAAACCTGGCAGGCAGCCGACGGCTTCTGGGTGGAACAGGGGAAACGGTATGACATTCGTGTCAGGGACTGTCTTCTTTGGGAAAGTGAGGGGCGGGTTGTTTCGAGGCAGGATTTTCCCATGCCTCCCGAAGAAAGGAAGACGGAAGACGGGCAGGGGCTGCCGGAGGAAAGGTTATGGCCGGAGATAGAAAAGAAAGACAGTACGGATAAAACGCCAGCGGAGCGCCGGGATAAAGATATTAAAAAAAGTGGCAAAAAAACATGGAAACCGGCCCCAAAAGCAGTTTCCGGTTTAACGGAACGCAGTCTTCAAAAAAAGTATTCCGTACAGGAAGAAACAGAATCGGGACAAGTGTCAGGTACGGAGGAACTGCCTGCGCATACCATGCGGCGCCCCTGGTATAAAACGGCAGCAGGAAAAGCGGCGATTGTGGGAACGGGAGCTTTGAGCATGGCGATTCTGGCCGGCATGGTTTTTCTTCTGTTTTTATTCAGCGTACCGGTATATTGCGTTGAGGAAAAGAATGTGTTAAGAAATCTGGGCAGGGTATTGCTTCACAGAGCGGAAGAAGGGTATGCTGTATATCTGCCGGATTTTATGCTTGAGACGGCAGTTACGGTGAATTTCCGGATAAAGGTTTCCCCTTTCCTATTAAAAAGAGTAGAAAACGCTCGCCTTTTAGTGGAAAGCAACGAGAAGAATATAGAGCTTGTGATACAGGAAACTATGGACTTTGCACTTTAGTCATGGTACAATTACTGCTTGAGAAATAAGGAACATTTTTCCTGATTTATGATCAGATTACAGAAAGCAGGAACCGGATATGAGTTATGAAGAAAACGTCAGGCGGGTTATACCCTATACGCCGGGAGAACAGCCCCGGGGAGGGAATATTATAAAACTGAATACAAACGAGAATCCCTATCCGCCTTCTCCGAAAGCGGAACGCGCGGTCCGGGAGCTTGACGCCGACATTCTGCGGCTGTATCCGGATTTTGCGGCCTCTGAATTGGTTCGTGCAATTGCATCGTATCATGGCGTAAAGGAAGATCAGGTTTTTGTGGGAGTGGGATCGGACGATGTGCTGGCAATGGCATTTCTGACTTTTTTCAATTCGGATAAACCGATCCTTTTTCCGGATATTACCTATTCTTTTTATGATGTCTGGGCGCAGCTTTGGCGGATACCATACCGCACGTGTCCGCTGGATGAAGCGTTTTTTATAAGAAAAGAAGATTATTTCTGCGAGAACGGAGGAATTATTTTCCCCAATCCCAACGCGCCCACGGGAGTTTGGCAGCCGGTTTCCATGATTGAAGATATACTGCAAAAGAATCGGGATGTGACGGTAATCATCGACGAGGCTTACATAGATTTTGGCGGTGAGAGCTGTCTGTCCCTGCTTGCAAAGTACGAGAACCTTCTGATAACCCGTACCTTTTCCAAATCCCGTTCCATGGCGGGGGTTCGGATCGGCTATGCAATCGGGAACAAAGACATGATTCAATATCTGAATCATGTTAAGTTCTCGTTTAATTCCTATACTATGAATGTGCCGTCTCTTTGTCTGGGCGTCGCGTCCATAGAAGACGACGATTATTTTGTCAGAATGCGGGATCTGGTAGTTGCGGAACGGGAACGCTCCAAAAAGGAGCTCACCGGGCTGGGTTTTTCCTTTCCGGATTCCATGGCAAATTTCATTTTTGCAAGGCATAAGACCATGCAGGCGTCGGAAATATTTAAAGCATTGAAAGAAAAGGGGATTTACGTAAGATATTTTTCCGGACCGAGGGTTCGGGATTATCTTAGAATTACCGTCGGCACCAGGGAGCAGATGGATGCCCTGTTTGCGGCGCTTAAGCAGATTCTGACGGAAGGTTCCCAGGGGGCGTAGGCAATCGGACAAAGAAAGGTAAGGGTAATGATATGATTAAAAACATTTTAAAAGGGATTGTGATAGGACTGGCAAATATAATCCCGGGCGTCAGCGGCGGAACCATGGCGGTGTCCATGGGAATATACGATAAGCTGATCCATTGTGTTACGCATTTATTCAAGGAATTTAAGAAAAGCGTTCTGTTTTTGATTCCCATCTTTTTGGGAGCAGGTATTGCCGTTGTAGGATTAACATTCGTGATTCCCACAATGTTTGCCAGGTTTCCCCTGCAGACCAATTTACTGTTTATAGGTTTGATTGTGGGCGGACTTCCCGCCGTTTGGAAAAAAGTGAAAGGACAGTCCGTTCGTGCGGGGCATATTCTTGCATTTCTTATATTTTTTGCGTTGGTTGCCGGTATGGCGGCATTTGGAGAAAGCGAAGGCAAGGCGGCCGATTTATCCTTTGGTGTCTTGAATGTAATAAAATTGTTCGGCGTAGGCGTGATTGCTTCCGCAACCATGATTATTCCCGGCGTCAGCGGTTCCATGATTCTTCTTTTGCTGGGTTATTATAATCCTGTTATCGGCGCTATTAAAGATTTTATAACGGCGCTGGCGGCTTTTGATATGCCTGGAATTTTGACAGGCGTCGGGATTTTGATGCCTTTTGGATTCGGCGTCGTTTTCGGTATTTTTGCCATTGCAAAAATAATTGAGGTGATCTTTGTAAAGTTCCCCTTGTATGCTTACTGGGCAATCATCGGCCTGATTGCGGCGTCGCCCATCGCGATTCTGCTGGCCGGCGAGCTGGGTACAATTACCGTTATTGCAGTTCTGACCGGCGCGGCAGCTCTTGCCGTCGGCGTGATTATTGCCATGAAGCTGGGAGAATAAGTACGAAAGCGGGAAAACAGGATGGAAGCATACGAAGGCTTTGCCAAAGTTTATGATGTTTTTATGGATGAGACGCCGTATGAAGAATGGGGACAAAGAATTCGTGATATAATAACGAAATACGGAATATCCCGGCCCGGACTGACCGGTGACAATAAGACTCCTCTGGAAACGGAGCGGGATCTTGTTTTGGATTTGGGATGCGGAACGGGAAACATGACGCAGCTTCTGGCTTCTTACGGATATGACATGATCGGCGTGGACTGTTCGGAGGAAATGCTTTCGGCTGCCATGGAAAAAAGAGAACAGGAAAACCTGCCGGTTCTCTATCTTTTGCAGGATATGCGGGAGCTGGAACTGTACAGTACCGTCGGTACGGTAATCAGTGTCTGTGATTCCCTGAATTACCTGCTGACGTCTGAAGATCTTCTTGAGACCTTCAGGCGGGTAAACAATTATCTTTTTCCGGGCGGAATTTTCATTTTTGATTTTAATACGGTTTATAAATATGAGCAGGTAATCGGCGACGCGACCATTGCCGAAGACCGGGAAACCTGCAGTTTCATCTGGGATAATTATTACGATCCCGAAAACCAGATCAATGAATATGATTTAACGCTGTTCGTAGCGCGGCAGGACGGACTTTATCAGAAATATACGGAGACACATTATCAAAGAGGCTATACGCTTTCAGCCGTACGTAAGATTGCAGAACAGGCGGGGCTTGATTGGGTGCTTTCCATGGACGGGGATACGGGCGGCGTTGTAACGGCGGAGACGGAGCGTGTGCTGGCCGTTGTAAGAGAGCAAAATAAGCAGGAAAATAACGAAAAAAGATAAAGCCGCAGACACGGCGGAATGTGAGGAAACATGTCGGATCAAATCGTTCGGGCAACCGCGGCAGGCGCACAAATCAGGGCGTTTGCATGTAATACAAAAGAACTGGTAGAAAAGGCGAGACAGGCGCATAATACGAGCCCCGTGGCAACAGCCGCTCTGGGGCGTCTGCTGACTGCCGGCTGCATGATGGGAAGTATGCTGAAAGGAGATAAAGATATTCTGACTCTTCAGGTAAAGGGAACAGGCCCTTTACAGGGAATGACCGTAACGGCTGATTCCAAAGGAAACGTGAAAGGGTATGCCGTGAATCCGCAGGTCCTCCTTCATGCCAATGCGAAAGGGAAGTTGGACGTTGCAGGGGCCGTGGGAGAAGGTTTTCTGACGGTCATTAAGGATATGGGGCTGAAGGAGCCGTATTCAGGACAGACACAATTACAGACCGGGGAAATTGCGGAGGATATTACCTACTATTTTGCAACCTCCGAGCAGACTCCGTCCAGTGTGGGACTTGGCGTATTGATGGAAAAAGACAATACGGTTAAACAGGCCGGAGGATTTATCCTGCAGTTAATGCCCTTTGCGGAAGAATCGGTGATTGCCAGGCTGGAGCGGAATCTATCCGGAATAGAATCCGTTACCGGGCTGCTGGAGCAGGGCAATGGTCCAAGGCGGCTGCTTGGGATTTTGCTTGACGGACTGGAACCGGAATATACGGACACGCTTCCGGCTTCCTTTTACTGTGACTGTAATAAGAAAAAGGTGGAAAGAGTTATTATCAGCATCGGGCAAAAAGAAATACAGGAAATGGTTGAAGAAGGACAGGAAATAGAGGTAAACTGCCAATTTTGCGGCAGTCATTACAAGTTTGGCGTCGATGAGTTAAAACTTTTATTAAAAAAGGCGGCAAAAAAGTGAGGGTATACGTATGGACCAGGGATTTTTCAAGGCAGCGGCGGTAACGCCTGAAATTAAAGTGGCTGATCCCGCTGCTAATACGGAAATAATATGTGAAAAAATCAAAGAAACGTCACAGTTGGGAGCAAAGCTTATGGTTTTTCCGGAGCTTTGCATTACCGGTTATACCTGCGGCGATTTGTTTTTACAGGAACTTTTACTGAAAAAAGCACAGGACGCCCTGCTTCGGATCGTAGAACATAGCAGTCAGGTTGACGCCTTGATTTTTGTAGGGCTGCCCGTTGAAAAGGACGGAAAATTATATAACGCGGCGGCGGCCGTGAACCGTGGAAAGCTTCTGGGAATGGTGCCCAAGCGGAATATACCGGCATATGCGGAATTTTATGAAGGACGGCATTTCAGTGAGGGGAACGAAGAAGTCTGTCAATGGAGTTTTGCCGGACAGACAATACCTTTTGGCGCCAATCTTCTTTTCACATCGGATGCGATAGACGGTTTAAAAATAGGATGTGAAATCTGTGAGGATATCTGGGTGGCGGATACGCCGTGCACTGCCCACGCAGCGGCAGGAGCTACCGTAATTGTCAATCTTTCCGCTTCCAACGAGACGGTGGGGAAAGATGAGTACCGTCAAATGTTGGTAAAGGCAACCAGCGCCCGTTTGATTGCAGGTTACGTATTTGCGAGCTGCGGGGAGGGAGAATCCACACAGGATCTCGTTTTCGGAGGACATAATATGATTGCCGAGAACGGGACCATATTGAAGCAGGCAAAGCGTTTTCAGGGAGAAACAGTCCTGGCGGATCTGGATATTCACAGAATACGTATGGAACGCCGGAGAATGAGCACGTTTGCTCAAAGTAATCAAAAACCCTATGTGGAGGTGCCTTTTTCCATTCGGAAAGAAGCCGTTAGTTTAACAAGGGACTTTGCACCCCTGCCGTTTGTTCCTGCCGATATTGAAACAAAAAATAAAAGATGTGACGAGATTTTATCGATTCAGTCCTACGGGCTGAAAAAAAGATATGAACATACAGGTTGTAAGAAAGCTGTTATCGGCGTATCGGGAGGACTGGATTCTACCCTTGCGCTGTTAGTAACGGTTAGAACCTTTGATTTGTTAAAGTTTCCGAGAAGCAATATATATGCCGTTACCATGCCCTGTTTCGGGACGACGGACAGAACTTACGATAACGCCTGTAAACTGTCGAATATACTGGGAACGTCGTTAGAGGAAATACCCATCCGGGAAGCTGTAACCGTACATTTTAAAGATATTGGGCAGTCCCTTGATAACCATGACGTAACCTATGAAAACGGACAGGCGAGAGAGAGGACCCAAATATTAATGGATATTGCAAACCGGGAAAACGGTCTGGTAATCGGTACCGGGGATATGTCGGAGCTGGCATTGGGATGGGCCACCTACAACGGAGACCATATGTCCATGTACGGAGTGAACGTGGGCGTGCCCAAAACGCTGGTCCGCCACCTTGTGCGTTACTATGCGGATACCTGTAATAACGAAGGGCTTACGGATATTCTGAAGGATGTTCTGGATACGCCTGTTTCGCCGGAGCTGCTGCCGCCGGTGGACGGAGTAATTTCGCAGAAAACGGAAGACTTGGTCGGGCCTTATGAACTGCATGATTTTTATTTATACTATATGCTTCGCTGCGGTTTTCCGCCGGCAAAGATATTTCGGATTGCACAGCAGGCGTTTGCAGGTCAGTATGATAAAGAGACTATTTTAAAGTGGATGAAAACCTTTTACCGGCGGTTTTTCAGCCAGCAGTTTAAGCGTTCCTGCCTGCCGGACGGTCCTAAGGTGGGAAGCGTGGCGCTTTCCCCAAGGGGTGACCTTAGGATGCCCTCCGATGCAAGTGCGGCAATCTGGCTGCAGGAGATCGAAGGGCTGTAGGCATAAATTTATTCGGCCTGTTGCGTCTCTTCCGTGGAATCAGGCTTATCTGCAGAAGAGGCTTTTTCCAGTGTGGTGCGTATGGCGTCGATCAGTACCATACTGGTATATTTTGTTTCGTCGGAGTATGTAATATTATTCAGAGACTGTTTCTCTTCAATTTGTCTTGCGATATCTTCAAAAGAAGGCTGAATCAGAGGATACATGGTGGTAATGGCATCGTTTAAGTTTTTCAATTGCACGGACTGAATATTGTCTGCGTTCACCATGACTTCCACATCAATGGTCTGGTCTCCGAGAACCAGAGTGGTCGAGTAAACGCCCGGGGTATATATGCCGGCCGTATCGGTTCCGGTATCTTTTTGATCTTTTTTATCTGGGAGAAACATAATGGTAAGCAGGATAATAAACAGGATTCCAAGTACAATGAAGATGCCTGTATATATTAATTCTTTCATATGAAACACAACAATTTTTGTTTTGGAACTCATATCATATCCCCAAGGAATTCTTTTATATACCATATGCGGAATGGGTAAGGAGTATGCAAAAATAGTAGCAGAAAAAAGCGGCAGCGGTTAGCGTGGAGGTAGCGGTTATGAAAAATTACACAAAGGAAGATATTCTGCGGCTGGCAGAAGAGGAAGATGTGGAATTTATCCGTCTTCAGTTTACGGATCTTTTCGGAAATATGAAAAATATTGCCGTGACATCCAGCCAGCTTGAAAAAGCGCTGGATAATAAATGCATGTTTGACGGTTCGTCTATTGAAGGATTCGTGGG
The DNA here is from genome assembly GCA_910587935.1 of uncultured Lachnospiraceae bacterium. GTDB lineage: Bacteria > Bacillota > Clostridia > Lachnospirales > Lachnospiraceae > MGBC143606. The sequence goes on from CAJUNP010000001.1 coordinate 297,798, forward strand.
AATTGAGGAATCGGATATGCTTTTGTATCCGGATCTTTCCACCATGACTATTTTCCCATGGCGCCCCCAGCAGGGAAAAGTGGCGCGGCTGATCTGTGATGTGCATCGACCGAACGGAGAACCTTTTGAGGGAGATCCCAGGTATATTTTGAAACGTGCGGTTAAGGAAGCCGAAAAACTGGGATATACCTTTGAGGTCGGTCCGGAGTGTGAATTTTTCCTGTTTCATACGGATGAAAACGGACTGCCTACTACGCAGAGCCATGAAAAGGCCACCTATTTTGACCTGGGGCCTATCGATCTTGGCGAAAATGCGAGACGGGATATGGTTCTGACTTTAGAGGATATGGGATACGAGATCGAAGCGTCGCATCATGAAGTTGCGCCTGCGCAGCATGAAATTGATTTTCATTATGACGAGGGACTTGCCACGGCGGATAATATTATGACCTTTAAGCTGGCCGTCAAAACGATTGCCAAACGCCACGGCCTGCACGCAACGTTTATGCCCAAACCGAAATACGGAATGAACGGTTCCGGAATGCATATTAATATGTCTTTGTTAAAAAACGGAAAAAATATCTTTTATGATGCGGAAGATAAGGCAGGATTAAGCAAAGAAGCATATTATTTTATCGGCGGTATTATGAAACATATGAAAGCCATGACAGCGATTACCAACCCTCTTGTGAATTCCTATAAACGCCTGGTGCCGGGATATGAGGCGCCGGTTTACATGGCGTGGAGCGCTACAAACAGGAGTCCGCTGATCCGGATTCCGGCAGCCGGCGGAGAAGGAACAAGGATTGAATTAAGAAGTCCGGACCCTTCGGCCAATCCGTATCTTGCGCTTGCCGTGTGTCTGCGGGCCGGTCTTGACGGCATTATTAATAAAATTGATCCGCCCGCCGGAGTGGACCGCAACATATTTGAGATGACGGGAGAAGAGCGCCGGCAGCTTGGTATTGATGAGCTTCCGGGAACTCTGGATGAAGCGGTAAGGGAACTGGAGAAGGATTCTTTTATCTGTCAGGTTTTGGGAAGTCATGTTTCCGAGCATTATATTGCGGCTAAGAAAAAAGAATGGCAGGAATACCGGACGCAGGTTACGGCGTGGGAAGTAGAACAGTATCTGTACAGATTTTAACCGAACGGGCAGGTGAGGCGTGTGACCAACATTATTGTAGTATTCCCCAGGGCGGAAGAAGCGGGAACTATCAAGAATCTGCTTGTGCGCAACGGTTTTTCCGTGCTGGCGGCCTGTACGTCGGGGGCGCAGGCTTTAAGCCATGCGGACGGCCTGAGCGGCGGGGTTGTTTTGTGCGGTTATAAGCTTACGGATATGCTTTATTCCGAATTGCACGAGTGTCTTCCGGCGGGGTTTGAAATGCTTTTGTTAGCATCCCGCCATTATTGGAATGAATGTATCGGTAACGATATCGTCTGTCTTGCCATGCCGTTAAAAGTGCATGAACTTGTCAGTACGGTCGGCATGATGGTAGAGAATCTGGAGCGGAAGAGAAGAAAGAGGCGTCTTTTGCCAAAGGTTCACAGCCAGGAAGAAGAAGCTTTGATCAGGGAGGCAAAGGGCGTACTGATGGAGCGCAATAATATGGACGAGGGCGAAGCGCACAGGTATCTGCAGAAGTGCAGCATGGACAGCGGAACGAATCTGGTGGAGACGTCGCAGATGATTCTGGCAATGATGAAAACATAGAGGAATAAGGAACCATCCCGGAAATGTTTACATAAAATCATAGGTAGAGGAGGTCTGCCTATGAAGTTCACAAAAATGCAGGGATGCGGCAACGATTACATTTATATTAACGAGTCGGAGGAAAAAATTCCTGCCGGCGGGAAAGCCTGCCTTGTTAAAAGAATGAGCGACAGGCATTACGGCATCGGAGGCGACGGCGTCGTCTTTATCCGCGCCTGTTTCGATGCGGATTTTGAAATGGAAGTGTACAATGCGGACGGAAGCAGAGCGGAAATGTGCGGAAACGGTGTCCGCTGTGTGGCAAAATATGTATATGAAAAGGGAATGACACGAAAAACAAAGCTGGTAATTAAAAGCTGCGGCAGAAAAATATATACGGAGCTTTTCACGGAAAACGGGGCGGTGAGCAGCGTACGGGTAAATATGGGAACACCGCTTTTTTCCGCAGATGCAGTTCCGGTGACGGGGTGTAAATATAGGATGCAGGTGGTGCAGGAACCGATAAAAGCGGCTGGAAGACTTTTTAAAATGACCTGCGTTTCTATGGGCAATCCGCATACCGTGGTATTTGTGGAAGACGTGCAGCGTTTTCCCGTAGATCAGACAGGTCCCTGTTTTGAATGTCATCCGCGTTTTCCGAGGCGTACCAACGTGGAATTTGTGCAGGTTCTTGACCGCGCAACGATTTATATGCGTGTGTGGGAACGGGGAAGCGGAGAAACCTGTGCCTGCGGTACGGGCGCCTGTGCAGCCGTGGCGGCATGCGTATTAAATGGTTTGACGGATGCGGCGGTTACTGTTAAACTACTAGGAGGGCAGTTAAAGATCGAATGGGATCTTAAGAGGAATCTGCTATTTATGCAGGGGCCTGCCGAAACGGTGTTTGAAGGAGAATATCGGTATCCGCAGGTTTAACGGACAGAACGGAGGAAATTATGTTTAAAATCAATGAGAACTACTTAAAGTTACCCGGCAGTTATCTTTTTTCTACCATTGCCAAAAAGGTAAACGCTTATGCGGCTGCCAATCCGGATAAGAAAATAATACGTCTGGGCATAGGCGACGTTACGCAGCCGCTGGCTCCCGCAATTATAGATGCTTTGCACGGCGCGGTGGATGAGATGGGAAAAGCGGAGACCTTTCATGGATATGCGCCGGATCTGGGGTATGAGTTTTTAAGAAATGCCATTGCGGTTAACGATTATAAGGCCAGAGGCTGTGATATTGCGGCCGACGAAATTTTTGTATCCGACGGCGCTAAGTGTGATTCCGGTAACATTCAGGAAATTTTCAGCCTGGATAATAAGATTGCAGTTTGTGATCCCGTCTATCCGGTCTACGTGGATACCAATGTAATGGCGGGAAGAACCGGCGTTTACGACACCGCGGCGGAAACATGGAGCGACGTGATTTATATGCCGTGCACGGCGGAGAATGGTTTTGCCCCCGAACTGCCGAAGGAGACGCCGGATCTTATCTATCTGTGCTTCCCCAATAACCCTACGGGTTCTACCGTAACGAAAGCGCAGCTGCAGGAATGGGTGGATTATGCGAATAAGATGGGAGCGGTTATTATTTATGATGCTGCCTATGAAGCGTATATTTCCGAGGCAGATGTTCCTCATTCCATTTATGAGTGCGAGGGTGCGAGAACCTGTGCCATCGAACTTCATTCTTTCTCGAAAAATGCAGGATTTACAGGCGTGCGCCTCGGCTATACCGTTATACCGAAGGAGTTAAAATGCGGAGAGGTAACGCTTCATTCGCTCTGGGCCCGCAGACACGGCACCAAGTATAACGGCGCGCCTTATATTGTACAGCGTGCCGGAGAAGCCGTTTATTCGCAAGCGGGGAAAGAACAGCTTGGGCGGCAGGTTGCTTATTACATGAACAATGCAAAATATATTCTGAACGGTTTAAAGGAAGCCGGTTATACCGTGTCGGGAGGCGTCAACGCGCCGTATATCTGGCTGAAAGCTCCGGACGGCATGACGAGCTGGGAATTTTTTGATTATCTGCTGGAACAGGCAAACGTAGTAGGAACGCCCGGATCGGGATTCGGACCCAGCGGCGAAACATATTTCCGCCTGACGGCGTTTGGCAGCTATGAAAATACCGTGGAAGCCGTGAATCGTATTAAGGCGCTGTAATAACGGTGTCATTGCGTGTGTCCCATACACATATATTGATACAAAATTCCCACAGGAACGAGTATGGATATAAAAAAAGATAATTATAAGGTTCTGGCATTGCTTGCGGCGTTTTTCTTATGCATGTTTTTCCTTGGAAGGGCTGCGGCTTACGTGGTCAGTATGACCTCGCCCGTGTCCGCCAGGGCGGATCAGGCGGAAAACTGGGGTCTGGGATTCGGTGCACAGGGAACGCAGCCAACGGGAACGGTATCGGCGGAGGCGTTAAAAAAGTACGACGCTTACTATGTAGGGGACAGCGGTGAAAAAGTGATTTACCTGACTTTTGACGCGGGATATGAGAACGGCAATACGGAACCGATTTTGGAGGCCTTAAAAAAACATAATGTTTCCGCAACATTTTTTGTGGTGGGACATTATCTGGAGTCTGCGCCGGAGCTGATAAAAAGAATGGTGGAGGAAGGGCATACGGTAGGGAATCATACATATCACCATCCGGATATGTCTCAGATCTCCGATACGGCTTCTTTTCAAAAGGAAATGGATGGCGTAGCGGAGCTTTTCAAAAAAATTACCGGACAGGAAATGGTGAAATTCTACCGTCCTCCCCAGGGAAAATACAGCGAGACAAATCTGCAGATGGCAAAAGAAATGGGGTATCATACCTTTTTCTGGAGTCTGGCCTATGTGGACTGGTACCAGGACGAACAACCCACCAAAGAGGAAGCTTTCGATAAGCTTTTGGGAAGAATCCATCCCGGGGCAGTTGTTTTGCTACATAGCACTTCACAGACGAACGGGGAGATTCTGGATGAACTTTTGACCAAATGGGAAGAAATGGGTTATAGTTTCAAGACACTTTCGGAACTTGTAAATGAAAAATAAAAATAACACAGCGCGGACAATAAATTCAGACCACGCTGTGTTATTTTATTTTTAGTTCATTTAACTTTCCGTAAGTTACCGATACATGGAAGCCTCATCGTAAGAAACGCCGTTCGGTCCGAATCCAAGACCGTCCACGCCGTAGTACTGATAATTCCCGAAGCCCAGAATCAGCATAAATATGGACGATAAAAATAGCAAACCGAATCCGAATCCCGTACCCTGGCGGAAAGCCTTGGAAAGTTTAAAGCAGGACATGATCTGAATAATGAATCCGACACAGGGAACGAATTTAAGCAAAAACAGCCAGCCCGTTCCGAAACAGATGTCCATATAGCAATAATCGCCGTAAAAGGGTATCAGCGTTGCCCAGCCTGGCTTGCCGGCTTTCTTAAATACCTTCCATCTGCCCGCCAGAAAAAGTATTGAAACGGCAAGCGCAATCAGGTAAGAAGCCGCGGCAAAAGTGCCGAAAAAAACGTTGGAAAAAAGATCCTGATAATAATAGCTTTGATGATACGACATATTTCCCTCCCGCAAACTTTAATCTATATTTTATTTTGCAGGATAATGCGGAAAATGTCAAATGTTTTGTATCGTTTGACGAAACTAAAAAAATAACTTATGATAAAATGACTGGAATGTTTCCCATAAAAAATACAGGAACAGGCGTATCTTATACAGAGGCTTGGGAGAGGATTAAACGTGACAGAAGCGGAGTTCGCAATATGCATAGACCGGATTAAGCGGAAAGAAAAGGAAGGTCTTAAGGAAATATATCAGGAATACATAGCTTTTATCTATTCCATTATCTACGAAAAATTGCAAAACAGAGAAAATGCGGAAGATATTACCAGTGATTTTTTTATTAAACTCTGGGAAAAAGCCGCGTTGTACAAGCCCGGTAACGGCCATAAAGGGTGGATGGCGACCATTGCCCGGAATATGGCTGTGGATTTTCTGCGTAAAAACAGGAGGGAAGAGCTTACTGATTTTACAGACGGTGAAAATGAGGAAACGGATCATAAAAAAACGGTGCAAAAGCTTTATCGTAATGCGGAAAGCCCTGTAGAAAAGGAAGCTGTCGGTAATCTTACCTGGCAGACGGCGCTTTTGAGCCTAAAGGAGCCGGAACGCGAAATTTTGAATCTGAAAATTATGGGCGACCTGACTTTTAAGGAAATTGCGTCAATTCTTCACATGCCGTTAGGCACGGTTACCTGGAAATACAGAGAAAGCATAAAAAAGTTAAGGAGGTGCGGCTATGAAAAACAGGCTGGAAAATGAATACCGACAGCTCATGCAAAATGAAACGCCGGATCTCTGGAAAAGAATTGAAGAGGGAATTGAAAATACAATTCAGGAGCAGCCGGAAGACAGCACGGAAAACAGAATCAAAAATAAAGCGGGACGAAAAAAATACATCATCCCCATTGCCGCCTGCGTAGCCGCATGTATTTGTATTCCCGCTGTGGTAACCGGGGTTTTCAGACCGCTGACAGGGATCAGCCGGAAAAATTTCGAGGAATGTCCGCAGGAGGATATGATGACGGACGGAGACGCCGCGGATTGTGTAAAAGAGGAAGAGCAGTCCGTAATAACGCAGGAGGCTGCAAAAGAAAAACTAACGGAGGAAATGCAGGAGGACAAAACGGCGGGCATACTGGCAGATGAAGAAGCGCCGGATCAGGAGACGTTAGTTATGGAAGAAGCGGAAACGTTCAGAAAAGAGAGCGGAAATGAAGAGGATACAGCGGCTTCTTTCACGCTGTATATACGGGAAGTATTTTCAGAAGAAATTGTTTATTCCGAAAATAATCCTGCAGGGACGCTTTACCGGATCCGTGATGCAAAGCAGGGGAACTGCGCTGTTTTTGTACCTTCGGGTATGAATTGGACCGTGGAAGCCGGCAAAGCTTATGAGGCGGTGGAACCGGAAGAAGAATCGGAATATGATTATGAACTGGTGCGTCCGGTAGAATAATACTTATTTAGATTATTTAGATTAATTTAAAAAAAATACTTGCAAAGAGAGAAGGAATGTGCTAGTATTGCATACATTAAAAGAAAATGCATTGAAGGAGACTCTTACCAGGAAAAGCGACAGGAATACGGCGTCACCGACTGAGAGCGCCGTTTGTGGGAACTGGCAATGGGAACACTCCGGAGCAGATTATCCGAACCGGACGGAGAAGATCCGACGCTAGGGTAATACGTTTCACACGCGTTAAGTGGATGAGTGGATAAGGCGGTAAAACATTTTGATGGAAATGGCGGCTTATCAATGCGGGTGGTACCGCGGATATCGTTTTAGTTTATCCGTCCCGGAATACAGGAAACTGTGTTCCGGGACTTTTTGTTTTCCGGAGTCCCGGAGCGCAACATAAAAGACAGGAGGATATGATTATGAAATTTTTAACCGGCGTTAACAAAAAAGAAACCCTGGAAATTTCTCAGCTCATAACCGGAGATTACACGGGAAAGACCGTAAAAGTAAACGGTACGGTGCATAGTATTCGGGATATGGGAACCATCGCTTTTATTGTGCTTCGAAAAAGAGAAGGATTGCTGCAGTGCGTATATGAGGAAACTGCGGCAGACTTTGATTTAAAGCAGTTAAAAGAAGAAGCGGCCGTGTCTGTGGAAGGAACCGCTGCGGAAAGTGCAAAAGCGCCGGGAGGAGTGGAAATCCGGTTAACAGGAATAACCGTTCTTTCCATACCTTCGGAACCGCTTCCGATTCCCGTCTCCAAGTGGAAAATGAATACGTCGCTGGAAACCAGTCTGAATCTTCGTCCGGTTTCTTTAAGAAATATCAGAGAGCGGGCTAAGTTCCGGATTCAGGAAGGCATTGTTAAAGGCTTTCGGAATTATCTGTATGAGCAGGGATTTACCGAAATCCACACCCCGAAAATCGGTTCCAGGGGAGCGGAGGGAGGCGCCAATATTTTTAAACTGGATTATTTCCATCGCCCGGCGGTGCTTGCACAAAGCCCGCAGTTTTACAAACAGATGATGGTAGGGGTATTTGAGAGAGTATTTGAAACCGGACCGGTATTCCGTGCGGAGAAGCATAACACCAAACGGCATTTGAACGAATATACTTCCCTGGATTTTGAGATGGGTTATATTGACGGTTTTGAGGACATTATGGCAATGGAGACCGGCGTGCTCCAAAACATTATGAAGACTTTAATAACCGATTACGGAAAAGAGCTGGAAATTCTTCGGATTACGCTTCCGGAGGTGAGACAGATTCCGGCGGTCCGGTTTGATGAAGCAAAGAGACTGGTTTCCGAAAAATATAACAGACCGATTAAGAACCCCTATGACCTGGAGCCGGAAGAAGAGCAGCTGATCGGTCAGTATATGAAAGAAGAATATGATTCCGATTTCGTCTTTGTAACTCATTATCCCAGTAAAAAGCGTCCTTTTTATGCCATGGACGATCCGGAGGATAAAACGTATACATTAAGCTTTGACTGTTTGTATAAGGGAATGGAAATTACGACGGGCGGCCAGAGAATCCACGATTATAAAATGTTAAAGGAAAAACTGGCGGCACGCGGTATGACGGAGGAAGGAATGGAAGCTTATATGATGGCTTTCAGGCACGGGATGCCCCCTCACGGCGGACTGGGAATCGGACTGGAGCGGCTTACCATGAAGCTGGCGGGAGAAGAAAATGTACGCGAAACGACGTTGTTTCCCAGAGATTTGGGGAGACTGGAACCGTAAGCGGCAGAAAGGATGTGAAATGGATGGTAAATAGAATCAGTGAAGAGACAATTGAGTATGTTGGGATTCTGGCTAAGCTGGAGCTGTCGGAGGAAGAAAAGAAACAGGCCGGGCAGGACATGGGGCGTATGCTTGACTATATCGATAAGCTTGGGGAACTGGATACGGAAGGCGTGGAACCAATGTCGCACGTGTTTTCCATGGAAAATGTGTTCAGAGAAGATGTTGTTACCAATAAAGACATGCGGGATGATATACTGAAAAATGCGCCGGGTCAGAAGGACGGTATGTTTCAGGTTCCCAGAACCGTTGAATAGAGGAGACGTGATTAAAATGAATAGAGAAGAAATTCTGGCGGCTACGGCAACGGAACTTTCACAAAAAATCCGTGCCGGCGAAACGACCGTAAAGGAAGCGGCGGAAGCGGTACTTTACGTAATAGAAGAAAAAGAAGAAACGCTGCATTGTTATGTTACAATCGATAAAGAAAAACTGATGGCGGGTGCGGAAGCCGTACAAAAGAAAATTGATGCGGGAGAGCTGAGCGGTCCGCTGGCAGGCGTGCCTTTCGCCCTGAAGGATAACATTTGTACGAAGGGAATGCGTACCACCTGTTCATCCAGGATTTTGGAGAACTTTATTCCGGCGTATTCCGCACAGGCTGTGGAAAATCTGGAAAAGGCCGGAGCGGTTATAATAGGAAAAACAAATATGGATGAATTTGCCATGGGAAGCACCACGGAAACATCCGCTTTCGGGGTGACAAGAAACCCGAGAAATCTTCTGCATGTGCCGGGCGGTTCTTCCGGCGGTTCTGCGGCGGCAGTGGCGGCTGGAGAGTGTTTTGCGGCCCTGGGTTCCGATACGGGAGGCTCCATCAGACAGCCTGCGTCTTACTGCGGCGTGGTGGGAATGAAGCCTACCTATGGAACCGTATCACGATATGGACTGGTGGCTTACGGCTCTTCTTTGGATCAGATCGGCCCTATAACGAAGGATGTGCGTGACTGCGCGGCGGTGCTTTATGCAATTGCGTCCCATGACCAAAAGGATTCTACCTCCATGAAACGGGACTGCCGTTTTATGGACGCTCTCAAAAAGGATGTGAAGGGTATGAAAATCGGAATTCCGCAAGACTATTTTGGCGACGGGCTGGACCCTGAAGTGAAGAAAGCGGTGCTGGACGCTGCCGGGATGCTTAAGGAAAACGGCGCTGTTGTGGAGACATTTGATTTGAGCCTTGTGCAATATGCGATTCCGGCATACTATACGATTGCAGCGGCGGAAGCAAGTTCCAATCTGGAGCGTTTTGACGGAATCAAATACGGTTACCGTACAAAAGAGTTCGAGGGGCTTCATAACATGTATAAAAAAACACGTTCCGAGGGATTCGGGGCGGAAGTCAAAAGGAGAATTATGCTGGGGTCCTTTGTTTTAAGCTCCGGTTACTATGACGCTTACTACCTGAAGGCCCTGAAGGTAAAAACTTTAATAAAAAAAGCCTTTGATGAAGCGTTTGAACGTTACGATCTGATTCTGGGTCCGGTTGCGCCCACGACAGCGCCCAGGCTGGGAGAAAGTCTGGCCGATCCTTTGAAAATGTATCTGGGAGATATTTATACGATTGCCGTCAATCTGGCGGGGCTTCCGGCAATCAGCGTTCCCTGCGGCTTCGACGGTAAAGGACTTCCCATCGGACTGCAGCTGATTGGCAATTGTTTTGAAGAAAACAAGATATTACGGGCGGCTTACACTTATGAACAGGCAGCGGGACAGAAAGGCAGGTAAGCGTATATGGCAAAACAATATGAAACCGTAATCGGGCTGGAAGTTCACGTAGAACTTGCCACCAGAACAAAAATATTCTGCGGATGCTCCACCGCTTTCGGCGGAGCGCCCAATACGCATACATGTCCGGTTTGTACCGGTATGCCGGGTTCACTGCCTGTCCTGAATAAGCAGGTGGTGGAATACGCCGTTGCGGTGGGACTGGCGGCAAATTGTGAGATCACAAGAAACTGCAAATTTGACAGAAAAAATTATTTTTACCCCGATAATCCGCAGAATTATCAGATTTCCCAATTATATCTTCCGATCTGCCGCGACGGATGGGTAGGGATTGAAACGCAGGCGGGAAAAAAGAAAGTACGTATTCATGAGATTCACATGGAAGAAGACGCCGGTAAACTGATTCATGACGAATGGGAGGATTGTTCCCTTGTTGATTATAACCGTTCCGGCGTTCCGCTGATTGAAATTGTTTCGGAGCCGGATATGCGCAGCGCGGAGGAAGTTATCGCCTATCTGGAAAAACTGCGTCTGCTCATTCAGTATCTGGGAGCCTCCGATTGCAAGCTCCAGGAGGGTTCCATGCGTGCGGACGTGAATCTGTCCGTGCGGGAAGCGGGAAGCGGCAGGCTTGGAGTCAGGACGGAAATGAAAAATCTGAATTCCTTTAAGGCCATCGCAAGAGCCATAGAAGGAGAAAGACAACGGCAGATCGAGCTTTTGGAGGAAGGAAAGCCGGTTACACAGGAAACCCGCAGGTGGGATGATAATAAGGAATATTCGTATGCCATGCGCTCCAAGGAAGACGCGCAGGATTACCGGTATTTTCCCGATCCGGATCTTGCGCCGGTACACATTAGCGAGGCGTGGTTACAACAGATCAGAGAGAAACAGCCGGAATTCCGGGACGAAAAAATGGCGCGGTATAAAGAAGAATTTAACATTCCCGATTATGATATTGAGATTCTTACATCTTCCAAACACCTGGCGGATTTATTTGAGGCCACGTCGGCTTTGTGCGGCCAGCCAAAAAAGGTTTCCAACTGGCTTATGGTGGAAACGCTCCGGTTGTTGAAAGAAAAGGATATGGAACCGGAGGAAATTCGTTTTTCGCCTGAAAATCTGGCTTCTTTGATTGGCCTGACGGAGCGGAAAGTCATTAACGGTTCCGTAGCGAAAGAAGTGTTTGAGGTTTTGTTTGAGAAAGACATAGATCCTGAAAAATACGTGGAAGAAAAAGGACTGAAGACAGAACGGGACGAAGGCGCTCTGAAAAAGAGTATTGAGGAAATTGTGGAAGCGAACCCCCAGTCCGTGGAAGACTATAAAAACGGAAAAGAAAAAGCAATCGGTTTTCTGGTGGGACAGACCATGAAAGCCATGAAAGGGAAAGCGGACCCGGCACAAATCAACACAATACTGAGAGAATTTTTAAAGTAAAAATTTTACTCCGTTGTTTTTGGGAAATGAGAGGGGATTATATAATGAGAGCAATGAAGAGCTGTTGTTTGATAATATTGATATTACTGTCGCTTTTTTCGGGGTGCGGGAAGGAGCAGCCTGTAAAAGAGCAGTCTGTAAAGGAGAAGACATATTATACAAAGCATCAGCTGATCGGTCTGTCCGGAATTGAAAAAGGAGACGTTCGGATTCAAAATTATCGGTGCATTCCTACGGAGAAGTATGTATATGTAACCGGCTCATGGAGTCAGAGCGATTCTCTGGAGAATACGGAATTGGTATTGTACAGAATTTCTTATGATACAGGGGAACCGGAATATGTAACCTCTTATCCGGAAGAATATTGTTATTGTCTTACCTGGTGCACGGGGACTGAGGATGACATTGCAATGGTCTGTGTAAAGACGGAATCCGAAGGCAGCCGGTATTGGCTTCATATGATAGATGGTGAGACAAAGAAAGAAGAGGTATATCCCCTGGACGACGCATTGGCGTCTTTGGGGGAATATGGCGTGTTTTCTGCGATGTCTGTTACGGATAAGGAATTGGTGATAGCCGATTCCGCAACAGGAGCCGTTGTGGTGATTGATTATCGCACAGGAACGCAGACACGGGTTATCCCCACGGAGACTACTATAAGTTATCTGGCGCACGGAAAAGGAGGTATCGTTTTTTGCATGGCACCGGAAGGGGACGGTACGCTCTATACACTACAGCCGTCAGGAGGTAAGTTAGAAAAAAAAGCGGAGCAAATTTTCCTTCGCACCGGAAGGGGAAAGAGTTTCCTGGTAGAGGAGGAT
>CAJUNP010000001.1:310346-346809 GCA_910587935.1 uncultured Lachnospiraceae bacterium
TTATGGATTGGGACGGATACGGCGTTGTTTTCTTATCATATGAATACGGGAAAGGCGGAGGAACTGTTTTCCTACGTTAATTATGACATATTACCGCACAACAACGTGTGGATATTTCACAGTATAAGTCAGGAAGATGGGGAACAGTGGAAGCTGGTGACGGATAATCAGGAAGCCTGCCAGGTGGAAGTCTGCCGCCTGTCCCCAGTGGCGTTTCCGGGCGCAGCTATAGAAAAAGAAGTCATTACCTTGAGTAATTATTGGCTGGTGGATTCCCTTAAGGAGGCAGTTGTCGCCTTTAATAAAAGCAGTGATAAATATCGGGTTGAGGTAATAACCGCGCGGGATACCGAGGAGTTTGCGGATTATCACAATAATCAGACCATACAGATTTTGTCTGGGGAAGGTCCGGATATTTTTTCGGCGCCCAGCAGGACAAATTATATTGATTTTATACAAAAAGGTGTGCTGGAGGATTTGCTGCCCTATATGCAGGCTGACTTGGAGGAAGAAAAATATTTTACCAATGCGCTTTATGCATATGAGAATCAGGGTAAAGTGTTTGCGGTATCGCCGGATATGGATATATCCCTTTTGGTAGGCAGGCAGGAGGTAATAGGGCAGAGAAAAGGCTGGACTTTTGCGGAGTTATGCGGGGTGATGGAAGCAAATCCGCAAATAAAGGCGTTCATGCCGGATACGGACGCGCTTTCCGTATTACAGCTTTGCTATTTTTACGGAGGAATTGAATCGACGGATTTTGAGGCCCTGCGCCAGTGCATCCTGTTTGCCCAAAAATACGGACAAGCCCTTCCTGACGGGGAGGAACCGGTGTTGGGAGAAAATGTCCTGTTAATGGAGATGTATTTGAATGGACCTGCTGCTGAAAATTTGCAGGATTTTATAAAACGTTACGGTAATGACCTTGCATTTGTCGGCTATCCAAGAGAAGACAGACAGGGAATTCGTCAGGCGAGTACAGGTTGGAGTATTAATGCCAATTCCAGCCATAAGGAAGGGGCATGGGCGTTTCTTTGTTTTCTCTTGGAAAGGGAATACCAATATACATTGAGGGGAAGCTTTCCAATTATGGTAGAAGTTTATGAAAAAAAGCTTACAGAGAACGTGGGACGTGCCGGATCAGAGAGATACTTATCGGAGGAGGAACGTTCGAAAATTCGGGAGTTAACGGACGAAAGCAACGCATTTATGAAGGATTTGGATTATGAAGTATGGGACATTGTAAGTAATGAAGCGCAGTACTATTTTGCGGGTATAAAAACTCTGGATGAAGTTATGGAAATCATACAGGGACGTTTGGAGTTATACGAAAGTGAAAAAGAATAAAGGCGCGGATTTGGATCCAGAACAAAATCAGGGTATACCACGGCGGATGTTAAAAGCTCATATCGGTGGTATACCCTGTTCTATATTATTCCTCAAACAAAGGAGTGGAAAAATACCGTTCCGCCGTATCGGGAAGAACCGTGACGACAGTTTTCCCTTTCCCCAGTTTTTGGGCCAGCTTCAGGGCGGCGGCTACATTGGTGCCGCTTGAGATGCCGCACATCAGACCTTCCATACGGGCAAGATTCCGGGCTGTTTCAATGGCTTCGTCGTCCGTTACAATATAAATATCATCGTAAATGTTCTGATTCAGATTCCCCGGGATCAGGCCGTCGCCGATACCCATCTGCAGATGGGTGCCGATATTGCCTCCCGCAAGAATTGCGGCGTTTTCCGGTTCCACTGCCCAGATTACCAGGTCGGGATTCTGTGCCTTTAACACTTCTCCGATTCCGCTGATGGTTCCGCCGGTTCCGATCCCGGAACAGAACCCGTGAATAGGACCTGCCACCTGTTCCATAATCTCCAGGCCGGTATGATGTTTATGGGCCAGAGGATTGGCTGGATTGTCAAATTGCTGCGGTATGTATACGGCAGGATTCTCACGTGCCATCTTCTGTGCGGTTTTCACACATTCATCAATACAGTCCCCGATATTTCCCGCGTCATGGACCAGAATTACCTCTGCGCCGTAATGTCTGACCAGTTTTCGGCGTTCTTCGCTGACCGAATCGGGCATAATAATGATGGTACGATAGCCGCGCACCGCACCGATTAAGGCCAGGCCGATACCCTGGTTGCCGCTGGTAGGTTCTACGATAATTGTGTCCGGTCCGATCAGGCCTTCCTTTTCCGCGCGCTTAATCATATTGAAAGCCGTTCTTGTTTTAATGGAGCCGCCCACGTTCAGCCCTTCAAATTTTACATAAACGTCGGCAGCCTCCGGGTCGGACATCCGGTTTAGCTTTACAATAGGCGTGTGGCCGATTGCTTCCAGAATATTTTGATATACCATATTTTGTTTTTCCCCGCTCTTCGAAATTTTTATATTGTATGTTCATAACGCCGCAGTCTATTCGCCGGCAACGTAATTTTTATCGGTCAGCCAGTCCAGAAACAGCAGGCAGTTCTGCCTGTTTTCTTCTTTGCCCATTATCCCGAAAACAAGCTCCTGGTCTTCTATAAAATAACCCGCGTCAATAAGCCGGTCGTTCAGTGAATCATCCAGAAAGATTCCTACCGGAACGGGATCGCTCATGGAGTCCGGATCACGTCTTTCCACGGTATCCTCGGGAATTGTAAGATCGCTGTTATTGACTTCTTCAAAATCGATTTCGCGTTCAAGGACAGTGCGGTCATAATAAAAGAAATAATCCGCGTACTTTTCCAACTGCTCTTCCGTCAGACAATCACGTAAATCCTGAAACATTCCGCTGTCGGCATAATTGGAGAAAATATCCCGTTCCGAAACTACAACGTCGATTTCTCCGGCTGCGGACATGGCAAGAAATTTCTGGGATGCGGCGAGTGATGCCTGATCGTAGGAAGTAAGGTCAAAACGCATATTGGTATCCAGGTAAACATCATATTTCTCCGTATCAATTCCGGCAAGCTGTGCAAATTCGTTCAAAAACGCATTGCCCTCGGTATTGCCGCTCATATCCAGCGAGTAGGCGTTCATAAAGGTAGCGTTAAACACGATTTCTTTAGAAGTGGCGATATCATGAACCAAAGTTATGAGAATAATCAGAAAGAAAACGGCTCCCACCGTGTGCCATTTATAATAATACCAGAAATAACCTAATTTTTCCTTAAAAGGCTTGTCCTTCATCGATTCCCGTTCTTTTTTAAATTCGTCCATCAGAGGCATGGTCCGTGTACCTGTTCCTTTCCAATGCTGAAATATACTCTGACTGTTATCATACCTTTCCTTTAAAAAACTGTCAATGAAGCATCGCTAATAAAATTATAAAAAAAGAATAACTACGGTAAATAGCTTGAAACTTTTGCGTGGATGTACTATCATAAACTTAATTATCATTTTGCGGTAAGCAGGAGGTAGAATCATGAGCGAAACATATGTGGAATGTCTGGTAAAGCATAAAAATTCCCCGGTAGCAGCCATATTAAAATGGTTTTTGATTGCAGTTACGGCTTTTTTTGGAATTCTGGGGCTTATGGGCGCGCTGATCCCGTTACTGATTGCAGTTGCAGCGGGTCTCTGCGCTTATTTTCTTACGATGCGTTCGGATTTGGAATATGAATACCTGTATCTGGATAAAGAGATTTCGATCGATAAGATTATGCATAAAACAAAAAGGAAGAGAATCGAAGTTCTGGAAGTGGAACGGATCGAGATTCTGGCTCCGTTTCGTTCCCACCACCTGGACAGTTACAGGAACAGACAGATGAA
This sequence comes from uncultured Lachnospiraceae bacterium, assembly GCA_910587935.1. Classification (GTDB taxonomy): domain Bacteria; phylum Bacillota; class Clostridia; order Lachnospirales; family Lachnospiraceae; genus MGBC143606. Next base: position 314,107 of record CAJUNP010000001.1, read on the forward strand.
GACTGTTGATTACAGTATCGGAGAAGAAAAACAGCCGGATCTGCGATATGTAATGTACTATGACGGTACGCGCAGGGTGATTTTGTCTCCTACCCAGGAGCTGGTTAAGGCCATCCGCACCGTAGCCCCCAGAAAGGTATTTACAGACTGAAAAAATCCGTTGACTTTTTTTATAGAGTCTGATACACTCATGTGAAATTCAATCGAACCAAAGCAGAAAATTGACGGGAGGAAAGAAAATGGGTCAGATTATTGGTGAAGGCATTACGTTTGACGATGTGCTTTTAGTGCCGAGTTACTCACAGGTAATTCCCAATCAGGTGGATCTCACTACCTGGCTTACAAAGAAGATTAAACTGAATATTCCCATGATGAGCGCCGGTATGGATACCGTAACCGAGCACAGAATGGCGATTGCCATGGCAAGACAGGGCGGTATCGGCATTATTCATAAGAATATGTCCATCGAGGCGCAGGCAGAAGAAGTAGATAAGGTTAAGCGTTCCGAAAACGGCGTTATCACAGATCCTTTTTCCCTGACCCCTGACCATACTCTGGCTGATGCGGATGCTCTTATGGGCAAGTTCCGTATATCCGGTGTGCCGATTACGGAGGGAAGAAAACTGGTCGGTATCATTACCAACCGCGACCTGAAATTTGAGACGGACTTCACCAAAAAAATTAAAGAATCCATGACTTCCGAAGGACTGATTACCGCCAGGGAGGGTATAACCCTGGAGGAGGCCAAGAAGATTCTGGCAAAGGCAAGGAAAGAAAAGCTTCCGATTGTAGACGATGAATTCAATTTGAAGGGGCTTATTACAATTAAAGATATAGAAAAGACCATTAAATACCCGTTGGCAGCCAAAGACGGACAGGGAAGGCTTTTGTGCGGCGCCGGCGTGGGTATTACGGCGAACGTTCTGGACCGTGTGGCGGCCCTTGTGGACGCCAAGGTGGATGTAATCGTACTGGATTCCGCCCACGGCCATTCGGAAAATGTTCTTCGGTGTCTGCGCATGATCAAGGAGGTATATCCCGACGTACAGGTTATTGCGGGCAATGTCGCTACGGCGGAAGGTACGAAAGCCTTGATCGAAGCGGGAGCGGATGCCGTAAAGGTAGGAATCGGTCCGGGTTCGATCTGCACCACCCGTGTAGTGGCAGGAATCGGTGTTCCCCAGGTAACTGCGATTATGGATGCCTATTCCGTGGCAAAGGAATGTGGAATTCCTGTTATTGCAGACGGAGGAATCAAGTATTCGGGCGATCTGACCAAGGCGATTGCGGCCGGCGGCAGCGTATGTATGATGGGTTCGATTTTTGCGGGCTGTGATGAAAGTCCCGGCACCTTTGAATTGTTCCAGGGAAGAAAATACAAGGTTTACCGCGGTATGGGTTCCATAGCGGCCATGGAGAACGGAAGTAAGGACCGCTATTTTCAGTCGGATGCCAAGAAGCTGGTTCCGGAAGGCGTTGAAGGCCGTGTGGCATACAAAGGAACCGTAGAGGATACCGTATTTCAGCTTATGGGAGGCTTACGTTCCGGTATGGGATACTGTGGAACCAATACGATAGAAGAACTGAAAGAGAACGGACGCTTTGTTAAAATTTCCGCCGCTTCTCTGAAGGAAAGCCATCCTCACGATATACACATTACGAAAGAGGCGCCGAACTACAGTGTAGACGGTAACTAATAAGAAAAGACAGAATTCTGTATTGTAAAGATACAAATTCTGTCTTTTTTTACAAAATATTGCAATTGCGCCCGAAACTGTGATATGATAAAGTAACGAAATAAGGGTTACAAAATCCAGGGGAGGATTTAACAGCAGTTATGGGGATGGAAAATCAAAAAAACGGGGATCAATTTGCATGTGAGGGGGTAGTGGATGTCGAAGCGGTCCTTAAGTTACAGGAAAAGTTTTGTAAAGCAGCCGGTTTATTTGCGTGCTGCTATGGAGCGGACTGCAGGAGAATTACGGAGTTAAGCGGCAGCAGGCAGGAAACGGACCTGCTGAAGCAGCTTGTAAAGGAAGATGAAATCCGGGCGGTTCTGGAGCGGGTTGCGCCCGGAACGCTGGAAGATATGGCGCTGGAAGAAGCGTCCGTTCCCGGATTCGGGCTGGCGGCAATATCCGTAGATATTATGGGAGAACAGTTTATTACCTGGCTGGTGATAGCGGCGTTTTCCGATTATGAGGGAGAGGCGGCGGAAACAGATAATTTTGTTACCGTGACTACAAAGCAGCAGTTTGGCAAATCTTTAGATCTGTTAAGAGAAATGAGCCGGAGTATCTTTGGCAATCGGTTTCGTTTCATCCGGGCACAGGCAGAAAATCTTCGAAGCCGTGATTCACAGGAAGAGTTGTGTGAGAATTTAAAACGCAGTGAAGCTACTACGGAAATAGTACAGATGTTAGACAGTGATGAACCTGTGGAAAGGGTTTTGCATAAGGTTATAGCTGCCGTGGGCGGACATCTGGAGGTTAGCAGCGCACAGGTTTACCGGATCTTGCAGGATGAGAGCATCATGGATGTGGCAGCGGAGTGGTGCAGCCGTGGTACGGTTTCTTTTTTTGACCGTACGCAGAATATACCTGCGTTTCATTTTATGAAAGCGGACAAGCCGCTTGTTTTGTCAACGGACTCAAGAGAAGAATTTGCCGATAAAGAAGCGCTTGACCAGCTGGGAATTCAGGCGTTCATCTCTTTTCCCCTGCTGCATCATAAAAAAGAAAAAATGTACGTCTGTTTTTTGCAGACTGACAGAAGCCGCATCTGGGATGTAGGAGAAATTAAGTTTATTTCAGATGCGGTAAAGGTTCTTCAGTCCATTCTGACAAAGCGGATGCAGAAGGATTCACTGGAAAGTTCCCATGAATCTCTGGAAGCGGTTTTAGATCATGTAGCATGCGGTATTTATGTAAAGGATGAAGAAACCGGTAAAGAATTGTTCCGGAACCGGAATTTTAAAAATAATTTTGCAAAGGAAATTAAAGAAGGCGTAATCGACGAATTACTTGATAACGCGATTCCTGTCAGGGGCGGCGGTGGAACGTATGAGGTGGTGCGTATTGCCAGCGGCCAGTGGTATGATCTGTTTATTACGGATATAACATGGGTGGACGGCAGAAAAGGAATTCTTTATTCTCTTTATGAAATTACGGATAAGAAAATTTATCAGAAAAAAATAGAACAGCAGGCCTATACGGATTTCCTGACGGGACTTTATAACCGTATGTGCTGCGAGCGCGATTTGGCCGTACATATAGACGAGGCAAAAAAGAAGCGGGAAAAAGGCGCGCTGCTGTATCTTGATCTGGACGATTTTAAACATATTAACGACGGTTTGGGTCATCAGTACGGAGATGTGCTTCTCAAATCCATTTCCCACAGCCTCCAGAGAGTGGAGGGTATTCAAAATACCTGCTACCGGATGGGCGGAGATGAATTTGTCATTGTGATACCGCCGGTGAGCTTTGCGCGTTTTGAACGGATCGTGGACGATATCAGGCAGATTTTCAGCAAGCCGTGGTTTTTAAAGGATGCGGATTACTATTGTACCATGAGTATGGGAATCGTCAATTTTCCTGACGATGGAGAAAGCGTACAGGATCTTATCAAAAAAGCGGACATCGCCATGTATGAGGCAAAAAAGAGCGGCAAGAACCGGGTGGCCAATTATTCCGATAAGATCGTCCTGGCATCGCACCGGCGTCTGGATATGGAAAAGAATATGCGGGATGCTACAAGGGACGGATATAAGGAGTTTGAGGTTTACTACCAGCCCATTATAGATATCCAGAAAAAAGGCGCGCCCTGCACCGGCGCGGAGGCGCTGATCCGTTGGAACTGTGCGGAGCTTGGTTTTATATCGCCTGCCGATTTTATTCCCTTGGCGGAATATCTGGGACTGATTAATCCGATTGGGAACCATGTCCTGTCCGAAGCCTGCAAAGCCTGCAGACACTGGAACGAAAGCGGACATCCGGAATATAAGGTAAATGTAAATTTATCTGTTGTTCAGCTTTTACAGACCGACATTGTTGATATTGTAAAGCGCACGATTGAAGAAAGCGGCGTTAATCCCCATAATCTGACGCTGGAAGTGACGGAAAGCCTTGCCATTAACGATATGGAAAGAATGAAAGAAATTTTAAGCAGCATCAAAGAGCTTGGAGTCAGAATTGCGCTGGATGATTTTGGAACCGGTTATTCTTCCCTGAATCACATCCGGGAGATACCTTTCGATGTTATTAAAGTAGACCAGGGATTTGTCAAGGACTTGTCGGAGGATGAATATTCGCAGTCATTTATCAAAATGGTTGCGGAACTGGCGGGAACTATCGGCGTAAGCATCTGTGTGGAGGGGATTGAGACGAAAGCGCAGTATAAAGTATTGGAGGGAATGAAGGTGCGCCTGGTACAGGGATATTATTTTGACCGTCCCATGCCGGGAGACGCCTTTGAGGAGAAATACATATAAACAGATATCGGACAAAAGAACGGAGGAATTGCAATGCAAATGTTATCGCTTGAAAATGAACTGAAGGAAAACGCTTATCCCGGAAGGGGAATTGTCATGGGAAGATCCCGGGACGGCAGACACGCGGTGGCAGCGTATTTTATCATGGGAAGAAGCAGTAACAGCCGGAACCGTGTTTTTGTGGAGGAGGGCGACGGAATCCGTACCCAGGCATTTGACCAGGCGAAACTGGAAGATCCCAGCCTTGTCATTTACGCGCCGGTCCGCGTTCTCGGCAATAAAACCATAGTTACAAACGGAGATCAGACCGATACGATTTATGAAGGTCTGGATCATCAACTGACCTTTGAACAGTCCCTTCTTGCCCGGGAATTTGAACCGGACGATCCTAATTATACGCCCCGGATATCGGGAATGATCCATCTGGAAAAAGGAAGTTTTCATTATGCCATGTCCATATTAAAGAGCAATAACGGCAATCCGGCAGCCTGCAACCGCTATACCTATACGTATGAGAGCCCTGTTGCAGGAGAAGGCCGTTTTATCCATACTTATATGCACGACGGCACGCCGCTGCCCAGTTTTGAGGGGGAACCGAAGCCGGTATGTATTCCTGACGATATGGATTCTTTTACGGACATGCTCTGGAGAAGCCTGAACGAAGATAATAAGGTTTCTTTGTTTGTAAGGTATATCGATCTTGCAACGGGCGGTTACAGAACCCGGATTGTAAATAAAAATCAATAAAGGACATAAACGGAGGAAACTATGAACGAAATAGAATTAAAATATGGATGTAATCCCAATCAGAAACCTTCCAGAATTTTTATGGAAAACGGCGCCGATCTTCCTGTAACCGTATTAAACGGAAAACCGGGATATATTAATTTTCTGGATGCATTTAACGGCTGGCAGCTCGTAAAGGAATTAAAGGAAGCTACGGGACTTCCGGCTGCGGCTTCCTTTAAACATGTGTCGCCGGCAGGCGCGGCCGTAGGGCTTCCGCTGGATGAGACCCTTGCGAAAATTTACTGGGTGGACGATCTGGGAGAATTGTCTCCCCTGGCATGCGCTTACGCAAGAGCAAGAGGCGCCGACAGAATGTCGTCTTTTGGCGATTTTATCTCCTTGTCGGATATCTGTGACGCAGATACCGCAAGACTGATTAAGAGAGAAGTGTCGGATGGTGTGATTGCCCCCGGCTATACGGAGGAAGCACTGGCAATTCTGAAGGCAAAAAAGAAAGGCGCTTATAATGTGATTTCCATAGATCCGGAATACGTGCCGGAAAGTATCGAGCAGAAAAAGGTATTTGGCGTAACCTTTGAGCAGGGGCGCAATGACCTGAACATAGACGATGCGCTTCTTACAAACCGTGTTACGGATAATCAGGAGATTCCCCGGAGTGCGCTGACCGATTTGAAAATAGCGCTGATTACCCTGAAATACACCCAGTCCAATTCCGTTTGTTACGCGTTCGGCGGTCAGGCGATCGGAATCGGCGCGGGACAGCAGTCCAGAATTCATTGCACCCGGCTGGCAGGAAATAAAGCGGACAATTGGTTTTTAAGACAGGCGCCGCAGGTTCTCGCTCTTCCCTTTAAAGATTCTCTGGGAAGAGCCGACAGAGACAACGCCATCGATCTTTACATCGGTGATGAATATATGGACGTACTGGCGGATGGCGCATGGGAGAAGGTATTTACAAAGAAACCGCCTGTATTTACAAGAGAGGAAAAACGGGCGTGGCTTGACCGGATGCAGGATGTGGCTTTGGGATCGGACGCTTTCTTCCCATTTTCCGATAATATTGAAAGAGCAAAGAAAAGCGGTGTAAAATATATTGCACAGCCGGGAGGTTCCGTGCGGGATGACGCAGTCATTGAATGTTGTAATAAATACGGCATGGCTATGGCTTTTACCGGAATTCGTCTGTTTCATCATTAATTAGGAGATTATAATGCGGCTTAGAGATTTGGAGCTTTTTGATCCGATTACAATTCAGTGTCACGACAATCCGGACGCGGATTCTTTAGGGGCGGGATATGCGCTGTATTATTATTTTAAGCAAAAAGGTAAAAAAGTCCGGCTGATTTACAGCGGCCGCAGCAGGATTCAAAAGACTAATCTGACGCTGATGGTAGAGAAGCTGGAAATTCCGGTAGAATTCGTGGATGCCTCAAAAGCGGAAATGGCGGACGGACTTTTGATTACCGTTGACTGTCAGTATGGCGCCGGAAACGTAACCAGGATTCCGGCGGAGCACGTGGCGATTATCGACCATCATAAGGAAGAGATAAAAGACGTAGAGCTGACCAGAATCCAGTCTACGCTGGGCAGCTGTTCCACACTGGTATGGAAAATGCTGACGGAAGAGCGGTTTGTGCTGGAAGATGTAAAAGTGGGAACTGCGCTTTATTATGGATTATATACGGACACCAATCAATTTTCCGAGCTTTATAATCCTTTGGACATGGATATGCGGGAGGGCGTTCCTTTTAACAAAAGCCTGATTACCATATTCCGTAATTCCAATCTCTCCTTAAAGGAACTGGAGGTTGCGGGGATTGCCATGCTGCGTTATATATACAATGACGACCATCAGTTTGTTGTGATCAAGTCGCAGCCCTGTGATCCGAACATTTTGGGGCTGATCAGTGATTTCCTGCTCCAGGTGGATGAGGTAAAGACCTGTCTGGTTTACAACCAGTTAAAAGACGGTTATAAACTGTCGGTCAGAAGCTGCATCAAAGAAGTAAGCGCTAACGAGCTGGCGGCTTTTCTGACGGAGGGGATCGGTTCCGGGGGCGGACATGCCGAGAAAGCCGGCGGCTTTATCAGTATGAAACGGTATGAGGAAAAATATCCGACGCTTCACTCGGAAGCGTATTTCGGCAACCGTATGACGGAGTATTTTAATTCCACGGAAATTATATATGCGAAAGAATACCGGGCGGATCTTTCGAGCATGATGCCGTACCGGAAGAAAAAGAATCCCGTCGGCTTTGTAAAGACGGACGAGCTGCTTCCTGCGGGAACCCCCATTACGATCCGTACTCTGGAGGGGGACGTGGATCTTGTTGTCGCTCCGGATTTATATGTCATTATCGGGATAAAGGGAGAAGTCTATCCGAATTCACGGGAAAAATTTGAGAAATCCTACCGGGTACTGCCGGAAAAGTATTCCATAGAGGAATGCACCATAGGGGTCGAGTATGTGCCTGCCATTAAAAACCGGCTTACCGATTCCACGATGACGATTCTGGATTATGCGGGAAAATGCGTTCCCACGGGAGACACATTTATTTATGCCAGACCGTTGGAAAAGAGAACCAAGGTTTTTACCGCATGGGACGATGAAAAATATATGCTTGGCGAGCCGGGGGATTACCTGGCGATCCGTTGCGATGATCTGCAGGATGTATATGTAGTAGAAAAAACCGTTTTTCATAAGAGTTATGAATTAAGAGAGGAACAGGAGTGAAATGTACGATGCGTTTATCAGCTATTTCATACAATATCCGACGCCGGAATTCTCAACATCTGTGCGCTGAAAATTCCGGCGGGAATCACGTATCAGGTAATTACAACAGTTTTAATTTCTGTTCTGCCGTTAAGGGAAGAACAGGCGAATTATCGTCGCACGTATTTTGATTTTCGACGATCAGAACTGTCGTATTTTTTTCAAGGGTGTGCGTGTGCCAGGTTCCTTTTTTTACATTGTACATTTTCAATGGGGTAAGAGGAACGGCTTCGATTTCATCGATCCGGTTTCCCTGCCCGCCGATAAACAACGTACAGCTTCCGGTAAGAAGAACAAAAACCTCGTCGCTTTCCATATGCTTTTGCATGGAAATAATATTGGGGCGTTCCAGCTCCTCGCAGTAGCGCAGGATGGCGACGCGCCAAGTCTCATAATCGATGATGGGTTTATAGCCGTCGCCTGTGTATTCTTTGATTTCCAAAAATTCAGGTTTCATGGGATACCTCCTATTAGATTGTTTTGGTCCAGCGCCCGGAAGCGCCGCAGGGCAGGATAAGCCCGCTTTGGGTTACGGGGAGTCCGATTTCATCGGCCGCTACATGTCCGCCATAAGTTTTTGCGACAGTTTCATGTATTAAATAAGTAAGAACAGCAGGCTGGAGTCCGGTGGTGTAGGAATTCAACAATAAAAACAGGGAATCCGGATGAAGTAGCTTTACAAGCAGATTCAGAAAAGAATAAATGTTGTCTTCCATTTTCCAGATTTCTCCCTTGGGTCCTCTTCCATAAGATGGAGGATCGAGAATAATGCCGTCGTAATGGCAGCCACGGCGTATTTCCCTTTCCACAAATTTAATACAGTCGTCCACCAGCCATCGTATGGGGGCGTCCCCAAGCCCGCTGGACGCGGCGTTCTCTTTTGCCCAGGCGACCATTCCTTTTGACGCGTCTACATGCGTTACATGGGCGCCGGATTTTGCGGCGGCGAGGGTGGCTCCTCCCGTGTAGGCAAATAAGTTGAGAATTTTAACCGGGCGGGCGGCCTTGCGGATTATTTCGGAAAACCAGTCCCAGTTTACCGCCTGTTCGGGAAAAAGGCCGGTGTGTTTAAAACTAAAAGGCTTTAAATGGAAGGTAAGCCCGCGGTAAGAAATCCGCCATTCGTCCGGAAGATCAAAAAATTCCCATTCGCCGCCGCCTTTCGTACTTCGGTGGTAATGGCCGTTTATCTTTTTCCAGCCGGGATGCGTTTTTTTTGTGTTCCATAAGACCTGCGGATCGGGGCGGACTAAATAATAACGGCCCCAGCGTTCCAGTTTTTCACCTGAGCTTGTATCCAGTACTTCGTAATCTTTCCATCGATCGGCAACCCACATTTTTCGGACCTCATTTCTTTCTGTTTAGAACTAATATTACTATACAACACAAAAATATATTTGAAAATTATGCAAAATGACGAAAAATGTAAGGTGAACAATAAAATGCAAAAAACAACAACATTAACAATTGAAGAAAATAGTGTAATTTATTACAATTTATATAAAATACAACAAAAAAATGAAAGAAATTTTGTTGCTATTGCTACTAAAAACAACGAGGAGGGAAGGTTATGTCTAAAACAAATTCGGCGGTTAAGAAACCTTCTAAAATGAAGTCGGCAAGCAAAAAGAAGACTTTGATGCTTACGACCATGGTGCTTCCTGGTGCAATCTGGCTGCTTTTACTGCGCTATCTTCCGTTAGGCGGTATTATTATGGCATTCCAGGATTATAAGATATACACCAAAGCGCCTTCTTTTATCAACAACCTGAAAAACAGTGCGTTTGTCGGGTTTAAGAATTTCAAGTTCCTGTTTGCTACCAGCGATACGTGGGTTATGGTGCGGAATACGCTGGGATATAATTTGGTGTTTATCGTGTTGGGACTTGTAATTTCAGTTGCGTTTGCGGTTATGCTGAATGAGGTTACGCATAAATTTGCCGCAAAGACTTATCAGACATTAATGTTTTTTCCTTATTTCATGAGCTGGGTAGTAGCGAGTTACTTCCTGCAGGCGTTTTTGGATCCGACAAGAGGCTTGATCCCGCACATGCAGTCCAATATGGGGGTGACGGTGACAGACTTTTACAATAATACAAAGCCATGGCCGTTCCTTTTGGTGTTATGTAATGTCTGGAAGAATACGGGGTATTCGGTAGTGCTTTATCTTTCGGCGATTACCGGTATTGATGCGTCCCAGTATGAAGCGGCCAGCATTGACGGGGCCAGCAAGTGGCAGCAGGTTCTTTACGTCACACTGCCTCATTTAAAAACAATGATTATTATTCTTTTCATTATGAACGTAGGAAAGATTTTTAATGCGGACTTCGGTTTGTTCTGGAATGTTCCGTTACAGTCGGGACCGTTGTATCCGGTTACACAGGTTATTGATACATATGTATATCGAGCCATGACGACCACGCAGAATTATGGTATGTCAACAGCGGCAGGTTTAGTGCAGAATATAGTAGGGTTTGTGTGTATTATGACTGCTAATACGATTGTGCGTAAGGTTGATCCGGACAGCAGTTTGTTCTAACCTGCATGGCGGACACCGGAATTGGTCCGGGTTCATCCGGCAGATGAATATCATAATTCGAAAGGAGTAAGTTAAAATGGCAAAGTCTCAAGCTATGGGCGGACGTAAGCGCAGGATTAATGCGGTCAGTGTTCCTACAGAGATTATCATACATATTGTAATGATTCTGTTTTGTCTGCTTTGTATTGTACCTTTTATATTTGTTATAATTATTTCGTTTACATCAGAGGAAAGTATCCGGGCACTGGGATATTCCTTTGTACCGCAAAGCCTTTCGACGGCCGCTTATAAGGTTGTGTTTGATTTAGGCGAGATGTTGTACAGAGCGTATTTTAACAGTTTTTATATCACGATTCTCGGAACCGTATTAAGCGTGTTGGTTTGTGTATTATATTCATACGCATTGTTCCGCCGGGATTATAAGTACCGTACATTTTTTACTTTCTTCAGTTTCTTTACCATGTTATTCGGCGGCGGTCTGGTGCCTACGTATATAGTATGTAAACAGCTGCTGGGACTGAGTGATAATTACGCGGCTTTGATTGTTCCGCTTTTGGTGAATCCGTTTAACTTTATCATTATGAGAACTTTCTTTGCAAGCTCGGTGCCGGAAGAACTGATTGAGGCGGCTTCAATCGACGGAAGCGGCGAGTACAATACACTGTTCAGGATTATCGTTCCGATTTCAAAGCCCGGTATTGCAACAATCGCGTTGCTGAATGCACTGGCATATTGGAATGAATGGTATACGGCGATGTTGTATGTTCCGAATGATAATAAGCATATTCCACTGCAGTATTTGCTCATGCGTCTGCAGCGGAATGTGGATAATTTGAAAAAGATGGCTGCGCAGATGGGCGCTGAGGCGTCAAAGATGATGAAAGATATGCCCAGCCAGAGTATGCGAATGGCGCTGGTCGTAATGGTTGTTATACCGATTGCTTTTGCGTATCCTTTCTTCCAGCGTTATATCATAGCCGGTTTGACGGTCGGTTCCGTAAAAGGGTAATGATATCTGGCTATTTGCCGGATACTTACATAAACTATTTAATTTTTTTAAATTTTTAAGGAGGATTTATTCATGAAAAAGAAAGTACTTTCAATTGTTCTTTCCGCAGTAATGGTCGCTTCTGTATTTGCCGGATGTGGCAAGAAGGAAGACGTGCCTGCTGATTCTACCGAGGAGAGCACGGTAGAAGAAAGCTCTGCAGGAGAAGACACAGACGCTGAGACACCGTCAGAGGATGAAGAAGCGCCTGCAACAGCGCTTGATATTTCCGAACCGGTTACCTTGAGATGGTATCTTCACGGAAGTAACGTAACAGACGACAGCGCTGTTATGGAAAAAGTTAACGAGTACCTTGGCGAGAAGCTGAATGTAACGCTTGAGCCTATTTGGGGTACATGGGCAGATTTCGACGAAGGTTCTACTCTTGCTATCAACGGCGGCGATGATATCGATATTTACTTTACCTGTTCATGGTCTGCAAATGAGTACAACCAGTTCGCTAAAAAGGGCGCTTGGGTACGTCTTGATGATCCTGAGAATAACCTGATCGAACAGTACGGCAGCGATGTATGGGCAGCTCTTCCTGACGTTCTTAAAGAAGGTGCTGTAATTGACGGTACGGACGGCGTTGGCGTATACGCGCTTCCTGGTTACAAAGATTATGGTACCCAGAATACATGGGACGTTAACGTAACATTGCTTGAAGAACTTGGTTATAGTTTATCTGATGTTGAGAGCCGCGACTACTACAGCTTCGGCGATCTTCTTCAGGCTGCTAAAGATGCAAAGGGTGATGATTTCTATCCTTTGAACATTGAGGCTATGGTTCTTGAGAGAATGGTTACCAACTCTGTTATCGTAAACGGTGATGCTGGTACATGTAACGTATTGTCTTACTACATTGATCCTACTGATGTTTCCAAAGATATCGGAAGCAAGATCGTTAGCAAGTTTGGTACGGAAGAATTCAAGAAATTTGCAGAGCAGACCCGTGAGTACTACTTAGCTGGATATATTGATCCTGCACAGGCTAATGCACAGACTGCTAATGACGTTCTTACCTCTAAGCAGCTGGCAGGCGATTATCTGATTGGTACACAGTCTTATGCACTTGGTTATGAAGTACAGGCAAGCGCTGACCGTGGTATCCATGTAGAATTTGTTCCTTGTACGCCTCCTTACGTAGATAAAACATCTACACAGGGCGCTATGATGGCTATTTCTACCGCTTCTAAGAATCCTGAAAGAGCAATGGCATTCTTGAACCTGTTAAATACTGATCCTTATCTCATGACTCTGTTAGAGTATGGTGTAGAAGGCGTTCATTACAACCTGAACGGCGAGGGACTTGTAGAATTTACTGATGAAAGAGCTAACTATACTCCTTGGAGAAACGGTATGGGTAACATCACTCTGCTTCCTACCATGGATGGTGAAGGCGATTCCAACTTCTTCCAGGAAGTATTCGTTCCTTATTATGAGTCAGCAAAAGGTATTCCTGCATTTGGTTATGTATTTGATCCTACCAGTGTAGAAACTGAATTAGCAGCGCTTGCTAACGTAGCTGGTCAGTATGCAATGTCACTTTGCGCTGGTTCTGTTGATCCTGAAACAGCATTACCTGAGTTCTTGCAGAAATTGGAAGATGCTGGTATGCAGAAAGTTATTGACGAAGCAAACGCTCAGTTAGACGCTTACTTTGCACAGTAATCTGAATGTAAACAAATAATAATTTAAAAAGAACCCTCCGCCGTAAGGCGGGGGGTTTTTGATTGAATAAATTGGAGTTATTTTTTAGAAGTATTCTGTAATCATAACAGGTTTCTTATAAAATACCTTGCGCAAGGTGTCAAGGTCCGTGTTTACAATAACATTTTCCAGAAAAGTAATTTGTTCCGTGTGTAGACACCCTATAATTAAACGTGAAAAATCAGAAATATTTAAAGTGATATCGGCCGTATCATTGTTTTTGGAAACGCTGTATGCTGTTCCATTATCAAAGCATACATGGAAAGTCTGATTATTTTCCTCAATGTAAGGATCGGTTACGGCAATTCTGATTTCACCGCTGCCTAAGTAGCGTGCTTTTTTTAATACTTTTTCTACATGCACCACACGGGCCATGCCGCATTGCAACAGTTTGCAGTCGGCGGCGCCCATAGACCATTCGGGAAGCAGGGGAGCGATGTACTGGTCAACAGGCAGCGAAAATATAAAAAACATATGATCGCTTGAAAAACTTTTTGCGAGATTTATCAATCCTTTAAATCCTTCCAAATCAGTATAAACAAAACGGCTGCACTGCATGACCCTGCCTTCGGCTGTGTTTTCATTTTTAAAAGTCAGATAACCTTTCGGCGTTTTGTTAACATCCTTATAGATATATGTAAATTCCTGCTCTTTTACCGGATTGGTACGGGTCAGCCAAAGGTAATCGCAATCTTCATTTTCTACCATCATATTATAGGTATTTTGCCAAATCCGGTGGATTTCCCTGACATCCGCAAGATGTGTATCGGAGGGTTCGGCCAGTTCACAGCTTCCGTTAACCGGATAAACCGGAAGAAAAGCAAGATTCAGCTTATAGTTCAATTTTTCACAACAGAGTTCATATCCGAACTTGCGGTAATAAGCCGTAGAAAAAGGATATAAATAGCTAAATTCATAGCCGTTTTCGTACATATCTTTTAATGCTTTCTCAAAACAGCCCCGAATACCCCCGCGCCTTCGATACTGGGGGAGTGTGGCTACGCCGCCGATTCCTGTCATTTGACAGTGGTTTCCGTCATAGTGGACAGGGAGGGGCCTTGCGGAAAAATAACTCATCATGGTTTTGTCGTCGTCTTCAAATGCTGCATAGCGTTCCATCCAGTACTTGTTATGGCGGCTGGAGGGATCATTGAGCATATCTTCATACAATTCCATAGCGCTTTTTTCGTTGTCGGAAGGACATTCAAAAGCAATAGAAAATAATTCATCGGTACGCTTTATTTCTTCCGGTTTTATTTTTCTGATAATCATTTGTGCAGGATTCCTTTCTTATAAAATAATGAAGAAACTATTTTTATTCTCGTAGAAAATGCCCGGAAAGTCAACGGATATTTTGTATTAAAAAAAATACATTTTTTTAAAAAAAGTACTTGAAACATGCGGAAAAGTCATGTATACTAGCAAGTGCTGTGACATGATAGCTGTGAAGCGTGAGGTTGCTGCCCACGTGGCAGGTTTTTCCGTGGAGCGAATGTCAAGTTAGGAAACTGACGACAAGTCACTGTACCGAACAAAATGTCTACTATTTTGTAGAAACGACGTGTTAATTCCGGACGGAGCATGAAGAAATCTGGCTTTCGAGATGTTTTGGTTTAGGATACACACGGGAGAGTGTACAGTCACCGCTTGTCGTACTTACAATGAAAAGTGCGAAAAGGAGGCGACTTTTTTTATGGCAAGTCAGGTAATGAGAATCACTTTAAAAGCTTATGACCATCAGTTGGTTGATGCATCTGCCAAAAAAATCATTGAAACAGTTAAGAAAAACGGATCTCAGGTGAGCGGACCGGTTCCTCTTCCTACTAAGAAGGAAGTTGTAACTATCTTAAGGGCGGTTCACAAATATAAAGATTCCAGAGAACAGTTTGAGCAGAGAACGCATAAGAGACTGATCGATATCATTACACCTACCGCTAAGACGGTAGATGCGCTGCAGAGACTTGAGATGCCTGCAGGCGTTTACATTGATATCAAGATGAAGACCAAATAATTTCATAAGCACCATAAAAAAGTTAACAGTAACAAATTAATCAAATAACCTCTACGTACAGTATGAATCGTCCTAAGCCGCCCTATAACAGGCAGAAGACCGTTCCGCTATGTAGAAACCCAGGAGGTAAACAATGAAAAAAGGTATTTTAGCTACCAAAGTCGGAATGACTCAAATCTTCAACGAAGACGGAACCCTGATTCCGGTTACCGTACTTCAGGCAGGACCCTGCGTTGTAACACAGATCAAGACTGTAGAGAATGACGGTTACAGTGCGGTTCAGGTTGGCTTTGTTGATAAGAAAGACAGAATCATCAACAAAGATGCGACCGGTAAGAAAGAAGTAATCAACAGACACGGCGTTACCAAAGCCATGAAGGGACACTTTGAAAAGGCCGGCGTATCTTCCAAAAGATATGTAAGAGAGTTCAAGTTTGACAACGCGGAAGAATATGCGCCTGGCAGCGAGATCAAAGCGGATATCTTTGCAGCGGGAGATAAGATCGATGCGTCTGCGATTTCCAAAGGTAAGGGATTCCAGGGTGCGATTAAGAGATTCGGACAGCACAGAGGACCCATGACGCACGGTTCCAAATTCCATCGTCATCAGGGTTCCAACGGAGCATGTTCTTCACCAAGCCGCGTGTTCAAGGGCAAAGGAATGCCCGGTCATATGGGTTGCGTTAAAGTAACCGTTCAAAACCTTGAAGTTGTAAGAGTAGATGCCGAGAAAAATCTGCTGTTAGTAAAAGGTGCAGTGCCGGGGCCCAGGAAAGCTTTAGTAACAATCAAAGAAACCGTTAAGGTTGAAGCTTAATCGGACGCGGATGAAAGGAGGACCTAACAAATGGCAAACGTAGCTGTTTATAATATGGAAGGCAAGGAAGTTGGAACCATTGAATTAAATGATGCGGTGTTTGGCGTGGAAGTAAACGAACATCTTGTGCATATGGCAGTGGTACAGCAGCTTGCAAATAATCGTCAGGGAACCCAGAAGGCCAAGACCCGTTCTGAAGTTTCCGGCGGCGGAAGAAAACCCTGGAGACAGAAAGGAACCGGTCATGCAAGGCAGGGTTCGACAAGAGCTCCCCAGTGGAAAGGCGGCGGTGTTGTATTTGCGCCCGTTCCCAGAGATTATTCTTTTAAGATGAACAAGAAAGAAAAAAGAGCGGCTTTAAAATCTGCGCTGACCAGCAGAGTACAGGCCGAGAAGCTGATCGTTGTAGACGAACTCAAATTTGACGAGATTAAGACCAGAAATTTTGCAAAGGTTATGGATAACCTGAAAGTGAATAAAGGTCTTGTGATTTTAAGCGATAATGACCAGAATACGGTTCTTTCCGCAAGAAATCTTCCTACAATCAACACAACGCTTGTAGGAGCTCTGAACGTGTATGACGTAATGAAAGCCGGTACCGTGGTTCTGACCAGGGATGCGGTTGCAAAAATCGAGGAGGTGTACGCATAATGGCAGCGATTCAATACTATGACGTAATCCTCAAACCGGTTGTAACGGAAAAAAGTATGGCCGGCATGAGCGAAAAGAAATATACCTTCCTGGTACACCCGGAAGCAAATAAAACACAGATCAAGGAAGCCGTTGAAAAAATGTTCGAAGGAACGAAGGTAGAAAGCGTTAACACCATGAATATGGACGGAAAGAAAAAAAGACGCGGCATGGTTGTGGGCAGAACTTCCAAAACCAAAAAAGCTATCGTAAAGTTAACGGCTGACAGTAAAGAAATCGAAATCTTTGCAGGTCTGTAAGAAGCGTTAAATTAAATGTATGCGATAAGTCCTGACGAGCGTACAGGAAACGATTTCGCTTATCGCGCAAAATAATGAAAGAAAAGGAGAAGCAATCATGGGAATTAAGACATATAACCCATATACACCTTCCAGAAGACATATGACTGGTTCTGATTTCTCTGAAATTACAAAGACAACGCCGGAGAAATCACTCTGCACGTCCTTAAAGAAAAATGCCGGACGTAACAATCAGGGTAAGATTACAGTCAGACATCGCGGCGGTGGTTCCAGAAGAAAATACAGAATCATTGATTTTAAAAGAAGAAAGGATGGAGTTCCCGCTACTGTAATCGGTATCGAATACGATCCGAACAGAACTGCAAATATTGCATTAATCTGCTATGCAGACGGTGAAAAGGCATATATTCTTGCGCCCGAAGGACTGACAGACGGCATGAAGGTGATGAATGGTCCTGAAGCCGAAGTAAGAGTCGGCAACTGCCTTCCTTTATCGGAGATCCCTGTCGGTGCACAGGTGCACAACATTGAGTTATATCCTGGTAAGGGCGGACAGCTGGTTCGTTCGGCAGGTAACAGCGCACAGCTGATGGCTAAGGAGGGTAAGTATGCAACTCTCAGACTTCCTTCCGGAGAAATGAGAATGGTTCCTCTCGTATGCCGTGCAACAATCGGTGTCGTAGGAAATGTTGATCACAACCTTGTCAATATCGGTAAAGCAGGACGTAAGCGCCATATGGGCATCCGCCCGACAGTGCGTGGTTCCGTTATGAACCCGAACGATCATCCTCATGGCGGTGGCGAAGGTAAAACCGGTATCGGACGTCCCGGCCCCAGTACGCCTTGGGGCAAGCCTGCTCTTGGTCTTAAAACACGTAAAAAGAAAAAACAGTCTAATAAGCTGATTGTAAGAAGAAGAGACGGTAGAGCTATCAAATAATGAAGGAGGAGAGACAATGGCTAGATCACTGAAAAAAGGACCATTTGCTGACGAAAGCTTATTGAAAAAGGTAGATGCTATGAACGCTGCAGGACAGAAGCAGGTTATCAAAACCTGGTCCCGCCGTTCCACGATCTTCCCTGCATTCGTAGGACATACTATTGCAGTACACGACGGAAGAAAGCATGTGCCTGTATATATTACTGAGGATATGGTTGGCCACAAGCTTGGTGAGTTTGTTGCTACCAGAACTTACAGAGGACACGGCAAAGACGAAAAGAAATCCAAAGTAAGATAATGATGAGATAAGGAGGTTTAACCATGGCAAAAGGACATAGAAGCCAAATCAAGCGGGAAAGAAACGAAAATAATAAAGAAACCAGGCCCTCCGCTAAGTTATCTTACGCGAGAGTGTCTGTTCAGAAAGCGTGCTTCGTATTGGATGCCATCAGGGGCAAAGACGTACAGACAGCGCTGGCTGTTCTGGCTTACAATCCGAGATATGCATCCGGCATTATCAAGAAACTGTTGGAATCGGCAATTGCAAATGCGGAAAACAACAATGGCATGAACAAGGATAACCTTTATGTTGCAGAATGTTACGCAAATAAGGGACCTACCATGAAACGTGTAAGACCCAGGGCTCAGGGCCGGGCTTACAGAATCGAAAAGAGAATGAGCCATATTACGATTGTGCTTGATGAAAAATAGAATTGCCTCGCAGAGCGGGCAAAAGTCCCCTTTGGCGGGACAGACAAAGAAAGGAGTAAAGTGAGTTTATGGGACAGAAAGTTAATCCTCACGGCCTCAGAGTCGGTGTTATCAAGGATTGGGATTCCAAATGGTATGCTGATGCAGAGTTTTCAGATTATCTGGTAGAAGATTACAATATCAGAAAGTTCCTGAAAAAGAAATTATACAGCGCCGGAATAAGTAAAATTGAAATTGAGAGAGCTTCCGACCGGGTAAAGGTTATTATCCACACTGCGAAACCGGGCGTTGTGATCGGTAAAGGCGGCGCAGAAATCGAAGTAACCAAGAAAGAGCTTTCCAAGCTTACTGATAAAAAAGTATTGGTAGATATCAAAGAGATCAAAAGACCTGATAAAGAGGCTCAGTTAGTGGCAGAGAATATTGCGCAGCAGTTGGAAAACCGTGTTTCTTTCCGCCGTGCTATGAAGTCCTGCATGGGCAGAACCATGAAAGCAGGCGCGTTAGGAATCAAGACATCCTGTTCGGGACGTTTAGGCGGCGCGGATATGGCGCGTACCGAGTTCTACAGTGATGGAACTATTCCTCTTCAGACATTAAGAGCAGATATCGACTATGGATTCGCCGAGGCAGATACCACATACGGTAAAGTCGGAGTTAAAGTTTGGATTTACAAGGGTGAGGTACTTCCTGCTAAGGCAAATAAGGAAGGGAGCGATAAATAATGTTAATGCCAAAAAGAGTTAAACGTCGTAAACAGTTCCGTGGTTCCATGAAGGGCAAAGCGTTACGTGGAAATACACTGACCTACGGTGAATTTGGTCTGATAGCTACAGAACCGGCGTGGATTAAGTCAAATCAGATTGAAGCAGCCCGTGTGGCTCTGACTCGTTATACAAAACGTACCGGTAAGGTATGGATCAAGATTTTCCCGGATAAGCCGGTTACGGCAAAGCCCGCGGAAACACGTATGGGTTCCGGTAAAGGTACTTTGGAATATTGGGTAGCGGTTGTTAAGCCAGGCCGTGTGATGTTTGAAATTGCAGGCGTTCCCGAGGAGTCGGCACGCGAAGCATTACGTCTTGCTATGCATAAGCTTCCATGTAAATGTAAGATAGTTTCTAAAGCAGATTTGGAAGGTGGTGTGTCAAATGAAAATTAACAAATATGTAGAAGATTTAAAACAAAAATCAGATGCAGATTTAGCGCAGGAGTTAGTAGCTGCTAAAAAAGAACTTTTCAATTTGAGATTCCAGAACGCAACCAACCAGTTGGATAACACGGCGAGAATTAAAGAAGTAAGAAGAAATATTGCCAGGATTCAGACGGTTATTACTGAGAAAGCAAAGGCTCAATAAGGCGGGTGCGTTACGCTTCAGAAAGGAGATTAAGTCGTGGAAGAAAGAAATCTTAGAAAAACACGTACTGGTAAAGTAGTCAGCAATAAAATGGATAAAACGATTGTTGTTGCAATTGAGAATCATGTAAAACATCCTCTTTATGGGAAAATCGTTAAGAAGACTTATAAGTTGAAAGCGCATGATGAGAACAATGAATGCAACATTGGCGATACCGTAAAAGTAATGGAAACAAGACCCTTATCAAAGGATAAGAGATGGAGACTTGTAGAAGTTGTAGAAAAAGTTAAATAACTTTGACTTCGGTTAAGTAAATAACTGACAATTTCAAAGTCCAGTAATATTTTGGAAGGAGAATTAGCATGATTCAGCAGGAAACCAGACTTAAAGTTGCTGATAATACAGGTGCAAAAGAACTGCTCTGCATCCGCGTTATGGGCGGCTCTACAAGAAGATATGCAAATATCGGCGACACCATCGTTGCTTCTGTTAAAGATGCAACACCAGGCGGCGTTGTAAAAAAAGGTGACGTTGTAAAAGCAGTCGTAGTTCGTACTGTAAAAGGCGCTCGTCGCAAAGACGGTTCTTATATTAAATTTGATGAAAATGCTGCTGTTATTATCAAAGATGACAAGACTCCGAGAGGAACACGTATTTTTGGACCAGTAGCAAGAGAGCTTCGTGAGAAACAGTTTATGAAAATTGTGTCTCTGGCTCCCGAAGTATTATAAGGAGGTGCCCTATGTCAACTATGAAAATTAAGAAAGGCGACACAGTTAAAGTGATTGCCGGCAAAGACAAAGACAAAGAAGGCAAAGTTGTTTCCGTTGACAGGAAAAACGGAAGGGTGATCGTTGAGGGAATTAATATTGTAACAAAACATGCAAAACCTTCGGCGGCAAACCAGAATGGCGGAATTATTCAAAAAGAAGCTCCTATGGATATTTCGAACGTTATGTATGTCCACAAAGGTAAAGTAACCAGAATCGGTTTCAAGATTGAAAATGACAAAAAGGTACGTTTCGCAAAAACAACCGGCGAAGTGATCGATTAATGCAGGAAAGGAGGTCGTAAGGCGTGAGTAGACTGAAAGATTTATATTATAACGAAATCGTAGACGCTATGGTTAAAAAGTTTGGATATAAAAATAAAATGGAAGTGCCCAAGATCGACAAGATCGTCGTTAACATGGGCGTTGGAGAAGCAAAGGAAAATGCAAAGATTTTAGAGTCTGCGGTGAAGGATATGGAAACCATAACCGGACAGAAAGCAATTCTTACGAAAGCTAAGAATTCCGTTGCAAACTTTAAAATACGTGAAGGCATGGCAATCGGATGTAAGACCACCCTTCGCGGTGAAAAGATGTATGAGTTTTTGGATCGTCTTGTAAACCTTGCATTACCCCGTGTACGTGACTTTAGAGGCGTTAACCCGAATGCGTTCGACGGCAGAGGAAATTATGCGCTGGGTATTAAAGAACAGCTTATCTTCCCTGAGATTGAGTATGACAAAGTAGATAAAGTAAGGGGTATGGACGTTATCGTTGTTACCACTGCTAAAACAGATGAAGAAGCACGCGAGTTATTAACCTTATTTAACATGCCGTTCGAAAAATAAAAGGAGGTTTATTCATGGCTAAGACAGCAATGAAGATTAAACAGCAGCGTAAGCCGAAATTTTCTACCAGAGCATATACACGCTGCAAAATCTGTGGTCGTCCACATGCTTATTTAAGAAAATACGGAATTTGCAGAATTTGCTTCCGTGAATTAGCATACAAGGGTCAGATTCCCGGCGTTAAGAAGTCAAGTTGGTAAGTAAGGAAGGAGGCAATTCAAATGACAATGAGCGATCCCATTGCAGATATGCTTACAAGAATCCGTAACGCAAATACTGCAAAACATGATACCGTTGATGTGCCTGCATCTAAAATGAAAATTGCGATTGCAGATATTCTTTTAAATGAAGGATACATTAAAAAATATGATCTCATCGAAGACGGAAATTTCAAAACGATTCATATCACCTTAAAATATGGTGCGGATAAGAATGAGAAGATCATTTCCGGAATTAAAAGGATTTCAAAACCCGGTCTTCGCGTATATGCGGGCAAGGAAGATTTACCGAAGGTTCTTGGAGGACTTGGCGTAGCCATTATTTCCACCAACCAGGGCGTAATAACAGACAGAAAAGCCAGAGAACTTCAGGTTGGCGGCGAAGTATTAGCATTTGTATGGTAACTGAAAAGACACTATTTTTATAGGAGGTACGGGCATGTCACGTATAGGAAGAATGCCAATCGCGATTCCCGCAGGCGTAACTGTGGAAGTTGCAGAAAATAATAAAGTGACTGTAAAAGGTCCTAAGGGCACTCTGGAGAGAGTCCTTCCGTCTGAGATGGAAATTAAAGTCGAGGGCGCACAAGTAACGGTAGCCAGACCCAATGATTTAAAGAGAATGAAATCCCTGCACGGTTTAACCAGAACCCTGATTAACAATATGGTAGTCGGCGTAACCGCAGGTTATGAGAAGAAGCTGGAAGTAAACGGCGTCGGTTACAGGGCGGCTAAATCCGGTAAAATCTTAACTCTTAACCTTGGATATTCTCATCCCGTAGAGATGACGGATCCGGAAGGAATCGAAACAGTGGTTGAGGGACAGAACGTTATCCTTGTTAAAGGTATTGATAAAGAAAAAGTTGGCCAATTCGCAGCTGAAATCAGAGACAAGAGAAGACCTGAGCCTTATAAGGGCAAGGGTATTAAGTATGCTGATGAGACAATCAGACGTAAAGTTGGTAAGACTGGTAAGAAATAGATAAGGAGAGTGTGAAAATGGTTAGTAAGAAATCCAGACAAGAAGTTCGTGAAAACAAACACAGAAGAATACGTAACCGTTTCAGAGGCACTGCTGAAAGACCTCGTTTGTCTGTGTTTAGGAGTAATAATCATATGTATGCTCAAATTATCGACGATACAGTTGGGAATACGTTAGTCGCTGCTTCTACCCTTGAAAAAGACGTAAAGGCAGAGATTGAAAAGACCAATAACGTTGATGCAGCAGCATATTTAGGAACCGTCATTGCTAAAAGAGCATTGGAAAAAGGTATCACCACCGTTGTTTTTGACAGAGGCGGCTTTATATACCAGGGTAAAATCGCAGCATTAGCTGATGCAGCCAGAGAAGCTGGCTTACAATTCTAGGAAAGGAAGGCATAAGACATGAAACATACGATCATAGATGCAAGCCAGTTAGAGCTGACCGATAAAGTAGTTACCATCAAACGTGTTACCAAAACCGTTAAAGGCGGACGTAATATGCGTTTTACCGCTTTGGTGGTAGTTGGTGACGGTAATGGTCATGTAGGCGCCGGGCTTGGCAAAGCTGTTGAAATTCCCGAGGCGATCCGTAAAGGAAAAGAAGACGCCGTTAAGCATATCGTTAAGATTGCATTAGATGAAAACAGTAGTATTACACATGATTTTATCGGTAAATACGGTTCCGCTAACGTTCTTTTAAAGAGAGCTCCCGAAGGTACCGGTATTATCGCCGGAGGTCCTGCGCGTGTAGTCTGCGAGCTTGCAGGTATTAAAAATATCCGTACCAAGTCTCTTGGCTCTAATAATAAGCAGAATGTTGTACTTGCGACGATTGCCGGTTTAAGCCAGCTTAAGTCTCCTGAAGAAGTAGCTCGTAACCGTGGCAAATCCATTGACGAGGTATTAGCTTAAGCCATGAATTAATAAGGCTTATAGAAAGGAGAATTTGAAATGGCAGAACAGAAAATGTTAAAAATTACTTTGGTAAAGTCTACCATTGGTGCGGTTCCCAAACACAAAAAAACGGTTCAATCCATGGGACTTCGTAAATTGAACAAGTCCATTGTACTGCCGGACAACGACGCCACCAGAGGACAGATCCAACAAATCAGACATTTAATAAAAGTTGAAGAAGTATAACAGAAGGAGGTGTCAGAAATGTCATTGGAATTATCGAATTTAAGACCTGCGGAAGGTTCTAAGCACAGTGATAATTTTAGAAGAGGCCGCGGTCATGGTTCAGGAAACGGTAAGACGGCGGGAAAAGGACACAAAGGCCAGAAAGCGCGTTCCGGAGCGCCCAGAGCAGGATTTGAAGGCGGTCAGATGCCTTTGTACAGACGTATTCCCAAAAGAGGATTTACAAATCGTAATTCGCTGGATATCGTTATTGTTAATTTAAGCGCTTTGGAAGCATTTGAAGACGGAAGCACGGTTGACGTAAATACTTTGATTGAAAAAGGTATTGTTAAGAATCCCAGAGATGGTGTGAAGATACTTGGAAACGGAGAACTTACCAAAAAACTCAATGTAAAGGCGAATGCATTCAGTGCATCTGCAAAAGAAAAAATTGAGGCGCTTGGTGGAACTGCTGAGGTGATGTAATGCTTACAACACTAAAAAATGCGTTTAAAATAAAAGAAATAAGAAATAAGATATTTTTCACCTTTGTGATGCTGATTGTAATCCGTATCGGTTCCTCCCTTCCGGTTCCGGGAATAGACAGAACCTATTTTGCATCCTGGTTTGAACAACAGACAGGAGATATATTTAGTATTCTGGATGCTTTTACCGGAGGATCATTCTTACAGATGTCAATACTGGCGCTGAATATTACGCCTTATATTACTTCGTCCATTATTATGCAGCTTCTTACCATAGCGATTCCAAAGCTGGAGGAGATGCAGCGTGACGGAGAAGACGGAAGGAAGAAAATTGCGTCCATTACCCGATATGTGACGGTTGCATTGGCGCTATTGCAGGCTTCTGCTCTGGCAATCGGTTTTGGCGGTCAGGGACTTTTGCAGGAATACAATTTCCTCAATGTGATTACGGTCATTGCAGCCCTTACAGCCGGCAGCGCATTCTTAATGTGGGTTGGTGAGAGAATTACGGAAAACGGCATTGGAAACGGTATTTCCATTGTACTTGTAATCAATATTATTTCACGTATGCCGCAGGATCTGACAGGCTTATACAATACTTTTGTACAGCCTCAGATTGCAAAAGGCGCTTTTGCATCTGCAGTACTTGCAGCAGTGATTATTCTTGCAATAATTATAGGAATGGTTGTTCTTGTTATTATTTTGAACGACGGCATCCGCAAAATACCTGTGCAATACGCAAAAAAGATACAGGGAAGAAAAATGGTTGGAGGCCAGTCAACGAATATTCCGCTGAAGGTTAATACCTCCGGGGTTATTCCGATTATTTTTGCTTCTTCCATTATGCAGTTTCCCATTATTATCAGCTCGCTGGCAGGGTATAAGGGAACCGGTGCATGGGCTAAGGTTCTGGCTGTGCTTAATTCCGGTAATTGGTGCAGATTTACAAAAGAATCCTGGTATTACAGTATTGGCTTATTGATCTATATTGTGTTAGTAGTATTTTTTGCTTACTTTTACACTTCCGTAACCTTCAATCCTTTGGAGATTGCCAATAATATGAAGAAGCAGGGCGGTTTTATTCCGGGAATCAGACCAGGAAAACCTACCAGTGATTACTTAACCAGAATTTTGAATTATATTATTTTTATCGGTGCGTGCGGACTTACCATAGTCGGTATCCTGCCGTTTATCTTCCAGGGAGTGTTTAACGCGAACATTTCCTTTGGCGGAACAAGCCTTATCATTATCGTAAGCGTTATTCTTGAGACAATGAAACAGGTTGAGTCTCAGATGCTTGTACGTAATTATAAAGGTTTTTTGAATGATTAATGAAAAGTTTTTCCGGAAGGGCATATTACTGGATGTCCTTTCCGGAAGCTCTTTAAAAGAAGGAGACGCTCCTTCTGATTTTATTATTTTAAGAATATATAAAACGGTTTGTCAGTTATTGGAAGAGACGAGTCTTTTTATATATTTTTGAAAGCCTGTCATGGCGGAATGGAGGAAAAATGAAAATTATTATGTTAGGTGCGCCCGGCGCAGGAAAAGGAACACAGGCGAAAATGATTGCGGAAAAATATGCAATTCCTCATATTTCTACCGGAGATATTTTCCGTGCCAATATTAAGGAAGGTACAAAGCTGGGAGAAGAAGCGAAACAGTATATGGATCAGGGGCTGCTGGTTCCCGATGAACTGACCGTTAAAATTCTGCTGGACCGTGTGGCGAAAGAGGATTGCAGGAACGGCTATGTGCTGGATGGATTTCCAAGAACCATTCCGCAGGCGGAGGTACTTGATCAGGCGTTAAACGGACTTGGAGATAAGATTGATTATGCAATCGACGTAAATGTACCGGATGAAAATATTATAAAAAGAATGTCAGGGCGGCGTGCATGTTTAAGCTGCGGCGCGACCTATCATGTAGAGCATATTCCGCCCCAAAAAGAAGGAATTTGCGATACGTGCGGAGAAAAACTGGTACTGCGCGATGACGATAAACCGGAAACCGTACAGAACCGCCTGCATGTTTACCATGAGCAGACACAGCCTTTAATTGATTTTTACACCCAAAAAGGTATCTTAAAGGCAGTAGACGGCACGAAAGACATGGAAGCGGTTTTTCATTCCATCGTTTCCATATTAGAATAAGCGGCAGATGTTTTTAAGGAGATTTAAGATGGCTGTATCGATTAAATCGGAAAGAGAAATTGAACTGATGCGGGAGTCCTGCCGATTACTGGCAAAAGTGCATCAGGAACTGGAGCATGCAATCAGACCGGGAATGACAACGATGGATATTGACATCATGGGCGATAAGATGATCCGCGATATGGGATGCGTCCCCAATTTTAAAAATTACAACGGATATCCCGCCTCTATCTGTGTATCGGTTAATGACGAGGTAGTACATGGTATCCCAAGCAGGAAACGGATCCTGCAGGAAGGGGACATCGTAAGTCTGGACGCAGGTTTGATTTATAAGGGATATCATTCCGATGCAGCGAGAACTCATGCGGTAGGACGGATCAGCCCGGAAGCGGAAAACCTGATCCGGGTTACGAAACAAAGTTTTTTTGAAGGAATTAAAATGGCAAAAGCCGGCAATCATCTTCATGATATTTCCAATGCAATTGACGCTTATGTAACATCCTTTGGTTATGGAATTGTAAGAGATCTGGTAGGCCACGGGATTGGGACGCATCTTCATGAAGATCCGCAGATTCCCAACTTTGCGCAGCGCCGGAAAGGAATCCGGCTCGAAGCGGGAATGACCCTGGCGGTAGAACCCATGATTAATATGGGCCGTGCGGATGTGGAATGGCTGGACGACGACTGGACGGTGGTTACGGAGGACGGCTCCCTGTCGGCCCATTATGAGAATACGATTTTGATTACGGACGGAGAACCGGAGATTCTCACCCTTTATTAGAGGGAGGTAGGGACATGACAGGAAACATGGCGGCTTCTAAAGCGGGGCATGATAAAGGCGGACTTTATATCATAATCCGAGAGGATGAAGAATACGTTTACTTATGTGACGGGAGGCTGAAAAAGCTTGCGAATCCCAAGCGTAAGAATAAAAAGCACATTCAGATTATTGAGACGGATGTGGATAAGGAATTGAAAAACAGGCTTCAAAACGGCGAAGATGTCCGCGACGAAGAAATAAGGCGGGCTGTTAAATTGTATGAAATGAAAGATCATAAACAGATTTAGGAGGTATTTATGTCAAAAGCGGATGTCATTGAAATTGAAGGAACTGTAGTTGAAAAGCTGCCGAACACCATGTTTCAGGTAGAACTGGAAAACGGCCACAGGGTGTTAGCGCATATCAGCGGTAAGCTGAGGCAGAATTTTATCCGTATTTTACCGGGTGATAAGGTTACTTTGGAGTTGTCGCCGTATGATCTGTCAAAGGGGAGAATTATCTGGAGAGATAAGTAATCCGTTTGCGGCAGAAATTACTGTGATTTAAATAAACTCTTGCATTATAGCGCTTGACATGTTATAATGTAAAACGGTCTTTTTTGAAAGGAGGGTTTAACGTGAAGGTTAGATCATCAGTAAAACCGATTTGCGAGAAGTGCAAAATCATTAAAAGAAAAGGGAAGATCAGAGTGATCTGTGAGAATCCCAAGCACAAACAAAGACAAGGATAATCACCGACCTGAATGTAAGTAAGGGATGTGAGTTCTTGTCTTATCGTTATGAGCGGCTGCGCGTTAGTATGTTCTGTGTACTGGCGCTTTTAATAATAGATAGACCTAAGAGCTTACGGGAGATTACTTCTTGATACCGAGTTTGTATCGGAAAGACTGACGAAAGTCGGTTGGGCGGAAAGCCCCAGTCAATTAGTAACAGATGCATGATAGAATCCATGCACAAAAGCACAGATGTGCAGACACATTTGTGTCAGAAAGAAAAATGGAGGAAACGTAAATGGCTCGTATTGCAGGTGTTGACTTACCCAGAGAAAAACGTGTGGAGATTGGTTTGACTTATATCTATGGAATAGGAAGAACAAGTTCAAACAAGATTCTCGCGCAGGCAGGCGTTAATCCTGACACTCGTGTTAGAGAGTTGACAGATGAAGAAGTTAAAAAAATCAGTGAAGTGATCGACGCTACCATGACGGTAGAAGGTGATTTGAGACGTGAAATTGCGCTCAATATCAAGAGATTACAGGAAATCGGATGCTATCGCGGTATCCGTCACAGAAAGGGACTTCCTGTCCGCGGTCAGAAAACAAAGACCAACGCAAGAACCAGAAAAGGTCCCAAGAGAACCGTAGCAAATAAGAAGAAATAATTTTACATGATGTTGCAGAAAATCGATTAAAGAAGAAAGTAGGTTAGTTTAGAAATGGCTAAAAAAGTTGCAAAAAAAGTAACAAAAAAGCGCGTTAAGAAAAACGTTGAACGTGGACAGGCACATATTCAGTCTTCCTTTAACAATACCATCGTTACCCTTACGGATACTGAAGGTAACGCATTGAGTTGGGCAAGTGCCGGCGGTCTTGGTTTTAGAGGTTCAAGGAAATCTACTCCCTATGCAGCACAGATGGCAGCCGAGACGGCTACCAAAGCAGCTCTCCTCCATGGTCTGAAAACGGTTGACGTTTTCGTAAAAGGACCCGGTTCAGGACGTGAAGCGGCGATCCGTGCACTTCAGGCATGTGGATTGGAAGTTACAAGCATCCGCGACGTAACTCCCGTTCCTCATAACGGATGCCGTCCTCCGAAACGCCGCCGCGTATAATGTGGGAGTGACAGCAGCAGGTTGGAAGAAAACACGAAAGTGTTGTAAACAATAGTTTGGGCGTGAGCCGAAGAAAGGAATTAATAAAATGGCAGTTAACAGAGTACCGGTATTAAAAAGATGCAGATCTTTGGGATTAGAACCCGCATATTTGGGATATGACAAAAAGTCGAACAGAACCAATGCAAGAGCTGGCAAGAAAGTCAGCGAGTATGGTCTTCAGTTAAGAGAGAAACAAAAAGCAAAATTTATTTACGGAGTTCTTGAAAAACCTTTCCGTAATTATTATGAAAAAGCCGATCGTATGAAAGGCCAGACCGGTGAGAACCTGATGGTTATGCTTGAAAGCAGACTGGACAGCATCGTCTTCAGAATGGGCTATGCAAGAACCAGAAGAGAAGCCAGACAGGTTGTAGGCCACAAGCATGTACTTGTAAACGGCAAATCCGTAAATATTCCTTCTTATCTTTGTAAGGCCGGCGACGTAATCGAAATCAGAGAGAAATCAAGAGGACTTCAGAGATATAAAGACATCGCAGAAATTACTGCGGGAAGATTAGTGCCCGAATGGCTGGATGTTGATCTTGAAAACTTCAAAGGTACTGTAAAATCTCTTCCTACCAGAGAAATGATTGACGTTCCTGTAGATGAGATGCTTATCGTCGAGTTATATTCCAAATAATGAGCGATTAAGGATCGATTATTATGTTCGTAAAGGAGGGTATTTGCAGTGTTTGAATTTGAAAGACCAAATATTGAGGTTGTGGAGATCTCTGAAGATAAAAAGTATGGTAAGTTCGTCGTAGAACCTTTGGAAAGAGGATACGGAATTACTCTGGGCAACTCTTTAAGAAGAATCATGCTTTCTTCTCTGCCGGGCGTTGCAGTCAGCCAGATTAAGATTGAAGGCGTTCTGCATGAGTTCAGTTCCATTCCCGGTGTGAAAGAAGACGTTACCGAGATCATCATGAATATAAAAAGCCTTGCAATCCGCAATAACAGCGAGACGAACGAACCTAAGACTGCATATATCGAGTTTGAAGGCGAGGGCGTAGTGAGAGCTTCGGATATTCAGGTGGATCAGGATATCGAAATTCTCAATCCTGACCTGGTAATCGCTACTTTAAGCGGCGGCAAGGAAAGCAAGCTGTACATGGAGCTTACCATTACCAGAGGAAGAGGCTATGTAAGCGCGGATAAAAACAAACACGATGATTTGCCGATCGGAGTGATTGCAATCGATTCAATTTACACTCCGGTTGAGAGAGTTAATGTTACCGTAGAGAATACCCGTGTAGGTCAGATTACAGATTTTGATAAGTTGACGCTGGATGTATATACAAACGGATCTTTGGTTCCGGACGAAGCTGTCAGCTTAGCTGCAAAAGTACTCAGCGAACACTTAAGTCTTTTCATCGATTTATCTGAAAATGCCAGAACTGCGGAAGTGATGGTAGAAAAGGAAGACGATGAAAAAGAGAAAGTATTGGAAATGAGTATTGATGAACTGGAGCTGTCTGTTCGTTCCTACAACTGCCTGAAACGGGCAGGTATCAATACCGTAGAAGAATTAACAAATAAGACTTCCGAAGATATGATGAAAGTCCGTAATCTGGGACGGAAATCTCTGGAGGAAGTTCTTGCAAAATTAAAAGAGCTTGGACTTCAGCTGAATCCCAGTGAAGAATAAGCATATTACAATTATGGCGAATCGGAAAGGGTAAGACCAAAGAGCTCATTTCCGGTGTAACTCAGGATTGGAACAATAAACATTCGGCTAATAAGACCAAAGAGCGTAGCCGGATGCACCAGGAATGAAAGGATTAAGAAAATGGCAAAGTATAGAAAACTCGGAAGAACATCAGATCAGAGAAAGGCACTGTTGAGATCACAGGTAACTGCGCTTCTCTGGCATGGCAAAATTGTAACCACCGAAGCGAAGGCAAAAGAAGTTCGCAAAATTGCAGAAGGTCTGATTGCTCTTGGAATTAAAGAGAAGGATAATTTCGAGATGGTAAAGGTTACCGCCAAAGTTCCCGTAAAGGACAAAGACGGCAAGCGCGTTAAAGAGGTGGTAGACGGCAAGAAAGTTACCAAATTCGATACCGTTGAGAAAGAAATTAAAAAGGATCTTCCCAGCAGACTTCATGCAAGACGTCAGATGCTCAGAGTACTGTATCCTGTAAAAGAGGTTCCCACCGCAGCTGCAGGAAGAAAAAGAGGAACAAAAGAAGTGGATCTGGTTGCAAAACTGTTTGATGAGTATGGCGTAAAGTATGCCGACCGTAAGGGCGGTTATACCCGTATTATTAAGATCGGACAGCGTAAGGGCGACGGCGCGCTGGAAGTTGTTCTGGAACTGGTATAAAGGAAATATAAATAAACGGTTAAAAACAGAGACTTTTGAAGTCTCTGTTTTTGGTTTAATCAAATGTTTTCTGGAAATGCTGGTAATCTTTCATGGAATTCCAATCGCCGCCCCATGTAAAGCCGTGTTCTTTAAAAAGCTTCAGGCAAAGATCGTTATCATCGATTTTAAACGGAAAATCTCCGGAACGGTCGGCATACGATTCGCTTCCTTTGGGATCGATGTGAAGGCTCCCGTCTTTGTTGTAGCGGACATAAGGGTTGTAAAACGGATTGATATCAACCGCCAGGCCATAAGCATGCTTGGAAAGCTTTTCAGTGCCTTCTACAACACGGTAATTAAAACACGAAGTATTGTTGTTTTCCATAGACAAGTCGTCGTCCGCAAGATATTCGTCGATCAGGCGTACTCTTTCGATCTGATATTCCGCCCGGTACAACTCATAAAAGATTTCGATCAGATCCTGCGCAATTAAAGCGTTGCAGATCAGTTCCCCTTCTACGGCTTTTCCGTTAAAATCGTAATGGAGAATATGAACATAGCGTAAGTCTTCATAAGTAATTGCGGTTTCAGGCCGCGATGAATTGTCTGAAACCGTAACGTCCCCGTTCGAAGCAGCATCTTTCCGGACCGCGGGATAGCTGACACCGGTGATTTTTGCTTTTATCTCTTCGTTTAAAGGTTCATAATAGAAATCATCCTTATAAATCACACGGTTCGGGAAAATATCTGCCGGCACTGACATGGACGGACCGGATACGGTATTTGTTTCGTTTGCGGGGGAATTCATGATTTCCTCCTTCGGGGGTTCTTCCACAGAATCGTTCTTAGTATCATCATATGCCATCTCAGGGTTTTTTTGCCCGTAATCCTGCAAAGTTTCACCGGATTTAAAGAGCAGGCGGCTGCCGGCAGTACATAGAAGTATGATAACGGCTATAGAAACAAGCCCTTTTATTAATTTTTCACGTTCCATACCAATCCTCCGTTTTACTGAGATAACTTCTCGGAATCTTCAGCCCTTATTTCATGGGGCTTTCAGAACCTATTTTT
>CAJUNP010000002.1:0-82713 GCA_910587935.1 uncultured Lachnospiraceae bacterium
ATCCCGGCAAATGCAACGCTTCTGATGATAAATCGGTGCGTTACTATGACAATGATGACTGGCCTGCTCATGCCCCAGTGGGTATGTGGTTAGAGTATGGATTAGTCAATGATTTCATGCGGGAGTGGTGTCTGCGGAAAGAACAGTTGAAAAGCGGCGAAATTTCAGAGGACGAATATTTTGAGTGGAAAATCAACTGGCCTGCTACGAGTAGCAGTGTTGATGAAAAAGGAAATGACAAGAAAAATAATAGTTACAAGTGGAGAAATATATAAAAACACACAAAAATAAAGTAGCTCATCAAATGAATAGGAGAATTGACATGGACTGGAATGATTTTTGTATTAAAATAGATAATTGCAATCGTTTTTTTCGAGATACGATGGACTATACTTATGATGAAGAAAAACTATTCTATAAAATAGACCAAAATGAATATGTTTATACTAAAAGTGATTTTGAAAATTTAAAGAATAGAGCATGTCAAGCTTCCTATCAACCTTATTCACTTATAACTGATTATCAGTATGAGTGCTTAGTCGATTCCCCGGAAACTGATTTCCGTAGAGGCTTTTCTATTAATTTTGAGAATAAATTAATGGCAACTTCTATTATAGATTCAGAAAATGGGATTACCTACTCATTTAGGGAAGTCTCTGACGAACTATTTTACCATATATTAGCAACCTATGAGAACGGACATATATCCTTAAAAATTCCTTACTCTATGTTTCAAAATCGTTGTGCAAATTTAGAAAATAAATCATTTTTTAATATATTGAGATTAATCATACGCCTTCCTTATGCGATTTATGTTCAATGCAACAAACCTATATCTAAAGATAAAATAATCTCTTTTACTAAATCTCACTTATTTAATCTTGCATATAATTTAGATTTAGTTTTAAAACCTATTACGTCACCTGACGTACTTTTCCCCAAACGTACATTTCAAAGTATACATCGAGTACATAATATTGATGAATTAATGCCACCGAAACTTTCATATGCAAATGAGTTAACAGAACAATATTATATGGCTTTGGCTTCTTATGATCCTTTTGTAAAATTTATAGGATTTTATCATATATTAGAATACTTTTTTGAAGATGTTTACAATGAGGATTTATTAAAAAACATTCAAGATATCCTCCAACATCCGGGATTTTCATCAAAAAGGAAAAAAGATGTTATAAAATTAATTGATACTATAAAAAAGAAAAATCACCAAAACAAAGAAGATTTCCAAGGCTCAGAATTAGAAGCACTAGAATTAACTATCAGAAAATATATTAATTTATCAGAACTTATACAGGATTTATCATCATATGATTCCGCTATCATAGACTATTACTTCAACCACGAAATCACCTTCTCTAAAGGTGATTCTGTAAACTTGCGTGATTTATCAAATGATAAACTACCTAAAAAATTAGCCGCGCGAATATATAAAACGCGTAATGCTTTAGTCCACAATAAATCCAATGAAACACGTTTATCAGAGCGTGGTCTATACAAGCCATTTAAAGATAAAGAAGAATTATCCAAAGAAATTCCACTAATGAGATTTTTAGCTGAATCAATAATTGTCAATTCATCTGAACCTTTATAAAATAATAATCAAGATATAGGTATCAAAAAGGTATCACGCCCCAAATCAAAAGCCGGAAAGTCCGCTGTTTATGCGGCTTCCCGGCTCTCTGTTTACTACTCGAACTCAATCGTCCCCGGCGGCTTAGAAGTACAATCATAAAGTACCCTGTTAACCCCCTTCACCTCGTTCACAATCCGGTTCGTCACCTTTCCCAGAACATCCCAAGGAAGCTGTGCCGCCTCTGCCGTCATAAAGTCAGACGTTGTCACGGCACGCAGTGCAACGGCATAATCATAAGTCCTCTCATCCCCCATGCACCCCACGGAGCGCATATTCGTAATCGCAGCAAAATACTGCCCCAGTTCTTTATCAATCCCGGCTTTGGCGATCTCCTCACGATAAATATAATCCGCCTCCTGCACGATCCGAACCTTGTCCGGCGTCACTTCACCAATAATCCGAATACCAAGTCCCGGTCCCGGAAACGGCTGACGGAACACAAGATAATCCGGAATTCCAAGCTCCAGGCCGGCTTTCCGCACTTCATCCTTAAACAAAAGCCTAAGCGGCTCCACAATTTCCTTAAAATCAACATAGTCCGGCAAACCACCCACATTATGATGGGACTTGATCACGGCGCTTTTTCCCAGACCGCTTTCAATCACATCCGGATAAATCGTACCCTGCACCAGAAAATCCACCGCACCGATTTTCTTTGACTCTTCTTCAAAAACACGGATAAATTCTTCTCCGATAATTTTACGTTTTGCCTCCGGCTCCGTCACCCCGGCAAGTTTACCATAAAAACGTTCCTGTGCATTCACACGCACAAAATTCAAGTCATACGGACCTTCGGGTCCGAATACCGCCTCTACTTCGTCTCCCTCGTTTTTTCGAAGAAGGCCGTGGTCCACAAATACGCATGTTAACTGCTTTCCTACAGCTTTTGATAAAAGCACCGCCGCTACCGAAGAGTCTACCCCGCCGGAAAGAGCACAGAGCACCTTGCCGCCGCCGATCCGTTCCCGTAAATCCCGGATGGCGCTTTCCACAAAAGAATCCATTTTCCAGTCGCCCCTACATTCGCAGATATTCATAACAAAATTGCGAAGCATGGTAATACCTTCCTGGGTATGCATTACCTCGGGATGAAACTGAACCGCATACAGTCCTTTTTCTGCATTCTCCATGCCCGCCACGGGACAGACCGGCGTATGTGCCGTTACCACAAAACCTTCCGGGACGCTTTCAATATAATCGGTGTGACTCATCCAGCAAACCGTTTTGGAGGAAACGCCCTTGAAAATTGCTTTTGCCGTATCGACTTCAACCTCTGTCTTACCGTATTCGCTGACAGGCGCTGTAGCCACCCTGCCGCCAAACACATGCGCCATCAGCTGAGAACCGTAGCAAATCCCCAGAACCGGCACGCCAAGTTCAAAAACGGCTTTGTCGCAAAGCGGAGAGTCCTCGCCGTATACGCTGTTAGGTCCCCCCGTAAAAATAATGCCTTTCGGATTCATCGCCTTTATTTTATCCGGGCTTAAACTATAGGGATGTACCTCACAGTAAACGTTACACTCCCTGACCCTTCTGGCAATCAACTGATTGTATTGCCCGCCAAAATCCAGAACAATTATTATTTCCTTATCCATTGTAAAAATTCTCCCGCTGTTCATGTTCTATGACATAGTTTCTCATGTTTTCAATTATATGCTATAGAGCATAAGCTTGTCAAAACAAAAAACACCGGAAAGCCAGGTATTAAAAAAGTGCAAAACAAAATAGGCTGTTTCGCACTTTTCCGCCTTCATTCATGTTATCGATGCTCCAAATGCAGATATTTCTCTCTGGTTGCCAGTCCGCCCCGAATATGTCTTTCTGATTTGTTCACATCAAGAACCTTCCTTGCCTGCTTCGCAAGCGCAGGATTTACCTGCATAAGGCGGTCTGTTACATCTTTATGTACCGTACTTTTGCTGATGCCAAATTCCTTTGCCGTCTGCCTGACTGTAGCATTGTTTTCAATAATATAATTGGCGATACTGATAGCACGCTCCTCAATATAATCTTTCAAAAGGAACCCCTCAGAATACTTTTTTACATTGTATGTGATTTTCTGAAGGGTTATGACTGGCTATTCCGATAATCTTGCACTTTGCCCTGCAATCCTGTAAAATGAAATCAGCAATCAGGAACCATACAAGGAGAATCGAATATGAAAATCATCGTAATAGACGGACAAGGCGGTAAAATGGGCAGCCTGCTTATAGAAAATCTCAAAAACGCGCCGTTGTTTCAAAAAAATAATGGCAGGCAGACACTTCCCGTGCTGCTTGCCATCGGTACGAACAGTATCGCTACCGCCTCCATGCTGCGTGCCGGTGCGGATGCCGGTGCAACGGGAGAAAATCCCGTGCTTGTGAACTGCAAAGACGCGGATATTATCGCAGGTCCTATCGGAATACTTGCCGCGGATTCCCTTTTAGGAGAGATTACCCCTGCCATGGCTGTTGCAATCGGACAAAGCGCCGCTCAAAAAGTACTTCTTCCGGTTAACAAATGCCGTCATCACGTTGTAGGCGTTCAGGAACTTCCCCTGCTGAAGCAGGTAACACTGGCGGTGGAATTCATAGAACAATATTGTAAAAATTGATCCCCTGCCGCGTACATACTTCGCTTATATAATTCTCCGTACACTTATTATAGGGCGGTATTCGGCGTTGCTGATCTTAATTCCACTGCTCGGTGTACTGGCATGAACGATCTTACCTCCCCCTATGTAGATTCCCACATGCCCTTCATAACATACAATATCCCCCGGCTGTGCATTGGCATAATCCACACCCGTGCCGGAACTCCTCTGGGAATAAGAAGTTCTGGGAAGCGAATAACCAAAATCCGCATATACGCGGTATGTAAAACCGGAACAATCGGCTCCGTTCGTTAGACTCGTTCCCCCGCTGACATAGGGACAACCCACGTACTGACATGCATAATTGGCAATCTGTTTGCCCAGTTCCGAACCGGTGGCATTGGTAATAATAGTTGCCGTATTGGTATTTCCGGTGGTTTTCGATGCATTTTTCGCAGCCAGTTTCTTCCGTTCCTCTTCTTTTAATTTGGCAATCTTCTTCTCGTCTTCCTTAATCTTGGCTTTATAGGTAGCAGCTTCCTGTTTTGCTTTGGCAATCTGCACTTCATAATCTGCGGACTGTGCCTTTTTCTGATCCAACAGCGTATTTAAATACGCCTGCTGAACCTCCATCTCCGCCTTCTGGGTATTAAGCGCTTCTCTTTCACACTCCAGATTCACACGAAGCGCCTCCACCTGAAGGGTAAATGCCTGATATTCTTCCAGCTTCTGCCGGTCATATTCGTACACCTGCTCCACGTACTCCGCCTTGTTCAGCAGATCGGACATGCTCTCAGCCTCAAAAAGAATAGACAGATAACTGGTATCGCCGTTTTCATACATATACTGGATTCTGATCTTCATGGCTTCGTATTGTTCCTGCTCCGTAGCCACCGCAGCGTCATACTCTGCCTGCGCCGTCACAATCTCTTCTTCCTTAACGGCAATATCATCCTCCAGGATTCCGATACTGGTCAGCATATTCAAAAGCTCCGCATCCAGATCATTAATTTCTTCTTCCAGAATATCCTGTTCGTCTTCCAGGGAAGAAATATTTTCATTGACCTGATCCAGATTTTGCTGCTGATCCCGAATCTCCTGCTGTATTTCGCTGATCGAAGATGCGCTTACCGGCACAAGGATTGAGCAAAATACAAATCCCATAACCAGAAGACAGATCCACCGTTTCATTCTTTTCATACGTAAAACCTTTCAATTGCCGAATTGTTTATAAATCACAATTTTTTACGGTACGCGGGAACGGAATTACGTCGCGTATATTCCCCATTCCCGTCAGATACATGACACAGCGCTCAAAACCAAGCCCAAAGCCCGCGTGTCTGACCGAACCATACCTGCGCAGATCAAGATAGAAATCATAATCTTCCTTGTTCAGTCCCATTTCTTCCATTCTGGCTTCCAATACCGCAAGCTTATCTTCTCTCTGGCTTCCTCCTATAATCTCACCGATTCCGGGAACCAGGCAGTCCATTGCCGCCACGGTTTTGCCGTCCTCATTCAGCTTCATATAAAAGGCCTTTATTTCTTTCGGATAATCAGTCACAAAAACAGGACGCTTAAATTCCTTTTCCGTCAGAAAACGCTCATGCTCCGTCTGCAGATCGCATCCCCAGAAAACCTTATATTCAAATTCATCATTATGCTGCTCCAGAATTTTGATTGCATCCGTATAGGTTACATGTCCGAAATCGGATTTGAGCACATGATTTAACCGGTCTATTAATCCTTTATCAACAAACTGGTTAAAGAATGCCATCTCTTCCCTGGCATTCTCCAGCACGTACCGGATAATATGCTTTAACATTGCCTCTGCCAGAACCATATCATCCCTCAGATCCGCAAACGCCATTTCCGGTTCAATCATCCAGAATTCCGCGGCATGGCGGGTGGTGTTGGAGTTTTCGGCACGGAACGTAGGTCCGAAGGTATATACGTTCTTAAAAGCAAACGCATAGGTTTCCACATTCAGCTGCCCGCTGACGGTCAGATTCGTGGCTTTTCCGAAAAAATCCTGGCTGTAATCGATACTTCCGTCCTGATTTTTGGGAATGTCTTTAAGATCCATGGTAGTCACCTGGAACATTTCGCCGGCGCCCTCGCAGTCGCTTCCCGTAATCAGAGGCGTATGCACATAGACAAATCCTCTCTCCATAAAGAAAGTATGAATCGCATAGGCAATCAGAGAACGCACCCGGAAAACGGCCTGAAAGGTATTGGTCCGGGGACGCAGATGAGAAATAGTCCTGAGATATTCAAAGCTGTGCCGCTTTTTCTGCAAAGGATAATCGGAAGTAGACGCGCCTTCTACAAACACCTCCTCCGCCTGGATTTCAAAAGGCTGCTTTGCATCCGGCGTCGCAACCAGTGTTCCCGTCACGACAATGGCGGAACCTACGTTTAATTTGCTGATAACCGCAAAATTCTCCAGTGTATCGCTGTATACGGCCTGCAAAGGTTCAAAAAACGTTCCGTCGTTAATTACAATAAATCCAAAGGTTTTGGAATCGCGGATGCTTCTCACCCATCCGCCTACGGTAATTTTCTTTCCAATATAGCTTTCTTTCTCCCGGTATAAATCTCTGATGTCCGTCAAATTCATAATTCTGTTCTCCCTCTATTATTCCGCCTGAACCACTGCGTTTTCTATCAAATAGTCGATAACCTTATCAAACATAAAGAAATCCCTGTAATCTTCCTTATCCGTATCGCCCAAAAGCTCCTCTACGGAAGATAAACCGTAATCCTCCACGTATTTCTGCAGCTGTTCATCCATCTCTTCGTCTGTTACCGTAAGATTTTCCGCGTTGGCAATTGCCTGGAACGCAAGTCCCTGTTTAGCGGAATCCTCCCCGAACTGCGCGGAAATCATAACGGAATCCATACCGTAAAGCATATTGGTATAAGAATCCACATCATATCCGTACGAAGCTGCCGCAGTCGTCATATTTTGCAGAATATTCTGGGTATATTTGTTAATCAGCGCTTCCGGCACCTTTATAAAAGTGGTATTCTTCAGCAAAGCTTCGATCACGGCATTTTCCAGACGGATATCATAATCGGACTGCGCCTGCGTCAAAAGCTGGTCGTATACGTACTGATTCAATTCGTCTACATTGGAAAAATTCTCGTTTGCCATGGCAAGTACCGCTTCGTCAGAAATCTCAGGCGCAATATAGATAACCGTTACGGTAAACACAACTTCCTTTCCCGACATATCGGGATTGGGATCATACGGATCGGGAAACGTCAGGTTCAAATCTACCGTCTCTCCCGGCGTCACACCGATCAGACCGTCTTCAAATCCGGCAATATACTGGCCGGAACCGATCTTTAAAAAGGTTCCTTCGGAAGTACCTCCGCTAAACGCTTCCCCATCCATGGTTCCCACATAGGAAATATAAACCTGGTCGCCGTCTTCTACGGCCCTGTCTTTAATCCCGGCTTCCTCGGTAATCCCGTTATAGAATATATTCTCCACATACGCCTGCTGCTGCGCTTCGTCCACGGAGGGTTCCGGCACCGTTACCTCCAGCCCCTTATACTCACCAAGAGTAACAAGCGCATCCACATCAAAATCCTTTAACGTCACGTTGTCCGTATTCGTACCTTCGCTTTCACTCGAATCCGGCGTCTCTTCTTTCTTATCTTCCTTATCGCCGCAGCCCGCCAGCATAAATACCGCGATCACAGCCGCCAGCAATACAATGAATCTCTTTTTCATAAAAAATCCTCCATTAGTTTTACAGTTCCCTGTTTGTCTGATCCCTTTTTGTGAGTCTTTTACATTTATACCACAAAATCACGGCATAGGAAAGTCACTTTGCCATATTTTAAAAAGAATTCATAATCTTTTCACAGATCCGGACTATAAAAGCGGGGATAAAAGCCTGCTGACCTGTTCTTTAATCCGCACCGTCAGATTCCGGCCGGCATAAATGTCTCTGGTTATCTTTTTGCAGAGTTTTAAATCCTCTTTAAATATTGCCGTCATCTCCCGGGCCTTTTTCTCGTCATATACGACCGCGTTTACTTCGAAATTAAGCGCAAAGCTTCTGATATCCATGTTTGCCGTACCGTAACAGAAAACTTTTTCGTCCACAATCAGTCCTTTTGCATGGAGAAACCCGTTATTGTAGGTATAACAATTGGCTCCGGCCATAACCATATCCCCGATGTATGAATAGGTTGCCCAGTATACGAACGGATGATCCGGCTTGCACGGTATCATAATATGCACTTCTATTCCCGACCGGATGGCAATATATAAAGCCGTCAGCATAGCCTCATCCGGTATAAAATAAGGCGTCTGAATATAAATGCTTTTCCGGGCCTTATGGATTAACCGTACATAATTATCACGGATGGTCTGTTCCTGTGCATCCGGGCCGCTGCTGATAATCTGAATCTCGCACTGGTCCTTTGTCCCCGGAACCGCTCCCGTCAAATACCGGGGATCGCTAAAAAGATTTTCCCGGGCCGCATAATTCCAATCCAGTAAAAACCGCATGGAAAGTCCCATTACGGCGCTTCCCATTATCCGCAGATGCGTATCTCTCCAATACCCAAACTTTTTATCCAGTCCCACATATTCCTTCGCCACATTAAACCCGCCTACATAAGCCGTCTTATTATCGATCACCACGATCTTGCGGTGGTTGCGGTAATTGATTCGTAAGTGGAATTTACGCAGGAAAGCCGGAAAAAACTCGGCGATTTTAATTCCCTTTAGTTCCAGTTCCTTCCAAAACCGATGCGATACAAACCGGCAGCCCATAGCGTCAAAAAGAATTCTCACTTCCACGCCTTCCCGTACTTTTTCCAGCAACGCCTCCAGAATTCTTGAAAACACCACATCATTTTTTATAATATAATATTGAAAATGAATAAATTCTTTTGCGTTGCGGATATCCTCCAGCAACGCCTCAAACTTATCGTTGCCGTCCGTTAAAATCTGCAGGTCGTTGTCATCCGAAAGCACCGTGCCCATAGTATCCAGATTATACATCACCAGATCCGCATACCCCGTAATCTCCGGCACCTGCCTTTCAAGCTCCCGGTTACGAATCTGATGTTCCTGCTGCCGGATCGCATCATTCAGACGATCCTCAATTCCTTTTGTCTTAAACATTTTCCGTTTATGCATGTCCGTTCCGATCAACAGATAAAATACAAACCCCAGGATCGGAATAAAATACAGCAAAAGCAGCCAGGTCCAGACGCTTTTAGGCTCCCGGCGCTGGAAAAATACGATAATCACAGCAAAAACAATATTCAAAAACACCAGATTCCTGAAAAGAACCTGAAATACAGGAATCACATAATCCGTTATGATTTCCATGCCGCAGCCTCCCGACTTTTTAAGCATCCCTATTATATACCATTTCCAACATCTATTCAACGATTCCGGGTTGCTTATTAAAAAAAACAATGTTACAATATGCTATGGTAAATATTTTAATCATGCAGCGGAGGTATTCAGTGAAAACATTTGGTATCGTATTATTAGTTATCGTTATTATTTTGGCCATTATTCTGGTCGTATTATATTTCCTGGGTAAAAAAGCCCAGAAAAAACAAGAAGAACAACAGGCGCAGATCGACGCCGCAAAGCAGACAGTATCCATGCTGATTATTGACAAAAAGCGAATGAAGCTGAAAGAATCCGGCCTCCCTCAGATGGTTATCGACCAGACGCCTAAGCTTATGCGCGGTTCCAAGCTCCCTATTGTGAAAGCCAAAGTAGGTCCCCAGATTGTATCTTTGGTATGCGACGAAAAAATCTTCAACGACGTTCCCGTGAAAAAGGAAGTAAAGGCTGTTGTCAGCGGTATTTATATCACGGACGTAAGAGGTCTTCACGGCAAAAAAATGCCAAAAGAAACAAAGAAAAAGGGATTCCTTAAATCCAAAATCGAAAAACTTCAGGAAAAAGCCGGAGCCAAACCGGTTAAGTAGCAAAATACAAAGGTATTACATAAAAAGTTCTGTCTTCCCACCGGCAAGACAGAACTTTTTGAATGTAGCCGCAAATCCGTAAAAAACTATGACATCTCATGTTTTTCAAAAATTTCTTCACTCTCATGCCTCGGACAGATATTTAACGAAATTCTGCAGTCCGCCAAATGCTGATAGTTTACTTCCAGACCGTAGGATACGTCCAGCCGGATCTGATTCTCATTTTCCGTCATTTCCATGTGTGTAGTGTTAATTCCCACCATGATTTCCCCGAAGGGCGTTGCATAATTGGAAAGATTTTTACGGTTTTCTTCAAAAAGAAGATGTACGTTAACCTCGCCTTTTTTTATA
Source organism: uncultured Lachnospiraceae bacterium (assembly GCA_910587935.1). GTDB lineage: Bacteria > Bacillota > Clostridia > Lachnospirales > Lachnospiraceae > MGBC143606. The sequence goes on from CAJUNP010000002.1 coordinate 10,557, forward strand.
ACGTCCAACGTGTGATCCTGAAACTTTATAACATTTTTTGTAGCGCCCGTATATCCTTCCGCCACCTCTTCATAGATCACATAGTGTTTGCCGTTTTTCCAATAATATTCTGCCGGCAGGATAGTCGTCAGATCCTCCTGCCCCATTCCGTCAAACTGCAACCCTTTTAAGGATAACAGTACCTCTTTCGTCATATCAATACTCCTCTATATTTACGGTTTTTGCCGATAAAATCCCGTATTTGATTATAGAATTTGCAAAATTCTTAAATTTATCCGCCATGTCACTAACATAAAACTGATACTGATTCTCACCCAGAGCCGGCCGCTTATCATTCAAAAGCTCCCTGCATTGAAGCATATCCTTCAATTCTCTTGCCGTCTCATAGGCTGGATTTACCAGTGTTACCGCCTCTCCCATAATCCTGCCGAGTGTGGAACGGATCAGGGGATAATGGGTACAGCCAAGAATCAGAGTGTCAATACCGATGTCGATCAGTTCCGTAAGGTATCTGGTTGCAATCTCGTCCGTAACCGGATCCTGCCATAAGCCCTCTTCCACAAGAGGAACAAAAAGAGGACATGCCTTCCCATAAATCTGCACATTCGTATTTAATTGTTTTATGTACTGGTTATATAGCTTGCTGCCAATAGTGGCCTCTGTTCCGATTACGCCGATCCTGCCGTTTTTCGTCACCTCCGCCGCCGTCCTTGCGCCCGGCTTTACCACGCCGATCATGGGAATATCCGTTTCTTTTTCAATATCGTCAAGAGCATAGGCGCTGGCCGTATTACATGCCACAACAATCGTTTTAATCTGATAGGACTGCAGGAAACGAACGATCTGCCTGGAATATCTGGTAACGGTATCTTTTGATTTACTCCCGTAAGGCACTCTTGCCGTATCCCCGAAATATACAATCCGTTCGTTGGGTATCTGACGCATGATTTCTCTCACTACGGTCAGTCCTCCGACTCCGGAATCAAATACCCCGATGGGGGCATGTTTCCTACATTCTTGGTTTTGATTCATGATTTGACCTGTTCCTTTTTTTATTTCGACTCGGCCGTGCAAAAGCCCTCATTCCGGGAAGAGAAGTTCCAGGAGACGGCTTTTAAAGCGGATCTGGCCCGGCTTAGCCTGCAGTATTTCCTCATAAAACGCGATTCCCGGCTGCGCCTCTTTCTCTTCGCCTGCAGCGGTGTATGCCTTACAGGTTCCCTCGGTAAACGCGATATCCGGATATAAAAAACCGCACCAGCCGGCCAATACCGGAAGAGTCAGCAGAATCTTCATTACAGTTAAAGCCGTGCGTCTGTTTATATCATATTTCCATTTCTTCATTTTATAACTCCTGTCTTTCTTTTATACAGAAGTTATACCCTTATTTATCCTCTTTATTCACGGTGTACTTATCTTTTGCCGGATTTCTCATACAGTCTTTCGGCGCTCTGTTCCCTGCGGATCTGCTTCATAATGGAAATCTCCTGATTATCAATGTGTATCCTTGCGGCTTTAGAGGCGGCTTCTTTATCCTTTTTTATGATACTCTCATAGATGGCCCGGTGTTCTTCCACAAGACGCCGATGCTGCGATTCGTCTTTAATATATTCAAAGCGATACCGGTACATCTGCTCGGAAAGATTATTCACCAGCACAATCAGCCTGTCATTATTGGCCGCACGCACAATAATATCATGAATCGCTACATCCGCTTCGGCAATGATTCTGGCATCCTTCGTGGCAGTCGCCCGTTCAAAAGCGGCACATGCTTCTTTTAGCCCGGACATTTCCTCTTCACTGATTCTATCACAGGCAAGCTCCGCACACAAGGCGTCCAGTGCACGCCTGACTTCCAGCACATCTTTCAGGCTTTTTTCCGTAATCTGTGCCACTTCGGCGCCCCTTCTTGGAATCATGATGACAAGCCCTTCCAACTCCAGTTTCCGGATAGCCTCACGGATCGGCGTCCTGCTTACCCCCAGCTTATTAGCCAGATGAATCTCCATCAGACGTTCTCCGGGTTTTAAATCGCCCGTTAAAATTGCCTGTCTTAAAGTGTTAAATACGACATCTCTTAAAGGCAGGAATTCATCCATGTGTATCCGTAAATTATCCTGCATCTATGCATCCTCCTTATTTGACACCGCAAACGTTGTAACCTCCAAATCTTTGGCCAGACCGGTCTTTTTCAATTCCAGATAAGCCCTGCCCGCCTGCTCCTGCTCTCTGTATATTCCAAATACGGCGGGACCGCTTCCGCTCATCATGGCATGAACCGCGCCGTGTTCCTTCATAAAACTCTTGATTTCATCGATAACGGGATACCGTTCTGCCGTCACAGATTCCAGCACATTGCCCATCCGCTCCATAATTCCGTCTGCGTCGTGCCGGATCACCGCTTTGGTCATGCCGTCGATATCCGGGTGGGATTTCAGTTCCTCCACACGAAGCTGTTCGTAAACTTCCCTGGTAGAAACCTGCATATCCGGCTTTGCCAGTAAAATCACCATATTGGGCGCGTCCGGCAGAGGGGTCAGCTTTTCCCCGATTCCTTCCGCAAGCGCCGTGCCGCCCAAAATACAGTAGGGAACGTCCGCGCCGATTTTTACGCCCAATCCGCACATCCTCTCCAGGCTCATATCCAGTCCGAACAAATCGTTCATTCCCTTAAAAACAGCCGCGGCGTCCGTGCTTCCGCCGGCAAGGCCTGCGGCGATGGGAATTTTTTTTTTCAATTGTATATGAACGCCCTGCGTAATTCCAAATTCCTCTTTTATCAGTCTGGCTGCCCGGTAAACCAGATTATTGCCGTCCACAGGCAGCTCCAGGCAGTCGGTTTTTAACGAAATTCCCCCGTCCTGTTTTGTGAAAGTGAGTTCGTCGTGAATTCCGATATTCTGCATTATCATCCTGACTTCATGATAACCGTCCGGTCTTTTTGCTGTTACGTCCAACCCTAAATTAATTTTGGCATATGCTTTCTTTTTAACGACATCCATAGAAACTCTCCTTCCTGACATGCTTTAAAAAGATAACCCTATCTTATTTTATGTATCTTTCTTGCATTTTGTATACATGGATTGTACTTAATTATATACAATTTATAAGTAAAAAGCAACGAAAAAAATAGGGGTTCCTATAAACCTTTTCCCAGAATCTTCCGATATAAGAGATATGAATCATTATCAAAATTCAAGCCAAGGATGGTAGTGCCTCCCTACAGGCACAGAAATGGAGGAATCTATGAGCGTAAATGGAGTTACGAATGCTGCTTCGGATGTTTATAGCAAAAGCTATACAAGCAGCACGGCAAAAAAAGCCGAAACCACTGCTGCAGAGACCAACAAGACCGCCAATGACAACGGCGTAGTCTATGAGCCTTCCAAAACGGAAAGCGCTTCTTCTGCGAAAAAAACTTACAAGCCGGATCAAAAGCTGATTGCCAAATTGAAATCGGATGCTGAAGCACGTACTTCTCAGCTTCGCAGTCTGGTTGAAAGCATGATGAGCAAGCAGGCTAATACGTATGGCAAAGCCAACGATATCTGGTCTTTCCTTGCCAGCGGCAATTTTAAGGTAGATCCCGCAACCAGAGCGCAGGCTCAGGCAGATATTGCGGATGACGGTTACTGGGGCGTTGAACAGACTTCCGGCCGTATTATTGATTTTGCTACCGCTTTAACCGGCGGTGATCCCGACAAAATCGACGAAATGCGTGCAGCTTTTGAGAAAGGTTACAAGCAGGCTGAGGCAAAATGGGGCGGAAGCCTTCCTGATATCAGCAAACGTACGTATGACGCTGTTCTGAAGAAATTTGATCAGATGGCTGAAGAGGCTAAGAATACCGCCGTAGGCGGCAATGATTAATTACCGCGCAATAGTATCAACATAGCGGGAACTCTTCAATGAGAAGTTTTTCCATCAAAAATGGGGACGGTTTAACCGTCCCCATTTGGATATTTTACAATCAGAAGTTTATCCCCGGGTCTTATTTCATCTGACGTAAGATTGTTCATTTCTTTAATCGCATCCACGGATACATAGTATTTTTTACCGATTTTCCACAGACTGTCCCCCGGCTGAACCACATACACAACAATGCCCGGCAGTTCATTCAACAGATTCGTATCCAGTTCTCCCACTGTGATCTGGTCGATAATTTCCTGAATTAACTTACGAAAAACAACGGCTTTTAATCCCACCACGCCTTTTACATCCAATTCCTCGCTGTCAAGCATGGTTACGGCGAGCTGTTCCAATTCCGGCTGGATTGTATACATATCGTCGCCGCGGATTCCCGGCACCTCCAGCGTATAGGAAAACGGCAGCTGCCTGCGGATACTTCCGTAAGGTCTGTTGTCGTCACCGGTCACATAGAGAACCTTAACCAGCACGCTTCCGTTCACCGAAATGCCGTCGTCTGCAACCTGACATTCATCCATTTCCACATTTCCTTCCGCATGCAGAATCTGAAGAACCTTCGGGTCGGAATCTTCCATTTTAATATGCTCCGCGATTTTACATTTACCGGCATTGCGCGCAAGAAGCTGTTTCAATTCTGCCGTTCTTACATGCGTATCCACGTCATTGGTGACACCGTACACATCCGTCAGCATTTCCACCCGTTCTTCTTCATACAGGCGCATAATAATATCCAGCACCATCTCCACGCCGATCATACGCTCTTCCCCGTCAAAATCGGGTTTCGCATCAATCTCCAGATGCCCTGTTTCGTACCGGATATCCGGAATCATGGATTCTGTACACCCGTAACATTCCAATACGCCGCTGAAGGGAATTACGGTTTCAAAGGTGCGGACAGGCTGTTCTTCTCCCTCTCCTTCATATAAAACAAATATATGCATATCGCCCTGAATGGATATTTTTTCATCCAGTGTCTTAAACTCCACATCATTTAAAGTCACCGTGCTGAAAATTATTTCAAACACATTGGGATAATTGGAGGGAAGGGGAATTTCTTCCTTCAGGCGGAATATGTCGTTTTTGCGGATAGCAAGCTGCGCCAGGTCAACGGGCTGTCTGCGGTACTCGATCGGTTCATTCTGATAAATGTCCGTCGCGGCCTCCTCGTCGTAAAGCTCTTCGGATTTAACATGAAGATTCACCACGGCCTGCAGGTTAATCTTACGGGAATTAATCATGTTGGCCCGTAAATCTTCAATTCGGGCCGTTACCTCCACATTATCGGCAGGGGTTACGCCCTCCATAAAAATCTGTTCTTCAAAAGGAATCTCACCGGTTACGCTTGCCAGCGCCACCTCTCCTTCTCCTGCCTGGTAAAGAACCGTAAAAAGCAGGCGTCCTTTCACCGTTACATGTTCATTAACCGGTTTGACCTCGTCAATTTTAATCTGTCCCTGTTCATATACCAGCGCGCTGACATCCGGCTTCACGTCCGGTATATTCCGGTCGTCTTCAAGGCTGATCTGCATTCCGGTGCTCAGACGCGTCCGGTCCATATGTATGTTCTTCTTCATTAATTCCACAAAAAATACCTCCGTCACATGCTTACTGTAAATGTATGCGGCGGAGGCTGCGTTTATTCATGGACGGCGCCGATTAATTCCCGGATGTCTTCCACATGATATTGTCTCATATAGTTTTCTATTCCTTCCGCTATCTCTTCGGTTATATAGGGATTCACAAAATTCATCGCGCCTACGGAAACAGCTGTCGCGCCGGCAAGTAAAAATTCTACCGCATCTTCCGCGCAGGCTATGCCTCCCATACCTATAACGGGAATTTTAACAGTTTGTGCGGCCTGGTATACCATGCGGACGGCGACGGGTTTAATAGCGGGACCCGACAGGCCCCCTGTTCGGTTTGCCAATGCAAAACATCTCTTATGCACGTCGATCTTCATGCCTGTAATCGTATTGATCATAGACAATGCGTCGGCGCCCGCGGCCTCAGCCGCTCTGGCCATTTCCGTAATATCCGTTACATTGGGACTCAGTTTCATAATCACCGGCTGCGCGGCATGCTTTTTGACCTGCTCCGTAATCCCATACAGCGCGTCCGCCTTTTGCCCGAAAGCGATGGCGCCCTCTTTTACATTCGGACAGGATACATTGATTTCCAGAAGATCCACCGGCTGATCGGAAAGCTTTTCCACAACCTCCAAGTAGTCTTCCACGGTTTTTCCGCAGACATTGACAATAATCTTCGTATCAAACTGTCTCAAAAACGGAATGTCCCTTTTGATAAATACGTCGATTCCCGGGTTTTGAAGCCCTATGGCATTGAGCATTCCTCCATGTGTCTCGGCCACGCGGGGAGTCGGATTCCCCGGCCAGGCGACATTGGCCACTCCTTTCGTCACAACGGCTCCCAGCTTATTCAAATCTACAAACTCCGAATACTCCATCCCGGACCCAAAGGTTCCGGATGCCGTCATAACGGGATTCTTAAAAGTCACTCCCGCAATCGTTACGTTCGTCTTCATCAGATATCCACCTCCCCAGCCTCAAAAACCGGTCCGTCCGTACAGATTCTGGCGTTGTTTACGTTGGAATGAGAATTTTTTTCCGTAGTTTTGCACACGCATCCCAGGCAGGCTCCCACACCGCAGGCCATACGCTCTTCCAGGGAAATATAGGCTTTAATTCCCTGTTTTTGCGCATACGTTTTAATTGCCCGCAGCATAGGCATGGGCCCGCAGGCATAAATGCAGTCCGCATGCAGTCCTTCTTTTTCAATGATATCCATTACATTTCCTTTGATACCCGCGCTTCCGTCTTCCGTGGCAATATAAAGCTTTCCATACTTTTCAAAATCTTCCTTCAAAAAGGTCTCCCTGTTCCGGTAACCCGCCAGAATAATATTTTTATCCTCAGCGCCGCGTTCTTTTGCCAATTGAAGTATGGGCGGCACGCCTATTCCCCCGCCGATCAAAAAGGCCGTCCTGCCTTCCCCTTCCTTCAACGGAAAACCGTTACCCAGACATCCGAGAACAGGAACCTTCTTCCCGCTTCTGTACCCGGAAAACTCTCTTGTTCCCGCGCCTGCCACGCGGTATACAATGCGCAGGCGCTCCTTCTTCACATCTGTTTCGCAGATACTGATGGGACGGGGAAGCAGCTTTCCTCCGTCTCCCGTATACAGACAGAGAAACTGTCCCGGCTTTGCCGAAGCCGCCAGTTCTGTCTGAAGCCACATCTCATAAATATCCGTGGCAATTTCCTGTTGAGAAATCACCACGGCCGTCTCTTTTTTCTTTTTAGTCATGTCCATACCTCGCGCCCTTTTGCGTCATTTTTTCATATATGATTTTACCACCCGAAACAACGGCTGTCACTACGCCTTTTAAAGTCTGTCCCCGAAAAGGACTGTTCTGTGACCGGGAAACGAACCGGTCCGGCGTCCAGCAGGCGCCAGGATCGAATATGCACAAATCCGCAGGTCCCCCTTCTTTCAGATAACCGGCGTCCAAATTATACATCCTCGCGGGGTGAAGCGCCATTTTTTCCATCAGCTCCGTCATGGACAGCCCCGCTTTTACAACCAGCTCCTGATATCCCAGGGACAACGCGGTTTCCAGACCGATAATACCGCTTGGAGCTTCCGTAACCGCCTTCGCTTTTTCTTCCGCGCTGTGGGGCGCATGATCGGTAGCAATCAAGTCGATGGTTCCGTCTTTAATGCCCTCGATTATCGCAAGCCTGTCCTCCTCCTCGCGAAGAGGCGGATTCATTTTGGCCAGAGTTCCCCAGGCAATCGCAGCTTCCTGATTCAGGGTAAAGTGATGGGGAGTTGCCTCCGCATGGACATCGGCTCCCTTTCTTTTGGCCTGCCGTACCAGCTCCACCGCTTCTTTTGTACTGATATGCTGAATATTGACGCAGGCTCCCGTTTCCAGCGCCAGCTGCAGATCCCGCTGCACAAGCGTAATTTCGGCTTCTCTGGCAGAACCCCCGATTCCATAGTATGCGGAAGCTTTTCCCGCATGAATTCCGTTATTCCGGATATAAGCAGGGTCCTCCTCATGAAAACTCAAGGGAACGCCCAGTTCTTTCGCACGCTGCATTGCCTGACGCACCAGTTCTTCTTTTAGAAGCGGAATTCCGTCGTCCGTAAAGCCTATTGCCCCCGCCTCCTTTAACTCTTCCATGGGAACCAGAGCTTCCCCCTTCATTCCCATGGTAACGGCCGCGCAGGTTTCTATGTGGATTCCGGTTCCTTTCCCTTTCTCCAGCACATAACGGAGAGTCTCCACATTATCTACCGCAGGTTTTGTATTGGCCATCAGGACAACCGTGGTAAAACCGCCCTTCGCCGCCGCTTTTGCGCCGCTTTCGATATCTTCTTTATAGGTAAACCCGGGATCTCTGAAATGTACGTGAACATCTACCAGTCCCGGCAGGACATACCGGCCTTTTGCATCGATAACTTTCATGCCTGCAGATTCTTCCCCTCTTACAGACAGCTCCGGTTCGGAAACAATCTTTTTGACGCGTCCTCCCTCTATCAATACATCTGCCTTCTTATTCATGCCTGATCCCGGATCTATTACGGTTCCGTTTTTTATTAACAGCATACGGTTATCCTTTCTGATTGTGTTTATATGTACCCTCTCTTGACAAGGGCATGCATTTACTATAACATGCGAATCGTTAAAATACAACACAGGCGGCGAAGTCAGCGTCCCCGGAAAACGACGCTGTCCTCACCGCCTCTGTGCTATCTTTTTATATCCGTTAATCAAACACCACACTCTTATCCAAAAGTTCTGTTTTAATCACAATATAGGGATAGGATACCGCGGGCGTTTCCTTTTCTTTGGCAGAAGGCCCTAACAGATTGGTATCTACATATATGGCATTATCCGTAAGGTACAGTTCGTTAACCGCAATACTGTAACCTCCGGTTGTCTGCTCGCCATATCCGATACATATATACAGCGACTCATTATCCGTATATGTAAATTTGAATTCTTCGCTCTTTTGTTCCTCTATCAGACTTTTCAGCTCTTCGGGAAGACGGTCTTCGCTGACAAGCGTAAATTCCAGATCACGCAGCTTCATACCGTTTTCTTCCGTTATGGAACAGCCGCAGAGGAAGAAAACGCACAAAAACTGGATCGTAAGCAGCACGGCAGATATAACGGGAGTTGCCTTATTTTTCATGGAGTTACCTCATTTCAGGGTTTATTACTTATTTTATTAAACAACTGCGGCACATATTCCTTGATTTGTGCGGAAAGGTTTAATATAATGGAAAAAGTATAATATCTTGCCTTAAGAAAGGGTTTATCCATGATACGTTTCATTTTTCTTTCAAGCTTTGTTATTTTGTTTTTAATCTTGAGTATGCCTCTGATGTTTATAGAATGGATCATCGGCAAATTCAATATGGATGTGAAAAATAAAAGTTCTCTGGCTGTTGTCAATTGGGCTTTCCGATGCTGTCTGCGGATTACGGGGGTAAATCTTACCGTAATCGGCGAAGATAACGTCCCCCTGGACACGCCCGTTTTTTATGTGGGCAACCACCGCAGTTATTTCGATATACTTTTAACGTATACAAGAGTACCCAGACCTACCGGATACGTGGCCAAAAAGGAAATGGAAAAAATCCCGCTGTTAAACATCTGGATGCGTAATCTGCACTGTCTGTTTTTGGACAGGGAAAACGTCAAAGAAGGGCTTAAAACCATTCTTACCGCCATCGATAAGGTAAAGTCGGGAATTTCCATCTGTATTTTTCCGGAAGGAACCCGTAACAAAGTGCCGGACACATTTCTGCCTTTCCATGAGGGCAGCTTTAAGGTAGCCGAAAAATCCGGCTGTCCGATCGTTCCCATGGTCATTAATAATTCTGCGGACATTTATGAGGATCATTTTCCCAGGATCAAAAAGACACATGTTGTTCTGGAATACCTGCCGCCGGTATATATTGCGGATCTTCCAAAGGAAGACAAAAAAAGAACAGGCGCTTTGATTCTGGATCAGATTAAAGAAAAATACTTTTCCAATAAAGAAAAGTATTTTCCCGGCTAATTCTCAATCTGTAATTTACAAACATCGATCCACCCCTCCGCTTTCGACGCCCGCATAAGCTCCTCCGGGTCAAGCCTTAAACAACTGTTGGAGCTGCCCGCCGCAGGCAGCACACTGTCAAAGCGCTTTATGGACTCATCCAGATATATCCTTACATTGCCGTTTGTAACTGCAAAAGGGCAAACGCCTCCGACCGCATGTCCTGTGAACTCCACTACTTCTTCCGGCGTCAGCATTTTGGCCTTGGTTCCAAAGAAAGCCTTATACTTCTGATTGTCTATTTTGGTATCTCCGCAGGTTACGATCAACACGGCGCCTTCGCCAACTTTAAAAGACAGTGTTTTGGCGATCCTGGCCGGAATTACGTCGGCGGCCTGCGCCGCAAGCTCTACCGTCGCGCTGGACTGCTCAAACTCCTGAACTCTGGAATCCAGATTAAATTGCTTCAGGTATTCTTTTACTGCTGTAATTGACATAAATATTCCTCTCTGCAAATTAATATATGCTATCTCATACTTAAAATCTATAAAAGGCTTAATAGTTCTTCCGGCTGAACTACTTTTACCCTCGATTCTACAAAATCACTCGGATTTCTCGTTACAATGTAATCTGCAATTTCTTCTACCGCACACACTTCCTGCAGACAGTCTTCAAAATCTAAAAACTTTTCATTTTCTAAAGCAGCCAAAATCTTTTTCGCATTCAAGTCTGAAACACAAAATATAAGACATAAATTTCTTAACAAATCCCTTCTTTCTTTTTGACTAAATTCTTTTCTGAGAACATAAAACAAGTTTGGAATAGTATGAGCCGCTATAATACCAGTAATTTCCCTCTTCGCACATTTCTCCAGTATCTTTTCTCCATACTCTGCATAAGGCTCACGATCGGATATAACATCCACTAGAATATTCGTGTCAACTAATACTACCATATTTCTCCTCCCTTGCCTCTGCCAGCTCCTTATCAGCTTCAAAATCTTCCGGCAATCTTCCTCTGTATTTCATTAAATCTTGATATGCCGCCATCGCTTGTTTTCTATCAACATCTTTTTTCGTTGTCATTTCTTCCAAGTTCTGAAGAATATTAATTACATAGAGCATATCATCATCTGGCATACGCTGAATCATTTCAACTGCTCGTTCCTTAATTCGTGTCATTCAATCACCCCTCTCTATTTTTTCTATCATACTGTAAATTTCCTCATATTTCAATTAATTATTTCTTTAATTCCATTCCCTGAATGGGCCATTAACGTATCGTACCAAAGCTGTCCTGTTTCCGCCGTGCCGGCATCCACGGGAAGCGTCCCCTTAGTCTGCAAAAGTTCCTCACACACAAGCGCCATAATTTTACCCTCAAGGCCGGTTTCCTTTCCTCCGTTAAAGCGGTTCATACAGTACTCGGTTGTATATTCGCCATAGTATAGCAATTCGTGATATTCTGAAATATGCTCCTCTATATAATCCTGCGGATTTCCGGAAGGCAATGCTTCCGGCCCGGAACATATGGTTTCCAGCAAAGAATCGATGATTCCGTCCGTATCCAGACCACCGTACCGTACAGCCTGACGGTAACAGCTTTGCATCTGACGGATAGCAAATTTCTGGCTGTCGATTCCATCCCCGGCAGCCTGTTTTGGAAATTTATCCCGGACATCCGACACAAAATAGGCGCCTTCACCGGGCTGCCAATACTCCTGCAAACTATATCCCTCTTCATTCAGTTCAAAAGTCAGTGCAACTGGCATATGGCTGCCGCCCATATCCTCTATACCCTTTTCTGAAATCCCAAATTCCTTATACAGCGCCCAACCGTAATAAGTTACTGTGTCCTCTGTGGCTGCGGTCTCCAAAAGAACAAAATCACAACAGGCAAAGTCATGGACTCCCGTATGAGATGAAACGTTTTCTTCCAATATAGCTTTCTCTATATCCGGCCTTGCCGATTCCCGAGTCTTATCGGCCGTATTCGAACCAATTTTTCTGCACTCAAAAACTATCCACTTGTCATTTATATTTATTTCCAGCGTATCATCCCTGACATACCGGTAAATATATCCGCTTCCAAAATTTGACTGGTTATCCTCCTGCGGAATCTCATCTCCCGGCACTGTTGAAGTAATTTCTCCGTCCGCCTCATGATCCCGTTCTGACGCGTACCTGCTTTTTCCGGTATCATAATAATACTTACCGTCTACCTGGACCATTGGGATAACATCATATTTTACGACTGCTCCGGCATCCTGATCCGCAATTCTTACCTGAACGCCTTTAACCTGTACGGATACAATCCTGTCTTCATCGGAAGGATTGCTTACGGCAACGCCGATTTTGTACCATTTACCTTTTTGGACATTCATTTTTACCGGCATCCCGGGAGTCAGATATTCGGATTTTTCCCCGGCATTTTCTCCATCCGTCCCGACTTGCTTCAGACACACTTCCGTATCCCCAAGACCTTCGCCCGAAGCAATTGTAACAGTATACCCTTCCGGGGAAATCTCTTCTTCAGAATAGTGGATCGGCGCTTCGCTGCCTGCCGGAACTTTAATCTTGATTAAATAAACATCTTTTTTGGGATTTGTCAGAAAACAAACAGCCACGGCCGCACATAGGACAATCGCTGCCGCAATAATCCATACGGCAGGTTTTTTATAACGCAATATATTTTTCACTCTTTCCTTTATTCCGATCTCTCCGAAAGCAAGAGGACAAACCAGCATCCTTTTTCCGGAAGAACTATATTCAACCAGCGCCCTGGAGTAAGCTTTTTTTCCATCCAGATTCATGTCCTTAATGACTTTTTCATCACAGGCCAGTTCAATATCCCGGCAGAACAAAATATACGCCGCCCAGACAAGCGGGTGAAACCAATAAACCGCCAGCAGACAAAATCCGGCCAGCTTCCACCAATGATCTCTCCTCTTCAGATGGGTTTCTTCATGGGCAAGAACATACTCCATTTCTTCCCCATCAATGTCGGAAGGCAGATAAATCTGCGGCCGGAAAACGCCGAAAATAAACGGGGACTTTACCGCGTCGCAAAGCCGGATATGATCCCGCAGAGGCACAGCCTCCTCGACTCTTTTACGAATACGGATAAAAGCTGCCAGGCCATAGGCAAGCATAGCGGTTAATCCTGCCACCCACAAAATACCCGCCAAAAATGTCCATACAGACAACGGATTCACACTGGCGCCGGGAGCCGGAGCCAGAGACTGTCCAAGAATCGGATTCAGCGTATTATTAAGAAAAGGTATTCCGCTGTCTATCTCCGTTTCCTGCGCATAACGAACCACCTCCGGACTAAGCGTTTCTTCGCTGGGTATCAGACTGAAAGAACTCTCCAACGAAAAAGGACAAAGAAGACGGACAGCTACAAAAACCCAGAGAATACAGGATATCCATTTTGGCGCTTTTTTCAGAAACATCCGTATTGCAATTACCGCCAGAATCAGCCATCCTGCTGCAACACTCATATTAAACAGCTTGATAAAAACAACGTCCATCCCGCTATACCTCCTCCGCCTGATCGATCATTTTCCGGATTGCCGCCGCTTCCTCCGGCGCCAGAGTACTGTTGCTTGTAAAAGCGGCTATAAACGCAGGAAGCGAACCGTCAAAAGCATCCTCCACAAATTTTCTGCTCTGTATGGAGTAAAACTGGGAACGTGAAATGAGACAGGTTACCGTTCCTTTATTATTTTCAAAAAGTCCCTTATCGCATAAACGCTTCAGAACCGTATGCGTAGTCGTCCTCTTCCAGGAAAATGCCTTCTCCGCCAGCTTTACCAATTCCGAAGAGGTTACCGGCTCCCTCTCCCAAATCATATCCGCAAAACGTGCCTCAATTACACCTAACTGAATCTCCGCCATATCCATACCTCCAATAAAAAATCTGTAAATCATCTATACTACACATTGTAGCCCACCTATAGACTACAATCAGTAGTCCTATTTGTCAAGATATTTTCAATACTTCTCAAAAAAATAACGTCCACTGCAAATAGCAATGTCATTTAGTTAAGCTATTTATCCGGCCGAACTATAGCGGTTAAAATAAAAAGGCATCCGCCGTCTCCGGCTGATGCCCTATCCCTTTCCTCCTCAAAGCCTCTCCCCATTCGAGGCGATCACTTCTTTATACCAGTAAAAAGATTTCTTCCGGACGCGGTTTAACGTCCCTTTCCCATCATCATCCTTATCCACATAGATGAGCCCGTAGCGCTTGGACATCTCCCCCGTCGTTGCGCTGACCAGATCGATACAGCCCCAGGGAGTATAGCCCATGATATCCACGCCGTCCTCATCCGCCGCCTCCATCATTGCCCGGATATGGGACCTTAAGTAATCGATTCGGTAATCGTCGTCAATACTTCCATCCTCTTTTACCGCATCCACTGCGCCCAGCCCGTTTTCCACCACAAACAGGGGCTTTTGATAGCGGTCATACAACGCGTTCAGGGTAATGCGGAATCCCATGGGATCAATGGGCCATCCCCACTGGCTGCATTCCAGATAAGGATTTTTTGCCGAAGCGAAGACATTTCCGCCGGACGCCTCCCCTTTGCCGTCTGATCGCACACATCGGCTGTTATAGTAGGAAAGAGAGATAAAATCCACCGTATTTTCTTTTAAAATCTCCGTATCTTCAACCGTCATCTCAAGTTCTATGCCCTGCCGTGCCAGATATTTTTTCGCATACCCGGGATATTCCCCCCTAGCCTGCACATCAATGAAAAAGTAGTTCTCCCTGTCCTTTTTCATACTCTCCCAGACATCCGCCGGATTACAACTGTAGGGATATACGCTGCCCGCCGCCAGCATACAGCCTATCTGAAATTCCGGACTGATCTCCCGCGCCAGCTTTACCGCCAGCGCCGAAGCCACCAGCTCGTGGTGCGCCGCCTGATATTTCACCCGCAGTTCGTCTTCCCCTTCTTTCAAACGGATCCCTGCCCCCAAAAAGGGCAGATGCATCAGCATATTGATCTCGTTAAAAGTAATCCAGTATCGGACTCTTCCCTTAAAATGCCGGAACACCGTATCACAGTATCTTAAAAAGCTGTCTATCATCTTCCGGCTCTTCCAGGAACCGTATTTCTCCACAAGAAAAAGCGGTGCATCGAAATGGCAGAGCGTCACCACCGGCTCGATCCCATAGCGCAAGAGCTCGTTTATCACATCATCATAAAACCGCAGCCCTTCCCGATCCGGCTCCGCCTCCTCTCCGGTCGGAAAGATTCTGGACCAGGAAAAGGAAAACCGGTAACACTGAAATCCCATCTCCGCAAACAACGCAATATCCTCTTTATAGTGTCCATACATATCTATGGCTTCCCTGCCCGGATAACGGGTATCCTCAGGCAGATCTCTGTAATCCATGGTTCCGTTCATGACCGGCATGCGATAAACGCCGTGGGGAATGACATCCACGATCGCCATGCCCCGTCCGCCTTCCCGAAAACCGCCTTCACACTGGTTCGCCGCCGTAGCGCCGCCCCACAAAAAATCTCTCCGCATGATCTTCTATCCTTTCCCTTCATTCCATCTTTACATACATGCGCCCACACTGATCAGTCCATCCCCTGCCTGAATTTGTTTTCCGGCCTCTGCCGGGAACACCTCGCCCATCTCATCGGCATTTGTCACAAGCACCGGCGTAACCAGCGAATATCCCGCCGCTTTGATCAGATCCATATCAAACTCCAGAAGCTTCTGTCCTTTTTTCACCCTGTCGCCGGTAGCCGCAAGGGGCGTAAAACCTTTTCCGTTAAGCTGTACCGTATCCATGCCCACATGCATCAGCAGTTCGGCGCCCTTTTCCGTTGTCATGCCGATGGCGTGGCCGGTAGGGAAGAAGGCTGAAATGGTACCGTCCGCCGGTGCGTACAACACGCCCACCTCCGGCATAACGGCAATCCCTTTTCCGAGGATGCCGGAAGAAAATGCTTCATCCTCCACATCTTCCAGCCTGATCGTCTTTCCCACCAGGGGGCTTACGATCGTTATCGGGGCGGCGGAATCCGCCTGCCGCGTTATAGCAGCTTCCCCCTTCTCCGCTTTTTCAGCCCCATCCTCTTTATAAAAGAACATGGTCAGTAAAAATCCTGCCGCCATGGAAATCCCGATTCCCGCAAAAGCTACCAGTATATTTCCCATACTGCCGTCCGGGTTCATCATATTGGGCAGTTCAAAGATTCCCATGCCTCCCAGAATAAACTTCTTGAAGTTAAAGTACCCGTAAAACGCGCCGCCGATACCGCCCGCGATGCAGCTGATGATAAAAGGCTTTTTCTTCGGCAGCAAAATACCGTATATTGCCGGTTCCGTCACACCGAAGATACCGGAGATAAAATTCGGGATCGCCATCTCCTTCAGCTTTTTGTCCTTTGTCTTGCAAAACATTGCCAGTACCACTGCCGATGTCGCAAAGGTGCAGGCGAAAAACGGCATCATCACGTTGTCATATCCCAACGTCTGCACATTGTTGATATAAACCGGTATAAAACCCCAGTGCATGCCGAAAATCACGAGGATCTGCCAGGTCAAACCCACAACCGCTCCTGCCAGCGTCGGGCTAAAACCGCGGATCGCCAGTGTAAACTCCGATATTAAAGTGGAACCGAAGGTTGCCACAGGCCCCAGAAACAGCATGGAAACCGGAATCGTCACAAGAAGCGTCAGCATCGGCACAAAGAAAAACTTCACCAGATCCGGTATGAATTTGCTAAATAATTTCTCACATTTTGAGGCAAACCACACCGCAAGGATCACCGGTATCACCGTTCCGGTATAATCCACCGAGATCACCGGTATGCCGAAGAAGTCAATATACACCGGCGAGCGGAACATGGTGCCCTCCAACAGGTAGTACAGCGGCTTCGCTCCTGCGGACAGAGCCCCCGCCTGTATGCCCGGATAACACATCGCCGCACCGATGGCAAGCCCAAGCATCGGCTTTAATTTAAACTTCTGCGCTGCCGTATATCCCAAAAACAGCGGCAAAAAGGTAAACAGCGCATCCCCCGCCGCATTGATGATCAGATAGCCGCCGCAGTCCGCACCGTAGAGCCCCAGGGTGACAAACAGCGTATTTAAGCCCTTCAGCATACCGCACGCCGCCATAATGCTGAGAATCGGCTGGAAGATACCCGATACCATGTCAATCGCCTTATCAAAAAGCTTTCCGGATTTCTTTTCATCCGTCTCCGCTGCTCCCGCCTTCAGATCGAGAAGCTGCATCACATCCTCAAACACTTCCGGCACATGGTTTCCGATCACCACCTGATACTGACCGCCGCTTTTCATCACGGTCACAACGCCCTCCATCTCCTTTAATACCTGATCCTTCGCGATACCCTCATCTTTCAGCGTAAACCGAAGCCTCGTGATACAGTGAACCAGTCCCGCAACATTGTCTTTGCCGCCGACATTTTTCACGATGTCTTTTGCCAGCGCTTCATATTTTCCCATATGTTTTCCCTCCTGTTTTGTTACCGCAACTATATCACACCGGTATTTACCTCTCAATATGTTCCGACAGGATAGATCCGCCGTTCCAAAAAAGGGCGGAAAAATACCGCTGTTTCTGTAACAGCGGTACAAAATCCCATCTCTTATCCGGCTTATTCGACTTTCACTTTCGCCTTCCCATAAAACCTCTTCCGAACCTGCTCTCTCACCATGCTCAAACTTCTTCCCCGCTTGCCCCCTCTCTGTCCAGCAGCAGATCCATATGCTGCAACATTTCCAGTGAAGATTTCGCATGTTCATGATAGCATTCCGACAGGATGAGGGAAAAAACTATATCGATCACATAATTCACCGCGGAAAAGGACGTGATCACATCCAGGCTTACCAGCGAATCCCGATTCGGGATCTCCACGATCTCATGGCACTCTCTCCTGATCACTTCATTGTGAGGCCCCACGATCCCCACCACAAAATTATTCGTGGCTTTGCGCAGATATTTTGCCGCCCGGATCATCGTCCGGTTTGCCCCGGTTAAACTGATTAAAAACGCAATTGTCCTCTTGTTTTTCCGCGCCGCCAGATAGTGCCCGTTGACGCTCTCATAGGCGGAGCATTCCACACCCAGTGTGGCAAACTTGAACGCCGCGGACTGTGCCAGAATATAGCTGACTCCGGCGCCGTAAATATCAATGCACTCCACCCGCCGCAGCATATTATGTATCCGGTTCATACTGTTTTTATCCAGTGAGAGCCTGGTATTGGTCACAGCCTTATCATAGATACCCGGCAGCGTATTGATAATATCCGTATAGGTGCTTTTATCATGGATCGGCTCACCCGCAAGCATCCGGGCAAGCCTGTTTTTCTGGTTAATTTCCTCCACCAGCTTCAGTCGGAATTCCTGATAGCCCGAAAGCCCCAGCTTTTTACAAAGGCGCACCACCGTCGCCTTGCTCGTAAAGGAAGCCTCCGCCAGTTCCACAGAAGACATTCCGGGCACTTTGTCCGGATGATCCAATATGTATCGCGCCGCATCTTTTTCATGATTGGTAAAATTGACTCCCTGTTCCAGTTTTTCCAACAGCATAAACATCTCCTTGTGATACCGGTTATTCACTCGTAAAAACACTCAAAGCTCCGCACAGGCACATATTCTTTGCTACTCTGCCAAAAAAAATCGTTTATAAAAACAATTCATTCTTCTTATAGCCGCTGCATGCCTTTTTCAGCTTCATGCTGCCTGCGGTGAGCAGCGCCTTACTGACGCTTCTGGCTTTCTGCGGACAGACTGCAATACAGCGCATACAGGAAATACATGTTTTGTTATCGGTTTGAGAGGGATCAAGCGCAGAAATAGCCCCCGTCGGACACTCCCCCGCACAATAGCCGCAGCGCACACAAGCTTTCCCCGTCCGGGGTTTCATCGGTACACCGCCGTATTCGCGGTAGGGACGGTTCCCGGGCAGTTTCAGATCCCCGGATAAGCTCCCCGCCTCCATCGCAGCTCGAATGCGGAACGCAAATTCAGCCAGTTCCTTTTCGTCCTGCTCATTCGGACGCCCCGCCGCAAACTGACGCATGATCGAATGCTCGGCTATCGCCGCCACTCCTGCGATACATACAAAGCCTGCCTCTTCCAGCACGTCCTGCAGCTCTGCAAAGGTATCGTCATAGTCTCTGTTGCCGTATGCCACGATCAATACCGCCTTTGCTCCGTCTCCTTTCATCTGCCTAAGCCTTCTTACGGCTATATTCGGAACCCGCCCGCCGTAGGACGGAACGGATACAATGCAGATATCCTCCGGCCGAAAAGAATACCCGGAACAATCCGTTTGTTTACTGACAAGGTCAACATATGTGCTTTCTGGGCTGAAAGATTCTGTAAAAATATCCGCTGCTTTTTTTGTCCCTCCAGTGGGACTGAATGTGATTTCATAAACTGACATGATCTGCCTCCTTTATTTCACGGATAATCCGACAGGGATGTTCATCAGTGTCTCGTTTTGTCAGTTTTTTGCAAACCACTCCACTAATTCTTCAAAATGCATCCCATGGGAAGCCTTTACCAAGACCGTATCGCCTTCCGCCAGAATATCGGGCAGCATCTCCAGCAGTTCTTCTTTCCCTTCAAAATAACGCACGTCAATCACGCCGTCCCAATCGCGCATTGCCTCTTCGTACATATACTTTGACAGGCTCCCTACACACAGAAGCACATCCATTTCCTTTTCTACCGCATATCTGCCGACATCTCCGTGCAATTTCTTCTCATCCGTTCCAAGTTCAAACATATCGCCCAAAATGGCAACCTTCCTGCCCTCCGCACTCTGCAAAAGATCCAGAGCCGCTTTCACGGAAACAGGATTGGCATTGTAACAGTCGTCGATAACGACAAATTTTCCGGTCTGCACAATATTGCTTCTGCCCCCTACCGGCCGTACCGTTTCAATGCCCTTACAGATTTCGGACGGTTCCATATTCAAAAGTCTCGCCACACATGCCGCCGCGAGCGCGTTGCCGACCATGTGCAGTCCCGGAAGCGTTACTTTAACAGGATATTCTTTTCCTTCCAGATGCATAACCGCTTCGCTTCCAAACAGTCCCCTGCTTTCAATCTGCGACGCATATACGTCGCAGGTACTTCCGCAATGTATTCCAAAACGGACCGGCCGGATTCCGTGAACCTCCCGGATTCCTGCCAGCATGTCGTCGTCACCGTTTAATACAATATGTCCCTGCCTGTTCATATAATCAAAGATTTCTGACTTTGCCTTTAAAATGCCCTCCCTGGACCCCAGGTTTTCCAGATGGCATTGTCCGATATTGGTTATAACGCAGATATCGGGCCTGGCAATTTTACTCAGGCGGTGCATTTCACCAAACTCACTGATTCCCATTTCCAGAACCGCCGCTTCATGTTCCTCACGGATTCGCAGTATCGTTAAAGGCAGACCTACTTCGTTATTAAAATTCCCTTCCGTTTTCAAAACGCGGTATTTTTCGGACAGAACTGTCGCTATAAACTCTTTGGTGCTTGTTTTTCCTACGCTTCCCGTAATGCCTATAACCGGAATATGCAGGGTCTGCCTGTAAGCCTCCGCAATATCTTTAAGCGCCTGAAAGGAATCCTCTACGAGAATGTAGGGCACGTTCACCTCTGTGGGCGCTTCTTCACACACCACGCAAGCCGCCCCTTTTTCCGCCACATCGGGAATAAAGCTGTGTCCATCCACTCTTTCTCCCCTTGTTGCAAAAAATAGATACCCCGGTTCCACCAGTCTGGAATCCAGCACCGCTCCCTGAATTTTTTCAGTCTCTTTTCCTTCCGCATTGCTAAGCGCGCCGCCGCAGGCTTTTGCAATCTGCTGCAAAGTCATATTCATACCGATACCTCCCGTTCCTTACGGAAAACGTTTATTCACACTTATTTACGGCCATATCAATAATCCACTGGCACAAATCATCAAATTCCATACCGATCGCCCTCGCCTCCTGCGGAATCAGCGACATGGGCGTCATGCCGGGCAGCGTATTCGCTTCCAGACAATATAAATCTCCGTTTTCACTCATCATAAAATCCATACGCGCATAACATTTTAACCGAAGAACCTGAAAAACCTTTTCGGCAAGCATCTGCATTTCCGCCGCTTTTTCTTCCGGGATCTGCGCCGGGCAGGTTTCTACAGTGCTGCCCGCCTGATATTTGTTTTTATAGTCATAAAACCCTTTAAGAGGCGCAATTTCAATAACCGGCAGCGCCTTCCCGTCCATCACGCAGACTGAAAACTCCCTTCCCGTTATATACTGTTCGATGACTACTTCATTATCATACTTAAACGCTTCCTTTTTGGCGGCTTCATATTCCGCATCATTTTTCGCAATAACCACCCCGATGGAAGAACCGCCCTTGCAGGACTTGACAATACAGGGATACGGTACTTTCACCGTTTCTTCTTCCCCGCTTTTAAGCGTTATTCCCTCAGGCGTAGGAATTTTGTTATATACAAACAATTCCTTTGCCAGTCCCTTATCCATGGCAAGCGCCGAACTGACATAGTCGGTTCCCGTATATGTAATGCCCATTAAATCAAAACATGCCTGGATTTTTCCGTTCTCCCCGTCTTCGCCGTGCAGTCCCATGAAAACCACGTCCGCCTGCTGGCAAAGAGAAAGCACATTAGGACCGAAAAAGTTCTTTTTCCAGTCCGGCCTTAAAGCCTTCACCTGACTGATATCCGGATTCTGTTCACGGACTGCGCCGATCTCCCTGGCCCAGTCTTCCTCTTTCTCAAAAATATCCGTGATATCTCCGTTATATCCTAAAAATACATCTAATAGAATCGTCTGATGTCCTTTTCTTTTTAAGGCCTCGTAAATCATTTTCCCGGAGGATAAGGACACGTCTCTCTCCGTACTGATTCCTCCTGCCAAAACAACAATCTTCATAATTTTCTACCCTTTCTTCTATGTATCTTCCTTTAAAATGTGGCTTAACATACAAATATAACAGGAGCCGGACAGCAAATCTTCCTGCAATGCGCCGCCTTCCTTCCACAGCCTGTCACTGCCTTTTGCATCCAGAAAACACACCGCCTGGGGATTACACCCAAGGAAATAGTGCAGGTGGTTTTCTATGACCGTGTCATATTCATGATTGGTTATAACATAATCCGCAATGGATAATATTACCATATTCCATAGTAGATCTTTTGTGTTATCCAGGTCCTTATTTCCCTCCGTAAAATAAGCGCCTTCTCTTGCCCTTAAAGACACCTCTTCCGCATAATTCATCAGCTGCTTCATAATAACGCCGCAATATTCTTTATTTACAGGCTTTCTTGTGGACAGATATGTGAAAACGCCGAAGGTATCCCATGTTATGTTCCCCGGATCGACGCCCTTTTCCAGAAAAGAACGAAGCTTCGTATGATAGGCCTGCCGCCCGGAAGCCCGGTAAAGTTCCGCCGCCGCACTGAAAAGAATTCCGGCAATTCCTTCCGTTTCTTCCGGTGCGTCCGGCTGTCTGTCTATGTATTTCCAGGCAAGATCCGCCGCCTTTAAACATTCGGCCGCATACTTCTGGTCAAAGCTCTGATAAATATAGGAAAATTTGGCCATCGCCGCCGCAAAACCTGCCGATGCCTCTAAACTCACCGGTTCCATCTGATATACGGCCGGATTTTCCTGCGTATCTGCCCGGATTCCTCCATACACACCGCCGGATTTTTCCTCCTGTAAAAACATCAGCCATTCCATCTGACTGCGAATCAGTTTCAGTATTTCCGGTTCCTTTGCCGCGCTGTCCGATCCGCTTAAAAACGCGGAAGGATACAATTCATAAGCTGTCAGCAGAACCATGACCGCTTCACAGGCCGTTTTCACATTCTGATTGTCAAAAGAATCCGTGAACCAGCCGCCCTGCAGAATCTTTTCTTCTGTTTCATTCGTACCTGCCGAAAGAATCACATTAATTTTTTTCTCCTGACGCCGCTTTAAAAGAGCAAGCGAAGCCGGAAAAAGCTCGTCATAGACGGCATCGGACAGCGCAAAATTGTAAGACCTGCCCAATATGCCGCCCCGCACGTAATAAGTTCCTTCTTCTGTCAAATCCGTAAAATCCCCATACCCCATCAAACTTCCGTCCGCTTCGGGTTTTTGTCTGACCGTTCCGTTGTAAACGGTTTCTCCCGTTTCTTCATCTATAATCTCAAAGCTGTCCGGCAATCTTGCTCCCCGAAATATTACCGTCTTTTCCCCGGACGGCGTATAACCGATCTGATTGATGAGAATATTGGGCATACTGACCGGAACTTCATAAGTCAGCTCCGGCGTCGGATGCAGGCTTGAAAATTCCGGTCCGTCATTGCTTCCCGGTCCATAGCCTTTGCCAGTGCAGCCGCTAAAGGGCAGCATAATACAGATAAAAACGCTGATCACTCTCCGTTTCATCACAGATCCTTCCTCCTACCTGCTTCATTATATCGCGTAGTATCCGCCAGGTAAAGACTTTTCATGGAACCGGACTTATTTTGGCGTGAATGTTCCTTCTTTGTCATAAACAATCTGTCCGTCGATTAATGTATACAGCGTTTCGGTAAATACTTCCATGGGATTTCCGTTAAAAATTGCAATATCCGCATCTTTTCCCACTTCCAGGCTTCCCACCCGGTCGTCCACTCCGCAGATTTTGGCCGGGTAAATTGTCAGCGACTTATACGCCTCCTCCAAATCAAGACCGGCTTTCACAGCCATTCCCGCGCAAATCGGCAAGGACTGTATTAGCGATACCGGATGGTCCGTGGTTATGGCCGTCATAACGCCTGCCCGGTTTAAAACTCCCACCGTCTTAAAAGCCATATTCTGCACTTCAATTTTGCTCCGGCTTGCCAGATCAGGACCTACGATTGCCGGATAACCTGCCGCCGCTATCTCATCGGCAATTAAATGTCCTTCGCTGCAGTGATCTAACGTCAGATTCAAGTCAAACTCTTTTGCGATGCGGATTGCCGTAAAAATATCATCGGTCCGGTGTACATGAGCCTTTAACGGTATTTCCTTATCAAAAACCGGAACCCAGCAATCATAACGGTAATCCGGCGTAAAGTCCGAATCGTTTCTGCGTTTCTCACAATATTGTTTTGCTTTTGTAAGCTCTTCCCTCAAAATTGACGCAATGGCCATCCGGGTAACCGGAGATTTATTTTGTCCCGAATAATTTACTTTGGGATTTTCACCAAACGCTATTTTCATTGCGGCCGGCGCTTTTACTGTCAAATCGTCGATTCTGCGTCCTCCAAGCTTTAAAAAGGCAAACTGTCCGCCTACGACGTTGGCACTTCCCGGACCAATCATCGCAGAGGTAAGCCCTGCGCGGATCGCATCGTGAAAGGCCGCGTCCATTGTGTTAATTGCATCAATAGCGCGAAGAAAGGGAGTGACCGGCTCCACATTCTCGTTGCAGTCATCCCCTTCCATAGCCTTCTTTTCCTCGGTAATTCCCATGTGACAATGCGCCTCAATAATCCCGGGCATAACAAGCGCCCCTTTTACATCCAGTACCGGTTCATTTTCTTCCGTGGAATCCGCCGGTTTCTGTGGAATGGCGCCCCATCCGATTTCAGCGATCTTCCCCTTCCGGATATGAAGATAACCGCTATCATACTCCTGCCCTGCCATTGTTTTTATATGACCATTTATAATAAACATGCGTTTACTCCGTTCAATCTGCGTTTTCCTGCCGCGCCTTTTCTTCTAATCTAATTTACCCATGGGATTTACAGGCGTACCGTCCTTTGTCAGTTTAAAGTATACGTTTGCGCCTTCCACACTGTAATATTTTGTTGGCGCGGCAACATTTCCCACAATTTCACCGGTGCTGACATAACCGCCTTTCGATACCTGTATATCTTCCAACTGCCCGTATGTCAGCTGATATCCACCGCCCAGATCCATCACGACAGCCTTACCAATTTCTTCATCCTCATATATATCGATTACTCTTCCGTTGGCTGCCGCACCGATCGCTTCTCCTTCTGATGCCGCAATGACAATGGCGGGACTGTATTTGTACTGCTGTAAAGTAGCAAAATACGTAGTCTTGTCCATACTATAATTAATTAACACATTTCCTACTATAGGCCAGGTGAGGGAATCATTTTCAGAAAACTGCAGTTCCGGCTGATTAAAGTTCGCTACCGCTTCTCCGTCGGTTGCAATGCTGTCGTCTTCATTCAATTCGGAAAACTCTGCTGCCTGGGCAAACTCGGGTTCTTCTTCTACGGGCGCCTCCGCTGCAACGCCGTCGTCACCGGGAAGATAGTCCATAAAATCATCCTGCACCTGTTCCGATGGCTTTTTTACGTTGGTTTTACCAGGCATCATTCCCGATCCCTGATAGTTTTTGGTGTTGGTTGTATTGGCGTCCGATTTTGCCATCTGCCGGTCCGCCCCTGTGTTTTCCGTGGAAGCAGACTGTTTGTCGGACGGGGTTGTCTGTTTTGCTATTTCTTTCTCTTTTTCATCCTCGTCGTCCTGCAGTGAGCTGAAATCGATTGTATAACCGTCGTTTTTGTTTTTTTCATTATTTCCTTTTACATATACGCCGGTCATAGTCAATGCCGTTAAAACAAACACCGCGCTGCCCAGCATAATTAAGCGCTCTTTTTTTTCTCTGTTTCTGTTATAATTATTTCTTCTCCTCATGGTTCCTCCATTCTATTTGACAAATCAAATCTTCAAAGTAGTTTTATGGATAGTCTTGCCGGATTCCATGGGATTATTCAAATTTATCAATTGCAATATTTGTAAAAAAATAATTTAATATTTCCGTATAATTTTTTTTATCTTTTGCCAGTTCGTTTGCCGCATATTGGCTCATACCGCTGCCATGGCCGACTCCTTTTACCGTAATTGTTACCTTTTTCCTTTCCGTCTCCAGATTTTGGACGCAAGGGGAATTTAAATGAAAAACCTCACAGAAACGCTCTCCTGAAATCTGATATTCAAAACGTTCTTCCTGGTACATAAAATCAGATACTTCAGCTGCGATCTCAAAATTAAGCGTTTTTGTGTATGCAGATGTTCCTTCCACTCCCGTAAAACGAACATCTTTTATTTTTTTACCGGCAAGTTCCGGCAGATTTTCCATTGTTTTTAAAAACTCCCTGCTGCTTACCGTCGTGTAGCTCAGGTAATCTTCTGACTGATAATCCTTTTCGCAGGCCACGCCCTCTCTGGTATTTCCTGCGCTGACCCGAAACCAGGCTGTTTTTGCCGGTCTTTCGTCTTTTTTTATATACATTCCCGCCGTCTCGGAAACGGCATGGCAATATTTTGTCATATACGCGGTATATTTTTCCCCAAAAATATGTTTTTGTTCCCAAAATGTAAAGTATGTTTTAATTCTTTCGTTTTCTTCCACAAATATATAATAAGGCTCCCAGTTTGTCTTTTCTTCTTTTTGTTGTTCATACAGGCAGAATAACTGTGTCCGTAAAAGGATTGCCTGGGCTTTTAAAGTCTCTTCTTCATATTCAACCGGTATAACGGCCGGAAGCATGCACGCAATATAACTTTCCAGTCCCATCTCCCGTTCGCCCCAGGAGGTACGCACTTTCACCCTGTATCTGCCGGCTTCCGGAAATGCTGTAATAACTTCCAGCTCCGACAGTTTGTTTTCCCCTATGGTATATGTCCGATAATAATAGGAAAAACAGGAATAGAGAAGCGGAAAGAGAACAAGCATAAAAAAAGCAAAGAGAACCGCTCTTTTTTGTCTGTTTATGACACGAAAAGCAGTTCTCTTATTCTTATAAGCCTGATTTATGATTTGAATTGGATTCATAGGACACCTCTAAGATATCCTATGTAAAAAGGTTATTCTCTGCTACTTTAACCTACCGCCTGAAACGGTTTCGCCGCGACGTCCACATGCTGTACCGTTCCCGCCATGCCGTTTTCATACAGGAATACTCCCGTACTTCTGATGTAGCCGTTTGTTTCATTGGTTGCCTGGGAATTCAGTGAAAACTGTGTTGCGGCCTTCTGCAGGCAAATGGCGCCTACTCCCTTATCCGCAAGACTGTACAGCACATCATTGCCGTTCTCATCTTTGCACCAGATTTTCAACTGGCTCCAAACAGCGTCGTCTTCATCGATCCAGCCGTCCCCGTCATCATCGTATTTGGCAAGGTCTGCAAAACCGTCTCCGCTTGCAGTTCCGAACAATTCGGAGCCATCGTTAATAATGCCGTCTCCGTTCTTGTCAAGCGCCAGGTAACCGCTTCCACGTCCCAACATGGAAATCTCATCCTTCACGCCGTCCGCATCCAGATCAAAGAAAAACTTCTGATCGGACAGTTCCGCCACATCCGCATCCAGGTTAATCACAAGCGGATCACAGACCCTTACGGAAGTCTGCTGGTATTGCTGCTTATAATACTGTGTAAAGCTGCGGCTCATCTCTACGTCCACATTAAAATTAATGGTTCTGCCGTCTGCCGTCTTCACGGTTCCCACCGTGGAAAAAGCAGTCGTCTCCTGCTCGGTTTCAACAAATTCCACTTCATAACCAAAAACCTCCGTAGTAATGCCGCCCACAGAACTGCCCACGCCGGTGGTCTGCTGCATCCAGTCTTCAAAAGACTGCCGGTCTTCATTGTACCGATTCTTCCTTCCTCCAAAGAGAAGCTCAAAAATGTGGCGCACACACTCTTCCCTGAGCTTATCGAGCGTACTTGATATCTGTCTGTCGTTAATGCGGTTTACGCCCGACATGGACCGAAAACGCTCCTGTAGCGAACTCGTTTTCGACTGCTGATTTTTCAGGGAGTTCTGAACGCCCCCATCTTCATTTTCTTTAACATCCGTGTTAAATAACTGGCCAAAGTTTGTCTGGCCGGAGTTACCGTTTAGAATTCTGCCATAAGTCATACGGGTTGACCCCATTCTGACAGAATTATATTTTCTGGCGGATTCCATTCCTATATAACTGGAATCAATTCTCAATTTATTACTGCCCCCTTCTGCCTTTTGGCACGGATTTGCCAAATGCCTGGTATCTTGCCTCTTTTATCCGCTCCGTTCCCTCGTCGCGGCCAAAAGCTCCGGGATACCTGCTCCACTCTTCGCCTCCTGCTCGAATCGAACAAAAAATGGTACGATGAATTACCTCTCCGGGTTATTCATACGTACCATCCGTGGTCATTCTGGCTATATTAGGAATCTACCGCTGGCCAAGCGGTGTGTTCACTTAATATATCGGAAAATTCCGTTGGAACTTTAGGGAATTTTACATGGTTCTTTATTTATATTCGGTTATAATTAATCAGACATCCTTCCAGAATAATTTTTCTTTCTTCATCGGTCAGCTCCCCAAGACTTAATTCAAATCCTTTCATAGCGTCTTTACCGACAACGTATGCCTGAATCGCATCCGCTTTTTCCTCCACCGCTTTTTTAATGTCGGGAATAAACAGATAATCCAGATTCTTAAACGGAAGCTCTCCTTCCCTGATTAAAAACGGCAGCATACCCCAGTTAATCAAATTGGAACGGTAACGCTTTGTCGCATATTCGTTGGCAATGTTAGCCCATCCGCCTAATACCTTCTGGCAGCTGGCCGCCTGCTCACGTGCGGAACCGTCGCCCGGTTTAACCGCAAAAATAGTGGAGCCAAATCCTATGTTACCTCTTCCCACACCCGGGAAAGATTCTTTTACCAGATCCATGACCGGTTTTAATTCAGGCTTTTCTTCTACCGGACACCGGTCTTCCATAACGGCAGTCTGCGCTTTCTGAATCTCCTTTGCACGCCCCACGTACGCAGGGTCTTTTCTGGACAGGGTAAATTCCGCCAGTCCCAGGGGATTGGAACGATAACTGGAAGTCTCGCCGGAAGGAATCAGTTCATCCGTGGTAGTAACCGGATCATGAATCTCGGAAACTACCTGCAGCACCAGATTTTCCGGCAAAGCGCACATTGTCGGCCAGTCCTTGATATTCGGTCCGAACTGAATCTCCACGCTTTGATCCGCAGCGCCCTTTGAATCAAAAACACGGTTCTCATATATTTTGGTATCAAAATGATATTGGTATCTGCCGATTTCACCGTCAAACTCCGTGGCAGGAGTCAATACGCCCCTGTTTGCCGCGGTAGCCGCAATGGAACGGGCATCCATCAGGGCTACGGACGCAATCTGTCCGCTCTGAAGCTTGCTTCCCTCACGGTTAGGGAAGTTCCTGGTGGAATGTCGGATGCTGAACGCGTTATTGGCAGGCGTATCTCCCGCACCGAAGCAGGGACCGCAGAAAGCCGTCTTCATCACGGCGCCTGTCTCCAAAATTGCGGCGGCGCAGCCGTTTTTAATCAATTCCATATATACCGGCATGGATGCAGGATACACGCTTAGGGTAAATCCGTCGGAACCGATGTAATTTCCTTTTAATATATCGGCCGCCGCGCAGATATTCTCAAAACCGCCTCCGGCGCAGCCCGCAATAATTCCCTGATCCACATAAAACTTACCGTTTCTTACTTTATCCCTTAAAGTAAAATCTACGGCTCCGTCCAGGCTTACCGCGGCTCTTTTTTCCACGTCATCCAGAATATCGTCCAGATTCGCGTTAAGTTCCTCAATCGTATACGTATTGCTGGGATGGAAGGGCATTGCAATCATGGGCCTCACGGCGCTCAAATCAACGCGTATTACGCCGTCATAGTATGCCGTATCTGCCGGACTCAGTTGTGCATAGTCCTCCGGACGGTTATGAATCTCATAAAATTCTTTAATCGTATCGTCCGTCTTCCAGATAGAAGAAAGGCAGGTCGTCTCAGTAGTCATAACGTCGATGCCGATCCGGAAGTCGGCGCTTAAGGACGCCACGCCCGGGCCTACAAATTCCATTACTTTATTTTTTACATAGCCGTTAGCGAAGACCGCGCCGATAATGGCAAGGGCTACGTCCTGGGGACCTACGCCTTTTACCGGCTCTCCCGTCAGGTATACCGCCACAACCTCCGGCATGTTAATATCATAAGTCTGATTAAGAAGCTGTTTCACAAGCTCCGGACCGCCCTCGCCCATAGCCATGGTGCCAAGCGCGCCGTAACGTGTATGGGAATCGGAACCTAAAATCATTTTCCCGCCGCCGGCAAGCATTTCACGGGCAAACTGATGGATTACGGCCTGGTGCGGAGGCACATACACACCGCCGTATTTTTTTGCGCAGGTAAGCCCAAACATATGGTCGTCTTCGTTAATCGTTCCGCCAACCGCACAGAGCGAATTATGGCAGTTGGTAAGCACATAGGGCATAGGGAACCTTTCCAGGCCCGACGCCCTTGCCGTCTGGATAATTCCCACAAAGGTAATATCGTGGGAAGTCAGTTTGTCAAAACGGATTTTAAGCTTGTCCATGTTATCCGAAGTGTTATGCGCCTTCAGAATACCGTAAGCCATGGTTCCCTTTTTTGCTTCTTCCCTGGATATTTCTTTTCCTGTCTTATTTTTAATGTACGCCGCCGCGCCGGCATCGTCCGCAACGATCTCACAGCCGTTTACCAGATAAGCGCCGCCTTTTGTTAATTCTATCATATGAACCTCCTCCTTGTCCTTAAGCTTTTATTATAACGAAAACCGCCGGGTTACGCAACCGGATTTACAAATGTATATATACCCACAAAAATGCCGCCGTCCTCCTCCTGTCTCTTAACGCAGTTTTTTGGAAAGATATAAATTCAAATCATCATCATTTACGCAGGATGTGTAAGGTGTACACGGCTCCTGTCCGTACCATACGCCGGATCCGTCGGGAATGTATCCCCGCTTCACATACATGCGCTGTGCGCTTCCATACCCGCTGTGCAGCCCCACCCCCAGATACACCGTATCGCTGTACTCCGCCGCCACTTTCTCCGCCGCGTCCATCAGTCTGCTTCCGATTCCAAGGCAGCGGTATTTTTTCAGTACGCCAAAATCAATGATTTCCGCATACCCCCTATTTGCAAAAGCACCCCACCGAGACTGCGGATACACGTTAATATATCCTGCCACATTCCCTTTGTATTCCGCCGCCAGAGCAATGCATTTTCCCTCGTCCCGGTCTTTCAGGCGGTCCGTATACTTTTCGGCCGAAACGTCCCACCCCTGTCTTATTTCTTCGTCCGCAATGATTGCCGCATCCGTCGGCTGCAGATCGCGGATTAATATTTCGTCATTCTGAGAGTAAATCATAGTAATCCTCCATGCAAAGTATAACGTAATAAATTACAACAAAACCGCCATTGTTGTTATGGCGGTTTTGTAATATCGGCTAATCATATCGTATATTATAATACAACCTTATCCAGATGCCAGATATCGTCCACATATTCCTGAATGGTACGATCAGAAGAAAACTTTCCTGAGCAGGCCGTATTCAATATTACTTTTCTGGCCCATCCCTGCTCATCCCTGTAAGCTTCTTCCACTTTTTTCTGCGCCTGCGCATAAGATTTAAAATCTTTTAAAATGAAATACGTATCTGCCTTTGCGCTGCTTAAGGTATTCAGAAGAGAATTGTACAAAGGGCGGAACCGATCCGGATCGTTAGGCGCATAAGTCCCGTTAATCAGCTGCATCAATACTTTCCGGATGTCGCTGTCCTGATTAAAGATATCGTTAGGATTATATCCTCCGTAATTCTCATAGCGGATAACCTCTTCGGAGCTTAAACCGAAGATGAACGCATTTTCTTCTCCTACTTCCTCTACAATCTCCACATTGGCTCCATCCATGGTTCCAATGGTAACGGCGCCGTTTAACATAAATTTCATATTTCCGGTTCCGGACGCCTCCTTGCTTGCCGTGGAAATCTGCTCGGATACATCCGCCGCCGCAAAGATCATCTCCGCGTTGGATACACGGTAATCTTCAATAAATACGATTTTGATCTTACCGCCGACAGCCGGATCATGATTCACTACGTCCGCCACGGAATTAATCAGCTTAATAGTAAGCTTTGCGTTAGCGTAGCCTGCCGCCGCCTTGGCGCCGAATATAAATGTTCTGGGATAAAAATCCATGTCGGGATGTTCTTTCAATTCGTTGTACAGGTACATAATATGTAAAATATTCAGAAGCTGGCGCTTATACTCATGCAGTCTCTTAACCTGTACGTCAAAAATGGAGCGGGGATCGACTTCAATACCGTTATGTTCTAAAATATACTTCGCAAGGCGCACTTTATTGCGGTATTTAATGTTCATAAATTCCTGCTGCGCCTTTTTGTCGTCCGCATAAATTTTGAGCTTGCCAATCTGCGGAAGATCCGTAATCCATTCGTCTCCGATATGGTCCGTTACCCATTCTGCAAGAAGCGGATTGCCATGAAGCAGGAAACGCCGCTGTGTAATCCCGTTTGTCTTATTATTAAATCTCTCCGGAAACATTTCGTAGAAATCTTTCAATTCCTGGTTCTTTAAAATTTCCGTATGCAGCCTTGCCACGCCGTTTACGGAAAATCCTGAAACGATCGCCAGATGCGCCATCTTAACCTGTCCGTCATAAATAATCGCCATTTTACGGATTTTTTCATGTACGTTTACGCCGGGAACACCATTGTACTTCTCCTCAATGGTTGCGATAAAACGCCTGTTAATCTCTTCAATAATCTGATAAATCCTGGGAAGCAGTCTGGAAAACAGCTCAATCGGCCACTTCTCCAGGGCTTCCGACATAATCGTGTGATTGGTGTACGCACAGGTTTTGGTAGTCACGTTCCATGCCTCATCCCAGGTCAGATAATACTCGTCCATCAAAATCCGCATTAATTCTGCGATTGCCACAGTCGGATGGGTATCGTTAAGCTGAAAGGTAACTTTCTCATAAAATTTACGGATATCTTCATGCTTTCTCATATATTTTGCGACAGCCGCCTGTACCGACGCAGAAATGAAGAAGTATTGCTGTTTTAAGCGAAGCTCTTTTCCTGCGTAATGATTATCATTGGGGTAAAGAACTTCCACGATATTCCGTGCAAGATTTTCCTGTTCCACGGCTTTCTGATAATCCCCTTTGTCAAAGGAATCCAGCTTAAAACATTCTACCGCTTCCGCATCCCAGATGCGAAGCGTATTTACAATGCCGTTGCCATAGCCTACTATGGGCAGGTCATAGGGAATTGCCTTAACGGACTGATAGCCTTCCTGCACAAAGTTGTTACGTCCGTTTTCATCCGTGTAAACGTTTATGTATCCGCCAAATTTAACGGTTTTGGCATATTCCGGCCTGCGCAGTTCAAAAGGATTCCCATCCGCCAGCCAGTTATCCGGCACCTCTACCTGATAACCGTCACGGATCTGCTGCTTGAACATTCCGTAACGATAACGGATACCGCAGCCGTAAGCCGCATATCCAAGCGTAGCCAGAGAATCCAAAAAGCATGCGGCCAAACGGCCCAAACCGCCGTTACCGAGAGCCGCATCCGGCTCCTGGTCTTCAATAGCGTCCAGATTCACACCCAGTTCATCCAAAGCCTTCGCCACTTCTTTATATGCTTTCAGGTTAATAATATTGTTGCCGAGCGCACGGCCCATCAAAAATTCCATGGACAGATAATAAACCGTCTTAGGGTCCGTTCTTTCATATTCTTTCTGCGTATTCAGCCAGTGGTCTACAATGGCATCCTTAATCGCATAGGACACGGCCTGGAAAATCTGCTGGTCGCTTGCTTCTTCCATCGTCTTTCTGTAAAGCGTCTTTACATTATATATTACACTTCTTTTAAACAGATCTTTATTAAAGCTTCCCTTTTTGGGCATACCCGATTCCTCCGTTTCCACTTATCTTATTAACATTACTTGTATAATAACAAAATTTTCCTTAAATTGCAATTTACAAATACATTAAACCTTTTCCACAGAAATCGTTACGTCTTCACCGTTTACGTTCCACGACTTTGTATTGCCAAAGGTTTCGTTCTCCGAGATGCTCTCAGCCAGAACCTTTCCCGCAATGGATGCTTCATTCTTTTTCGCAAGTTGTGCAACCCTGTCATTACCGGATACGGACACACGGATATGATCCGTCACCTCAAATCCGGACTCCTTGCGCATCGTCTGAATCTTGCTGATTATCTCAAACACAAATCCTTCCTCTATCAGTTCCTCCGTCAGATTCGTATCAAGCACCACCGTCATTCCGTTATTCTCTTCCGATACATAACCTTCCTTCTGGCTCATATCGATCAGCAGATCTTCTTTTGTCAGTTCAACCGGACTTCCGTTTACTTCAAACTTAAGCATGCCTTCCACATTCAGCACGTCCATGGCCTTATTGCCGTCAAGCGCGGCCAGTTCTTTCTGAATACCGCCCAGCTGTTTGCCGTATTTGGGACCCACCGTGCGCAGCTGGGGTTTAAAGGTATAGGAAGTAAACTCGCGCACATCATCGGTAAATACTACTTCTTTTACGTTTAATTCATCCCGGATGATCTCCTGATAAAATCCGGAAAGGGTATGATCCGCCTTGATAAACATGGTTCCGACAGGCTGCCGGTTTTTGATGCACGCCGTATTTCTGCAGGCGCGTCCCATAACCACCGCCTCAAGAACTTCCTGCATATCCTCCTCCAGCCTTTTATCGATCATGGTCTTATCCGCAGCAGGATAATCACACAAATGAATACTTTCGGGAGCAGTCTCGTCCACGCTCTTTACAAGATTCAGATAAATTTCTTCCGTCATAAACGGAATCATGGGCGCCGCCGCCTTACAAACCGTGACGAGAGCCGTATAAAGGGTGGTATAGGCATTAATTTTATCCTGTTCCATTCCTTTGGCCCAGAAACGTTCACGGCTCCTCCTTACATACCAGTTGCTCAGGTCATCCACAAAATCCTGCAGGGCCCTTGCAGCCTCAGGAATCCGGTACTGCTCCAAATCATGGTCCACTTCTCCCACAACCGAGTTCAGTCTGGAGAGGATCCATCTATCCATAACTGCCAGTTTCTCGTAATCCAATTTATACCTGGCAGCGTCAAAACCATCGATATTGGCATAAAGGACAAAAAATGCATACGTATTCCACAAAGTTCCCATGAATTTACGCTGCCCTTCCATTACGGCCTTACCATGAAAACGGTTGGGAAGCCAAGGCGCCGAATTAATGTAGAAATACCAGCGGATCGCATCTGCCCCGTACGTCTGCAATGCGTCAAACGGGTCAACCGCATTGCCTTTGGACTTGCTCATTTTCTGTCCGTTCTCATCCTGCACATGTCCCAGTACGATAACGTTCTCATAAGGCGCCTTATTAAACAGCAGCGTGGATTCCGCAAGAAGGGAATAGAACCATCCTCTGGTCTGGTCCACCGCTTCGGAAATAAACTGCGCCGGGAACTGTTTTTCAAATAAGTCCTGATTCTCAAAGGGATAATGATGCTGTGCAAAAGGCATTGCCCCGGAATCAAACCAGCAGTCAATCACTTCCGGCACACGGCGCATGGTCCCTCCGCATTCGGGGCAGGGGAACGTAATCCCGTCAATATAAGGCCGGTGCAGTTCAATGGTCCGGGCCTCTTCATTCCGGCTCAGTTCATATAATTCCTCACGGCTTCCCACGGAATGCATATGGCCGCATTCACATTCCCATACGTTTAAGGGCGTGCCCCAGTAACGGTTCCGGCTGATTCCCCAGTCCTGAATATTTTCCAGCCAGTCTCCGAAACGGCCTTTTCCGATAGACTCGGGAATCCAGTTGATCGTATTGTTATTGCGGATCAGATCGTCCTTTACCGCCGTCATTTTGATAAACCAGGATTCTCTTGCATAATAAATCAAAGGCGTGTCGCACCGCCAGCAATGGGGATAGCTGTGTTCAAATCTGGGCGCGTCAAAGAGCAGACCTTTTTTATCCAGATCGGTTAAAATCATGGGGTCCGCCTTTTTACAGAACACGCCGGCATAAGGAGTCTCGGAAGTCATCTCTCCCTTAGCGTCCACCAGCTGTACGAAGGGCAGTTCATAATTGCGTCCCACAACGGCGTCGTCCTCACCGAAAGCAGGCGCAATGTGAACCACGCCGGTACCGTCAGTCAGCGTGACATACGTATCACACGTTACGTAATAAGCCTTTTTATGCTGCTTTTCGCAGATTCCCACCGCATAGTCAAACAACGGTTCATATTCTTTGTATTCCAGTTCTTTTCCCTTATAAGTGTCCAGAATCTCATAAGGCTTTCCGTTATCTTCCTCGCTGCCCAGCTTACCAAGCACGGTATTAAGCAGCGCTTCCGCCATATAATACGTATAGCCGTCGGCAGCCTTCACTTTCGCGTACGTCTCGTCCGGATTCACGCAAAGAGCCACGTTAGACGGCAGCGTCCAGGGGGTTGTCGTCCATGCCAGAATATACGCGTCCTCATTCTTAACCTTAAATCTTGCAATTGCGGAACGCTCTTTTATATCCTTATACCCCTGCGCCACTTCATGAGATGAAAGCGGCGTGCCGCACCGCGGACAGTAAGGCACAATCTTAAAACCTTTATATAAAAGGCCTTTGTTCCAGATTTCTTTTAACGCCCACCATTCGGATTCAATATAATCGTCATGATACGTAACATAGGGATCTTCCATATCCGCCCAGAACCCTACGGTACCTGAAAAATCCTCCCACATTCCCTTATACTTCCAGACGCTTTCCTTGCATTTAGAAATAAAGGGATCCAGACCATACTCTTCGATCTGTTCTTTGCCGTCAAGTCCCAGAAGCTTTTCCACTTCCAGCTCTACCGGAAGACCGTGGGTATCCCATCCGGCCTTTCTGGGCACCATACAGCCTTTCATGGTGCGGTATCTGGGTATCATATCTTTAATGACGCGGGTCAGCACATGTCCTATATGAGGTTTTCCGTTGGCCGTGGGGGGCCCGTCATAAAAAGTATAGGGCTCACCTTCCCTGCGGTTCTCCATGCTTTTTTGAAAAATATTTCTCTCACGCCAAAACTTTTCGATTTCTTTTTCCCTCGCTACAAAGTTCAGGTCTGTGGATACCTTCTGATACATGCTGCTTCTCCTCTCTGTCCGGCTAAAATATCCTGAATCAAAAAATCCCCGTCCTTGTAACAGGACGAGGTTTCTCCCGTGTTTTTTTATTATAATGCCCGTATATTCAACTTGTCAAGCACCTTAAGGGTTACGGGTTTCTTTTGATTTCCGTTCAAATCCGCCATAATGTCATTTATGATATAATATAATGTTAAAAAAGTTGTCAAAACTGGCAGGAAATATTATAATATAAGAAACCTTATAAAGTGAGTATAAGCATGAAGAGAAAAAAATCCTGGAACATGAAAAATCAGTTTTTAGCGCTGACGGCCCTGCCCATTATAGGTTTGGGTCTTATTATCGTGTTCACAGGTTATTCCGCTTTCAGAAAAGCGCTTTATCATCAGGTGGAAGAAGAATTGAAAAGTATCGGTAATTCCGTACTGATGCATTTCGATTACACCTATCCCGGCAATTATTCTTTATCCGGCGGCAATACCGAAGACGGCGAACCCACGTACCGGCTTATGAAAGGCGGCGCCGATATCACTCCGGAATATGAGTTTCTTGACGAAATCAAAAAAAATACCGATATTGACATAACCATATTTTACGGCGATACGCGGATTATGACCACCGTCAGAAATAAGCAGATGAAACGAATCGAAGGCACTCCTGCGTCTTCCGTTATCGTCCGGGATGTTTTAAACTCCGGTGAAGAACATTTTTACCGGAAGTTTAAAGTTACCAACATTCCTTATTTTGCTTATTACGCGCCGATTTTTAACTCTGACGGTACAATTTCAGGCATTGTCTTCGCCGGGAAACCGGCCCGGGAAATCAATTCCATTATTTCCCGTTCCCTGCTTCCC
Organism: uncultured Lachnospiraceae bacterium; assembly: GCA_910587935.1. Lineage (GTDB taxonomy): Bacteria > Bacillota > Clostridia > Lachnospirales > Lachnospiraceae > MGBC143606. The sequence continues at coordinate 48,454 of CAJUNP010000002.1, forward strand.
ATCAGCCTGATTACCGTTTTTGCGATTCTGCTTGTCAGTACGCTCAGTATTCTTAACAGTAACCGCCTGGTGTCTTCCATCCAGCGGATCAACACCTTTTTGGCCCGGGTAGCGCAGGGGAATCTTAACGCGGAGTTAGACCCTAAAATCCTGGCAAGAAAAGACGAGCTGGGCGATATGGGACGGGGCGCGTTAACCATGCAGAATTCGCTTCGCGCCCTGATCGAACTGGATGCTCTGACAGGCCTGAATAACCGCCGCTACGCGGACAAAATCCTGCACCAGTTAATTGCGTCCAATCATTCCAATGACAGCAGCTTTACCATTGCAATCGGCGACATTGATTTCTTCAAACGAGTAAACGACACTTACGGACATGAAGCGGGCGACATTGTTTTAAAGGGCGTTTCCAAATTAATAAAAAAATGCGTAGAAGGCAAAGGGTATGCGTCCCGCTGGGGCGGCGAAGAATTTCTGTTTATTTTTGAAAATATGTCCTATAAGAAGTCGGTAGCCGCTTTGCAAGAATTTCTGGAGGAACTTCGAGGCACTGTTTTTACATATAAAGAATTACCGATTCAGGTAACTATGACCATCGGCGTAGCCGTATGCCACCCCAACGATACGCTTAATATTTTATTGAAATATGCAGATGATAAACTGTATAAGGGTAAAAGCGAAGGCCGGAATCAAATTGTCACTTGACGTAAACCGGCGTTAGGGGTAAGATATGCCTGAAGGCAAGACAGCTGTCTTGTCAGTCATATACCCTGCGATTACAGAAAGGAATCCACAATGGAAGGACAAAATCTTACACTGATGACAGACCTCTACGAATTAACAATGATGCAGGGGTATTTCCGAAATAAAGACAAAAATGAAACGGTCATTTTTGACGCTTTTTTCCGTAGTAATCCCTGTGACGGAGGCTATGCCATTTCCGCCGGCCTTGCGCAGATTATAGATTATATCAAGAATCTCCATTTTCAGGATCAGGATATCGCATATCTTAAGAGTCTTGGAATCTTTGACGACGATTTTCTTGGTTATTTACGGGACTTTCACTTTTCAGGCGATATTTACGCAATCCCCGAGGGAACGGTTATGTTCCCCAGGGAACCAATGATTAAAGTAATTGCGCCGATTATGGAAGCCCAGCTGATTGAAACCGCCGTCTTAAACATTATAAATCACCAGAGCCTGATTGCAACGAAGGCCTCCCGCGTATGCTATGCGGCCAAGGGAGACGGCATTATGGAGTTTGGTCTCCGGCGCGCCCAGGGGCCCGATGCCGGCACATTAGGCGCCAGAGCTGCCGTAATCGGCGGCTGCGTGGGAACCTCCAATGTTCTCTGCGGACAGCTTTTTGACATACCGGTGAAGGGCACCCATGCACACAGCTGGATTATGAGCTTTCCCGATGAATATACCGCTTTTAAGGCATACGCCGATATTTATCCCGGCGCCTGCACGCTCCTGGTAGACACGTATGATACGTTGAAATCCGGCGTTCCCAACGCAATCCGGGTATTTAAAGAAATGCGCGAAGCCGGTATTCCTTTAAAAAATTACGGAATCCGCTTAGACAGCGGCGATCTTGCATACCTTTCCAAAAAAGCGAGAAAAATGTTAGATGAAGCCGGATTTCCCGACGCGGTCATTTCCGCTTCCAACGATCTGGACGAATTTTTAATTGACAGTCTCAAAGCCCAGGGCGCCAGAATCACTTCCTGGGGCGTGGGAACCCACCTGATCACTTCCAAGGACTGTCCTTCTTTCGGCGGCGTATATAAACTGGCTGCCATTATGGGGCCGGACGGATCTTTTATACCCAAGATCAAATTATCCGAAAACACGGAGAAGGTTACCAATCCCGGCAATAAAACAATTTACCGCGTTTACGAGAAAGAAACCGGAAAGGTTAAGGCAGATCTCATCTGTCTTGCCGACGAAGTATATGATGAATCCCAGTCCCTCCTTCTTTTCGATCCGCTGGAACCCTGGAAAAAGACAAAACTTTCCGGCGGAAGCTATACTTTGAGGGAAATACTGGTTCCTGTATTTAAAAACGGAGAATGTTGTTACGAGCCGCCTAAGGTTATGGATATCCGCGCTTACTGTCAGAAAGAGCTGGATACCTTATGGGATGAAACCCGTCGGTTAATTAATCCCCATCAGGTTTATGTGGATCTGTCGAAAAAGCTGTATGATATCAAAATCGATCTTTTGGACCGGATGAGTGAGAAATAAAGATTATTGACTATGAAGCAGAAAAAAACTTACCTTGAAATCATTCGAATTATAGCTATATTTCTTGTTATTTATGTACACACAGGAACAGACGGGGCGGAGCATTACCAGATTGCCGGTAATGCTTTTTCCTATTGCCTGTCGTTAGTCATGTACTGTCTGGCGCAGATCAGCGTACCTTTGTTTTTTATGGTATCCGGCGCCGTTCTTTTGCACAAAAAAGAGACCTTAAAAGACGTTCTTATACACCGCGCTTCCCGTATTCTTGGATTGATACTGGTGTTCGGTTTTGTTCAGTACGTTTATTTTTATTTTCTCAATCCGGAAATTGGCTTCAGTCTTTCCGTGTATTTTAAGCTGGTTTACAGTACCACGGTAATCACGCAATTCTGGTATTTGTATACGTATTTTGCATTTATGCTGATTCTTCCTTTTGTCCGGATGCTTGCCGTCTCCATGAAAAAAGAGCATTTTCTGTACCTGTTCGGCCTGCATTTTCTTTTAAACGGACTGCTTCCCATTGTAGAATATATCTGGGGCAATTCCCGTATCGTCTTGTCCGTGCCTCTGCTTGAAGGAGCCCTTTTTTATCCGCTTATGGGATATTTTCTGGAACATCAATCGGACGAATTTTTCTGCCGGAAAAAATTTCTTGTTTTTACAAACTTTTTTGGAATCATGGCAGTCATTACAAACACGGTTGTGGCCTTCATGGCGCACAGACAAAGAGGCGGCGCCGAAACCCTGGAAGGCATGACGGCCGCCATTGCGCTCGTACTGTTTTTGGATCTGCGTGCGCTTGCACGGCATGTCAAGGTTTCTTACAGGCTTCAGAGGATAATCTGTTTCCTTGGCAGCGGGGTCTTTGGGGTGTACCTGCTGGAACCGCCGCTGAGAGATTCCTTTCGTTTTATTTATGTTGCGCTTAAGCCTTATATCAGTTGGTTTCCGGCCTGTGCGCTATGGATTTTTTCCGCTATGTTCTGCGGTATTCTGATGTTCCATATTTTTAAAAAAATTCCGGTTTTGAAAAAGCTGTTTTAAAACGAGGTCACGTATGCAGATTTATCTTGCTCCCATGGAGGGGCTTACCACTTTTATTTACCGAAATGCGTTTAACCGCTTCTACGGCGGAATCGATAAATATTTCACGCCTTTTTTAGCCAATAAAAATCTCAGTCACAAGGATATCAACGATGTCATGCCCGAACACAATAAAGGCATGACTGTAGTACCTCAAATTCTGACAAATCAGGCAGATGTATTTTTGTCCATTGCTTCTAAGCTTACAGACTATGGGTATCCGGAAGTCAATCTGAATCTCGGATGCCCTTCCGGAACCGTTGTTGCCAGGAAACGCGGCGCCGGTTTTTTGAGCGTACCTGATTCATTGGATGCTTTTCTATCTGAAATCTTTGATAAATGTCCTTTGGATATCTCCATAAAAACCAGAATTGGTATTGAATCTTTGGATGAATGGGTAAACCTTCTTGCTATTTTTGCAAAGTATCCCTTGAAAGAACTCATTATCCATCCAAGGCTGCAAAAAGAATTTTATAAAAAACCCCTGCATCCCGAGGCTTTTCATACAGCACAGAATACCCTTAGTATACCGTTATGTTACAACGGTGACATAACTTCCTTTGAATCACTGGCTGCGCTTATGGCGCAAATCGCCCCTGTTCCTGCCATCATGATTGGGCGCGGTGCACTTTCAAATCCGCAGCTGCCAATGCTTTTACGCAATGGCTCCACCACCCCGAATACAGCTTGTCGTGCCTTTCACGATGAAATTCTCGCAGGATATACGGAACTTATGTCCGGCAGTCAGCCCGTTTTGTTCCGCATGAAAGAGCTTTGGAGTTATATGCGCTGCTATGTGAATCTATCCGACAAACAGATGAAGAAAATTCAAAAAGCCAAAAGTCTGGAGGAATATAAAGCCATTATACGGAATATCAATTTTTCACGATAAAAAGAGGCCGTTTCTAAAATTTCTTTTAGAAAACAGCCTCTGAAAATTCATTAATAAAAGTCCTTATTTTGCAATACCATGCAGAAATGCACCGTTCTCTTTCGCAAAAGAATTCTGATTCTGATAGGAATCCCAGTTAATGGACCAAGTCATAATACCTCTCATACCGGGATATTCCGCATCCAGTTTGGAGAATGCGGACTGCAGTGCGGAATTCGCAATCTGTCCGGACCCTGCTGCTCCGGAAGAAGAGGGAACGCCGATAACTACCTGATCAGGACGTAACGGTTTGAAGAAACCACCTGATTTCGTTGTTGCATATAATCCGCTGGTATCAAAGCCTTCCAACAACATCTTGCACATAGCTACTACTGCTGCTTCATTTCCCATGGAATAGCTCTTGCCATCCGGAGCAGTAATCGGTGCGGAGTTGTAAAGCTGCACATGAACAAAAGACGTCTCCTCACGCAGTGCATTAATCATAGGAAGATACACGCCGCTTCGAGGATCGGCATAAGCGCTTGTTCCGCCATAATACGCGTAGCCTAACTGCATGTAAAAGGTTTCAGGAGCCCAGCTCAAAATGAAATCATCGCCGTAGCTGTGTACAATTTGTCTGATTGCTTCAATCATATATACAATTTTAGGAGACTTCGGATTGTTGATATCCGGGTCATTGCCTGTATCAAACTGCACACTGCTCTGCTCTAAATCAATATCAATACCATCAAAACCATATTCGTCAACAAATCCTTTGATATCACTGACAAATTGTTTAACAGCGGCATCACTGGTTAAAGAGAAATATCCTTCATAACCGCCGATTGCCAGCACAATCTTTTTGCCCTTTGCCTGCAAGGCTTTAATATCTGCTTTAAAATCGTCTTCAGTATAGCTGTCGCTTAAACCGGACACTACAAACTTCATTCTCCCGTCCGTGGACCCTGCGCTGACAGGCTCTGCAAAGGAAATATTAATCACATCCCAGTTCGGGTCTACATCGCGAAGTTTTACAAAAGGTACACCGCCGGATGGGCCGCCGCCCCATGTGTGCCAGTAACCGATTAATAATCTATCCGTATTACCGGGCGTCGGAATCGGTTTATCAGGTTCTTCCGGGTCCGTAGGGTCTACAGGATCTACCGGGTCTACAGGATCTATAGGCACTTCCGGTTCACCCGGCTTTACAGCGCCTGTATATTCCTGCCACAGAGCAGGTACATTAGATGGCTGCCATCCATCTATTGCGGTATGCGGCAGACGGCACTCATAATATTTATCATTGTAGGAAACAATATCACCGGCTTTGTATGTCTCACCAATTTTCCATGCATATGCAACTACATTTGTTCCATCTGAAGGTCCTTCGGGTTCGGTAGGTTCTACCGGATCCGTGGGCTCTACCGGGTCCGTGGGTTCTATCGGCTCCGTAGGGTCTACCGGGTCTGTGGCGCCTTTACCATTACTTACCGTTACGGTAGTACTGCCGCTGCTTTTGCCATTTTCATTTGACAAATCAAGCTTATAAACATATGTGCCGTTTGGTTTGTCTTTCATGGACCAGCTTTTGCTCTGTCCGTTCGGAGAATTCGCTTCCAAATCACCGCTGTCAATCAATATGTCATTTTCATATAATTCATATGCTGTTGCATTATTTCCCCACCAGATGTTAAAAGTAATCTGATAATCGGGGTCCTGGTTCCACGCATTATGTGTTACTGTTGGAGTTGCAGGCGCGCCATCCGGGGCTGCAAAAACAGTTGCCGGCATAAGCGTCAAAATCATTATAACCGCAAGCCACCATGAAAGCAGCTTATGAATACGTATTTTCATTATTTTATAAACCCTCCCGTTAAATTTACAGGGTGTCCGTAATTACAAACACCCTGCATTTTTTATCCTATAACTTTCCATGCACCCCATTCTTTAGAACCGGGAATTTCTCCCTGATTCCACCACTGTGCCCGATATGTTTTTCCGTCATAAGTCACAATATCACCGCTATTATAAGCCGTGGAAGCATCCCAGGTACCTTCAGCGGGAACTTCCGGTTCAGAAGGTTCCGTAGGATCCGGCTCCGTAGGTTCGACAGGCTCTGTCGGATCTACAGGATCGGTTGCGTCGCCGACTTCCTTCCATGCACCCCATTCACTGGCGCCGGGAGTCTCACCCTGTGTCCACCATTTTGCCTGATAAGTCTTACCGTTATACGTAACGGTATCACCGGCGTTATAAGCCTTGGAATCATCCCAGGTACCCGTTGCGGGCGGTTCCGGTTCTTCCGGATCCGTAGGTTCCGTAGGATCTACCGGGTCCGTAGGTTCGGTGGGATCTACCGGTGTTTCTTCTTCAACTACAGTGACAACTGTCTTTGCCTCTACCTTATGACCTGCAGAGTCTTCTACCATATAAACCAGCTCATAAGAACCTGCCTTTAAGGTATCAACTTCACCGGTAACGATAATTTTATCCGTAAGGTCTCCGTCTTCTTTATCTGTAGCGGTTACGCCTTCCATTGCGTCAAATTTGTCGCCCAATTTAATCTCTTTATTGCCGACTCCGGAAAAAACAGGTTTCTGGTCCACTACAGGACCATCGTTTCCATAAATCACCTGTCTGCCAATTTCCGCTCCGCCTGCTGTAATGCGCTGGGCAAGTTCGATTTTTTCAATATTATCTAATGTAGCATTCTCGTTTGCACATGCCAGATTGAAAATGACAGATGCACCCTGACCGATTGTCTGGTTATCATATACGGTTGCAAGGTCAACTTCTACTACATTACCCTTGTTGGTTACCGTACCGCATCCATATCCGGAAGCTGAAAGGGTATCCGCCTCTTTCAATGTGATGTACAGTTTCGGACTTTTAATGGTTTCATATGCCAGCTCTGTCAGCTGTAATACTTCACCGGATTCATTCTTTGTCTCATTATTTTTTAAAGTAATTTCATAACCGCGTTTCATTGCGCCCCAGTTTTCACTGAACATTGCAACATTAACGGTAACGTCAATCTGCGGCGCTACGATTTCATACTGCGGCAACGGAGCAGATCCGAATAATCCCTGTTTGATTGCCTTGGTCAGTTCGTCACGTTTTGTGGAATCTGTCTTCTTATCCTGAGATGCCATCCAACTGATACAACCGCCCAAACCGTTTGCTTTTACATATTCTGCCTTTAAGGTAACAGATTTTACATTATCATAAGTGAAGAATGCACCTGTATTTTCATCGTACATGTAAGGAGCCTGTGCAACATCGTCCCAGTATTCCTTCAAGCCGGTATATCTTCCTTTTAAAGTATCCAGTGCATTGTAGCCCCAAACGCCTCCTGCACGTCCGCCTTCGCCCACTTTCATAGGCGCTTCATTAACAGCGCCGTAGGTTGGAGTCTGGTCGGCATCTTTAAAGCTCTTTACCGCGTCGCCAAACAAACCGGGCATACCGGGTACGGTACCTTCTTTGGCTACTTCATTCCATCCGCGAGTATAGAAAGCGCATCCGATGACAATCTTCTCTGCGGGAGCGCCCTGGCTCAGCAGGTATTTTACCGTCTGGTCTACGGATAATCCTGACTCATAATAAGGATCTGCCGGATTGCCATACAGAGGTGTCTGATGTCCGCTGACGGAATCCCATGCACCGCGCATGTCGTAAGTCATCATATTACCAAAGTCGATAATTTCAAAAAGGCGCTTAATATCAATGCCGTCTTCCAGTTTTGCGGAAGGCGCAGGCAACGCACAGCTTAATTCATATGTTTTGCCTAACTCTACGCCCTGTTTATCCAATGCGCCGCGTAAATCCTGCATCAGCTTAATGTAGTTTTCTTTATCCGCTGCAGATGCATAGATTGTACCTTCATCGTTAGTGTTATCTACATTATCAGGCTCACGGTACTGATTCTCACCGGGATATTCCCAGTCGATATCTACGAAATCCATGTTATTATATTTTACAAATTTCATAACATTGGATACGAAGTTCGCACGCGCGGTATCACTTGCCGCCATACGGGAGAATTCGTTGGATTTGGACCAACCGCCGATGGAAATACCAATTTTCAAATTGGGATTTTCCGCCCGAAGAACCTGGAACGCATTCAGAATACCCCCATTTGCGGCTCCCCATGTAACGTTCATACCTACGGGAGCGCCTGTTGCAGCATCCTTATCCGTAAATTTCAGATTGCCGTCCTTATCAAAATACAGGAACGCAAAGTTCAGATGTGTAATCTGGTCCGCCGGAATATCCTTCGGATAGAAGTTCCCCTGTCCGCCCCAGATGGACCAGTCGCCGTAATACATTACGTTTCTGTATGCCGGCGTTTCTTTTGCCTGTGCTGTGAGACTAAATCCGTTAAACAGAGTAATCACCATAGCCAGTGCAGTCAATAGACTCAAAATACGGTTATGTAACTTTTTCAAAATTTCATACCTCCTCTTTTTATTATTTTGTTGTCACATAAACTGTTTTTGTAGCATTATGACAAACTATAACCTCTAACCCCAAGTATTTTCGTCATTCTGCTATGCGGTTTTAGTATATCAGCGTTTTTTTTATACGACAAGATGACAATCTTGCCATTTCTTGGTTTTTTTTGTGCATCTATAACAAAAAACAGGACATACCGCCATGATATGCCCTATCTTCAATATATGATAAATAAATCCATATGACCCAGCCGTTTATTGTTCCATCTGCCGTCCGAGAAAGCCTGCCGCCGACTGGATCAGCTTCTGCTCCACTTCACCCATCTTCCCTTTGTTATCGCTCTCCAAGAGAATCACCGCTCCGATCACGTCTCCTTCGCAGATAATGGGACTGATCGCTTCATGCACAAATTCGTTAAAGGGTTCTTCGGCAACGGGGACAAAGCTGCGCTCTCCCTGGCTTGCCATAATGACTTCCCGCGCGTTTATCTTATCTTCCAGCTCTTTATTAATGGATTTGCCCACCAGATTCTTAAAACCGCCTGCTGCCGCAATAAACTGGTCGCGGTCTGAAATCACCGCGCCATGTCCCGACACCTGCGCAAGACTTTCCGCGTACTGTTTGGCAAAGGTGCTCATTTCGCCGATGGGCGAATATTTTTTCAGAATAATTTCTCCCTCTCTGTCGGTAAATATTTCAAGAGGGTCACTCTCCCGAATCCGAAGCGTTCTCCGGATTTCCTTCGGAATTACGATCCTTCCAAGGTCATCTATTCTTCTGACAATTCCCGTCGCTTTCATAAAATTTCCTCCATTCACATTTTCTTATCAGATTTGCTGATTGTATTATCTGTAAATGGTGGTATTTTATACCTGAATCTGTCAGTTCTGTTTTTGAAAAATACTATTCCGTCCTTTTCGACTTAAGCAGCCGGATCTCCGCCTGATAACCCGGCAGTTCATTGGGCGTCTCCAAGAAGAACGGCAGATCTTTAAGAAGCGGATGGTTTATGATTCTCGTAATGGCTTCCAGCGTCAGACTTCCCTCGCCGATCTTTTCATGGCGGTCCTTGTGGCTTCCCATGGGATTCTTACTGTCGTTCAAGTGAATCGCTTTAAGCCTGTAAAGTCCGATAACCCGGTCAAATTCCGCCAGTACTTCGTCCAGATGGTTTACGATATCGTAACCTCCGTCATAGACGTGGCAGGTATCCAGACAGACGCCCATCTTTTCCGGATAATCGGTGCGTTCTAAAATCGCCTGCAGTTCCTCAAAGGTTCTTCCGACTTCCGTACCCTTTCCCGCCATGGTTTCCAGAAGAACCGTTGTCGTCAGCGAATCGGTCATTACCTGATTCAGCGTCTGCGCAATCAGCTCAATTCCTTTTTGTGCGCCCTGCTTCACATGGCTTCCCGGGTGAAAATTATACAGGCTGTCCGGAAGATAAGAAAGACGCCTCAAGTCGTCCGCCATTGTATTCCTGGCAAACTCCCGGATTCCTTCATCCACCGCACACGCATTGATCGTATAAGGCGCGTGCGCAAGAATGGAGCCGATATCGTTTTGGGCCGCAAACTCCAGATATTTTTCCACATCCTTCAAGTCCAGTTCTTTCGCCGCCCCGCCTCTGGGATTCCTTGTAAAATACTGAAACGTATTGGCTTCGATGGCTACCGCCTGTTCTCCCATTGCAAGATACCCTTTCGAGGCGGAAAGATGACACCCTATTCTAAACATTTTTACACCTGTTCCTTTCTGTTTTCCTTTTGTAAACCACGAAGCCCTTATTCCACTCTTATTTTATTCGCCCATGTATTCCCGGTAATCGCTTTCACTGGCAAAAAGAATGTAGGTTCCGTCCACATATCCCATATATCCGCTTTCTACTGTAAATCCTTTCATTTTGTTACCTCCGTTCAGAATGTATGTTTCGTTCTGAATTAAAGATAACATTTTAAGAGTACGTTAAACTTCCCTCAATAATATCCCCTGCATTTTTTCAAGCATTTGCTCCGTAAGCGTTAAAAGCTGTTCCGCGTCTTTTTCCACAATGCCCGTTTTTTTGTAACGATACGTCAAAAAGGGCGCGCCGTAAGCCGTAAAGGCCAGCGTATCCCGATGCGCGCGCAAAAGTTCCTGTACCGCTTCCGGGCGGATGGGCGCATCCGACTTAAACGTAAAGCGGATTCGTTCATCCTTTCCTTTGATCTCCGTCATATAAAGCCTGTGTGCCGCGACACGGATTAAGGCAATGCGCAGAAGATTATCCGCAGACTTTGGAACCGTACCGAAACGGTCCAGCAGTTCTTCCTTCATGTCGCTGCTTTCCGCCTGATTCTCGATTCCCGTAATCCGCTTATAGATATCCAGCTTCTGCACTTCATTGACAATATATTCCGGCGGAATAAAGGCGTCCACATCCAGTTCGACGGTTGTGGTAAAATCCTCCGCAACAGTAATGCCTTTCAGGCTTTTAACCGCCTCGTTGAGCATTTTGCAGTATAAGTCATATCCCACCGCCTCCATATGTCCGTGCTGTCGTTCTCCCAGAAGATTTCCGGCTCCCCGGATTTCCAGATCCCGCATGGCAATCTTAAAACCGCTGCCCAGATCCGTAAATTCGCGGATCGCCTGCAGACGCTTCTCCGCAACCTCTTTGAGCATTTTATCCCGCTTATACATCATAAAAGCATAAGCGGTACGGTTTGACCGTCCCACGCGCCCCCTTAGCTGGTATAGCTGCGAAAGTCCCAGATTATCCGAATCGTGGATAATCATGGTATTCACATTACTGATATCCAGACCGGTTTCAATAATGGTGGTAGATACCAGCACGTCGATTTCTCCGTTGATAAAATCGTACATGATCCGTTCCAGTTCCTGCTCCTTCATCTGTCCGTGCGCAAACGCCACCGCAGCTTCCGGAACCAGCTTTTGAATCCCTGCGGTGATATCGGCAATATTGTTGACGCGGTTGTATACATAATATACCTGGCCGCCCCTGGAAAGCTCCCGGACAATGGCTTCTCTCACCATTTCTTCGTTGTATTCCATAACATAGGTCTGAATCGGAAGCCGGTCTCCGGGAGGCTCTTCCAATACGCTCATATCCCGGATTCCAATCAGGCTCATATGGAGCGTCCGGGGTATGGGAGTAGCCGTCAGCGTCAGTACGTCCACATCCTCTTTTAACTTTTTAATTTTCTCCTTATGGGTCACGCCAAACCGCTGTTCCTCATCAATAATGAGAAGTCCCAGATCCTTATATTCCACGTCCGCCGAAAGCACTCTGTGGGTGCCGATCACAATATCCACAAAGCCTTTCTTCAGATCTGTGATCGTTTTTTTCTGTTCGCCGGCCGTCCGAAACCTGGAAAGAAGATCCACACGAATGGGAAATTCTTTCATCCTCTGTGTAAAGGTATTGTAATGCTGCTGTGCCAGAATCGTAGTGGGAACCAGATACACCACCTGTTTTCCCTCCTGCACGGCCTTGAAAGCGGCACGGAGGGCAATCTCGGTTTTTCCGTAGCCTACGTCCCCGCAGATCAGGCGGTCCATGATCTTGCTGCTCTCCATGTCCTCTTTGGCGGCTTCAATCGCGGCAAGCTGGTCTTCCGTCTCCTCGAAAGGAAACATTTCTTCAAATTCCTTCTGCCAGACCGTATCCTTTCCGTACCGGTATCCTTCATTCTGCTGACGTTTGGCATAAAGTTCGACCAGATCCTTTGCCACTTCCTGTACGGCTCCCCGCACTTTTGTCTTGGTTTTGCTCCATTCTTTCGTTCCCAGTTTATTTAATTTGGGCGTTCTGGCGTCGGCGGAAGCGTATTTCTGAATCACGTCCAAACCGGTCGCCGGAATATAGAGATTCCCTCCGTCCCGGTATTCTATTTTGATATAGTCTTTTGCGACTTTTTCCACCTCTATTTTTTCAATGCCGCAGTAGATTCCAAGTCCATGGTTCTCATGGACAACATAGTCTCCTATTTTGAGTTCCGTAAAATCCTGTATTTTCTGTCCCTGATACAGCTTTTTCTTTTTCTTCTTTTTTTCGGCTCCGAATATATCGCTTTCCGCAAGAACCACAAATTTCAGCAGGGGATATTCAAAACCCTTCAATACCCTTCCGTAGCAGGTAAGCACTTCCCCCGGCAATACCTCCCGCATGGGATCTTCACTGTAAACCGCCGCAATTTCCTCTTCTCTCAAATCCTGGGCCAGCCTTTTTGCACGGGTTCTGGAGCCGGATAAGAGAAGCACCCTGCTGCCGTTTCTTTTATACCGCTTCAGATCCTTTACAAGAGCCTCAAAGCTGTTATTATAGGATGCCACGCTTTTGGCAATCATATCATATTTTTTGTCAGGCTTTAGCAGCGTACTCTTAAAATCCATAGCGGATACGGCAGCCAGCGGCCTGCCTGCCAGACGGCTCATAATCGTTTCCACCGAATAAAGAATGTCCATCTGGGTAGGAAGTATATACCCCTTCTGCGCCCTCTGACTCATGCTTTCCCGAAATTCCGTCTCCACGGCGTCTCCGTGCTCGCGGATGCGCGCGGGTTCGTCTAAAAAGAAAATATGGGACTGACCCGAAAACAAATCCGCAAGCGAAACCGTATCTTCGTAGAAGTAGCGGACGCAGCTTTCCAGATTGGTATACGCCTGAAACTCCATAACCTGTTCTTTCAGTTCGCGGATCTGTGTTTGAATCCGATGGGCTTCCTCGGTCTCAAAATTTTTCCGGAACCGCTCCTCCTGAACGGCCGCCTCTTTTTCTATTTTGGCAAACCCTTCCCGCAGGCGTTCCCTTGTAAGAATCAGTTCCGTAGCCGGATAAACGGTGACGGATTCCAGTTTTTCAATACTTCTCTGACTCAGTACGTCAAAGCTGCGGATAGAATCCACATCCTCTCCCCACAGCTCGATACGGTACGGATTCTCTTCCGTCAAATCGTAAATATCAACGATTCCGCCCCGCACGGAAAATTGTCCGGGAGCTTCCACCTGATACGTCTTTTCATAACCCATGGCAACCAGCCGGCGGGCCAGTTCTTCTTCCCGCAGAGCGCTTTTACGGGAAATGGAAATAATTCCTTCCTGCAATACGCGCAGGGGAATCTGAGGGGCCATCAAACTGTTAAAGGTCGTCACCAGAGTGACCGGCTTGCCCTCCATAATTCTGCGAAGGCAGCGGATTCTCTCTTTCATCAGTTGATTACCGTGAATATCCGCCTGATAAAAAATCAGGTCCTTTGCAGGATAAGACATGACGTTTCTGTCATATAATCTGTAGTCTTCCAGAATTTCACGGACTCTCAAATCACTGTAAGTAACGATGATTTTATATTTAAAACCATCGCTGAGTCCGTACATCATGTGTAATTTCTGGGAATCCACGCATCCGCTTATGGAAAGAGCCTTGTTCTTTTTCAGCTGTTCTTTCATGTCGGAAAAATCCGCCAGTTCCCGCAAAGGCGCCAATAATGCCTGCATACCGATAACCAAACCTTTCTATTCTTCCGTCTTTACTTTTTTATTATATAGATTCATAGCTGCGTCGGCGCCCTCTGTCAAAATCAGCCTTACCGCATCCGCCGCCGCAAGCGCCGCCTGGTCCATAATCTTTCTGTCCGTCCCGTCAAAACGGCCCAGTACATAATCCACCAGGTCGTATCCTTCAGGTTTCTCTCCCACGCCCATTTTAATTCTCTGAAAACAATCATGTCCCAAATGCGCAATAATATTTTTCAGTCCGTTATGTCCTCCGGCGCTTCCTTTTTTCCGGATGCGGAGCTGACCGGGCGGCAGGCTGATATCGTCTGAAACCACAAGAAGTTCTTCCGTCTCGTCCGCCTTATAATAATCTAACAGGCTTCTTACGCTTTCTCCGCTCAGATTCATGTACGTCTGCGGCTTTGCCAGAATCACTTTCCGGCCGGCTATAATGCCTTTCCCGATCAACGCCTTATGCTTTTTTTCCGTAACGGAAATATTCTCCTGCCGTGCAATAACATCTATGACGTCAAAACCAATATTATGCCTTGTATTCTGATATTCTTTCCCCGGATTCCCCAGTCCAACAATTAGATACATAACAGCCTCTTTTCATTGTCTCAATTCTTGTTCCAGCTTATTTTTTCCATTTACTATCCTATCAATATTATTTTACAAAGTCAAATAAAATACAGCTCACAACCTTCTAAGTTGTTTATTTGTTGTGATTTGCGTAGTATAATCAATTTTAAATATTGACCGGAAAAGGAGCGGAAATGGCTTATAAGATATTAATTATTGATGACGACGCCGAACTTCTCAAAATGTTGAAAAAGTATCTTGAAATAAAAAGGTATGAAATCATTACAGCAGAGAACGGATTGGAGGGGTTAAATAAAATAAAACTGCAGCCGGATATTATATTGCTGGATGTAAATATGCCGAACATGGACGGGATAGAGGTATGCAGGAGGGTGCGGGATAAAGTATCCTGCCCTATTATATTCCTGACCGCACGGGTAGACGAACAGGACGTTGTAAATGGGCTTTCTTCCGGAGGCGACGACTATATTTTAAAGCCGTTTGGCCTGAAAGAGCTTGATGCAAGGATTACGGCGCACCTGAAACGGGAAGCACGGCGCAGAGAAAAGACAGAATGCTGCTTTCAAGGAGAACTGTCTATTGATTATAATGCAAAGACCGTGCAGATTCACACAGATTATCTGGAACTGACAAGATCAGAATATGGAATTATTGAATTTTTGACCATGAATCCGGGGATGATCTTTGATAAAGAAAGAATTTATGAGAGGGTCTGCGGTTATGATGCAGAAGGCGACAGCAGGGTAATTACAGAGCTGATCCGTCGAATCAGAAAGAAGATTCAGCAATATACAGAAACAGAATATATTGAAACCATATGGGGGATGGGATACCGATGGATAAAATAAGAAATCTTTCCGTAAGAAAAACCATTTTTTTGTATATGGCGGCTGCCTTATTTTGCAGTTTTCTGCTCTCGGATGTCATTGTCAGAATTGCCGAACGGACACAGATGCGTATCTGGTGGAATTATATAGATAAAAAAGCATATGTGGAAGCAGCGGAAAAGAAAGCTCCCGGTTATATAGTGAAGATTCCAAGACCGAGTTCTTATGAGATGACACAGGCGGACATTTTTGTGTCAGAACTTTGCGATTTTTTAGAGACTTATGCTGTGCTGATCTTGTCTATGGCAGGAAGCTGTGGGGCAGTTTTCCTCTTTTACCGGAACAAATTAAGAGAGCCTCTGGAAGAACTGGCGAAAGGCTCAAAAAAGATTGCCGAAAATCATTTGGATTTTTCCATTTGCTATGAGAATAAGGACGAGATGGGCCAGCTTTGCAAGGAGTTTGAGCGGATGCGGGAACAGCTTGCCAGAAATAATCGGGCAGTATGGCAGACCGTCGAGGAAGAAAAGATACTGCGTACGGCTATTGCCCACGATATACGCGCTCCATTGTCCGTTTTGAAAGGGTATCAGGAAATGCTGATGGAATATCTGCCTGGCGAAGATATCGATGTGGGACAGGCAATGGAGATGCTGGCAGAAAGCGGACGTCAGATTGAACGTATGGATGCCTTTGTAGAAGCAATGCGCAAATTGAGCAGTTTAGAAAACCGGCAACTGACCCCGGGGAGTATCTCCGCCGGACAATTAGCGAAGGATCTTCAGGGTGAACTTGCCATTTTGGAAAAAGAGTATGGGAAACAATGTATGTTACAGGCGTCCGAATCACAGGAAGAATTTTACGGGGATAAGGAAGTTATTTTGGAGGTAACGGAAAATCTTCTGTCAAATGCCCTGCGCTATGGGAAACAGCAAATTACAATTATGATAAAAATTGGATATGCAAAGCTAAGCATCTGTGTTATGGATGACGGCGATGGTTTTCGGGAAGAGGCAGAAAAAATTACGGAAGCGTTCTATGGGCAGAATGTAAAAGACAGCCTGAAACATGCGGGGCTGGGAATGTATATCAGCAGGCTGTATTGTGAAAAGCATGGGGGAAAATTGATTTTGGGAAATGATGAGCAGGGAGGGGCTGTGGCGACAGCAATATTTCGTCGGATTGCGTAAGTAATCCGGCGTTTTCTATTGTCTTTCTGTTGTGATTTTTCTTTTATAATAAATTTTCGAGAATAGAACCCCTATGAATAAGGAGGCAAAGCTATGTGGTCAATTTTGAAAAGAGACGTAAAAAATTATATCAAAAACCCTCTGTTCTGGCTTGGCATTGCAATTGGTGTTTTGATTGTATTTCTAAATGTAAACCCCTATCTGAAGATCCATTATTTGGGGGAAGGGGAAACCATTGTAAACGACGAACCGGAAACGTACGCGGATAGAGATGTTTTTCACGGATATGTGCCGACGGAGGAAGAACTGCGGCGGGAAATGTGGGAAGAACGGATACGGGAAACCTTGATTTCAGTATTCGGGATGGATAATGAAGAGGCGCAGGCTGTGATCGATGAAATGAAAGAGATGGATGTTATGGCAGCCTGCGCCCATCTGGAAGGATATGGTTTCTATAATGCATATTATGACTATGGCTGTACATCTATCCGCAAAGGAACCCCTGAAGAAATCCATTCTTATATAACGGGGAAGCTGGAAAACAAGGCATTTTCGTACTATTTTTCCAGAAAATTCGCCGATTTTGCAGGGTTGTTTATGGGATTTTTCGCAACCGTTCTATTATCCGTTTTATTTATGCAGGATACCAGGAGAAATACCTATGAGCTTCTTCATACAAAGCCAGTCAGCGCAGGAAGCTATCTGGCAGGAAAAGCAGGGGGTGGTTTTGCAGTCTGTCTGATCACGCTCGCTGTCTTGAACCTGATATTTTTTGGTATTTGTCTTATAGCAACAAGAAACAGCGGATTTGAAATCGAGGTTCATTTGACGGACTTTTTATTGGCAAGCATTATTTATATACTGCCCTGCATGCTGATGATTGTAAGCGTTTATAGCCTGATTTCATTGGTGTTTAAAAGTCCGCTGCCGGCTGTGCCGCTTTTATCTCTTTATATCATATATTCCAATATGGGAAGCAGGAATGCGGAAGGCATCTATGGATATTACGGCAGACCCTTGGCGATTATGGTGCGGTTCCCGGGAAGGTTTTTTGATACCGCCCCTCCGCCAATGATATTGCTGAATCAGAGTTTCCTGATCTTAGCCGCTGTGTGCATTTTCTTTCTCTCCATGCAGATATGGAAAAGGAGGCGGGTATATTGATGCGAGAAATGAAAATCTCCCTGACCTTTCAAAAGCAGGCTTATGCAGTATTTTTTGCCATCATCTTAAGTCTCGTCAGAGGGGTGTCATATTCTAACGAAATAGGGATTGCATTAGAAACGCCAATGGCAATCCTTGCTTTCACATTCTGCGCAGATACCTATACGCAGGAAATTGTCAGCAAGCGGTCAGAAATCTGGCGGCTATGCCCTATGAAAAGGAGAATTTATTTTATTTACAGACGGATTGTAATACAGGAAATATTCTTACTGATTATCGCAGCCGCCTCCTATGGACTGTTTTTTCTGCTCCAAAATCCAATCACATATGGAATCACTCAAAACGGTTTGGAAAGTGAAATATGCCGGTTTTTTGTATATTTTGCAGCTGTCGCTGTTACGCTTGGCTTCTGGGGGATCTTATCCAATCTGATTGCCTGCCTGTTTCGGAACATGTGGGTGGGAATCGGAGGCTGCATGGTGTTGTGGCTGATTACAAATTCCGTCATCGGCAACAGAATCTTTGGCGCATGGAACCTGTTTTCTTATTCTTTCAGAAACATAGAGGACAGCCGTGATTTTAGCTGGTTATATGGAAAAGTTGTTTGTATTTGTTTGGGAATCGCGGCAATGGCGGCATTGCCTGAAATCATCAGGAAAAGAGGTTAGGGCTATGGGAATAAAGATAGAGGATTTGACAGTAACATTCAGGAATCATGTAACGGCAGTCAATCATGCCGATTTGGAAATCCCAATGGGAATGTTTGGGCTGTTAGGGGAAAACGGGGCAGGAAAAACAACGCTTATGCGGGTGCTTACAACTGTGTTATCACCAACCAGTGGTACACTAACCTTAGACGGAATACCTTACAGTGAGAAAAATTATGAAAAAATACGTAAGAAAATAGGATATCTGCCCCAGGAAATAGACCTCTATCCAAGCCTGTCAGTACAGGAATGTCTGGAATATATGGGGGACTTATCCGGTATACCCAGACAGATCTATAGAGAACGTATTAATTATTATCTTGAAAAGACAAACCTGTCAGAGCAGCGAAGAAAGAAGATGAAACAATTGTCAGGCGGCATGAAACGGCGAGTCGGGCTTATTCAGGCGCTTTTAAATGAGCCGAAATTTTTAATTGTCGATGAGCCTACAACCGGATTAGACCCGGAAGAGCGTATCCGCATCAGAAATCTGCTGGTTGATTTTTCTGAAGGGCGTACCGTTTTGTTTTCCACCCATGTAGTGGAAGATCTGGCAGCTACCTGCAATCAGCTTGCAGTGATGAAAAAAGGGAAATTTCTTTACTCAGGAAACATGAAGGAACTATTGGAGCAGGCAAGAGGTCATATCTGGATTTGTAAAACAAAAGAGGAAGGGACGGCAAGGGAACTGGAAAAAAAATATCATGTTTCATCGAAACAATATGCAGGAGACGGATTACGAATGAAATTAATCAGTGAAACGCCGCCCCAAGCAGAATGCAGTCCTTGTGAAGCAACGCTTGAGGACGCTTACATTTATATTGCTAACAAAGAAACGGATTTGTAATAAGCCATTGAATACTCCGGCTGATTATATTTGCTTTTAGATACAAAGCGTCAGGGCGCCTTCCTTCCGGAGGTTGCCCTGACGGCCTCTCTGTTTTTAAGTTATTTTAAACCGCTAAATTACATACCGTTCATTGCGTTCAACCACAATCTTAATTCCGCCCTCACCCTTGTGATAGGAATTGGCCCGGATCGTGTCGCGGCTCTCCACAATACAGTTCTCAATATGCGTATTGTCTCCGATATATACATCGTTCAAAATAATGGAATTCTTAATATAGCAGTTATTGCCAATATATGCTTTCTTAAACAGCACGGAGTCTTCCACGATTCCGTTTACAATACATCCGCTGGAAATCAGGCTGTTTTTAATCTGTGCGCCCACATTATATTTCGCCGGCGGCAAATCGTCCACTTTTGAATAGATATCGGGATATTCATGGAAAAAGTAATTGCGGATCTCCGGTTTCAGGAAATCCATATTTACCCGGAAATAATCTTCCACCGACGCAATATTCCTCCAGTACTCCTTCAGCTTATACCCGAATATACGCTTGATATCTTTATGGCGGATCAAAATGTCCCTTACGAAATCATAGCGGTCTTCCTCCGCACACTTCTCTATCATTTCAATCAGAAGACGTCTTCTGATTACATAAATACCGCAGGAAATGGTATTGGATTTGGCCACAATCGGTTTTTCCTCAAATTCCTCAATCCGGTATTCTTCGTTCATCTTAATGGTTCCGTAACGTTCCACATTCACACTGGCATCCATCTCTTTGCATACCACCGTAATGTCAGCCTTCTTGTCAATGTGATATTCAAGAACCTTGTTCAGATCCAGCTTATATACACAATCACCGGAAGCAATGACAACATAAGGTTCATGGCTGCTTTTCAGGAAGGAAAGGTTCTGATAAACCGCATCTGCCGTTCCCCGGTACCAGTTACTGTTCTCAGCGGTAACGGCGGGCGTGAATACAAACAGACCGCCCTGCTTTCTACCGAAATCCCACCATTTGGAAGAGCTTAAATGCTCGTTCAGGCTTCTTGCATTGTACTGTGTAAATACCGCAACCTTCTGGATGTGGGAATTGGACATATTACTTAAAGCAAAATCTATACTCCTGTAACTGCCTGCGATGGGCATCGCGCCGATAGCGCGCTTCTGCGAAAGTTCCTTCATCCTGTGGTTATTGCCGCCTGCTAAAATTATACCAATCGCTCTCATGCCTCGTCACCTGCCTTAATCAATGTTTTGCCGCTTGCAAGTGCAGCGTCCTGATAATCTTCGGGAGTTGTTACGCCAAAAATTACGGAATTCCTGCCAACCGTAATTCCCTTGGGAATAACGCTTTTCTCACCAATTGTCACCATGCCGTGATTGTAAATGTGCGGATCCGTTTCATTCGGCGCTTCTTCGCCGATTCCTAAGCGGACCTTGTCTTCTATCGTTACTTTTTCGGCAATAATGGCTTTATTCAATTCGCAGAAAGCGCCGATCTTAGTCTCATTCATAATAATGGAATCTCTTACTACGGTATCTTTTCCGATTACGACGCCGCAGCCGATCACGGAATTATAAACCTTCCCATAGATACTGGAGCCTTCTCCGATTATACTTCTCTCGACCACACTGTCGGAAGAAATATACTGAGGCGGAAGAATCTCACTCTTTGTATAAATTTTCCAGTATTCCTCGTAAAGGTTAAAGTCCGGAACGATATCGATCAGCTCCATATTGGCTTCCCAATATGAATGAAGCGTTCCCACATCCTTCCAGTAGCCGTTAAATTCATACGCATACAGGGGCGCGCCCTGCTTATGAAGATAAGGAATGACATGTTTGCCAAAGTCTAACGCCGACTGTTCCGCCATGGCGATTAAAGACTCTTTCAATGCTTTCCAGTTAAAAATGTAGATTCCCATAGATGCCAGGTTGCTTCTGGGATTGGCAGGCTTTTCTTCGAAGTCCTGTATTTTACGGTTCTCGTCCGTAATGATTACGCCAAAACGGCTTGCCTCTTCAATCGGCACAGGCATAACGGCAATCGTAGCCTCCGCCTTATTCTGCTTATGAAAATCAAGCATAACCTCGTAATCCATCTTATAAATATGGTCGCCGGAAAGAATCAGTACATAATCCGGATTAAACTGCTCCATATAATCTATATTCTGATAGATCGCATTGGCCGTTCCCGTATACCATTCGCTGTTACTGCTCTTTTCGTAAGGCGGCAAAACGGAAACGCCTCCGATATTCCGGTCAAGATCCCACGGAATACCTATACCGATATGACTATTCAGCCGAAGCGGCTGATACTGTGTTAATACGCCTACCGTATCCACACCTGAATTGATACAATTGCTGAGAGGGAAATCTATGATACGATATTTTCCTCCAAACGCTACTGCCGGCTTTGCGACCTTTGAGGTCAGCACCCCCAGACGGCTGCCTTGTCCACCTGCCAGAAGCATGGCAATCATTTCTTTTTTAATCATGTCATCACCTCGATTATACTTATTTGCATAAAACAAATTGTGCACGTGTTTATGTGTGTTTATTATATCACACTATTTTTTGAAAGTGAATTAAAAAGACAAAATAAATCTCCAAAATTTGCAAAAAATATAGATATTTTTTACAAGATTCATCTTTGATCCACTGAATTTTTGTGTATTTTTACCCTCTTTTCATGTTTCATCCGGTATTCTTATAGTACATCTATTCATTTTCAAATTTATTTTAACCAAAATCGTTTGTTTTTTCCAAATACTATTTGTTTTTTGTCACAAAGATGCGTATAATAATATGTAATGATTTTAGCTGACAGGAGTGTATTATGTATCAGATTGATTTTGAACATCCGGTTCATATATATTTTATGGGCATTGGCGGTATCAGCATGAGCGGTCTTGCTGAAATTTTACTGGAAAAGGGATTTCGGGTATCCGGTTCCGACTCCCGTTCCTGCGCCCTGACGGAAATGCTTGAGAGCAGAGGAATTAACATATTCTATGGACAGCGGGCCCAAAATATGACTGACGATATCGACTGCGTCGTCTATACCAGCGCAATTACCCCCGATAATCCGGAATTTGCAGCCGCAAAAGAAATGCGTCTTCCGCTTTTGACCCGCGCCGAGCTTTTAGGACAGATTATGAAAAATTACGCGGTTTCCATTGCTGTCAGCGGTACGCACGGGAAGACCACCACCACATCCATGATTTCCGAGATACTGCTCTCAGCCGGTCTTGATCCGACCTTGTCCATCGGCGGAATCCTGAAAACGATTGGCGGCAATATACGGATCGGCCATTCCCGGTATTTTGTCACGGAAGCCTGTGAATATACCAACAGCTTTTTAAGCTTTTTCCCTCAAATCGGTATCATACTTAATATAGAAGAAGATCATCTGGACTTTTTTAAGGATCTGGCGGATATCCGCAATTCCTTCCGCCGTTTTGCAGGACTGCTTCCCGCCGGCGGCGTTCTGATTATAAACGGCGACATAGAACGCTATGAAGAAATTGCAGAGGGACTGCCCTGCCGTGTAATTACCTTCGGTTCACTTCCTGCTTTCGATTATTCGGCTTCCGATATCCGTTTTAATGAGGCGGGACACACGGAATTTACACTGAACAGACCAGGAAAAGCCCCTGCCGTAGTCCGTCTCGGAGTGGGCGGAACTCATAACGTAAGCAATGCGCTGGCTGCAATTGCCCTGGCCGACTGCCTTTCCATAGATTTCGAAACGGCAGGCCGGGCGCTTCTGGACTTTGAGGGAACAGACCGGCGCTTTGAATATAAGGGAAGCATCGGCGGCGTAACGGTCATTGACGATTATGCGCACCATCCCACTGAAATCGCGGCTACGCTGCAGGCAGCCTCTCACTATCCGAAAAAGGAACTGTGGTGCGTATTCCAGCCCCACACTTATTCCCGAACCAAAACGTTTTTAACGGATTTTGCGAAAGCGCTCTGCGCTGCCGACCATATTGTCCTGGCAGACATATATGCAGCCCGGGAGACCGATACGCTTGGCATCAGCTCCAGGGATTTGCAGCAGGAAATCCGGAGGCTGGGACACGAATGTGAATATTTTCCTACGT
The DNA here is from genome assembly GCA_910587935.1 of uncultured Lachnospiraceae bacterium. Taxonomy (GTDB): domain Bacteria; phylum Bacillota; class Clostridia; order Lachnospirales; family Lachnospiraceae; genus MGBC143606. The sequence continues at coordinate 72,062 of CAJUNP010000002.1, forward strand.
TTGATGAAATTGAAAATTTTTTATTGGAGAAATGTACCCCCGGAGACCTGTTGATAACTATGGGAGCCGGAGATGTGCATAAAATCGGCGAAAATCTCCTCGGACAATAATTATCCACCATATCCACATTTTTAAATTGCCAAATTGGTAATTTTGAATGTGGATATGTTTGTTTACATAACATTTTTACACATTGGCTCCAAAGTATGACAGACACGACTCATGCAGGTCTGCACAAAGCTTACATAATACTTGGCACACACTGTAAATCCACATTATCCACATTATCCACATTATCCACAACAGCCTGAAAGTCCCGTATATACGCGGTTTCTTCAAAAATTAACTATTTCATTTTTGTCCCTGTTGTGTTATAATTGCTTTTGCCAAAAAAGATAAAACAGGTGAGCAATTATGAGTCGGATTAAGATTTACAAAGATAATTATATGGATTCCACGGCTATTTCAAACCGATTTATAGATGAATACATGAAAGACGCCAATGATGCGCAATTGAAGATTTATCTTTATCTTGTCCGTATCATGAGCGCCAACCTTTCTACCAGTATTTCCGATCTGGCCGATAAATTTAACCATACGGAAAAGGATATTCTGCGCGCTCTCAAATACTGGGAAAAGCAGGAACTGCTAACGCTGGAATTTGACGAAGATAAAAATCTGACGGGTATTCATATGGAAGAACTGAATCCCGCCGTTTCTTCTGCCGCGCCCGCGCCGGTTGTTTCCATTACAACCAGACAGCCCGCCCCTCCGGCGGCTCCCGCCAGGCCGTCCTATACCCCGGACGAACTGAAGGCTTTTAAGGAACGGGAAGATACCGCACAGCTTTTGTTTATCGCGGAATCGTATTTAAAGAAGCCGCTGACCGCAAACGAAATGAAATCTATCCTGTATTTTTCGGACGAGCTGCATTTTTCGGACGACTTAATCGATTATTTGATTCAGTATTGTATTGAACGCGGCAAAAAAGATTTTAAGTATATTGAAGCCGTCGCCGTAAACTGGGCGCAGGCAGGCGTTACCACCCCCGGCCAGGCGGAGAAGTTCGCATACAAATACGACAAATCCGTTTATGCAATTATGAATACGCTGGGCAAATCTTCCTCTCCCACTTCCAAGGAGCTGGAGTACATAAAGCGTTGGACGAAGGAATACGGTTTTACCACCGATATGATACGGGAAGCCTGTGAGCGCACCGTTCTTGCAACGGACAGGCATCGTTTTGAATATGCGGAAGGAATTCTTGCCAACTGGCATAAAACGGGCGTACGCCACAAAACCGATATCGCCCGGGCAGACGAGCTTTATCATAAGAAGAAAGCCGCCGCGCCGGCAAAGAGCGCTGCGTCCAACAATAAATTTAATCAATACCCGCAAAGGGATTATGACTTTGACGCTTTGGAAAAAGAATTGCTAAGCTATTAACCGATCCCAAAGGAGACAAACGTGTCATTAAGCAACCAGCAATATAATTCTATCTTACAAATATATGAAAAGACCCGCGACAGGAACCGGCACATTCTGAATGAACGCAAAGAAGAGGTTTACCGTAACGCTGACGGTTATAAGGAACTGGACGAATCGGTCGCTTCCCACAGCGTCGATTATGGCAGGAAGCTTTTAAACGGCGATGCGTCTGCTCTGGAACAGCTTCATCAAACGATTCAGACTGTTTCCAGCCGGAAAAAACAGCTGTTAACCGCCGCCGGATACCCGGCCGATTATCTCGATCCGATCTACGGCTGCCCCGACTGTCAGGATACGGGATACCGGGACGGCGTGAAATGTCATTGCTTCCGTAAGCGTATCATTACGCTTTTATACGAGCAGTCCGGCATCCAGGAAATGCTTGCCGAAAATAATTTTTCCACCCTCTCCTACGAATATTACTCCGGAGAGGACTTGGAGCGTTTTCGTGCCGCCGTTGACTATTGTCACCAATTTATCAGACAATTTGCGGATTCGGCGCCTAATCTCTTTCTTTTCGGGAATGTCGGTACTGGAAAATCTTTTTTGTCCGGCTGTATTGCAAAAGAAATTTTAGACATGGGATATTCCGTGATCTATTTCAGCGCGGTACAGCTCTTTGATCTGCTATCCAAATATTCCTTTGATAAAAACAAAGAGACGCTTTACAATCCGTATGAAGACCTGTACAATTGTGACCTGGTGATCATCGATGATTTGGGAACCGAAATTTCCAATAACTTTGTGACCTCCAGATTATTTAATTGTTTAAATGAAAGACAATTGCGGAAAAAATCAACGATTGTTTCCAGCAATCTTTCGCTGGAAGATCTGAAGGCTATTTATTCAGACCGGATCTTCTCAAGAATTACTTCCAACTATGTGTTCCGTTATCTTACGGGACCCGATATCAGAATGTGTAAAAAACGTAAGTTAAACAACAGAAAGTGAGGACTCTGTCATGCCAATTCGTGAAGAAAAAAGAAATCTGGAGACAATTCCCGTAGGCTCTTTAGGGCTTATCGCACTGGAAGGCTGCAGATACCTGGGAGAAGAAGTTGACCAGTACCTTGTTAAATGGAGAACCGAGCGGGAAAGCGAGCACAAAGACAGTCTGGCTTTTTCGGGATACCAGCGTGAATCTTATTTACTGGGCGCCAAGGTTCCTCGTTTCGGCTCGGGAGAAGCAAAAGGTATTATTCTGGAATCTGTCCGCGGCACGGATTTATATTTACTGGTAGACGTTGCCAATTACAGTCTCACCTACTCCCTTTGCGGCCATGAAAACCATATGTCTCCCGACGACCACTATCAGGATCTAAAACGCATTATTGCCGCCGTCGGAGGAAAAGCGCGCAGAATTACGGTTATCATGCCTTTTCTTTACGAAAGCAGACAGCATAAACGTACCTCCAGGGAATCTCTTGACTGTGCGCTGGCTCTTCAGGAACTGGTAAATATGGGCGTAGACAATATTATTACTTTTGACGCGCATGATCCCAGGGTTCAAAATGCAATTCCTTTGCACGGCTTCGAAACGGTTCAGCCCGCATACCAGTTTATCAAGGGACTTTTACAAAATGTCTCCGATCTTCAGATTGACTCCTCCCATATGATGGTTATCAGCCCGGACGAGGGCGGCATGAGCCGCGCTATCTATATAGCCAATGTACTCGGTCTGGACATGGGTATGTTTTATAAGCGGCGTGATTATACGCAGATTGTCAACGGCCGCAATCCCATTGTTGCCCATGAATTCTTAGGCACCAGCGTGGAAGGCAAAGATATGATCATTATAGACGACATGATTTCTTCCGGCGAAAGCGTTTTGGAGGTTGCCGCGGAATTAAAACAGAGAAAAGCCAATAAAATTTTTATATTTGCAACCTTCGGTCTTTTCACGAACGGCCTGGACAAATTTGACAAAGCTTTTGAAAGCGGCATGATCGATAAAGTCCTTACCACTAACTTAATCTACCAGACGCCGGAGCTTCTCAATCGGGAATGGTATATTAACTGTGATATGAGTAAGTACATTGCCTATATTATCGACACCCTGAACCATGATACTTCCATTAGCGATTTGTTAAATCCTAATGAGAGAATACAGGCGGTTGTGGCAAAATATAAGGCTGGAGATTTATAAAAAAGGAATGTGTAAAGCGGCGGGAGTGGTATTGTGTACCATTCCCGCCGTTTTCCTGTGTTTTAATTAATTGATTGTTAACCATATTTTTTATTTCGGTTGACATTGTGTTTTTCAGATGCTACAATAAATCCAACAAATAACTAACAAATGAGGTAACCAAACATGAATGATTCTTTTAGCGCTACCAAAAACACCCCCCGTTTTAAAACCATCGATATGGTTTACATTGCCTTATTTTCGGTTTTAATCGGTATTTGCTCCTGGATTTCCATTCCTGCTGCAGTTCCGTTTACCATGCAGACTTTTGCAATCTTTTTGACGGTTGCCGTATTAGGCGGCAAAAAGGGAACGGCTTCCGTTTTGCTTTATATTTTAATGGGACTTGTGGGAATTCCTGTATTCTCCGGCTTTAAGGCAGGGCCCGGCGTTCTGCTTGGCACTACGGGCGGCTATATTATCGGTTTCATTTTTACCGCCCTGCTTATGTGGGGCATGGAAAAACTGCTTGGGAAAAGATTCTGGATACTTACCATATCCATGATCCTTGGGTTGATTGTCTGTTATGGATTTGGCACGGCCTGGTTTATGGTTGTATACGCGCGTAACACCGGTGCGGTTGGCCTTGGGACTGTCCTTGGCTGGTGCGTGATTCCCTTTATCATTCCGGACTGCGTCAAAATTGCGCTGGCTCTTGTACTCAGCGTTCCGCTGCGCAAAGCAGCTTTCCGGGGCAGACAGTAAACAAGATTCGTATAAACCTCTCCAAAACAGAGCTGCCATCCGATGGTCAGCTCCGTTTTGGGGATTTATTATTTCATTTTTTACATATCTTAAAAATCTTACCGCTGTGTCTCGTCTCATAACAGACTTCCATTCCCCGGTACATCAGTTCCTCTCCCGTAACAGAAAATAACTCTTCTTCCGACACGGCATCTGTCACCTGATAGACTGACTCTTCCTCCAATCCTTTCAGATACAAAACATCTTCCCGGCAGGCAGTCGCAAAGCGATATGCAAACACCAGATGTTCATCTGTCTGTTCTTTATGATACTGCAGGCTGTAAAATCCCGTTCGGTCGCCTACATTTTTGGGATCGCCGCTTAAATACAGTACGGATTCCTTATAAAAATTTCTGTATTTCTTATAAAAGCCTACATACTTGCAAAAAATTTCCTTTTGTTCTTTTGTCAGATCTATAAAATTACCGCTTAAGCCTACCATTCCTGCCATGGTCAGCTGGCAGGCAAATTCAGGATCGATCCTTTCATATTCGTCCCATCCCGCTCCCGGATGCTGGGTGGTTATCAGAGTATCCGTTTTTTCAATGGCGGTACTGTCATATAAGGATATTTTTGCGCCCGGATTTACTACCAGCCATTTTATCATCCTGTAATGGGGCATCCTTAAGCAGCATTGCTGATACGTAAACTGCATATCAAAGGAGTTGACGTTGTCGCTTAAAAAATGGCCGTCATAGGTCGTGGACGTGTGAAGATCATTGCGTTCTCCGCCGGCGGCGCAGCCTTCAAAAAACGTTTCCGGATAGTTTTTCTTTAATTCCTCCAACAGCCGGTACCATGCCTGATAATAGAAATAAAACTCGCTGCAGCTTTCGTCCTCTCCAAGCTCGTAGTTGAAATCCATCTTCATCCAGCAAAGGCCGTATTTTTCAATCAAACCGGAAATCTGTCCGTATATATAATCATAAACCTCCGGAAGATACAGTTTCGGATAATAAAACCCGTTTCCTTTTCCAAAATATTCGGGATGCTCTTTATATATGGGCGTTCCTTCTCCGATCCTCTCCGGTTCCATCCACAATCCGAATCCCATTCCCTGCTCTCTGACATAATCGGCAAAATCACCCATTTTTCCGTAAAAAGCTCCGTCGGTTTTTTCCGCCCAGTCGCCGCTTTGGCTCCACCAGTCGCCCTCCCTGCTTCCGTACCATCCGGCGTCCACTTCAAATACCTCACAGCCAAGCTCCTTTGCCGCCTGCACGTGTTCTTTCAGCCGGTTCTCTTCCAATAACGCATAATGCTCAAACCACGGATTGTATACGACGGGATGGGTAACCCGGAAACGGCCGGTATCCGTTTTGAGAAAATATTTCTGCAGGTTTGCCGCGGTTGCTGCCAGATCCCCGTCCGCCAATGCCTGTATGAGCAGTTCCGGAAAGTAAAAAGTCTCTCCCGGCATAAGCTTTAACGCTAAATGATCGTCACTCTGGCCTGCCTCCAGCACAAAGCCGTATTCCCCCGCCTGACTGACTCCAAGACTGACCGTCTTAAAGGACAGCTTCCAGTTCCCGTTCGGAATCAGATGGAAGGCAATCCCTTGTTTTCTGCCGTTTCGCAGAGCCAGAAAAGGCGCCGCACCCTGGGTTGTCCGCCCGCCTTCGCAGGCAAGGGAGACGCCTCCGAAATGCACCGGATTCCAGGTTCCTATATTTTCATAGCACCATCTTGTATTCTGGGTATAAGCTTCCCATTCGTCATACGCAAAAACAAATCGCATCATGATTTTATGCAAAAGAACCGGTTCCCGTGACAAATTGGTAATCGTATCCGTTCTTTTCACCATTCCAAGTCCGCTGTATTTCTCCCATTTTGTCACAAGTTTCATTTGCCCGCCGTATAAATCCACTTCCGCACGGAATGTACTCTCCTGCCCTTCCGTTTTTACCACCTTTTGCCGGTTCACGTGACTTCCCAGGCTGGTAAAAATATCAAACAGTCCGCAAACCCGTCCTGCCAGAACGGTATCTCCTTCCATTTTTACTCCGAACAACTTCTTTAGCTTCAGCCCTTCTTCCCGGTTTTCGAGTACGATATCCCCGAATCGTTTATCTTTCCATATCATTTTTTGATCCATGTCTTTTCCCGCCTTTCAACAATTTACCTTTATTTTCCGCTTCCCATTGCAATCCCTTTGGATAAATATTTATTAAAGACGATAAAAACCAGAAGCGCAGGAATAACATTAATTATCAAGCCGCTCATTAACAGCGGCATGTTCGTTCCATACTTTCCATTTAACGTTAAAAGCCCCAGCGTCATGGTGTGAAGGTTTGTTTTCTGTAAAAGCAGTCTGGAATACACGATCTCATTCCAATAGCTTAAGAAATTCAGAATTGCAAGCGTCGCCATCGTGGGACGCAGCATAGGTACAATAATCCTTGCATAAACCCGGGGATACCCCGCCCCGTCAATCCTCGCCGCCTCGATCATCTCATCGGGAATATCCCTGCAGTTCTGACACAGCAGATAAGTAGAAAAGGCGAGAGAAGTAGCTACGTATACTAAAATGACCGACAGTCTTGTATTCACCAGACCCATTTTAGACATAATCACGTAAATCGGCATCATTAACGCCTGTCCCGGAACCATCAGAACAAACATAAACAGGCGGAAAATTCCGTTTCTTCCCCTGTATTTTAGCTTGGTCAGGCTGAAAGCCGCCATGGAAGTGACTGCCAGCGAAACAACCACGCCCACGATCGTTACATAAAAACTGTTAAACAACATTTGTTTTATATCAAAGCTGTTAAAAATCGCCTTATAATTGTTCAGTCTCCAAACAGTAGGAATCCCAAACATATTTTTCAAATAGTCAATTTTGTCTTTAAACGAGGACAGGATCATAAAGATAACGGGATAAATGGTTGAAACTGCCGTTATAATCAGGAACAGGTATACCAGTACTTTGGAAACGGTAAGTTTTTTCTTTCGAAACATTCCTAGTCCTCCTTTCTGTTAAGCAGCGACTGCAGCATGTTAATCACACACACCAGTACAAAAAGAATCACAGACAATGCCGAGGCATATCCCATATCCCCTGCACGGAAACCTTTCAGATAAATGAAATATTCCAGTACCGTACTCTCATATCCCGGTCCGCCGTTTGTCATAACAAGCACATAGGAAAACATCTGGCTGAACGCATGGATAATATTCAGCACAATTGTAAACTCAACTACGTTCTTAATTCCGGGCAGCGTTACAAAGAAAGATTTCTGCCACCAGTTTGCACCGTCCAATTGAGCCGCTTCATGGATGCTTGGATCTATGGCGCTCATAGCGGCAAGATAAATCAGCACGGCCTGTCCGAATCCCGCCCAGTTTACCGCAAGTACAATAATAGGAAGACTGGTTCTTCCTTCCGCCAGCCATTCCAGAGCCAGATTATCAAGTCCCAGGCTTCTTAGCAGCATATTAATCGGTCCCACATATCCGAAAAAAGTTTTAAACAAGGTGCCTACGATTACTATAGACAGCACGCTGGGGAAAAAATAGACGGTCTTAAAGAATTTGTATCCTTTGATTTCTTCATAAATAAGCATGGCAATGAGCAAGGGGAAAATGGTCCAAAGAGGCACGCCAAGCAGCAAAATAATCAGATTGTTTTTTAACACCGTATAAAAATCCGGATTGTTAAAAATATCCACATAATTTTTCAGCCCGATATAGCTGGCGTTTATGCCGCCGTTCCAATCCGTTACACTGTAGTAAAAAATCTGTAAGATCGGAAGGAGCATAAAAATGCCTAAAATGAGCAATGCGGGCGCCACAAAAGTATATCCCCAAAGCTTTTGGGCATTTTTTTCTTTCATTTTACAGGCCTCCTTTCCTGATTATAAAGGCGAGCGCCAAGACCGCGCCCGCCGCCCTTATTTACTGGATGGAACTCAGCTTTTCAATCAATTCGTCCGGCGTCATTTTGCCGCCGATCATAGTCGGCGCAAGCTTATATAACTCGCTGGACGCTTCTACGCTGATTACGGAATCATATCCGATACCCGCTTTGTTTTCCTTAACCCAGCTGTAGCTTTCCTGGGAAATAGGATTTGTAATGATGGATACGTCTACCTGATTGTTAGCCGGAAGATCGCCCGTATCCAGATGTGCCTCGCCTTCAAACTCGGCGCCTGTCATATATTTAATAAATTCTACGGCCAATTCTTTATTATCGCTGTAGGTGGTTACCGATACGTTGGCGCCGGGCTGTGATACAATATAATCTCCGAAAGGCGCGTCTGCGGTAATCGCAGGAATCTTAAAGGTTCCGATGTTTTCTCCCATAATCGGTTCCATTTCACCGATGGCCCAGCTTCCGTTAATATTCATGGCGCCTTCACCGGTTACAAAACGCTGGATGCTGTCCCATGCGCTGAGTGTTGCGAAGTCTTTATTGGTATAATCCTTTTCAAAAAGTCTGCACCATGTCTCCAGGGAAGTTTTGTATTCCTCACAGTTAAAAGGAAGGGCCTCAGTACCGAAGTCAACGATTTTTTCAGGGCCCACCAGGTCAACCATAAATTCACTGGTGATCCAGGTGGTGCTTTCTCCTGAGGAATCTCCCACTAAGAAGGGCTGAATATCTGCCGCTTTCAATTTTTCACATACTTCAAGCAGTTCGTCGAAAGTTTGCGGAAGTTCCTCAATACCTGCTGCCGCAAAATATTCTTTGTTGTAGAAAATATTATAAGTGGTTACATTGTAGGGAAGGGCAATGATTTCACCGTCTTCCTTGAAATCTTTCTTACACAGATTAATACCCGTGTACATATTTTTTTCATCGTCCGTCATATACTCGTCCAGAGCCAGCAGGTAATCCTGGTATTCGTTGGTTGCGTTGCCGCTCCAAAGTCCGATTACGTCCGGTCCTTCCTCCGATACGTTAGCCGCTTTAAATAAATCGTGGATACCGTCCGTGGGCTGGTCGATCACTTCTATGGTTACACCCGGATGATCTTCTTCAAATTTTGCGATAAATCGGTTGGCTGCCAGCTCTTCCGGCATTTTAATACCGCTGTCATCCTTCAGTTTCAGACCGATGCTCCAAAATACCAGCGTAGTATCTTCCGTCTTATTGTCGTCCGCCTCTTCTCCTTTATTATCGGCAGTCTCTTCCGGCACACTGCTCTCTGTCTTCTGCTCATCCCCGTCTGTTTCAGGAAGCGTTACTTCCTTTCCGGACGTACACCCGGTCAGAATCGTCGTCAAAATCATTCCTAATGCCAACAATCGTGCACATTTCTTTCTCATACTTTTTCCTCCTGTGTTTTCTAAGTTTTTTGCTTTTACCTTATTTATGAAATCCGGTATTTTTCAACCGCAGTTTCATCGATCTCAATTCCCAGTCCCGGTGTGTCCGGTACTTTTACCGTACCGTCGTCTTCCAGGGCAAAGTGGCTTTTTAAAAGTCCTTTGCTGAGCACCGTTTCCTGGCTGCAATACTCAAGCAGGGGCGTTCCCTGATAAGATGCTAATAACTGGATGCTTGCCGCCATCAGGATACCTGACTTAAAAGCGTGGGGACAAATTTCAATTCCGTTAAGCAAAGCCATGTCCGCTATTTTCTTTGCCACGGTAAGGCCGCCGCAGCGGCTCATGTCCGGCTGTACGATATCAACGCCGCCGCGCTGTATCAATTCCCGGAATTCATATAATCCGGTTAGTTCTTCGCCGCTGGCGATATTTAAAGCCGTTCTCCCCGTCAATCTGGAAAATCCGTCCAAATCGTCGCTGATTAACGGTTCTTCTATCCAGTATGGCCGGTAGGGTTCCAGTTCTTTACACATTTGTTCCGCATATTTACTGTTCTGCCAGAGATACCCGATATCCAGCATCAAATCGGCTCCATACCCCATGGCCTCTCTCGCCGCCTTTACCAGACGGATATCTTTTTCCCTGGACTGTCCCAGGCCGCCCCATCCGAATTTTATCGCGGTAAACCCCCGGGACATGTATTCCTTCGCCTTAGTCTTTACCTCTTCCTCCGTGTCCGGCATAAGCATGCTGGCATAAGCTCTTAAACGGTCATGAACCTTGCCGCCAAGCAGCTTGTGAACCGGTTTGTTTACGGCTTTTCCCAGGATATCCCAAAGAGCAATGTCAATTCCACTCATGGCGTGAATCCCTACGCTTCTCCTGCCGTAATAAAAACTTCCCCGGTACATGTCATTCCAGATTTTTTCCACATCGAACGGGTCCTGTCCGACTACTATGCTTT
>CAJUNP010000002.1:82822-151454 GCA_910587935.1 uncultured Lachnospiraceae bacterium
TATGCTTTTCAGACCTCTGCACACGATATGGGAAGGCGGGCAATCCACAATAGCCTTTACCACATAGGGAGAAGAATCACATTCGCCCCAGCCGGTAATTCCTTCGTCCGTATCGATCCTGATTAAAACCGTATCCTGGCTTCCGTCCCCGATCATCCGTATATCTCCCGGCTGTTTTAAAATAATTGCTTCTACATTCGTAATTTTCAACTTGCCGCCTCCATTCCCGTCTCCGCCATTGTCAAAAGTTCCTTTACAAGCGTATGAATCCGTTCTCTGCCTGCTCCGTAATCGTTTTCCTTACTATATTCCGCCACATTCTGTCTGAATGCGGGCATTGCAAATCCCCTTGCTTCCAGTGCAAATTTGTAGCCCACCGGGAAAATGTAGTTCTCACATTCCATTGCAAGTCTGGCAATTCCCGTCTGAATCCTTCCGGCATAAGCCATATCTGTCCGGTATGTATCATACAAAAGATTATGTACCTCCGGGATAATCCCCGACAACGCGCTGACGCTTCCAAAACAGCCTCCGCTTAAGGCGGGCAAGATCATTTCGTCTGTTCCGGTCATAACCTTAAAGCTGTCCTTCCGTCCGGATTTGGCCGCCACGTAACGGCTGATGGTTTTCATATTACCGCTGCTGTCCTTAATTCCTACGATTCTTTCATGATCCAGCAATCTCTCAAAAGTCTCATAGGACAGGGGGTTGGTAAAACCGGGTATGTTGTATAAGTAAATGTTTACCTTTACGGCATCCAGAATACACTGGTAATAGTCTAAAATATCCCTCTGCTTAAGCGGCGTGTAATAGGGCGGACATATGGAAACCTCCTCCACACCCATTTTTTCCATCTCTTCTATCAGTTCCACCGTATTATGAAAGGAAGCCGTGCTGGCGCAGGGAATTACCGGCGTATTTCCGTTATTTTCCTCCAACACAATCTGTAAAAGCCTGAGATTCTCTTTTTGGGAAAGGGTTGTATACTCGCCGGTCGTTCCGCACGGGAAAAAACCGCGCACACCCTTCTCCAGCAAAAAACGGATATATTCTCTTTGTTGTGTCTCATTGATATTGCAGGATTTATCATACAGTGTCAAAATCGCCGCATAATAGGAATGATCCATGATACCCTCCTCCTTTGTCTGTTACTGTGGAATCAGTCTGAATGTATATTCCCTTATTTCTCCCGGCTTGAAAAGCGGAAGGCTGCCAAACCGCTGTGCACTTCCCAGGCTGATTCCCGGAACATTTGCTGGTTCTAGAATGCCGATCCGTTTCCCCTCTTTCATAAAAGAACAAACCGTTAAAAAGGGAAACGTCTCCGATTCATACTCCACACGCAGGCTCCTGTCTTTTTGTGTAATTGTAAATTCACCCTTTTTCTGTCTGATATGGAAAAACAGATCATGCGCTTTCCATGTTCCGGGATCGGATATGTCGATCTGGTCTGCAACCCGGCTGTCCGGCTTAAAACTGCAGTATGCGCCGTCCGGTTCATATAGGATCTGCTTTTCATGCAGGTTCAGTACGGTATCCCGCTCCAGTAAAAAGGAAGGGTGCAGCCGTATCAAAAAAGGAAACGTTTCTGCCGATTCATTACAAATGTACAGCTTTTGCAGAATAAACGAATCAGTTAACATAATATTCCAGACTGCCCGGATTCCCGCGCCGGCATGAAAGCCTTCCGCCCTGAGCGTATCCGCCTCTCTTTTTACCTGATAAGGCATCCGCCATAAAACGCCGTGATCCGCATAGCATTTTCCTTTATAAATTTCCTTTTCGTCGGAAGGAAAGAGAAATTCCATCCCTCCCCCATATTGCTCGTCATAACTTCGATCGCCGTTACGTTCTCCGGTAAAGGAGCTGTCCGTATAAATCCATTCCCTCCTGTTTTGCAGATCTCTGACCGAAGTCACGGTAAACCCGGAATCTCCCGCGGCCGCCTGTACCTGAAATCTTTGATTTTGAATTGATTCTCTCATCCCAGCGCCCTTTGTCTACATTTTTAATATATAAGTTTCCATTTCCAGCGGAAGCGTTCCCAGCCGCTTTGCACCGTTTTCTGTGATTCGGTAATTATTCTCGATACGGATTCCGAATTCGCCTTTAAAGTATAGTCCCGGCTCCAGGGCAACCACCATATTTTCCAGAATCAGCTCCGATTGTTCCTTTAAAAACCAGGGCGCTTCATAATAACCCATTCCTAATCCATGTCCCGCGTGATGCACAAAATTCCCCTCTATTCCGTATTTTTTAAATACCGTATAGACCGCTTCGTATATTTCCCTTGAATCGGCGCCGGGTCTTAAAACCTGTTCTCCCGCCAGTATTGCCTCACAGAGAACTTCGTAAATATAAACCTGTTTATCGGTAGGAGTCCCTGCAAAAAAGGTCCTTGTCATATCGGCATAAACGCCTCTGTGTCTGGGCAGAAGATCCGCAATCAGCGTATCCTTCTCCTTAATTCTGTAAAGGGTGGGATGGCCGCTTACTTCCCCCGTCCTTTTTCCGGCCAGAAAATCATAAATCATCCTGTTATTATAACCGGTGCTTTCCACAATGCTTTCCTGCACATAACGGAATAAGGATATTTCACTTTCATCCGACACCTTTTTGTCCGCAATAGCACGGTAACAATTCTCGGTAATCTCCACACAGTTTTCTATAGCTTTCCACTGCCCCGGAGTCTTTACCCCGGCTTTTTTCAATACCTGCTGTGTCAGGTCTTTCAGCGCGCATCCCCGGTTTCTGAAATAATCCGCGTAACGCAGCTTTTCAAAAGCCGTCCCGCCCTGTGTGGGCAGTGAAAATTCATCCAGCTTCTTCAGAATATTTCCTGCTTTATCCTGGTAATTCCGGTCGGAATATCCCTCATACATGACCTGCTTTACTTCTTTACATTCCACAGAATGGGGTGTAAAAAGCCATGCCTCCGCCTCGGTAACAAGCAATGCATACTCTTCAAGAAAATCAAGGTTTTCCAACAACAGATATTCAATACACTGCCTGTCCGACGTAAAGAAAAACTCGGAATCATATTCGTTTTTCAAAATATCTAAACTAAAAGCCATCTTTATTGTCCTGCTTTCTGTTATTCGGAGAATACAGTACTATTTTGATAGCGCCCTTCTCCGGGTCCGAAAGGGTTTTAACCGCTTTCTCCATTTGTTCCAGTTCAAACGTATGGGTAACCATATCTTTAATATTATATTTTCCCTGTCCGTACAGATTTAATACCGGCTCCCATGCGCAGGGCGCCCCGGAAGTTCCGTACAGATTCAACTGTTTGGTAATGACCTGGGTCACATCAAATCTTGTCTGATGGGTGTCCTTTGGAATTCCGTAAAAAATCAGCTTTCCGTTCTTTCTTGCCAGGTCAAAGCATGCCTGATAAGCCATGGAAGCGCCGGACGCCTCGCAGCAGATATCGACGCCTCTTCCGCCGGTCTCTTGTTCTACTATTTTGTATAAATCCTGTTCTTTAAGATTTATACATACATGGGCTCCGTATTTTTTTCCCAGGGCAAGCCTTTGTTCATTCATATCGGAAACCAGGATTCTACCCGCCCCCATCGCTTTCGCCCCTTGTATGAAAGCCAGCCCCGCAGGTCCGAGTCCCTGCACAAGCACCGTATCGCCAGGTGTTATTCCAATTCTCATAAGGCCGCCTACCGGGCAGACAAAACTTTCGAAAATAGCCGCTTCTTCATAACTCATGTTGTCGGGAATCGGATAAAGATTGCCCACGGGCATGGTAATATATTCACTGTACCCGCCCTGAAAGGGAGGTTCTCCTATGTCTCCCCCGTGCTCGCAAAGATTTTTATTGCCGGACAGACACTGATGGCACTGTCCGCATGCCAGCATGGTTTCGACGACAACCCGCTGATGTAACTTCAGACGATGCGGAAAAGGCTGTTCCTCTCCGAATTCCACAATTTCTCCCGTCACTTCATGGCCCATTACACAGGGAGGTTTTGAATGGGCAAACAGTCCCTGAAGCACATGTACATCCGTTATGCACAGTCCCGACGCCATAATCTTTACAAGGGCTTCTCCCCTTTTCGGCTTCGGCACGGGAACCTGTCTGGCCCTTATCACATTAATATCTTCAAAAACCATTGCCGTCATCATTTCCGGTATCATAATCTGTCCTCTCTGCTTTATATATTAAACGGAAGTGTCTTAATCAATGCTTCGATCTCTCCCTTTGCTTCAAAAAGCACTTCCTTTATCTGTTTCTTTTTATCTTCCATAGCACGGAATAAAGGTATGGAAACGCTTAACGCGGCTACTACTTCTCCGTTTTTCTCTACGGGAACCGCAATACAGGTAATATTAAGGCTGGATTCTTCTGTTTCGTAGGCGACTTTTGTGTCACGGATCTCCTTAAGCTGCGTATATAAAACCTCCGGATCCGTAATCGTTTTGTCCGTAATCTTCTGCAGGCCGCCGGGATAAAGAGCCGCTATCTTTTCGTTGGTGTAACCCGACAGTAATGCCTTGCCGATCGCCGTACTATAGGCGGGGATTCTCTTTCCAATGGAAGAAACCATGCGAATCGCCTCCGATGAATCCTGCTTCATCAAATACACCACGTCGCTGCCGTCAAGAACGGCAAAGTGGGAGGTTTCATTACATTTTGCAACGATCTTTTTGGTAATCTCGCGAATCTCATCGGAAACATTCATCTGCGCAATATATTCGTTACCAATTTCATAGCAGCGTATACCGATACTGTATCTGCCGGACAGTTCGTCAAAACGCAAAAATTTATATCCTGCCAGCGTATGAATAATCGGTGATATACTGCCCTTAGGCATCCCGTTACTTTTGGCAATCTCCGTTAATGTCATGCCCTCCGGCTGCCGCATAAGAGATTCCAAAATGCGTATTACCCGTAATGTCGGATTATGATCTTCCACTTTTACACCTGTACCTTTCTCTATTGTTCGTATATGCGAACCTTGTTTGTATATCCGTATTTTGTATTTTTAATATACCACTTTGACGCTCCTGTGTCAATGTATTTTTGCCGTCTTTGCGAAACCGTCTTACATAAATAATAAAAAAAGAAATAGCATCCCAACTGCCCAAAGTCAGATGCTATTTCTTATGTAATATCAAACATTTGATAACCTGCATTGTCAGGGCTTGACATTTCCCCAATTCCCTGTATAATATAACTTCGGAAAAACCCATAAGAATCAAGGTTTTTCCAAATATGCAACGTCAGTTCGAGACCTTCCTGACGTCAGCTTCAAACAAAGTCTGAAGCTGTCGCGGTACTCGTCGATCTTTCGTTCATGCAGGCATGACGAAAGTTCTCCTCGTTACCCGCGCAAAAACAAAACTAAAGGAGAAAAAAAAATGAAAAACAAAAAAGTAGTCTATCTGACCCAGGCAGCGATGATCGCTGCTCTCTATGTGGTACTGACACAGCTTGCCCACGTTTTCGGACTGGACAGTCAGGCCATCCAGCTCCGTTTCTCGGAAGCGTTAACCATTTTACCCTATTTTACCCCTGCCGCCATACCCGGACTGTTTATCGGCTGCATCCTCGCAAATTTTTTTGCCGGCTGTCTGCCCTGGGATATTGTGTTTGGCAGTCTTGCAACCCTGCTGGGCGCGCTCGGTACTTATGCTCTCCGAAAAAGGAAATGGCTGGCGCCCCTGCCTCCCATCCTTGCCAATACGCTGATCGTTCCTTTTGTACTTGCCCATGTGTATCATTTGGAGGGAACTATTCCTTATTTCATGCTGACCGTAGGGATCGGCGAGATCCTGTCCTGCGGGGTAATGGGCATGTTATTCCTTTTTGCGTTAAACAGGCACGGAAAAAAACTATTTTATTGACTTTCCCTGGCTTAACCGGGTTCCCTGACATAAGTGACGAAATAGTTTCCGTTTTCTTCAAACCAGTCTGCGGAATCACTCATTCCACGCTTATACAGGGTACCCGATACAGGGTCCATAATAACAATCTGGGACTCGTTAAAGCCTGTTATTAATACTGCGTTTCCGTCGTTTAAAAGCGCAAGTACCGGGATGTCTTGGTTGACATAATACAACACGGCATCCAGAGGACACCCCGTTAAGTCCAGCACCCGGTAATCTGCAAGGCTTCCTGCCAGAATTTCATAGGGACTTTCACCCTGGCTTAACTGCAGTCCTGTATTGCGGACCACGCCTTCTAACGCCAGGATTGTATCCATACAAACGGATATACTGCTGCCGCCTTCCGTGACTTCCTTTGCAGTAATTGCCATAATCTGATTTCTGCTTACTCTGCTTCCCCTGCGGAAAATGTAATTTCCCATATCATCTGTTACCACTCCGGATTTCTCATATGCCAGTTTTACCGCGTTGGCAGGATTCATGGAGATTCCCTCCACACCCTTCGGGCCGTATACATAATATCTTTCTTTTTTACTTTCCAGGTCTGGCAGTCTGACCTCTCTGCCGCCCTCAAACAACACTTCTTTCGGAGTCAATATTTTGAGTCCCTTTGTATCTACCGTCTCTTTCAGAACAATCTGCACCTGTTTCTCATAAATGCCCGCGTTAATCACCTCAACGGTATTTTTTCCGGTATCAGTCCCTTCGCTGTTCATAATCTGATCATCGCTGATCTGCGTGTATCCGCCGTCTTCTTCTTTTCTGACACGTGTCATGGTAATCTGATTCCCTTGTATAGCGCAGCCGGTTATATAGACATCCTGCTGCTGGTACTTCTTTAAAATTTTACCGTCCGCATTCTGAATATAGACCACATACATCGGAAAAAACGTTCTTCCCGCGTTATCCTTTGATATATCGCCGCTTTTTGTAAGACCGTAAATCAAATCTTCTCCCATAAATCCCAGAGGCATAATATAATCGCCGCCGCTGGTTTCAATTTGTATCTGTTTACCGCCGCTAAGATCCATCAGCAATAGTTCCCGGCAGTCATATAAATCCGGGCTTTCCTGCCATACTACCATCTTGCCGCTTTTGGATACCTGTACTGCGCCGTCGTTCACATCGGCCGCCAAAATCTCATAGTTTTTGCTTTGCAAATCAACCCCGTAAACGGACCCGTCCAGCATAAAAAATATTTCATTATCCCGGTTCATATAAAAAAGGGATTCCAATTCACAAATCAATACATCCGCCGATTTATCATACGGTATATAAACGGCTTCTTCCACGGTATTGAGTGTCCCGTTATAGTAATATACCTGAATCCCGACATCTCCTTCGTGCCGTCCCCGATTCATGTAACCGTATACCACAAACTGAATATTCCCTGCCTCATCGACATTGAGCACCCGTATTCTGTGTTTCTGGTAAAGCGTTCTGGAATCCTGATTATCCCTGTTGTAAAAACCGAATAAAACCGTAAGTTTATTATCCGTCACATTATAACTGAACAATCTGCCAAGATTCTCAAATACAAAAATATTGCCGTCTTCGCTCTCCACAAACTGAAAACCGCTTCCGTTCACACCCAGGTTCAGTTTATTATTCTCAAAGGGTACGTCCTCTTCCGATACAATCTGCTCCATGGTTCTCTCAAAATCAAGCAAATAGGTTCTTTCAGCGGTATAACGAATACGGTAATATTCTTCTATCCGATGATATTTCTGGTCTTTTCCGCTGCCTGTCGCCACAAAATAACTTTGCAGGATACCGGCTGTCTGGGCGGTGATCTCTCTGACATCGGGAACCGGCTCCGTCAATTTTCGTACCTGAAGCTCACCCCATGTCACCTGTGACAGACTGCTGTGTATGTTAACCGTATGAAAGGTACTGTTATCTCCCTCGGAAATAGATTCCAGATATCTGGAAATTTCACTTGCCCGCTCTTTATCGAACGTTCTTTCGTGAAAAAAGCGGATAAAATCCAGTTTTTCTTTCAAAGCATAATCATCGGACCAGACCGCTCTCGTATAATAGCGGACAGGTTCCCCGTCGCCGCAGTCGAGCAAAAGCACCAGACAATACTCTGTATTTTCCTCTATCAAATCCTTTAACGCTACCTGTAAAACAATTTTATCTCCTTGTTTCTCAAAGTCGGTCAGTTCTCCGTTTTCTATCAGACGCTGTCCGTCTAGGCTCCGCACTTCGAAACCGATTCCGCTTATTGCTCTTCCAAAGGTATCTATTACTATGCCCGTGCTTCTTTTCTCATCAAGAACCGTAATGGTTTCGCGCTCAAATCCGGTTGCCACAGGTTTGGCATATCCATGCAGGCAATTATACTGAATCCCGTCTTTTTCTATATATACAAGCGGATAGGACGCCTTCGCCATTTCTACGGTTAAATCGTTATTTCCCTGATTCACAAAATATCCGATCAGTATCAGCGCCATAAAAAAAACAACGCCGATCACAGCCCCTTTTATCACTGCTTTTTTCATAAAAATCCTCCAGCTGCCCCGTCCGCCGGTTTGGACGTAAGCACTAATTACTTAACTTCGCAGCAGCTTTTGCAGCGTTGTGTCTAACTGCAAAAATTCGGCAAGCCGCTCCGATTTCTTACCGCCTGCCGCAGGCTGCATTCCTTTTCTTTTTACCGCACGGATCAATAGATTCTTAGGCGTATGTTCCATATCGATAAATTCCAGGATCTGCGTGTCATATCCCTGCTCTTTAAGCAGCTGGGCACGCATTACGTCCGTTACCAGTGCGGACAGCCGTTCTTTTATAATTCCGTACTCCAGCACCGGCGCCAGTTCTTTACAGTGAATCTGTCTGTTGACTTCATGCTGGCAGCAGGGAACGGCTAATATTACGGAAGCGCCCCACCGCACGGCCTGAGCCAGCGCGTAATCCGTAGCCGTGTCGCAGGCATGCAGCGTTACGACCATGTCCGCGCCGGAATCATCCTTATATCCTGCAATATCACCCAATTTAAAATGAAGCTTGTCATATCCCAGCTTTTGGGCAAGCACGCTGCAGTTATGAATTACTTCCGCTTTCAAATCCAGTCCGGTAACCGTAATATTCAGTCCCATCCGTTCGTGAAGATAATAATACATGGCAAAGGTAAGGTAAGACTTGCCGCATCCGAAATCAATAATACGAAGTTCCTTCTTATCGGGAAGCGACGGAAGCACGTCGTCAATAAACTCCAGAAAACGATTGATCTGCCGGAATTTATCATAACGGCTTTTTACCACAATACCTTCTTTTGTCATAACGGATAATTCTACCAGAAAGTCTGCCGGTATTCCTTCCTGAATTATATAATTCCGCATACGGTTATGGGATAATACAGGCTTTTCCGTCGTTGCCCGGCTTTCAGAAATCCCGCCCTTTCTTTTCTTTTTAACGGTAACGGTTCCCTTTTTCCCCGTCAGAACCGTTCCCCGGTAATGTATGCTTTCCAATTGAACCTGCCGGAAAGGAGCGCCCGTCCATTCCGCAATTTTTTCCATTGTTTCATCGATCCCGCAATTACTGTGAAAAACCTGGCTGTTCTGAAAGACCGTAATCTGCCATAAATCCCTGTTTTTAATCCGTACAGGACGAATCTGCACTTTCTCCATGCCTTCCGCTTCAGCGGGAGAACTTAAGGACGCTTTTATTAACCCGTCTTCTTTGATTTCCCTCAGCAATTGTCCCAGTTCCAAACCTGTAACCTCCCGCATAAAAATATAGCCACAGCAACAGGCTATGACTATATTTTACCGACTTTACCGGAAAACCACAACTAAAATTTAAAATAACTTCTTTTTTCCGCATGGCGCCTTTTATAAATCTCATAAAACATTAAAATCTGGATCATATCAGAAAGCCATTCCCACTTTTCCGGCAAAACCGGTTTATACTCTTCTCCCTTTTCCAGAGCTTCTTCCTGCGCTTCTCTTTTGAGGATCGATAAAATATTGTCCCGAAGCTGATATAATTGGCATTTATCCGGATACTCATCATAAATCATACTACCTTCATAATCCAGCTTATCCAAAATCTGGCAGATACGTTTCTGACAGCGTTTTGCCTCTTCCGGATACATCTGCTGCAGATATTCCAGATCCCGCATAACCGTATCTTCATTCTGATAATCGTTAAGCAATCCGTTCCCCGTTATCGGATAAGTCATGTAGAAAGGAAGGATATGACGATTCATTTCCATATTCTGCTTCTTTCTCTTTTTATCATTAATATATGCATTTCCGTTTGTTTTGACTTTATACGATAAATAACGGGAGCGCCTCATCAGGCGCCCCCGCATTATTGTTTAGAAGAGGTTACGGAAGAAATCTGCAATGCCTTTGGCTGCTTTCTGAGCCCAGTTGCCTTCTATATCCATGTTCCTCGTTCCGATCTTGAAGGTTACGGTCTTCACTCCTCCGTATCCGTTTCCGATTCCGGTGATCGTGACTTTCGCCGTTCCTTTCTTTATGTTGTTGCTGTAATTTACACGGTAGTCCACTCCCTCGGTGAGTTTCTCGGTCTTATTCCTGTCCTTATATACTACTACCTCCGGTTCTATTGCCTTTCCCGTGTAAGCCTGCTGTTCAATCTTCTCTACCGTAAAGGTGGATGCCTTCACTTTGTACAGACGGAACTGTGTCCTGATCGCAGACGCTGCTTCGCCACTTCCCGCATAGTTTCCTTTCAGGGTGATTACCGCATGGATGATCTGGTCTTCTTTCAGATCTTCTGCCGTAACATCTCTTTCCGTTCCGTCCTCTTCCAGTATATAATACCGGAAGGTTTTGTCATAATCGCTTCCCGCTTTCAGTGCTTTACCGGTAGATGCTTCATAGACTTTCAGCGATGCTTTCAGTTTGTTCAGTGTCCGGGGTACTGCCACATCTGCGGACACCGCATAGATGGTGCTTACGTCCGGTGTGGTTACCGCATAGGTCTCTTCAATGGTTCCGCTGAAGTTTCCTGCTCCCTTTATGGTAATGGTAGCGGTCTTTCCATCCGTTACCGCCGCGTTCTTTTTGCAGGTCACTTTGTAGTCTTTCTTTTCCGTTAACGGCACTCCGTTATAAACCAGCGTATATCCCGGTACGGCTTTATTCTTGGTGTGCACCGCGCTCTCCGCACAGCTCCATTCCAGTCCTGATCCTTCCTGGTTCTTCTTTCCAAGATCCATCTTATTGATCTTAAAGGTCTTTGTGAAGCTTCCCGTATACCCGCCTTTTCCTGTCAGGGTTATAACGGCCGTTCCCGCGTTTACGTTCTTGTTGTAGCCGACCGTATAGTCTTTTCCTTCCTGCATCTCATACAGATCCTGGCTTCCTTCTGCCGCTTTCCGGTTTTTGTCGTATACTTTCAGTCCGTCCACGGTCACTTCGCTTCCCGTATAGGTATAGCCTTCCGATGAAATTCCCTGTACGTCAAAGTCTTTTGCCTTAAGGGCGGTTCCCGTTACGGTATAGGTCTGGCTCTTGCTTCCATAGTATTTAGTTCCGGGAATCGCCGTTACGATTACCGTTGCTTTTCCTACCTGGTCTGCATTTACATAGTCTACACGGTAGTCCGTTTCAGGGTCAAGAGTTACCTTCTTTGCTCCGCTTCCGTAAGTAGCGCTTACTACTTCCGGTCTTTCAGTCTCTCCTCCGTCTTTATAATCTACCTTTGACTTTGACAGGCTGATTTTTACCTTGCTCATCAGAATGGTGTCATTAGCGCACACGTCGTAGGCAATATTCCTAGTTCCGGTATAGTTGCCGTGGCCCGTTACGATAATGGTATAAGAGCCTGGTATCAGTTTTCCTTCCGCATCTTTCGGGATCTCATCCCAAGTCAGCGAGTAGTCGTTTTCTTTTGTTGCCGTTGCAGCCTTCAGAGCCTTTTTCCCGAATTTTACGGTAACTTTGGGATTCTTTTTTATGGTTCCCTGTGCCGTCAGGATAGTGTATACATCCGGCGCCGTAATATCCGCATCTCCAATATCTTTGGCCACAATTTCAAAATGTGCCGTATAGGTCTTTGCGTAGTTGCCTTTTCCTTTGACAATAACGTCCGCCGTTCCTTTATTGGTATTCTTTTTAAAGGATACGGTATAGTCTGTCTTTTCTTTCAGAGGCGTTTCTCCGTCGTAAACACGTACCACCGGTTTGATTGCCGCTCCCGTATAAGTCTGGTCCGGAATCTCCTCGATCCAGAGACCTTCTTTTACCGGCCCGGGTCCGGGCTGGTCTGCCTTTACAAGTCCTGCCGCCGCTGCTTCAAGGGCTGCCAGCGCGTCGGCAATTTCCTGCTGGGTCGCACCTTCTTTGGCTGCCACTTCTTTTGCCGTTTTCAGCGCTTTTGCAAATTCTTTCCAGCTTTCCGGCGTATAATCTTCTTCCTTATAGCCTTCATATTTCACAACAGCCTCATTCAGCTCTTCCTTATCAGGCGTCTGCTGAGTCGCCGTAACTTTAACCGTAAATGTCTTAATAGCTCCTGCTCCGGAAGTAACCGTAATTTTTGCACTGCCTTCCGCTACTGCTGTAAGTAATCCGCTTTCGCTGACTGTCACAACCTTGTCGTCACTGGACGCATATTGATAGGTCTCATAAGCCGGATTTACTTCTACCGCATGTCTTACATTCAACTGAACCGTTTCACCAACCGTTAATTCAGAAGGTACAGAATCCATTACTAAATACGGTCCGTCAACAACTTTCAACGTAACGTTTCTGATACTGAAATCACATTCTTTGTTTTTACTGTTGGAGAACAGGAATTTTAAAGCGCTTCCGCTTCCTATGATTGATTTAAAGGTTGTATTTACCGTCTGCCACTCCGTCGTCGTTTCAACGTTTTGCTCCAATGTAGCAGTATAGGTTCCGTCTTCAATTTTAGCCGTTACTATCTGGGCGTCCACAGAAGATTTAATATCAAAACTAAGCTCATACGAATAACCAACCTGAAGCGCCGCATTGGTCATAATCATATAAGTCCATGCATTGGTAGCCGGTTTTCCCTTTTCCGTAACGACTCCGTCAGCCGGAACTTCCTTGTCTTCAACAGCTCCGCCATTGTCGGGATCCGCAAGGTACGTATAATTTGACCATGTTTCTCCGCCTAACGGATACAGAAGGGATGTGTTCCATTCTACATTCCTGTTAGAAGTTCTCTTCATGGAAACGTCATCGATTTCTACGGAAACCGTATCGCCGCCAAATGCAATAATCAATACTGCCTCTTCGTCGGTTACTTCTTTATCCATAGTAAACTCTAAGGCAAGCTCTGCCATTTCAGCAGTAATTTCCTTTGTCATTTCGGCATAAGCCCTGCCGTCTTTGGAATACAATCCAACCTTAATATTTTTCGGCGAATCTGCCCTGGCCTTTAATGTAAGTTTATAATCATCGCCTTTCAGCAGCTGGATTCCCGGCTGTTTCAAAGCCACGTCATCAATCGCCGCTGAATTGGTAATCGTTGCTTTCATGGTACGATTAGAGGTATCTACATCATATTCGCCCACTTTATTCCAGTAAACAAATCTGCCGGCGCCCTGATCGAACCCGCCGTTGTAAATATGCTCGCCGTTGTCTAACGGTTTTTTCTTTCCGTTAAGTTTTTCATTTTCGATATCTTCCAGTTCTTTGTCTGAAAGAGCAACCAGCTTCACATTACCGACATAAACCGAACCTGTCGTATTTCCAAGGTTCATTTCAATACGCGCCGTGGGATCGGAATCACTGGTCATCGTAAAGATATATTCAAAAGACTGAACCTCTGATGTAAGGTTTGGAGTAATACCGCTGTCATAACCTTTCCAGCCGTTATCCCCATCTCCTTTGGGCGCTACGGAGAAGTTTCTTCCGCCCGCTGCGTCCGTGTAAGCGTCAAAAGTTAATTTGTACGCATACCCTTTTGCCAGAGGCACATGCTGAATCAGCTGAACGTCGTAATTATTGGCTCCCGTTTTTGTAACGTCAATCTTTGCAAACTTCGCGCCGTCTTTGTCCGCTACAGAAATATCTGTTGCCGCTCCCAATCCTGTGTTGGTCGCAGAACTCCAATATCCAAGCCCCGGCTCTACCGTAGCGCCGTCGCCCATCTGGTGATCTTTTAATGTCTCAAACTCAGGATCTTTAATATAGTTGCCGTTCTCATCTGCATGTTTCTTGTTTGCCTCAAAAAATTCGCTGTCACGGTCTACATCCGGAGCATCGGGATCTTTATCATAATCCGCGTTGGTGTCTTTGTACACCCTGACATAATCCACCTTCATGGACTTACCCAGATCCTCTGCGGAGGGTTCTACGTTTCCTATATAGTTGCCGCCCAAGGCCAGATTAAACAGGATATAAAAATCTTCGTCAAAAGGTGCGGGATATGCGTAATTGGAAGAAGCGCCTTCACCTTTTGCATACCAGTTATTTTCCACATGATACAGAATATCATCTACATACCATCTGATTTCACCGGGCTCCCACTCAACCGCATATACATGAGAATTCGCAGCTGCTCCCTCTTCCGGGAAGGTATAGTGTCCGCCGCTGTATACGTTATTCGGCCATGTGCTTCCGTAATGGATCGTACCGTCTACAGTGTCAACGCTTTGCCCTGCTTCCATGATGTCAATCTCGCCGGAACTTGCCCACGTACCGTAAATATCCACGGTTTCGTTGGTGGGAAGCATCCAGAATGCCGGCCAGTAACCGGTCGCATTAGGAAGCTCCATAGCAGCCTCAATCCTGCCGTATGTAGTAGCGAACATCGTATCGGAACCGTCCTCGGACACCGTACGGATTCTGGCTGATGAATATTTAACCGTATTGTCGGTAATGTTATATTTTTCCTTCAGTTCGTCCGTAAGAGCCGAACCGGTAATTACCAGTTTACCGTCTTCCAGTTTCACCGCTTCTTGTGTATAATACTGCTTCTCATTATTTCCCCAGTAAATCGGAGAAGATGAAGTTTCGTCGTCGCCGGACTTAAGACCTATTTCATAATCCCATTTCGTAAGATCCAGTTCCGTTCCGTCAAACTCATCCGCCCATTCCTTTGTCCAGTTTTCATTGGCAACATCTGCCGAATAAACGGGAAGGGTCATGGCTGTTTTATCGTAAGCTTCCGCTTCCACTTCGATTTTATATACATTCTGTTTTGCAAAAAGAGAACTGTCCAAGGTCAGTGTTCCCTCTGCCAGCGTATATTTATCTTCCGCTACTGTTTTATTATTCACTTTTACTGCTGTAACTGCATTTCTCCACGCTTCGTCATCCGCAAATGTCAGTACGGGAGATTCTCCGATCTTATATCCGTTCTGCTTGGATACTTTATCGGTCGTCAGGGCAGGCGCCTCTGCTTTCTCTGTTCCCGGTGTTTTTACCCACTTCACGTTGGAAATGGTTACGGTTCCTGCACCGGTTCCGCCTCCCAGATTGAAGAAAAGACGTACTGTTCCGGTTTCGTCAATTGTTTTAGTCGCTTTAAAATGTTCTTTCTGATTCGCCTTTAATGTCCAACCGCCTACACCGCCGGAACTCTCCATAAGAGGAGTATCGTTATCAGCACCCGTTTGATGTCTGGTCACTTTAAAATATGCCGGCTTATCAATGGTAGATAAAATATCAAATTCTACCGTCCACTCTCCGGGAGTCAGCTCCACGCCGTTAATTGCCCACTGAATACTCCACCAGTCTATCTGTCCCCAGTTGCTGGATGTTAACGTTGCTTCCGTTCCTTTATAAGACCAGTTTGCTTCCACTCCGGTCCATACACCGATTCCTTTTGTAGTATCGGCAAGCTCTCCGACACCTATTTTAGATTTGGCTTCCAAATCAATATACTCAGAAGGATCAGACGGTTCCTCTTTATCAGCCAAAGCCTGTTTTGCATCATTGATTGCCTTGGTTGCGTCTTCCACTTCTTTTGCGGTCGCCTTTTCATTATCAAGCACCGCCTTGGCAGCCGCTACGGCATCTGCATATGTCTTCCAGGATTCCTCCGTATATTTCGTATTTCCGGCTTCAACAATTGCATTTTCCGTATCGTACAATGACTGCAGCGCCTGTCTCTGCTCTTCGGTTGCAAGATCGTTTTTAACGCCCGCCTGTTCTTCGGATAAAGTAAAGGTCTGCGTAATTCCCGCACTTTCACCGGCGGAATTCGCAGCCGTCAGCTTTACGGTATGCTCGCCTGCAGTGTATTTATTCTCTATAAATACCTCAGTCGATTCGGAAACGGCTACTCTCGCCACTTCTTCATCGTCAACATAAACAATCCAATTTTCCGGTACTCCTGCACTTCCCTGTTCCGAAGACCAGGTTACTTTTATCTTTCCTTTATTTTCGTCTTCAGTTTCCCAGTATGTAACCTGCAAATCTGCCGGATCAGCAGGTACCGTGCCTTCCGACGGCTGATTATCAGACACAGTTCCTTCGTCTGCCTGCGCCTGAAGTTCAACGTCTGCCGGCAATTGCATTGCCTGCGCTGTAATCGGCGAAATGTTTACCGAAGTAAAAATCATTGCCAAACTCAGCACAAGAGTTAACAAACGTTTGCAAAATAATTTCTTTTGCTTCATTTAAAATTACCTCCCTTTCTTAATTTTCAGCCGTGTCCCCTAGCAAAATGCTTAACGGCGTAAATTTTTGGTAATTTAAATTATATATATTTTACAAATATTTTTTGAGGTCTCCTTTTTCAAATAGGTGTCTTTTTTTTATGTGAAAAAAATCTCCGTCAAATTGACCCGGAGATTCTTGTTTTATTAAAACAATTATTTAATTCACAAATGAAAAAAGGACATCCTATACAAGATAAGATGTCCTTTTTATATTATTTTTACAATATTATTATTTCAGCACTTCAATCCGTGCCATAGCGCGCAGCAACGCAGTCTCCGCCCTGGCCAGATCCGTTTCGGGCGTTTTGCTCTGCAGACGCTCCTGTGCCCTTTTTCTGGCTGCCTCCGCTCTTTCTGCGTTAATTTCTTCGGGCCACTCTACAATCTCAGCCAGTATAGTGACTTCATCCTCCAAAATTTCGGCAAATCCTGCATGAAGCGCCGCTTCCTTAATTTCATCCTCTTTTGTGATTGTAAGGATTCCGGGCTTAATAATAACCGTCGTGGGTACATGTCTCTTATAGATACCGATTTCACCCTCCGTGGTATTAAATTCCACCATGCTTACCGCATCATCTTCATAGAAAATACGGTTCGGCGTAATGATTTTTAAAGTAAAGTTTCTATCCTCTGCCATTCCAATCCATGCCTTTCTTACAGCTTCTGACACCGTGCGGAATGCTATTTTATTCTGGCAAGCACATCATCAATGCTGCCCGCATTCAGGAAATAGCTTTCCGGCACTTCATCGTGTTTGCCTTCCAGAATCTCTCTGAAACCACGGATGGTCTCGTTAATAGGTACATATTTTCCGGGAAGTCCGGTAAACTGTCCCGCCACGAAGAAAGGCTGCGACAGGAATCTTTGTACCTTCCTGGCTCTGGATACCACAAGCTTATCCTCTTCGGACAGTTCATCCATACCAAGTATCGCAATAATATCCTGCAGTTCTTTGTATTTCTGTAAAATTTCCTGCACACCGCGGGCTACCTTGTAATGTTCCTCCCCTAAAATTCTGGGATCCAGAATACGGGACGTGGACTCAAGAGGATCTACCGCCGGATAAATACCAAGCTCTACAATCGAACGGGACAAAACCGTCGTCGCATCCAGATGTGCAAAGGTTGTTGCCGGCGCCGGGTCCGTCAGGTCATCCGCGGGAACATAAACGGCCTGAACGGATGTAATGGAACCGTTCTTGGTTGACGTGATACGCTCCTGTAATGCGCCCATCTCAGTCTGTAAGGTAGGCTGATAACCTACCGCGGAAGGCATACGCCCTAAAAGTGCGGATACTTCAGAACCTGCCTGGGTGAAGCGGAAAATATTATCAATAAATAACAGCACGTCTTTTCCGCCCTTATCACGGAAGTATTCTGCCATGGTAAGTCCTGTAAGTCCCACGCGCATACGCGCTCCGGGCGGCTCGTTCATCTGACCGAACACCATGGTTGTTTTATCGATAACTCCGGATTCCATCATTTCATGGTAGAGGTCATTCCCTTCACGGGTACGTTCTCCAACTCCGGTAAATACGGAATATCCGCCATGCTCCGTAGCAATATTACGGATCAGTTCCTGAATCAATACGGTTTTACCTACTCCGGCGCCGCCAAACAAACCGATCTTACCGCCTTTTTGATAAGGACAGAGAAGATCGACCACCTTAATTCCTGTTTCCAGAAGCTCAGCCTGCGTAGACTGCTCTTCAAAAGAAGGCGCCGGCCTGTGAATCGGTTCAAAGCTTACGTCTGTCGGAGCCGGCTTATTATCAATGGGCTGGCCCAGAACATTAAACAAACGTCCCAGTGTATTCTCTCCTACGGGAACAGAAATCGGAGCGCCCGTAGCAGCAGCATCCATGCCTCTTACCAGTCCGTCGGTGCTGCCCATGGCAATACATCTGACCGTATCATCACCCAGATGCTGGGATACCTCTACTACCAGTTCTCCGCCGTCCCGGGTGGCAATTGTAATTGCCTCGTTGATTTCGGGCAGATGTCCCTCTTCAAATTTGATATCCAGTACGGCACCGATAATCTGAGTAATCTTACCTTTATTTACTCCTGCCATTCTTTCCTCTCAATCTGCCGCGTTTTCTGCGGCTCTTTCTTATAAAATATCAACATTACTGCTAGGAAATTGCCTCTGCTCCCGCAATAATTTCTGTTAATTCCTGTGTAATAGAGCCTTGTCTTGCTCTGTTGAATTTCAGCGTTAAATCAGCAATCATTTCTTCCGCATTGCTTGTTGCAGAATCCATTGCCTGCATTCTGGCACCGTTTTCACTTGCCACAGATTCAATGAGACCTCCGTAAATAAGGCTGGTCACATATTTGGGTATAATCATATCAAGCGCTTCGTCATCCTCCGGCTCAAAACCCATCTGTGCCCTGCCCGCACTCTTTTCTTCCTGTGCGGCTCCGCCATCTTCACTGATCTCAACCGGTAAAAGCTTAATCAGCGTAGGCTCATGGCTTACGGTGTTTTTGAAGCGGGTATACGCAAGATAGATTTCTCCGATCTCACCTTTGGCATAGGAATCCAGCAGTCTCCCCGCCAGCTGCATGGCGTCTGCATAAGCCGGTTCCTCCACAATTTCAGGATCTTCTTCCACAATGGCATATCCGTTTCGGGCCAAGGTATCTTTTCCCTTTTTACCGACAGCATAAATTAAAAGGTCTTCTTTTTTCAGTTCTCCCTTTGTAATCAGCTTGGTAATATTGGAATTGTAGCCTCCGGCCAGACCTCTGTTGGAGGTTATCACTACTACGGCTTTTTTGTCGGACTCGCCCGGACGAAGATACCTGTGATCCAGATTTCCGGCCTTTTCAAGCATGTTTTTTACCGTTGCATACATGCAGTCAAAATAAGCCTTTGAACGCTCCGCGTTCTGTTTTGCCCTCTGCAGTTTTACCGTAGAAACAAGCTTCATCGCCTTAGTGATCTGCTGAGTACTCTGAATACTGCCTTTACGCCTTTTTATATCGCGCATTGACGCCATAATATCACCTGTTCCTTTTCTACGGTTTATGCTTTAAATTCTTTTTTAAACTCAACTAACGCTTTTTTCAGGGTTTCTTCCGTTGCATCGGAAATCACTTTTTCCTTTGCAATTGCATTCGGAACCTCAGCATAACTGGTATCCAAAAACTCAAAGAACTCTTTTTCAAAGCGGGTAATTGCATCAACCGGAATATCGAGCAGATATTTATTGGTAACGGCATAGATAATAATTACCTGATACTGAACAGGCATGGGCTGATACTGGGGCTGTTTCAGCACTTCTTTAATACGCTCGCCCTGTGCCAGCTTCTCTTTGGTGTCCGCATCCAATTCGGAACCAAACTGGGAAAATGCCGCCAGTTCACGGTACTGTGCCAGCTCCACACGAATTGGCGCCGCAATCTTCTTCATTGCCTTAATCTGTGCCGCACCGCCTACACGGGATACGGAAAGACCTGCGTTAACGGCCGGACGGAAACCTGCGTTAAACATTTCCGTTTCCAGATAAATCTGTCCGTCTGTAATGGAAATAACATTCGTAGGAATATATGCCGAAACGTCTCCTGCCTGGGTTTCGATAATCGGAAGCGCCGTTAAGGAACCGCCGCCGTATTCTTCACTCATTCTCGCCGCACGCTCTAACAGTCTGGAATGTAAATAAAAGACGTCACCGGGATAAGCCTCACGGCCTGGGGGTCTTCTGAGGAGCAGGGAGAGTGTACGGTAAGCAGTCGCATGCTTACTCAGATCATCATAAACAACCAGAACGTCCTGACCGTTCTCCATCCACTCTTCTCCGATCGCACATCCGGAATAGGGTGCAATATACTGCAGCGGAGCCATCTCACTTGCCGTAGAAGCAACTACCGTTGTATAAGCCATCGCGCCGTATTCTTCCAGTGTCTTCACAATGGATGCAACCGTGGACGCTTTCTGTCCGATTGCCACATAGATACATTTTACATTCTGTCCCTTTTGATTAATGATGGTATCAATTGCTATTGCAGTTTTACCGGTCTGACGGTCGCCGATAATCAGCTCACGCTGGCCTCTTCCGATAGGAACCATGGAATCGATTGCCTTAATACCGGTCTGCAGAGGTGTATCAACGGATTTTCTTGTGATAACACCGGAAGCAACTCTTTCTATTTTACGGAATTTATCGGTCTGGATAGGACCTTTACCGTCAATCGGCTGACCAAGAGCATTCACTACGCGTCCCAGCATTACGTCGCCTACGGGAACCTCTACCACACGCCCGGTAGTCTTTACGATATCACCTTCGTTGATATTTTTGGCGCTTCCCAGCAAAACGGCGCCCACATTATCCTCTTCCAGGTTTAGTACCATACCGTAAACATCACCGGGAAACTCAAGAAGCTCTCCCTGCATCGCATTCTCCAGGCCGTGTACACGCGCGATACCGTCCGCCACCTGGATAACCGTACCTACATCCGATACTTCCAGGGTGTCCGCATATCTCTTAATCTGTTCCTTGATCACCGAGCTTATTTCTTCTGGTCTTAAATTCATGGAACTGTACGCACCTTTCTTAATTAGTCCGGTTTTACCGGCTGATCCTGAAGCTGTCGGAAATCCTTGTGTTAATTTCCGGCAGATCCAAGCTGAATTCTGTAAAGCTGTTTCTGAATTTCGGAAAGCTTGGTTTTGATGCTGCTGTCCACCACGCGGTCTTTTATTCGAATTACCATACCGCCGATCAGACTTGCGTCTACCGAATAAAACATTTCCATTTTGCGGTAAGGCGTAGTGGCAAGAAGCCTATCCTCCACCTGGACTCTCTGAATTTCATTTAAAGTAACCGCTGTCGTCACATAAGCGGTTCCGATGCCTTTCTCTTCTTTTATCCTTCTGATAAAATATTCTAATATGGCATCCAGCTCTTTATAACGTTCTTTGGATATGATTAAAGCAAGAAATCCTGTAATTTCATCACTGATGCGGCCTTTAAAAACATTTTCAACCACTTCCGTCTTTTCCTCTTTGGAAATCTTCGGATGATTCAACAATTTACTTAAATCAGGATTCTTTTTTAAAGCTTCCAGCACTGCCTGAACTTCCTCCAGAAACACATCCGTCTTTTTTTCTTCGACAGCAAGCTCAAACAACGCCTCTCCATATGTTTTTGAAATTAGCTTAGCCATGTGCTGTCACCTATTTCCTTTAATGTTTCATCAATCAGACTGTTCTGGATATTTGTGTCAATGGAAGCTGCCACCACTTTTCCTGCCATTACCGATGCGATGGAAATCATCTCTTTTTTCACATCGTCCGCCATCTTCTGCTTTTCAAGTTCCGCTTCCGCTTTTGCCCGTCCGACGATCCTCGCCGCTTCCTCTTTCGCCGCGGCTACAATCTGATTTTCATTATTCAGGGCTTTCTTTCTCGCTTCGCTTAAAATTTCCTGAGCTTCTTTATCAATCTCCTTTAACCGGAGTTCATACTCTTCTCTTAACGCCTTTGCCCGTTCCATATCGCTTGCGGCGTTCTCCAGCTCGCCTTTAATTTTTTCCTGTCTGTCGGAAAGCATCTTTCTCGCCGGATTAAACAGGAAATAGGACATTGCCAGAAACAACACAAACACAGCGATCATGGTCAGCACCGCGTCTGCTAAAAGCTGGAAATCCAGATTAAAAAGCCTTGGTTCCATACCAGCTGTCAGAACCATCAGATTTACACTAAGTAACGTCTTCAACCTTCTGCCTCCTTTCTATATTTTTGCGAAGGCAATTATTTTGCCAAAGGTTTTACAAATAACAACAGGAATGCGATCAGCAGACCATACAGACCTGTGGTCTCCGCAACTGCCTGTCCTAAAAGCATGGTTGAAGTAATTTCAGATTTGGCGCCGGGATTACGTCCTACTGCCGCCGCTGCATGACCAGCCGCAATACCCTGGCCTACACCGGGTCCGATACCTGCAATAACTGCCAGACCTGCGCCGATCGCCGAACATCCTAATACAAAATTTGTGTTAAATTCCATTCTATTTTCCTCCTGAAATTTTATTAATTGAAAATCTTATTACCGTTTACGCTATTTAATTGTCCGCAATACTGAAATTCATTAATCTTCGCCGATTGCGTTGCTGATATAGGTCATGGTCAGCATACAGAATACATACGTCTGAATCGCGCCGGAGAACAAATCGAAATATACATGCAGCGCTGCAGGCCATATAACTGCAAACATGTTAAGCAGTCCGTACACTAACGCCATCATAACGGTTCCTGACAATATGTTTGCGAACAAACGTAATGACAGAGAAATCGGCACCGCTATCTCACTGATCAGGTTAATGGGAAACCAGATCGGCAGCCATGGCGGCAGCGGCGAACACATATCCTTCCAGATATCTTTCGGTTTCTGATATTTAAACTGATTATAATGAATCAGGATAAAGGTCAGAATACCAAGAGGAAGCGTTACGCCATAATCTGCCGTGGGGGGACGCAGTCCAAGCAAACCGGAAATATTGCTGATCAGAATAAAAATGAAAACGGTTCCGATATAATTCAGGAACTTCGTCGCATTCTTACCCATTGTTCCCCGCACCATGCCGTCTAATTTCTCCACTACCAGCTCCGCAACATTCTGAAAGCCCGACGGAACCTCCGCCTTTTTCTTCATGGCACGGCCCGCCGCAACGGAAAAACCGATCAGAACCAGCATTACAATCAGCAAGCATATGTGCGTTGTTGTTATCCACACCGGATGACCAAAGAAATTGTACTGGAAGACGCCATGTATCATAAAGTCAACCTCGGAATCCGCAGATAACAAAATTCCATATCCCATATATTCACCTCCTTCATCTAAAGCTTAGTGAATCTTTAAAAGTTTAAGAAGCGTCTGTTTTGTTCACAACTTCTTCGTCCGGAATACCGGGCGGAAAGACATCCTCCCATCCGAACAGCTTCTTAAAACATTTATGAGTCAACGGCTGTAAGTATGCCGCGGCCTTCAAACTGAGAATTGTAAAAAATGCGGCAACGGGACTGCCAAAATCCAGGATCGCCAGAATAATATATGCAGCCGCCACAACAAAATAACGGATGCTGTTTGCCCTGGCAAAATATTTGGGCGCTCCTGCTTCTCCCAAATCCAATCCCCTGTCGAGACTTCGCCACATATGCCAGGCCATAAACACCGCAAGCAATATTCCGTACCATGCCCCGATTGTATAATATATTTTGTTTTTAACAAAAAATATCCCGACCGTCTCACAAATTACTCCGTATAGCAGAATTCCCGCAAAAAGTTCTGATAAAGTACGATCAATTTTTACTGTTTTTTTTATTTTTCCTGTCATGCCTTCTATCACTGCTTTTACTGTAAATCTGTTTAGCAAACACAAAAACGTTCCGGAAACCGGCCAGCGCCCCTGCAAAGAAAAGGATAACCACCCAATAGGAAGTACCTGTTTTCCGGTCAATATACATACCCAAAAAGGCACATAGAAAAATGGGCACCAGCATATTAATACTAAATTGTGTAATCAGCGCAAGCGCCCGAAAAACACTTTTATCGTATTTCATGCCATGCCTCCCTTTCTTTTTACACCTACGGTAAATTATACTTAAAAAAATTCGTATTGTCTAGCAGAATTCCTCTGTTTTGCCAAAAATTACATTGACTTTTTACAACCGGGATAGTAGTATTTTGTCATATTCTTTATTCTGCTTTGTTTTGTTAAGAAAACGTTAAATTAATCCGGGATCTTTCCGGTTCAGTAAAGGAGGTTTTCATGACTATACCCAGGCTCTATCGCAGACGGCTGATTCCCGATCAATTAATTCCCCTGAAAGACGATGAAATTCTATACTGTGATCCCGAAATCATCGTAACCAGATGGAATACGCTGAATCCGAAGACCGAGTTTACCCACGGAACTTCCTGTTATTTTTTTGACAGGGGGATTAAAGTGAGTAAATTTTATATGGAAAACGATGCTTTACTGTACTGGTACTGCGATATCGTGGATTATGTATATGACGAAAACCTGCAGCGGCTGACGGTCGTGGATCTGCTGGCAGACGTAATCGTAAAACCGGACGGGACATACAAAGTCGTAGACCTGGACGAGATGGGGGATGCCCTCAGCCAGGGACTGTTGTCGGCGGAATTGCTGAACAAGGGACTTCACCGGCTGGACTGGCTTTTGAAGCAAATTTATACCGGTCGGTTCGGTTCGTTACAGGCAGTACTTGAAAAATATGAAAAACGCAGGTAAAAGCCATTATTTTACTTTACACATGTATAATATGCTCTTCCTGCGTCCTTGATTTCTAATAAAAGACATGTCCTCCTATATTAATTCCGTTTAATCCTTCCACCGGCGTTCTGAAATAAACGCATCCTCCTACATTTGTCAATCCTGCCATAGCCTCATCCGCCGCCTTGTAGCAGGATTCCGTAGCGCGGTTTTCGCCCAGCGCCAGCGCAAGTCTTCCACTTGCCACCGGGGAAAACTGCCTGTTTGCGTAAATAACGCCTACGACCGTATCCGGAAACACGGAACTTAAGACCCTGTTAATCACCACCGCTCCAACCGCCAGCTGTCCTTCATAAGGTTCTCCGCCTGCTTCACAATAAATAAGATTGGCCAGCAGATAACGGTCACCTTCCGCAAAGGTCACTTCGGAAATATCGCGTTTGGTGGAATTGGCAGACAGCTGGGATAAACGGATTTCTTCCGCCAGCTTTTTTTTCAGCGCTTCAATATCAGCCTCCTTGGCCTTCATATCCGCTTCATACTGCAGGGCGGCCTCCTCGGCCTCTGAAATCTGTCCGGAATAATTGGAAATATTATTTCTTGTCCGGCTGACCAGACCGGATACACGGCTTTTCTCCGCTTCTACCTGGACTTTTAATTCGTCCAGCTCTTCTTTTTCATTAATCTGCTGTTCCCGCAGCAATTGTATGGAATCACGGACCTCTTTATATTCTTCCAGCTTGTCTCTGTCATACTGCGCCAATTCTTCTATGTATTCCGCCGCATTCAGCATATTTGCAAAGCTTCCCGCATTCAGCAGGATTTCGAGATATGTTGTCTCTCCCTGTTCATACATAAACTGAATACGCACCTTCATAGCCTCATACTGCCCGTCCGCCTGCATAATTGCATCGGACAGAAGCTGCGTTGTCACTTCAATTTCGGCTTCTTTTGCCTCAATGCGGGATTCCAGCTCTTCCAGGTTATTGCTTATGTCCGTCAGGTTTCCGTTAAGGACATTTAATTCCCCCTGCAGCGTATTACGTTCTTCTTTCAGACCATCCAGATTCTCCTGATTCTCTTCCATCTGATCCTGTAAAGCTTCCTTTTCCTTTTGAGCCTGATCCAATTTCTCTTTTGTGGTCGTTGCCAGAACAACGGGAGGAACTGCGCACACCAAAAGGAGCAGTATCATCATAAACGCTGTCCGGACTTTTGGTATTCGTTTCATCCTTCCACCGCCTTTCCTGTATATCTCCGGCGCTGTCCGCCGTTACATATCCAAAATGATTTTATGGCCTGTTCTCTGGTATTGATAATACCGTACGCCCGCGGCGTCCAGCATCCGCTTGGAAGCCCTTGTTCCCGGAGAATCCGCATACTTATCGCTGTCATAGACAATCGTCTTGATACCGGACTGAATAATTGCCTTGGCACATTCATTACACGGGAAAAGAGAGACATAAATTTTAGCGCCTTCCAGCGATCCGCCGCGGTAATTTAATATGGCGTTCAATTCACTGTGCGTTACAAAAGGGTACTTGGTTTCTAATTCCTCCCCTTCCCGCTCCCATGGAAAATCATCATCCGAACAGCCTGTAGGAAACCCGTTATAACCCATGGAAAGAATCTTGTTATCTTTGCTTACGATACACGCTCCAACCTGCGTACTGGGGTCTTTTGAACGCATTCCTGCCAGATAGGAAACCCCCATAAAATACTCATCCCAGGAAATATAATCGGTACGCTTCATTGTAATCCCCTCATTTCTTCTCCGCCTGCTTTATTTCGTGCCGAAAATCCGATCGCCCGCATCACCCAGGCCAGGAACAATATAGCCGTGATCATTCAATTTTTCATCCAGCGCTCCCACATACATATCCACATCCGGATGGGCGGCCTTCATAGCTTCAATTCCTTCCGGCGCTGCTATAATGCACATAAAATGGATATTTTTGCAGCCTTTATCTTTTAACATCTGAATTGCGGCAACGGAAGAACCGCCGGTGGCAAGCATCGGATCTACCACAAACACTTCTCTGTCTGCACAGTCTGCCGGTAATTTACAGTAGTACTCTACCGGTTTCAGGGTATCCGGATCGCGGTACAGTCCGATGTGGCCGACCTTTGCGGCCGGAATCAACGACAAAACGCCGTCTACCATCCCCAGCCCCGCACGCAGTATGGGAACAATTGCCATCTTCTTTCCTTTTAACTGTTTTACGATAGTTTCACAGATGGGTGTCTCAATCGTCACATCCGCCAGCTTCAGATCTCTGGTAGCTTCATAACAAATCAGCATCGCAATTTCGCTGATTGTCTGACGAAAATCCTTAGTGCCTGTATCGGTTCTTCTGATATACCCGATTTTGTGCTGGATCAGAGGATGATCCATAATGATTACTTTTGCCATGTTGTAACCTCCTGTACCCATAAATTGTTGCCGTTTTTTCTATTTTATTACATTTTTCGAATAATTTCCACGCTTTTCTCAATCTTCAATCATAGAAACACGCCTCCGGTGTTTTTCTTCACCGGGAAACTCCGTATCCAGGAACATGTCCACTATACTCAACGCCAGATTCGGTCCGACTATACCGGCTCCCATTGCCAGAACATTTGCATTGTTATGTTCTCTGGTCATACGCGCTGAGTAGGTATCCGCACAAAGCCCGCATCGAACGCCTTTTATTTTATTGGCAACAATGGAAATGCCGATGCCGGTGGTGCATATAACGATTCCTCTCTCACATTCTCCTGCCGCAACTGCCTGCGCCACGGCTCTCCCGTAAACAGGATAATCGCAGGAGCTTTTATCAAAGCATCCTTTATCCTGGTATTCAATATTTCTCTCATCCAAATGCTTTTTTACAAGCTCCTTCAAATCATAACCGCCATGGTCACTCCCGATTGCTATCATTTTTTTCCTCCCGCTATACGCTTTATCATAATTTTATAATTTTATGCCCTGCCGCTTTCAGCAGCCGGTTCATGATTGCCTGTCCGATTC
Source organism: uncultured Lachnospiraceae bacterium (assembly GCA_910587935.1). Classification (GTDB taxonomy): domain Bacteria; phylum Bacillota; class Clostridia; order Lachnospirales; family Lachnospiraceae; genus MGBC143606. Next base: position 110,594 of record CAJUNP010000002.1, read on the forward strand.
CTTTATCTTCAAAAGCTTCCGAAAAAATAACCGTCACCTGTTCATCATCAAATTCCCTCAGAATCCGATAAAGCTCCTTTGCAATACTTTCTTCTCTTTCTCTGCTGCCGGCGCTCTTAACAATTCCTGCCGGATACTTGTGAATACTGCCGTCAGTTCCGATAATACCGACTTTCTCCCCGGCCTTTTCCAAACGTTTTGTCTGTTCGTTAATAAAGGCCGTCACTTCCCCGCCGGGACCCTCCACAATGGTCAAATCTCCCTGGGGCGCATAATGACGATATTTCATTCCCGGCGCCCTGGGAACGCCTCCTGCATCCGCCGACAGAATGGTCCGATCCGTTTCTACTGGTCCTGCTATTTCCTCCAGCATCTCACATGTTATAAATCCGGGCCTTAAAATTACGGGATCGTTTTCGGACAAATCCACAATGGTAGATTCCAAACCGATTCCTACCGGACCTCCGTCCAGAATCATTTCAATTTTTCCGTCCAGATCCTCAGCCACATATTTCGCCAGAGTCGGACTCGGTTTCCCGGAAACATTAGCGCTCGGAGCCGCAATATAGCCGCCGGATGCCCGGATCAGCTCCAGCGCCGCCGGATGATCCGGCATACGTACCGCCACGGTGGACAGACCGCCGGTTGTTGTAATCGGTACTATGTCCGACTTTTCCAAAACCATCGTTAACGGCCCCGGCCAAAAGGCTTCCGCCAGTTTTTGAGCCTTCCCGGGAACCTTTTTTACAATCTTATTCAGATCCTCCAAACAACCTATATGGACAATCAAAGGATTATCCGAAGGTCTCCCCTTTGCAGCATATATCTTTGCCGAGGAATCCGGATTTAATGCATCTCCGCCCAATCCATACACGGTTTCTGTCGGAAACGCCACTAATCCTCCCTTTTTGATTATTTCCCCGGCCCGCTGTATTTTACGGATATCCGGATTTACCGGGTCAAGCTTAACAACCTCTGTTATCATAAAAACGCCTCTTTAAAATGGGGCTTATCACAACCATGCAATAGCCCCATTCATTACCACTTGAAAATATGCTGTTGTTATTTTAAGTAATAAGAACCCCATTGGTCGATCACTGTTTTTGCCTCTTCCGCGCTGATTCCCGTAATACTCCTGAGCTCCTGCATGGCAAAAACGATTTCCTTTTGCGACACAAAACGGTCTACCCCGCTGAGACTTGATTTCGGATAACTCATTCCGCCGATGGTAACCGTGGTCTGAGCCTGCGCCTGTTCTTTCTGTTTTTTATTTCCTCTAATGAGGAAAACAGCGCTCAGGATTCCGATCAGCGTTCCTACAACGCCTATAATAAACAAAGTTCTTGCCGCCTTTATTATATAAGGATCAATATAAAGAGGAAGCACATACTTATCAATATCCGATTCGTTTTCAAACCACTGGGCTTCCTGAAACCACTCTACCATATACTGATACATTTCATCATCGAGCTTTTTGAGGCCGCCCTCTTCAGAGACCGTAGTCGTTCCGGGATTATCCGTTATTCCCATCAGATAATTGTATGTATCATCACTGATTGTCGAGTAGGTATTAAAGTCTTTATCGTCTACACGAATTCCTATAAAATACAGTTCCTCTCCCGAAAACGCCGGAATAATAAAGTAATAATCATTATCTCTGCTGACAAAATTGCCATCTCTTGTTCTTGTTGTCGTTTCCGTAGCGAAATAATCCAGCGACATGTAAATATCCGCTTCCACCGCCTGCGTTGTAGAAAGTTTTGTAATATCGGTATCTTCCGCATATAAATCAACCACAGGCTTAAGCGTTGCGATGCCGTCGCGTCCGTTTGCAATTAAAATAATCACACTAAACACACCGATTATAATACCTAAAATCTGCAATCCCTTTTTCATTTTATAACCCTTCCTTTTCTCAGCTTATTTCTTTGCCGGATAACCCGGAAGATAGGTCAGCAGTCTTTCCACTTCATTTTCCTGATAAAATCCGAGAGGTTCGCTGCTGTTTTCGATACCGCTGCTCTTCATAACGTAAGGAACAAACATGGGAATCGCCGCTCCCGCAATGCTGAATTCCACACGGATGTCTTTTTTGGACGGACGGTATTTTAATGACGTTTCTTCCCAATTTACGGGCATCAGGTTTCTGAACCGGATCTCCCCGTCTTTTACGACGAAGGGAATAATTAATACGTCTGCCGCATTAAAAGCCAAAGCATAACTGTAATACCAGTAATGCGTCGTGTTTCCGCGTCTCTCGGATCTTGTATACCGGCCCACTGCATAAGTAAAATCACCGAACTTATCACCCAAAAGATCCGCTACCGCTTTCATCAGCCTTTTTCTGTCGGTGCCTTCTTCTTTTTGCGTTTTCATATACTTCTGGCCTTTAACCAGACCCAGGACAGCAACAATAACAACAAACGCAACGACGGCGACCGCTATTAATGTTTTTATTAAATCCGAATCCATACTATATCCTCCTTACAGTATCTATCTTATACCATTTAAAAAATAGCATAATCATCGAAAAATGTCAATATAAGTCAGTGGCGTCATTCTACTGCCGCATTGCATTGAGATACCGCATAATTCCCATATGTATTGCCCATGCGATCTTCTCCTGGTACTCCTCCGTAACCAGTTTTTCCGCTTCCGCATAATTTGACAGAAATCCACATTCCACGATCACTATGGGGGTGTCGGTTTTTTTCAGTAAATAGTAACTGTCGTTGGCTTTTGTTACCCGCGTATTTTCCGGATCGGCCGTTTGAATCAGACATTCCTGCAGACAATCGGCAAGGGCTTTCCCTTCCTTGCTGTCTTTATAGTAAAACACCTGTGCGCCGTGCACATATTCTTCCTGATAACTGTTTTGATGAATGCTGACGGTAATGGCAGGTTTCGCCTCTTCTATTAAAGCAATGCGGCGCTTCATATCCTGTACTTTTTTGTTGGACACCCCTGCGTCATAAAGTCCGTCTTCCGTTTCCCGGGTCATAACGACTTCCACATCCTGCGCTTCCAAAAGTTTTTGAACCCGCCTGGCAATTTTTAAATTTATTTCCTTTTCATTCGCTCCGTTAACCCCGACTTTGCCCGGATCATCACCGCCATGCCCTGCGTCGATTACCACACGGATTTTATTTGCATTAACTTCTTCACCGGCTTCTCCCGCAGTGCTTTTGTACCGCGCCGCTTCCCTTCCAAGGGCAAAGGCGCACCCCAAGATCAGTGCGCCCATTAAAATACCCAGAAATTTTTCTCTTTTTTTTCTATATTTGTTCCATTTCTCTTTCATCAAAAGACCCACGCTTTTTTTACTAGTTTATGAGTCCTCAAATCCAAAAATGAAACCTTTTACTGACCGGAAGCGCCGCCGGCTGCATAAGCGCTGATAAGTTCCCATACGGCAGGATCCTCGTAACCAAGCCTCCATACGGCTACGCCGCCCAGATCATAATTGTTCATAACGTTTAATTTCACCTGAATCGACTCCGGATCTTCCAGCCATATCTGATAAGTCGTCTCACTGCCTGCAAGCTCCCCGTAATTCTGACAGGCTTCCTCGTCCCATATGGTCTGCATCCCCATACTGTCAAGCATGCTGCGCTGGTTCACCATGGTTACGTAATCGTCCGTCACTTCCGTTCCGGTAGTCTTCCATAATATAGTGTAAAACGGAACCGCATTAATTACCTTATGGGAAGGCACTTCCTCCAGCATTTTTTCGATGCCGTTTCTCACGTAGTTAATGGAAGCTACGCTTCCCACGTCTTTGGAGCCGTGCCAGTGCTCGTCATATCCCATAATAATCACATAATCCACAACAGCTCCCTGCTCCCCGCGGTTATAATAATCGTTAAAGTTGAACGGTACATAGTTATCCACGGAAAGTACCAGATTATTTAAACGGCACTGAATGGATAATTCCCTTAAAAACTGGACATAATGCGGACCGCTGTCATTACCGATTTTTTCAAAGTCCACATTAATGCCGTCCATACCGCAGTCAAGCGCCGCCTGTACCAATCCGCGTACCAGATTATTCCGTTTTGTAGTGGAAGACAGAACCGCATACACATCTACATCATAGCTGAAGTCATCGACAAGTCCCCATACCTCCAATCCCATATTGTGCGCCTGGCTCACATAGCCCGAAGTTGCAAAGCTTGTAAAATTCCCCTCGTTATCGCTCAGTTTAAACCAGGTCGGCGATATTACGTTCAATCCTTTTGTCCTCGCCACCGTCTCCGTCAGCGTATCGTTACCTGCCACGCCGCCGATTACATGCCATCCAAGAGAGATTTTATGGTCTCTTGTAAGCGATGTATATTCCGGAACCTGGTAATCCGTCACGGGTGTCGGCGTCTCCCGCGTTATTTCTCCCATTCGTTTATTTTCAACATAACCGATGAAACCGTCCGATGTTTGAACCTCGCTCCAGTCTTCCATCTGCTCCAAAACAATCAGACGTTCCCCTGCCGGCACTTTTTTCAGGATAGGACTTTTTACACCGCCCCTGAAACGCACGGCCGTAGCCTTTTTAACTTCCGCCACATCTCTTTCCTGCCACTGCGTATATACCTGCATACGGTTCGGCTCCGTAAAAGGTTCATAAGAAAAATTGGTATACTGCTTCACATAATCCGCCGCTATATACAGCACGGTATCCGCTTCCTCACCTTCTGTCTGTCTGGTAAAAGAAAGTACATATCCCGCATCCTGGGGCGTTCCGTCCACATTATAGGAAGTCTCTCCCACAACCGCTGTTATCACTTGCGTAGGCGTCGTATAAATCAGAAGATTCTCCCCTTTATCCCAATAAAATCTGGAATTCATATACGCATGCACCGTGGCAAGATCAAAATAATACACGCCGCCCGAAAGCACCGCCTTTTCTTCCAGAAGCTCGTCCTGCAGTAAAATTGCCACTTCGTCTTCCTTATATATATTAAAATATTCATTCAAATCGGCTTTCTCGTCAGAATATGAATACTTTTGATAAATCTGTCTGCCTAATGCTATACCTGCAATCAAAATAATAAGGACGATCGCAGTCAATGCGGGAATTAATTTTTTCATCGTCACATTTCCTCCTAACCGTCCCTATTATAACAAACTATTTGCATACCGTCATTACAAAAATTTTTAATTTTTTATGTTTTATCGATTCTTTTTTATTTTGTTTAAATACTCAGGCAACCACACGGCGCCGAATGCAAGAAGGGGCCTTCCCGTATATAATGCAGGCGCTGAGCGTTGCGGCTATTATGGCTTACATAGAATCGACCGGGTATCCGGATCACTGGATTTTTATTCTGTCATATCGGATTTCCTTTAACTTTCCGGTTTCGGCTATTACATAATCTGCCATGTAGACAAAATTTTCTCTGACACATTTTCCAGCAATTTGTTCCGGCGACGCAGGTTTGCCGTCCATAAAAAGTTTAATGCCTGCTTCCCGCAGAGAACGCAGTGACGCCTGTGTGTCTGACCGGACCTCATTTTTCAATATTTTGATCCCCCCTTTACGCATTGATCCAAAAGAAGGTTCCGTGATATTTTCTTTTTTTAATGCATTTGTTAATTTTTACTTAAAAATGGCATACTAATAATAGTCTGCAAAAGATCCCCCCATACCGCACCTCAAAAATAAAAACATAGCAAAAAACTTTCCTGTGAATGAATTATAACGTGGATTAGTTTATTGTTGGAAAATTCTAAGAATCCCCTGGCAGGCACATAAGCCTGTAAGACATCACCAATACTACTAAAGAAACGTATTCATGATAAGATGAAACATATAGCCGTTTTTCAATTATATTGTTTCATGATAAATAATTAAGGATATAATTCGGTGCGCCTCCTTTCCTGTGCATATTGTCTGGAGGCATCTCTTTATGCATTATAACCAAATTTTTCCTTAAACACAAGCCTTTTTATGCAAAAAATTATTAAAAAAGCCTAAACTTCGTTTTAGTCCTATTGACTTCCTTTTCATATAAGTATAATATACTTTTAATCCTTGACGCAGTTTACAGGTTTTTAGTAACAAAACCCTTGATTTACAGTATCTTATAGTAAGGATGTGATAACATGAAAATAGAAAAAGTAAATGATAACCAGATTCGCTGTACGCTTACCAGAGAAGATCTGGCAAACCGGCAGCTCAAAATCAGCGAGCTGGCATACGGCACGGAAAAGGCCAAGAATCTGTTCCGTGATATGATGCAGCAGGCATCTTTTGAATGTGGTTTTGAAGCAGAAGATATCCCGCTGATGATAGAAGCTATTCCACTGAATTCGGAGTGTATTGTCCTCATCATTACCAAGGTGGAAGATCCTGAAGAACTGGATACCCGTTTTTCCAAATTTGCGCCCTCCGTTCATGACGACGAGGAGGACGCGGAAGATGTCATGAATGATCTGGCAGACAGCGCCGACGATGTTCTTGATCTGTTTAAAAAACTGCATGAAAATCATGCGGCGGAATCAGCCAGGGAAACGCCTTCCAAACAGGAAGACCCCCTGACGCGTATATTTGCCTTTCCGACTCTGAATCAGCTCATCCGCGTTGCGCGCCTTTTAGCGTCGGCATATGAAGGCGTCAACTCCCTTTACAAAGACGGACGTTCCGAAGAGTACCTGCTTTTATTAAACCAGAGCGGCCATACTCCCGAAGAATTCGCAAAGGTTTGTAATCTGCTTTCCGAATACGGCAACATATACAGGACCGTTCCTTCCAGCGATTCTTACCTGAACGAACATTATACGCCGATTATATCGGGCAACGCAGTACAGTCTCTTGCCCGAATCGGCTGATGAAACAATAGAAAGAGAACCGTGCCGTCATCATGACGCACGGTTCTTTCATTTGCCGGTATTCCCGTTAACACTACAGAGCGTTAATCTTGCCCATTAATTCTTCAATGTCCATGCCGTGAACCATTGCCGCTTCTTCCAGAGATTCCCCCTGAGCCGAAGGACATCCCAGACAATGCATGCCCGCTTCCATCAAGATGGGAGCCACATCAGGATTAATACGTAAAATCTCGCCGATCGTCATGTCTTTCGTTATATCTGCCATTGCAAAAACCTCCTGTATTCTCTTTTGCCCGGCTTTTTAATCCGGACGCTTCTGTTAAAACTGTTCTATCAGTATAATACTTTGCCCGCAATCTGGCAAGTTATTCCGGAAATGTCTTTTGTTCACGTATAATATTTAGCCTGCGCTTCCCACATCCGGGCATAATTTCCGCCTGCGGCACAGAGTTCTTCGTGGCTTCCCCGTTCTACGATCCGCCCCTGATCAAACACGATTATATCTTCGCAGAAACGGCAGCTGCTCATCCTGTGGGAAATATAAATGCTGGTTCTGCCTTCTACCATCCGGTTGAAACGGGCATAAACCTCCGCTTCCGCTTCGGGATCAAGCGCCGCCGTAGGTTCGTCCAGGATCACTACCGGCGCGTCTTTATAAAGAGCCCTGGCCAGGGCCAGCTTCTGTGCTTCCCCGCCGCTGATCTCCACGCCGTCCCCCAGATTTTTGTACAGATTTGTATCTAGTCCCTGCGGCATTGCCTGTACCAGTCCCTCCGCATCCGCCTGGCGCAGCGCCTTGCGGATCCGTTCTTCCAGCCTTTCTCCTCCCGCCGTAATATTTTTCCATACCGGAAAGGCAAAAAGCCGGAAGTCCTGAAACACCACGCCAAACAGAGTCCGATACTCTTCTTCGCTGTACTTTCGGATATCTACGCCGTTCAGCGTAATGCGTCCTGCCGTCGGTTCATACAAACGGCAGAGAAGATTGATAAATGTAGTCTTGCCGGCGCCGTTTCTTCCCACCACCGCCAGTTTACCCTTCATGCGGATCTTGCAGTTTACATCCTTTAACGCCAATTCTTCACATCCGGGATAATGAAAACTTACATTTTCAAAAGCCAGTTCATACTCCCCGTCCGTTCTTTTTTCCACCGGTATGGAACCGGCGGCATGTAAATTTTCCGTATCCAGAAACTGAAGAAACGGCCCCATATAAGTGCAGATCTTTCTCAGTTCCCCTTGGTCTGCAATCAAGGTAAGACAGGCGTTTCCAAACTGATTCACAACCCCGGCAAACTGTGTAAAAGCGCCCACGGTAATGGCGCCTGTCAACGCTTTTACCGCAACCAGCAGATAAGAAAACACCGTAAAGAAGCTGCTTATCATTTTATTGGAATCACATTCCCTGCGTTCCAAATCACACATATTTTCATAGTAAGCGCACGCTTTTTCCAGGTTCTCCGTAATATTTTTGAGAATCATCTCCTGCATATTATAAATACGGATAATCTTTCCTGTTTCCGTTTTGCCGAGCACCTGACTCTGCAAATAAGATATTTTATTTTCCACTCCCGTATGGGAAGAAAAAATGGCCATCTGCTTTGCGGCAAATTTTCCGAATATCTTCCATGAACCCAAAAGCATTCCTGCAAACGCCGCGCCAAACAGCAGCGCCGACGGGAGAGGCTTTGCAATCCATCCTGTCAGACCGGCCTGCTTTTCCGGCCCGGCCATACACAGGACGGCCACCATACCGACCGACAACAGTATATTTAAAAGCGCTTTCAGAATATCGCAATAGCGGCACAAAAGCACCCCAAGCCCTCCGTGCATCTCCGAGGTTCTCTCCGAGTAAAGAAGCTTCTCCGATACCTCCGGCCTTTCCATCGTCTCGTAATCCAGGGAAAACGCTTTTTCACGCAGCCAGACATAGAAAATCAGCCAAATCCTGTTCCTCATGCCCCGAAATTTTCTTCTGAGCAGGCACAATGTCACTCCAAAAAACAAGTTCATTCCCAGAAGGTACAGCGCCCATTGCGCCGCCTGTCCATAAGCCCCCTTAAGTAACAGGTCAATCAGTCCGGCCGTCAGGAACAACCCGGCATAAATCTGAATGGTAGAAAAGCATACTTCCAGCAGATGCAGCGGAATAATGGCCGAATCTACCGAGTGTATCATTTTGAGCAGCCGGAATCCTGTTTTATGAATAGAAATAAAGTCACTCATAGATCCTTTCCTCCTCTCTTTTTTTCCGGTAATATCTGGCCTGCAGCGCAAACATCCTGGCATATGCGCCGTCCTGTTTCATCAGATATTCATGATCTCCCTCCTCAACTATACGCCCTTTTTCCATGAAAAGAATTCTGTCGCAAAATCTGGTGGAGCTTAATCTGTGAGAAATGAAAATGCCCGTTTTGGCCTGCAGCATGGCGTCATATTTTTCGTACATTTCGCTTTCCGCAATCGGATCAAGAGCTGCCGCAGGCTCGTCGAGAATGACTGTCGGCGCGTCCTTGTAAAGCGCTCTCGCCAGCATAAGCTTTTGCAGTTCTCCGCCGGAAAGGCTCACGCCTTCTTCATCCAGGTCTTTATTCATGGCGGTGTCAGGGCCCTTAGGAAGAGACGCCGCTTTTTCCCAAAGCCCCGCTTTCTCAAGACTTTCCCGAAGCCGCTTTTTATCCTCCTGTCCCGTCCCAAGGCAGGAAACGTTTTCTGCCAGAGGAAAAGAAAAAGCAAACACATCCTGAAACACGACGGAAAATTCTTTAAAAACCTCTTTACGGGTCAGCGTATCCATGTCCTGTCCGTCCAGATATATTTTCCCCTGCGTCGGACGGTAAATTCCGCACAAAAGCTTAATCAGCGTGGTCTTCCCGGCTCCGTTTAACCCCACCAAAGCCAGCCTTTCCCCCGGACGGATCGTAAGATTCAAATCATGAATTGTATCCGCATCGCTTCCCCCATATCGAAAACATATATGTTCCAGGCGTATTTCATGAATACTGCCGGGATTTTTAAGCGTTTCTTCTCCATCCTCTTTCAAAACTCCGTATTCCATAAAATCTCTGTAATCGTCCATAATCTTCTTGTTTACATAACTTTGTTGCAAAGCGTCGAATAAACCGTTCATCCAGATTTCAACTCCCGCCACAATCCCCACATACAGCAGAAATACCGGAAGCGTCAGGTTTCCCTTTGCCATTTCCATAATCAGCCATCCGTAAACGGCCGCATTTCTTATAAAGGCAAGCGCCGCTCCTGCGATTCCCGCGGCGGTCACGGCAGTCGTCCCTTTATCGATCAGGGCAGTCACCTTCCCGATCCATTCATGAAACTCCCCGAGAAACCACCGGTCCATCCGGTAAAGCCTGATGTCCTTTCCGTTTCCGGGGGCAATGGATTCCCGTTTCAAATACATCAGGCCATTGAGATTCTCACGTGCTTCCTCTTCCATTTTATATTCCCGTTTTCCGGCAAGACTGTGGAACCACGCCGTACACATAGTCTGCAAAGTCAGAAGGAGCAGCAAAAGCAGGCTGTAGCGTCCTACGATTACCCCATAAACCACAAGTCCGCCAAAATGAATCAGAATATCCCAGAAACCTGCGGCAAAAGCCTCTATTCCCTGTTCGTTACCGGAATAAAGATTTCGGGACGCCGCCCGCCGCTTTTGCTGTCCCTGTGTGCTCTCCAGGCTCTGCCCGTCCATCTCCAGACTTTTTTTGTCTAACTCCGGCCCCATTTTACCGCGGAACAGAAACAAAAGTTTCACCCGAAGCTGTCTGACATGGCTTTGCAAAAACCGCACCGTCTGCAGCAATATAATATAGCCTGCTGCCATTGCAAGAATCTGCCCGGCCGGGCCGGAGCTTACCAGGCAGGCTGCCACCACCCCCGCCAGCGCAGCCTCCAGAAAGGGCAGCATAATACTCAAAACCGCATCCCCGGCGCATACCGCCAACGAAAAGACGCCTGTTTTTTCCCGCATATAATGAAATGTATACCGATATTGATCCCAGATGGAATGTTTTTTTCTATCCTGCATATCCGTTCTTCTCCTTTCCCAAATCCGGTGATGGATTATATTGTAAAACAGGAATCCCCGGTATTGGGAATTCCTGCACGAAACGTCTCATTTTTTGCACGAAAAACTTTGCGGTGTGTTAAAGGTCCAGCGGCAGGGTCACTTCCGCCGCAAAAATTCCGGCCTCGTTAGCCAGGTTCAAAAACCCTCCGTATTTGTCTACAGCGGCCTTGACCCTTTTCATGCCAAGCCCATGGTTGCCTCTTTTTTTTGTAATATAATTTCTCGCCTCAAAATCCGGCTCCCGGCTTGCGGAGTTTTGGACGGAAAGATACATCTGACTCTTATTGACGGTCATATAAACGCGTAAAAACCGGTTCTCTTTTTCCACCATCGCACAGGCTTCCAACGCATTGTCCAGCAAATTCCCAAGTATAACGCATAAATCCACATCCTCCACGGACAGCTTCTTTGGCGCCCTGGCCTTACAGTTAACGGAAATCTCCTGCCGTCCTGCCAGCGTCAGTTTACTGTTTAAAATAGCGTCTACCATCAGATTACCGGATCGGACAAAAGTATCCACCCGGTCCAGTTCCCGCTCCAGCTTATCCAGATATTCGCGTATTTCTTTCAGATTCCCCAGGGTAAGCTGAGCCTTCATCACCTGCATATGATTGTGATAATCGTGTCTCCATCCCCGCATATCCATGTAAACGCTCTTTATTTCAGAATACTGATGCTCCATAAGTTCCGTCCGAAACTGCTCCGTGCGGAAATCAAAACCCTTTTTGTAGAAAAACAGGGTTCCCTCCACCGCAAGGAACAACAGCGCTTCCAGCAAAATGCCGCCCCACAGCAGAAGCCTTCTTAAAAAGTCCGCCGTTTCTATCTGTCCCGTACAGCCGGCCAGCCATAGAAAACCGGAAATAATACCATAAGACGCCGCTGTCAGCGCCCCGTTCCACACACGGAGGCTTTCCCGTTTCTGCGCCAACAGCAGCAGAAAAAGCAGCATGATACATCCGTGAAATACAAAAACATAAGATCCGGGAACCATCGCTCCTGCAGCGATGCAAATTCCCGGCAGCAAATATCTCCACCACTGCCGTTTCAATGGTTCTCTGTCAAAAAACAACGTATACAGCAGCATAATTCCGCTCACCAAAAGCCACGCCGCCCAAAGCGGAATCAGAAAGGAGCACAGCAAAAGCCCGGCCGTAAGGCAAAAACCCAGCGCCCTCTTTCCCGCTCCTTTTTCGATACTTCCCATCTGCTCCGCATAATACCAATAGGTACACAGCCATATAAACTGAAAAATCCCCTGCTCCATCCGCATGATTGTCCCTTTCTTTCAGACCGCAAAACGACGATACCGGTCAACGTTCGGCATAGTAGGCAAGATATGCCAGATTCAGGGCCTCCCATCTGTTGCGGGAAACCGGAAGAACTTCACCGGTATCCATGCGCACTTCCCTTTTGGAAATCCTGCTTACATAAGCAAGGTTTACCACGTAAGACCTGTGAATTCTGAAAAAACCGCCGCTCAATTCCGCAAGGCGGGCTTCCATCTCACGGATTCCTGTTCTGCCCGTCTGCACATCTTCCGCCCCCGCCGCCGAAACGCAGTGCACCTGCGTATCATGGGCATCGCTCTCCAGATAACAGATATCCGAAAGCTTTACCCTCGCCATGCCTTCCGCCGTCCTGAGCACAAGGACCGGCTCCTCTTTCAGGCTCCGCTCTTTTGCTTTGTCAAGACAGGCAAAAAACCTTGCTTTGTCCACCGGCTTAATCAAATAAGATACGGCTTCCACATCATAACCTTCCAGCGCATACTCCGCAAGTCCCGTCGCAAATATAATCTGTGCCGCTCCCCCTTCCTCCCGCAGTCTGCGGGCAAGGCGGATCCCGTTCATCCCCGGCATATCGATGTCCAGAATTATAATATCCGCATCCTTCTTATCTTCCCACAGGAACAAAAACTGCTCCGCATTCCTGCATAAGGTTATCTTTGCTTCACATTTCCTCTCCGCGGACCATGTCCTGACCAGCGTTTCCATAAGGGAAAGCGACGCCGTTTCGTCATCGCAGATTATAAATTTAAGCATTTACGCACCTCCGCATATCCTGTTTTCCCGAATATCCCTTCGTTCTTTGTCACGGTTCTGACGGCAGTTAAATTATAGCAGATCTAAAACGTACGGTAAACTGTCTCAATTTATAAAAGCTTTGTAAAATCAACGTTTTGTACCGAAAAAAGTACACGTCTGCGCTTGACTCAATTTCTCTATAATCATATAATGAAACCATAAGAGTTAGTTTATCAGGAACTATTAATTTCACTAATTCAATACAAATAGGAGGCTATTTCAAAATGAGACCAGAATGGAATGATTTTGTAGGCGGCAAATGGGACAAAGAAATTAACGTACGTGATTTCATCCAGAGAAATTACACTCCCTATGACGGAGACGAGTCCTTTTTAGCCGAAGCTACGCAGAACACAAAAGACTTATGGAACATGGTGCTTGACTTACAGAAGAAAGAGCGTGAAGCAGGCGGCGTCCTGGATATGGATACCAAGGTTGTTTCCACTATTACTTCTCACGGCCCCGGCTACCTTGATAAAAGCAAAGAAACGATCGTAGGCTTCCAGACTGACAAGCCTTTTAAACGTTCCTTACAGCCTTACGGCGGTATTCGTATGGCAGAAAAAGCATGTTCCGATAACGGATATGAAGTTGATCCCGAAATCAGCGAGTTCTTCTCTACCCATAGAAAAACCCATAACGCAGGCTGTTTTGACGCTTACAATCAGGAAATGCGCGCATGCCGTTCTTCTCATATTATCACAGGTCTTCCTGATGCTTACGGACGCGGACGTATCATCGGCGATTACAGACGTGTCGCTCTCTATGGTATTGACAGACTGATTGAAGATAAACAGGCACAGAAGGATTCTACCGGACGTGTTATGACCGATGAAGTAATCCGTCTCCGCGAAGAAATTTCCGAGCAGATCGTTGCTTTAAAGATGATGAAAGAAATGGCTGCTTCCTATGGATGCGACATTTCCAAACCTTCAGGCAACGTTCAGGAAGCGATCCAGGCCGTTTACTTTGGATATCTTTGCTCCGTAAAAGAGCAGAACGGCGCTGCAATGTCCCTGGGACGTACTTCCACTTTCCTGGATGTTTACGCGCAGAGAGACCTTGCTAACGGCACCTTTACAGAAGAACAGATTCAGGAATTTGTTGATCATTTCATTATGAAACTGCGCTGCATTAAATTTGCACGTACTCCTGAGTACAATCAGATTTTTGCCGGCGATCCCGTATGGGTAACCGAATCCCTCGGCGGTGTTGGTGTGGACGGACGTCATATGGTAACCAAAATGAGCTTCCGTTATCTGCATACCCTTACCAACCTTGGACCTTCTCCGGAGCCGAACCTTACGGTTCTGTGGTCCACCAGACTTCCTGAGAACTGGAAGAGATACTGCGCTAAGATGTCTATCCAGACTTCTTCCATCCAGTATGAGAACGACGATTTGATGAGAGTAACCCACGGCGACGATTACGGTATTGCATGCTGCGTATCTTCCATGGTTATCGGTAAGGAAATGCAGTTCTTCGGTGCACGTGCTAACGTTGCTAAATGTATGCTGTACGCATTAAACGGCGGTGTTGACGAGGTTACCAAGAAACAGGTTGGTCCCAAATACCGTCCTGTAGCAGGCGACGTGCTTGATTACGATGATGTGTGGGATAAATTCATGGATATGCTGGAATGGCAGGCTGACGTTTATGTTAACACCTTAAATATCATTCACTATATGCATGACAAATACTGCTATGAGAGAGCAGAAATGGCTCTTCATGACAGGGATGTAAAACGCTACTTTGCAACAGGTGTTGCAGGTCTTTCCATCGTAGCTGACTCACTGTCCGCTATTAAATATGCTAAGGTTGAAGTAATCCGTGATGAAGACGGCATTATTGTTGACTTCAAGACCACCGGTGACTTCCCTAAATACGGTAATGATGATGACCGCGTTGACTCTATTGCACAGGAAGTTGTTCATAGATTTATGACTGCAATCCGCAGACATCATACCTATAGAAATGGCGTTCCTACCACTTCTATTTTGACCATTACTTCTAATGTAACTTATGGTAAAGCAACCGGTAATACGCCTGACGGACGTAAGAAAGGCCAGCCTTTCGCTCCCGGCGCGAACCCGATGCACGGACGTGATACCCACGGTGCGGTAGCATCTCTCTCCTCCGTATCCAAGCTTCCGTTCAACGATGCGCAGGATGGTATCTCCAATACCTTTACCATTATTCCCGGAGCGCTTGGAAAGGAAGACAAAGTCTTCTCCGGCGACATCGAATTAGACCTGAACAACTAAGGGTCGAAGACTTCAGTCTTCTCCGGCGACATTGAGCTGGACCTTAACAACTAATCGAGGTGACTTATATGGATGAAAAATCAATGATTGATGATCTTGTAAAAATGCTTGATTCCGGTGTGACGGAAGGCGTAGGTCATATCAATGTGGAATCTTCCGAGGCAGACGATAATTCAAAAGAAGTTCAGACTATGGGTTGTACAGATTGTTCAAGAACCCCCCTGGCATGCAGCGTTCCCACGCTGCATCAGGGGCTGGACGATTATCAATAGTCAATAATTGGTTCCAAATCCGATAATTTGATTCATAATACAAACACGAAAGGAGTTTTTACAATGGCAGGAGAAAATCATGCACAGGTTGATAACCTTGTAAACTTATTGGATGGCTATGCAACAAAAGGCGGCCACCACTTAAACGTTAACGTTTTAAACAGAGATATGTTACTTGACGCTCAGAAGCATCCTGAGAATTATCCTCAGCTTACGATCCGCGTATCCGGATATGCTGTTAACTTTATCAAGTTAACTCCCGAGCAGCAGGCAGATGTAATTTCCCGTACATTCCATGAAGCAATCTAGTTTTCATGTATGACGCACAGGCTTCGGACCGGTTAACGGTTTCGGAGCCTTTTTTTGAAAACTTTTTTATGAATATTAAAAAACTTTCTTAATTCCTATTGTCGTCAGGCAAAAAAGGTCTATAATCGAGTTACAGGTTATAATACGGCATAAAATTTCACGAAAAGGATGTAATTGTAAAATGAAATTTTTTAAAAATTCTTCCCTATACAAAAAAACGGATTCCTTTTTATCTTCTCAGTTTTCCAGCCCTATGTTTTCCCACAGGGAAATTTTTAATATGCTTTCTCCCTTAATTCTGGATATGTTTTTTATTAATGCCATTAATATGCTGACTACATCCATGATCAGTTCTTCAAGTCAAGAATCCGTGGCAGCGGTAAGTATGATTAATCCGATCACGACGCTGGTACTCTGCCTGTTAAACGCAATTGCTGCCGGCGGAACGGTCGTTGTCGCTCAATATAAAGGCCGCGGAAACAGCAGTAAAATTAACGAAGCTTCCGGCCACACTCTTTTTATAACCATTGGTTTATCATTTGTAATCTGCGCTCTGCTTATCATTTTCGCTTCTCCCGTGGTGCGCTTTCTTTACGGAAATGCGGAAGCCCTGGTTGTGCAGAAGTCTGTCAGCTATCTGTCGGGAGTAAGCGTTTCCCTGATTATATATTCCATATACTCGGCAATATTTGCAATTTTCAGGGGACTCGGCGAGACGAAAATCTGCCTGAACCTTACAATTTACATAAATGTATCTTATTTCATTTTAAGCTATCTATTTATTAATCTCCTTAAGCTGGATATTCTGGGAACTATTCTGGCGTTGATTATTGCCAGAACCCTTGGTTCCGCCGTTTCCATATATCATCTGTTTATGAAAAAGAAACGGCTTATTTACCTGAAAATCCGCGATATTTTTCAGTTTAACGCCGCAATTTTCCATTCCATGCTTAAAATCAGTATTCCTTTTGGTTCCGAACAGTTATTTTTCTATGGCGGTTCTATCTTAGTGCAAAAATACATGGTAGAACTGGGAACTGCCAGCATTGCAGCCAACGCCGTGGGCACCGCCCTTTTCAGTCTCTCTTTTGCCGCTCCTTTTGCCGTAGGGAACCTGGCTACCACGGTTATCGGCCAATGTGTCGGTGGAGACAGGCGCGACCTGGCAAGATGGTACGGCAAAAAGTTGATTTATTTAAGCACGGCGCTGCTGCTTGTATCACTTGCGGTTTTTATTCCCTTAATGCCATGGCTGCTTGGCTTTTTCAATCCTGACCCGGATACCGTTCCTTTGATTATGCGGTTAATGTGGATCGGCATGATCCCCATGCCCTTTTTCTGGCCCATGTCAAATGTAATGCCTTATACTCTTCGTTCCGCAGGAGATGCCGCCTATTCTTCCGTGGTGTCCTTAATAACCATGTGGCTGATCCGTGTAGGCGCCGGCTATGTAGCTGCAGTTCCCATGGGCTTTGGAGTGGAAGGCGTATGGGTATGTATGTCTTTGGAGTGGGTACTTCGCACCATTCTGTTCTGGCTGCGCTTCAAGGGCAATGCATGGCTTAGCAAGCATACTATTTAATATATATTGTTACGGTAATCAGCGCCGGATTATTTTCAAAAATATTGTTTTTATATAGAAAAAGAGATATACTATACCGTGTACGGAAAACTGTTTTTTCCGTTTCTCATTAAACAAGAAAGGATAACATATTATGCAGGGAAGAATTCACTCACTGGAAAGTTTTGGAACCGTTGACGGCCCAGGCGTAAGATATGTAGTATTTGTTCAGGGCTGTCCCATGCGCTGTGCTTACTGTCATAATCCCGATACCTGGGCTATGACCGGCGGCACCATGATGGAACCGTCTTATATTATCGAACAATATGAAAGGAACAAAGGCTTTTATAACGGAGGCGGTCTTACCGTTACCGGAGGCGAACCTTTAATGCAGGTAGATTTTTTAATTGACCTGTTTACCCTTGCCAAAGAAAAAGGGATCCATACTTGTATCGATTCATCCGGGATTGCTTTTAAACCCGGCAATACGGAATTTATTGCCAAGCTGGACCGTCTGATGAAGCTGACCGATCTGGTTATGCTGGACATTAAGCATATCAACCCCGATAAGCACAAGGAACTTACCAGTCAGCCCAATGATGGTATTCTCGCATTTTGCTCTTATTTAAACGACAGAAACGTGGATATGTGGATTCGCCATGTAGTCGTTCCCGGAATTACGGACGACGAAAAATACCTCTTTGAGCTTGGTTATTTTATCGGACAGTTCCAAAACTTAAAAGCGCTGGATGTACTGCCGTACCATACAATGGGGGAGGCAAAATATGAAAAACTGGGAATTGATTACAAGCTAAAGGGCGTTCCGGCTATGGACAAGGAAAAGGTAGTTGAGAAAAAGCAAATAATTGTACAGGGCATTAAAAAACGCCGCAGTGAGATGTAAAAAACTCTTGTATTCAGTTGGAAATTATATTAGAATAAGACTGTAATTGATGATTTTTTATCAATCATAACCGGATTATTGAAGGAGGATATTGTTATGGCATACGTAATCAGTGACGCTTGTGTAGCTTGTGGCGCATGCGAGGCTCAGTGCCCTGTTGGCGCTATCAGTATGGGGGACGGCAAATTTGAAATTGATGCCGACAAATGTATTGATTGTGGTTCTTGCGCAGGACAGTGCCCCACCGGCGCTATTTCTGAAGGCTGACCAGCGATAAACAGGCAATAGTGAATATGCAAAGCGAAAGGCATTCAAAAAAATGAATGCCTTTTTCTTTTCTCTTTCTTGTCCTTCTTTTCTTCTTTTTTTACTGTGAGTCCTCGTTTGCTTCTCTGTCTTAAAAGCTCGTCCAACTTCTGGTAATACTCATCCTGCCTCTTTCCTCTTTCAAGTTCCCTTGCATCTTCCCGCTGTTCCTGCAAACGGAACTGGTAATCCATTTCTTTCACAACACTGTCTCGTATATCCTGACATAATTCCTGATTATTCTCCCGCAGTGTTTCGGCAATCATCTGCTGTAAAAGCCATTGGAGACGCCTTGCTTTCTCCGCCTTGGTTTCCTGTTGGTCGGGAAGCACGGCAGGACCAGGCGAAGCGGCGGTCTTTTCCTGAGAATCCGGAATTTCAACAGACAGTTTTCCGTCTTTAAGAATCATACGGATTGCTTTCAGCTGTAATCCCTGCTCTTTTAAATCCTTAATTTCTTTAAAACGTTCCACATCCTGCTCAGTATAGTATCGGTGTCCCAGTTCGTTTCTCTTAATCGGTAACTTTAATTCCTCTTCCCAATAACGAAGTACATGCGACTCCACGTTAACCAGTTTTGCAGCATCTGAAATTAAATAATAATCTTTCACCATACAAATCTCTCCTTATCTTTTTTGACATTTTTTGACGTTTTTATAATAAAAGGACAGGAAATTTTCCTGTCCTCTTTTGTAATCGTTACATTATGCATTTTACAAGTTATCTTATCTTTGCAGATTGGCAAATTTCGTATATTTGGGAATCCATGCCAGTTCAATGGTTCCGATCGGACCGTTTCTCTGCTTGGCAATAATGATTTCTGCAATATCTTTTCTTTCCGTATCGTGATTGTAATAATCATCCCGGTAAATAAACATAACCACATCCGCATCCTGCTCAATGGCTCCCGATTCACGCAGGTCGGAGAGCATGGGCCTGTGATCCGGCCTCTGCTCAACTGCACGGCTTAACTGCGATAAAGCCAGAACCGGTACGCTAAGTTCCCTGGCTATTGCTTTTAAGGAACGCGATATATCGGAAATTTCCTGCTGCCTGGAATCGCCCCTGCCGCTTCCGCTCATTAACTGTAAATAGTCGATAATAATCATCGAAAGATTATGCTCCAGTTTATATTTTCTGCATTTGGAACGCAGCTCTGCAATGGAAATTCCGGGTGTATCATCTATAATCAAATTGGACTTGCCGATGATCCCCGCCGTCTCGATGAGTTTCTCCCACTCGGTATCGTTCAGCTGTCCGGTTCGGATATTCTGGGAGTCTACCTGCGACTCCAGGGCAAATAAACGGTTCACTAATTGTTCTTTTGACATTTCCAGGGAAAAAATCGCCACAGTCTGATTCTGTTTAAAAGCTACATGCTGCGCTATGTTTAATACAAAAGCAGTTTTACCCATGGAAGGCCTTGCCGCTATCAATACAAGATCCGATGGCTGCATGCCCGCCGTCCTGTAATCCAAATCGATAAAACCGGTAGGAATACCAGTAACGACGCCGCTGTTCCTGGAGGCCTTCTCGATCTTGTCCATGGCATTCATAACTACTTCACGAATCGGAACAAACTCTCCCGTATTCCGGCGCTGTACCAGATCAAAAACACGCTTCTCCGTATCTTCTAATATGTATTCCAGGCTCTCTTTTCCGATATAACAGGTATTGGCAATCTCTTCGTTTAATTTGATCAGTCTTCGAAGCGTCGCTTTTTCTGCTACAATTCCGGCATAATACTTAATGTTGGCGGAAGTGGGCACTGCGGTAACCAGATCTCTGATAAATTCCAGACTGCTGACCTCAGGAGGAACTTCCTTTTCTTTCAGCCGGTCCTGCAGCGTCACCAAATCTACCGGTTTTCCTTCATTATTCAGTTCCACCATGGCTTCAAACAAGACGCCGTATTGCTTGCCGTAAAAGTCGTCTTCCGTAACGATCTCCGAAGCCACCACAATGGCTTCCCGGTCCATAATCATGGAACCGATTACCGATTGTTCCGCCTCCACACTATGGGGCAATACTCTTCTTAATAAGGTTTCTTCCGCTGCCGGCATGTTCTTTATCCTTTCGTTTCGCTTACATCTCCTGAACCTTCACTTTTAAGGTTCCTGTTACCTTGGGATGAAGCTTTACGGATACGTTGTAAACGCCGAAGCTTTTGATTGCTTCCGGAAGCTGTATTTTCTTTTTATCAATCAGGATACCTGTCTGTTCTTTTAATTCGGTGGCAATTTCTTTTGAAGATACGGAGCCGAAGGTTCTTCCGCCCTCACCCGCTTTCATTTTGACCAGTACTTCCTTCGTTCCAAGAAGCGCCGCAAGCTCCTGCGCTTTTTCCAGTTGTTCTTTGGCTATTTTGGCATCGTTGGCTTTCTGAAGTTTTAAATCGTTCAAATTTTTATTATTTGCTTCCACACCGATTTTCTTCGGCAAAATATAATTCCGGGCATAGCCGTCGTTTGCTTCAATAATATCGCCTTTTTTACCTAAATTTTTATCGTCCTGTAATAATATTATTTTCATATATACACCCTACCTTTCCCGCTAAACAGCGCCTTCCTGAATCATCGTATCCAGCGTCTGTTTCACAATTCCGATCGCCTCTGCAATCGAAGTGCTTTCCAGCTGGGCCCCGGCTGCGTTCATATGACCGCCGCCGCCTAAGCGTTCCATAATGATCTGTACGTTTACTTCGTCAATAGAACGGGCGCTGATATAAATTTTACCCTGATACTCCGTCAAAATAAAACTGGCCTTAATTCCCTTAATATTCAGCAGTTCATTGGCTGCCTGCGCTCCCACCACCGTAGGGTCATGAATATCTTCATGGGTACAAACGGAAATCGCATAAGCGTTTTTATAAATTTCCGCCTGGCTTACCGCGTCTGCCTTTGTCTTATATTCCAGCGCGTCTTCCCTGAACAGCTTTCTTACCCTGGTAACGTCCGCTCCGTTTCTTCGCAGAAAAGCCGCCGCCTCAAAGGTCCTGACACCGGCCTTGCCTGTAAAATTGTTGGTGTCGATAACAATTCCCGAATACATGCAGTCGGCTTCTTCACTGCGTATCTTAATATTGTCGCATATATACTGCAGGATCTCGGAAACCATCTCGCATGCGGAAGACGCATAAGGCTCCACATAAGAAAGCGTTGCATTTTCAATTGTATCCGTACCCTGTCTGTGATGGTCCAAAACCACGATGGATTTGCAGAATCGCAAAAGATCCGGACATTCGGTGATGGACGGCTTATTCACATCCACAACCACCAGCACCGTATTATTGCCTGCCAGTTCCAAAGCCTGCTGGCTGTTTATAATCATATCACTGTCATATTCCGGATTACCCCGGAATAAATCTACCACCGGCTGCATCGTATTGTTACATTCATTTAATACTATATGCGCTTTTCTCTCCAGATTCGTGGCTATACGATAAATTCCGATCGCCGCTCCGAAACTGTCAACATCCGCAAGCCTGTGCCCCATTACAATGACCCTGTCTTTTGCCGTTATAATCTCCCGGAGCGCATGCGCCTTAACCCTTGCCTTTACACGTGTATTTTTCTCCAGCTGCTGGCTTTTGCCGCCATAATAGGTTATAGACTCCGGCGTCTTAATCACCGCCTGATCCCCGCCCCGGCCCAGGGCCAGGTCAATCGCATTGCGGGCAAATTCATAATTCTGCGCATAGGTAAGCCCGTCCAAACCAATACCGATACTGATTGTAACTGCCATCTCGTTCCCGATGCTGACTGTTTTTACATCTTCCAGCAAATCAAACTTACACTCCTGAAGCTGTGCAATGGTCTTCTTACGAAGCACCACCAGATATTTATCCTTTTCCAGCTTCTTGGCTATTCCGTCCAGAGCCGAGATATATTTGTTCACTTTCCGGTCGATCAGCGCAATCAGCAAAGACCGCCGTACTTCTTCCACGCTTTCCAGCGCTTCTTCATAATTATCAAGGTATAAAAGCCCAACTGCAAGACTCTGGTCATCCACCTCCTGCAAAGCAATATGAAGGGCTGTCTCGTCAAACAGATACAGAGCGATCAGATAGCCATTATAATTCCCGGCCTCTATAATATCACTGTTCTCCGCCATTTCTTTCAGGGAAATCATCTTAAATCTTGCAACATAATCTCTCTGCTCATACTGCAGGGAATATTCCACCTGCTCCGCATCCACTTCCCCCGGAAGCTTGTCCCTTGTCATAGATGGAAACAGAGCCGTGATAGACTTATTAAATCCATTCTCCTTATGTATAACTTTTTCAAAAGCCTGATTACTCCATATCACCTTGCCCGAATCGTCAAGCAGCGCATGGGGCAGCTCCAGATCCCGCAGCAGGCGCTTTTGTATCTGGCCATACTGGGTCGCAAAACTAATCAGCTCATTCATTATCAGCGGTTTATTATAAAACATTGCCGACAACACTACCGCAAAATAGAAAATGGTAAAACAGGCCAGTAAAAGTCCCGCTCTGTAATCAATAAACATAACAGCCAGATTTATTACGGCCAGCAGTGCACCGAGATAAACCGTAAATTGAAGATAAGTCTTCATCCTGCCCTTTAACTTAATATGTTTTTTCATTTGGTACCTCATTAACCCCACAGTTCATACTTAAAAACTTTATTGCTTATTATAGCATTTTTTATCTGAATGTGCTATATGATTATGCATAAGTTCAAAAAATACTTCTTCTAATATCTACTATTTTCCCAATAAATCGTCAGAAAAGAACAGTTTCCGATAGCGCTTCACGCACGCCTCGATCTCCTGCCGCCTGGGTCTTGCAAGCGAACTTTTCACCTGCCCCTTATCGAAAAGACTTTCAAGTCCCTTCTCATCTAACTGCTTTTCCATAGCTTCCGCTAACTCCTGCATAGTTTTGCGGCCATCCATAACATGCAGTTCCAAATACCGCAGAATACATGCCAGCGCTGCCGTCTGTTCCGGGTCTTTCAGCTGTTCCAGATAACGAAGTTCCACCGTATCCTTTGCAAGAGATAACTCGCTGGTGCCAAATGCCTTCCACTTCAAACGTTCTTCCTTTTTTAACGCCGCATTGGGCCGGGGACTCCTTTTCTGTGACGGCATGGCAAGCTTTTCCTTACGTTCCTGACGAATCGGGAAATTTTGTGCAGCCTTGCGCGCTTTTTCCGTGATATCCAGAGGTTCATATTCTTTCATCTGAATAATCGTATCCGCCACATGAAAATAGGAACCCGAACTGCCCGCCACAATAACGGAAGAAACGCCCCACTCCCGGTACAGTTCTCTGACTCTGTCAATAAAAGGCGTGATTGGTTCCTCTTTTGCCGCAATCACCTGCTGCATCAGTTCATCCCGTACCATAAAATTGGTAGCCGAAGTGTCCTCATCAATCAGAAGGAGACTGCTGCCGCTTTCCACCGCCTCAATCAAATTGGCCGCCTGTGAAGTACTCCCGCTTGCATCTTCCGTTGAAAAGTGCACGGTGTCTTTTCTGCCAGGAAGGTCCTTAATAAAGGGGGATATATCCACATTCCGGATGCTGCGTCCGTCTTCGGCCCGAAGTTTTACCCCGCTGCCTTCTGTAATAACAAGTTCTCTTCCATCTCCGGAAATATGGTTATAAACACCGTTCTGCAAAGCCTGCAGCAAGGTAGATTTACCGTGAAATCCGCCGCCTACGAAAAGCGTTATTCCCTTTCTGATTCCCATTCCCGTAACGGTTCCTCTGTTTGGAAGAGAAAATGTTATTTCCAGAGATTCGGGAGATACGAAAGGAACGGCGTCTTTCAAGGGTTTCTCCGATATTCCGCTTTCTCTGGGAAGTATGGAGCCGTTGGCGATAAAAGCGCACAATCCGGATTGTGCAAGCCGGCTGCGTATATATTGTTGATCCTCGCAAAGTTCAATGGCGTCCTTTAATGCCCTTTGATCTATATTCTTATAGAATAGACTTTTTCTGACGCAGCCCGGCAGTATTTCAAACAACATCTTTATAAGCTCTCCTGCCTGAATAGTCCTTCCCCGGGCCGGAAATCCCGCCTCAAAACGCACAACCAGTTCCCTTTCATTCAATCTGCAGGCAGTGCGCTCCAAAATCTGCGCTCCCGGACGAGAAACGGTAAGCAGGCCGCTTTTGCCCGATCCCTTTGCCTGAAAGCTGCAAGGTGCAATCTGTCCGGCAAAAAGTCTTGTCAAATGATCCTGCAGCGTAATTCTCTTTTCTCTTGTATCGGAAAACTCACCGGGAAAACCCGACCTGGCAGACGCGATGTGAACAGACAGACGGGAGGGCGCTGCAAAAGGATCTCCCTGCACGTGGTCTATAGACAAATAATAATCCTGAAAATCATACTGCCCCTGCAGTTCCTTATAAGCGGGATAACCTTTATGGTCAATTTCCCGCAGTTTATTTTTTAAATCGTTGCAAGTTTTCATTTATACCCATCCTTCCAAATTGAAAAAAAGACCAACTACCCATTCGGATACTTGGTCTTGTTCTCTGACTTAGTCCATTACGTAAGGCATCAGTGCAATGTGACGGGCACGTTTAATTGCAACGGTAAGCGCTCTCTGATGTTTTGCACAGTTACCGGTAATTCTTCTGGGAAGAATCTTACCTCTCTCTGATACGTATCTTTTTAATTTGTTAACATCCTTGTAATCAATCACGTTGTCTTTGCCGCAGAATACACAAACTTTTTTTCTTCTGCGCATTCCGCCTTTTCTTCTCATTGGAGAATCGGACTTGTCTGTTTTATTGTAAGCCATAATAAATGCCTCCTGTCTGATAAAATCAATTAGTTGAACGGCAATTCTTCATCAATTCCATCGGGAATATTCATAAATCCATCGCCTGCCCCTGAAGGTTCCGGTCTGGAACCTCCGGAAAATCCGCCTGAGAACCCGTCGCCGGAAAATCCGCCGCCATTGCCTGACGCATTTTTGCTCTCGGCAAATTCCTGGTCTTCTACAACAACATCTGTGGTATACACCTTAACACCGTCTTTGTTCGTGTAGCTTCCTGTCTGAATACGTCCGGTTACTACCACCTTGGTTCCTTTGCGCAGATACTTCTCCGCAAATTCTCCTGACCGGCCAAACGCAACACATCCGATAAAATCCGCATTCTGATCATCGCCATTGTTATTACGGTTAAATCTGCGGTCTACCGCCAGAGTGTATCTGGCAATCGCCATAGCGTTATCTCCCTGGGTATAGCGAACCTCCGGGTCCCTTGTTAAACGTCCCATAAGTATTACTTTATTCATCTCTTACCTTCCTTCCAGATATACGGAGCCATCCGTCTATCCACGGAATACTCCACTTATGCTTCTTCTCTCTTCACGCATAAAAATCTGATAACGTTGTCCATAATGCGGATACGGCTCTCAATCTCAGCGGGAGCCTTGCTGTCTGCGTCGAACTGAATAAAATAATAGAAAGCTTCCTTCATGTGCTGAACTTCGTAAGCAAGTCTTCTCTTGCCCCAGTCGTCAACATTCGTAATGACGCCGCCAAACCTCTCGATTAAAGCTTTGCACTTGTCCACGATCGCTGCTCTCTCTTCTTCTTCGACTTTCGCACTGACAACAACTGTTAATTCATATTTGTTCATGCTAAGTACCTCCTTTTGGTCTCTGGCCCCGCTTCACGGAGCAAGGAATAATATCACGGAGTATTATGATATCATAAATACCCCCTGTTTTCAAGTATTTTACCTGATTTCACGCAAGTTTTTTTCCACCAGCCTGCGCGCTATCATGATCTGATGACCGCATCCCGTACATTTCAGGCGAAAATCCGCTCCCGTCCGAAGCACTTCCCACTCAAAACTGCCGCAGGGATGCTTTTTTTTCAGTCTCACAATGTTTCCAACCTGAATATCCATTCTGTTCTCCACCCCAATCTATAATTCCGAAAATATCTGCCCTATACTGCCCGGCACAATTAAATCCGCCTGCCCGTCTCTGGGTGTGGGCGTTTTATTCACAAGCACCAGTTTACTGCCTCTGTAATAATCGATCAGCCCGGCCGCCGGATATACCGCCAGAGAAGTTCCGCCGATTATCAAAACCTCCGCTTCACGTATAAACTTCACCGCAGCGCTTAAAATCTGCTGGTCCAATCCCTCCTCATACAAAACCACATCCGGTTTAATTCTTCCGCCGCAAACGCACTCGGGTACCTGCTTGGATTCTTTGATTTTATGTACATCATAAAATTTACCGCAGGCTTCACAGTAATTGCGAAGAACAGACCCGTGGAGTTCCAGTACGTTTTTACTGCCGGCCGCCTGATGGAGGCCATCGATATTCTGCGTAATCACAGCTTTTAATTTCCCCTGCGTCTCCCACTCCGCCAGCTTTTTATGCGCGGCATTGGGTTTTGCATCCAGAAACAGCATTTTATTTTTGTAAAAACGGAAGAATTCCTCCGTATTCCTGCAATAGAATGTATGGCTTAAAATCGTTTCCGGCGGATACGCATACTGTTGGTTATAAAGTCCGTCCACGCTCCTGAAATCAGGCACGCCGCTTTCCGTGGAAACCCCGGCTCCCCCGAAAAAAACAATATTATTACTGTCTGCAATCCATTCTTTTAATAGTTCAATGGGCCGGTTATTTTCTTCTCCCATAAAAATCTTCCTTTCCGTATAAGAATATCCGGTTCGGGCCGGTTTACGCCAAATTGCCAAAAACGAAATCTTTTATAACGCCGAAAAATTCTCTCAGCATATTGTTCGGAAGCATGATCCTTTCGGAAGGCGCCGAAATCCCCCTGACATGCTTATATCCTGCATGCCGCGCCAGACCCAAAGCGCGAAACATATGAAAATTATTGCTTATAATTCCCACTTTGTCCGATTCCGGACGAAACAGCCTGCCGCTGTATTCTATATTCTGCACCGTATTGCGGGAGCGGTCTTCCATCAGAATACGGGAAGCCTCTATCCCTCGTTCCTCAAGATAACGGCGCATACACTCCGCTTCCGACATGGGTTCGTCAGGACCCTGCCCTCCGGATACGATCACACAGGTTCTCTCATGTTCAACGAGATAATCATATGCGGTATCCAGTCTCATTTTCAGTGTTTTGGAGGGTCCGCTTTCTTTGGCCTGCGCCCCCAGGACAATCACATAATCCAGCTCTTCTTGACATACAGCCGAAAAACTGCTGACAATACAGCCTTCCACGGCCACGAAGATACCGGCTCCCACTGTCAGCATAATCAGAAACGTGATCCGAAACCACGACGGAACCGCCGTAAATAATCCCTTCTTATACAAAAAGCCGAAGGCGGTTAATAAAAGTCCCAAAATTCCCCATATCAAAAAAAAATTCGTACTGTGCCCTACAAATATGCCGATTATCAGGCAGTACAGAATACATATACATCCTGCTATATAACAAAATACTGTCATTATGGACTATGCCTTTCTATTATGCAATAAATTTTCTCAGCTTATGTCTGATTCTGAATAACCTTACGCGCAACGTACTTTCATTCAATCCCAGCAGCCTTGCCGCTTCTTTCCCCTTATACCCCTGATTATATACCAGATCCATAATCTTATATTCCTCTTCTGTCAAAACAGACCGAAGCACGTCTTCCGCCAGGGATGCAAGCATAAGCTCCGCTTTTTCGTCCCTGATCCGATCTTCCAATACATGATAGCTGCAATGGTTTTGATTTTTCTTCTGTTTTCTGCTTTCAGATAAAATCAGATACTTTGCTACAAGATATAACCATCCGACGGGATTGGGATGGGCAATGACCTCGTCCGCTTTTCTAATGGCTATGCAAAAAGTCTCCTGTACAATATCTTCCGCAGACTCTTTACTTGTAACAAATTTCTTTACGAAGGAATACAGGGCATCCGCTTCGTTCTCATACAACTGACGGATAAACTCTATTTTCATCATTTGTTTTTGCACCCTGTCTTATTCTTATTTATAAAAATTATTATAGAACAAAAAACAGTATAATGGAAGATATTTCTATTTTCTTTTTATCGTTATTGAATCGGTATTTTTTTCAAAACAATAATTTATTTGAAACATCCTATGCAATCCCGCCGTTAAGTCGTTACTTTTCCTGCGCATATTGCTTTATTTTGTCTTCGCTAAATAAAATTCATGGCACGCAATTGTATCAGACATTCCGTAAACTCCTTTGGCTTTTCTATGTGAATACCATGTCCGCAATCAAAACGAATAATGGCATTACCGATATCCTCCACATTATATTGCTCCGCATTATGCAGACTTTCTCCGTGCCCATAGCAGTCTATTGAATAAACATGATACTTTTCAGATAAACGTCCCCAAACATTTTTGAAACTTGTGGCATCTACCCCCTGGGCATGAATGAGAACTAATGGCTGTAGAGAGTTTGTTATTTCATAATAATTAAGTTCTATTCCCTGCTTTTTATAAATGTGTTTCGATATCATATCGATTTTCCTTTGCTTTATTGTCTTCCTGAATAAAGAAACGTTCGCAGCGCTATGTCCGTGTCTCTATTATATCAGATATCACCTATAAAAACAGCCCTACCTTGCGATAGGGCTGAAAATTCTTACTCGGAATCAGCGGGCAATACATAAATTGGAATACAAATGACATATATCAAATTGCTCGTTACAAAGCCTGAACAGTTCATGATTTTAGTCCGTAACCATACTTATTGAACTGATGATGTTCCCTAAAATACGTGTTACTGCTGCAGCTTTATGGTATCCACAATCGACAGTTTTCCGATTTTTTTATTTGGCCGTCGGATCGCCAGCGCCGCAGAGCCGAAACATAAAACGACGATCAGCAACAGAGATACAGCCGGAAGCTGCCAGCTAATCCCCCATTTACCGGCAATCAGGAACCGGAACATCATTTTATTTAATGGAAGCCCCAGGACGCATCCGGTGACACATCCCAGTACTGCATAGGTGACTGCTTCTGCAGCAATCATCTTATAGAGCTGCCCGGCTCCCATACCAATAAAACGCATCACGCCATACTGCCGTGTTCTTGCCACCACACTGGCATTCATACTGTTAAATATATTGAACACGGTAATCAGCGCAATGATGAGCAGGAACCCGTAAATGAACACCGCTCCTGTATAATAGGAATTCTGGGATTCCGAATTTGACAGCCGTTTATCTGCAATGGAGCTATCCGGTGGAAGGAGGCTTCGTATCGCTGATACTGTCTCGTCACTGCCGCTGCCTGCAAGCTGTATATCCACAGCTGTATAGCCTGCCATACCAATGCTCTCTGTAAACAGCTGTTCTGAGCATATGATGTATCCAAGGCTTCCGGCCTCACTTGACGCATTTGTGGACGAAAGGATTCCCGCAATCCTCACCTGTTTCTCCCCCAAAGGTGTATGGAGCGTCACAGTGTCCCCGGCTTTCCATTGCATGCCATCCCGGTAGGTGACTAAAACATCCCCAGTCCCTCCTTGCACAGACTCGGTATTCCCCTCATTCAGTTCCTCTTCTGCCCATTTGAACTGACTTTCTTCATAGGAAACCAGTGCAGCCGTTCCGCTCTCGGTATCGGAAGAAACGGATAACCCGCTATATTCCATTCTTCCGAAGGCACGTTTCACACCCTCCATTTCCGCGATTTCT
Source organism: uncultured Lachnospiraceae bacterium (assembly GCA_910587935.1). Lineage (GTDB taxonomy): Bacteria > Bacillota > Clostridia > Lachnospirales > Lachnospiraceae > MGBC143606. The sequence goes on from CAJUNP010000002.1 coordinate 140,854, forward strand.
TCTATTACAGAAGGCTCCAGTCCTGTAGCAGCTGTCACAGATACATCTCCCGCCCAGGGAGCTAACGCAGGCATGCCCTGATCCAGGAAGACAATCATTACCTGGAAAGACAGAAAGAGCATGATGCTGATGGCAAAGGAACAGGTCATCAGGAATAAATTCTTTTTCCCGGACAAAGCATGGAACACGCCCATGCCTGTCTCCACATGGAACAGCTTCGTATTCGCCGCACGCTTATTCTGTGTCAGCTGGGAGCCTCCGCTGATTGCCGTGACAGGCGAAACCCTGGAGGCCTTTTTCGCCGGAGAAAGGGATGCAAGGAGGACGATCAGAAAGCCCACCACGCCCCCTGCCAGTATGCCGACGATACTGAATTCAAATAGCGGAACCTCCGAAAAACGGTCTCCGCTGATGGACCTCAGCAACAGACAGGCAGCCCATGTCACAATCTGGCCTGCCAGCAGGCCGATGGGGACCCCCTTCGCGCTCTGTCTGAGCCCTTGCAGGATCACAAAATGCTTTACCTGTTTCCTGGATGCCCCCAGGCAGCGAAGTAGCCCATAAAACTGTGTCCTCTCCAACACATTGGTGTTAAAGCTTGCGGAGATCATCACTGTCCCCGCAATCAAAACAAGGAAAACAAGGATTGCCGCAATCAGATAGAGAGCCTGCATGATATTGCTCTCGCTTTGTCCCATCAGGCCTAATAAAGCGGTATTTTCTGAAATTTGGCTGTCGGAAAGGCCAAACTGTCCCTTGATTTCTTTTATGGCCTCCTGGATATGGGCGCCATCCTTAAACTGGATACGGTAGGTGGTTCCGTCTGCTGCATTTTCATCTGCAATGGCGAGGAAGCCATCCTCACTCAGCGCCATCCCATAGATATCCGCTTTCAGCATAGAACCCATATCCGCAAGGGTCCCAGTAATCCGGTATTGTTTTTGTGAGCCGTCCGGAACCGTAACCGTTATGCTATCGCCAATTGACAGGCCCAGTTGCTCCATGGCGCTTTCATTCAGCAATGCCTCGTCCGGCAGGGAAGGGTATACCCCGTCCGTCATTTCCATTTCGGTCAGGGATTCCATTGTTTTTTCATCTACCCCTACAAAGCTGACGGTTTTGCCGGATAACATCCCCGTGCTGCCCTGATAGACCCATCCTGATAAAGCCACGTCAACCCTTGCCGATACCAGTTCTGCCTTATCCTCCTCCACATCATGGAGCGCTGCATGGTATTCGCCACCTGTCTTAATAAAATAATTTGTCTGGGAGCGCATCGCCATGTCCGCCATACTGAAGATTGCCATCACCAAGCATACGGAAAGCATAATGCACAATACGGAGATCCGGTTGTTTTTTCGGTGGACCCTTTCATACTGGAGTATCAGCCCAAGATAACTTCTCATATCGCTGCCACCCCCAAATCTTTCAGCCTGCCGTCCGTCATGCGCAGCACCCGGTCCGCCCCCTCCGCATGGTTCTCATTGTGGGTGATCATCAGGATTGTCTGCCTGTACTTGGCTGACATGGATTTTAAGAGAGTGATGACCTCCTGGCTATTTCTGGAATCCAGATTCCCGGTGGGTTCATCCGCCATGATGATTGCAGGGCGGGCCGCCAGCGCCCTCCCGATTGCCACCCTCTGCTGCTGGCCTCCGCTTAGCTCACTGGGGAGGTGCTTCCTGCGTTCCTTTAAGCCCAGGATTCCAAGCAACTCCTCCACATACTTCTGGTCCGGCTTCTGGTAATCCAGCAGCAGGGGAAATGTGATGTTCTGCTCTACATTCAATTCCGGTATGAGGTTAAAGGACTGGAAGATAAACCCGATATTCTGACGGCGGAATACCGTAAGCCTTTTTTCAGGCATTGAAAAAATGTCCTTCCCGTCAATCAGCACTTTTCCGGAGGTCGGGTTATCTAATGCCCCCACCACATTTAGCAGTGTGCTTTTCCCGGAACCGGATTCGCCTACGGTTGCGATAAATTCCCCTTTGCCCACGGAAAAGGAGACATTGTCAAGCGCCCGGACTTCCGCTTCCCCTTTTCCATAAGTCTTACATAGATTCTGTACTTCAAGAATGTTCATAACTGCTCCTTCCGCCCGCTTTTGCAGGCATTTTATTCATGTGAGAAGAACCGCTGTACTTGCGATTCTTCCGTGTGTAATTTAGAACTTCTTAGCGGGCGTACTTTGACCGCTTAGAAGTTCTTTACACACTATATCCGATGCGTCTTACTCTCACATGAATCTCATCTTACTATTTTGTAAGATTTACTCTTTTGTAAGATGGAAAAAGCTAAAGACGAATCTGCTGCCCTGCCCGACCTTGCTGGTTACGGAAACAGTCCCCTGATGGGCTTCCACAATGGACTTTGCCAGCGGCAGCCCAAGACCAATCCCATGGGTATCCTGGGAAATGTGGCTCCGGTAAAACCGTTTAAAGATATTATGGATATCCTCCTGGTGGATTCCTTTCCCGTTGTCCTCCACCATAATGTTTGTAAGAAGCGGCGTCCTCTCCCAGCTGACTACTATTTTCCCGCCTCTCTGGGTATGCTCAAGCGCATTTTTTACCACATTCCCCAAAGCTTCCGACATCCAGAGGGCATCACAATAAAGGGAGACATCGTGATTTCCAGATAATACAATCTCCTTATCTTCCTGGGCGGCCAGTGTCTCAAAGCGTTCCGTCACGTCACGCAGGAGCATTTCAATGTTTTCCTCCGCCTTTTCCATTCTGACCACACCTGCGTCCAGCCTGGCTTTTTTAAGAGCGTATAGACTACCTCCTCCACCCGGCGTATTTCCCGCAGGGATTTCTGGCTGAATGCATGGATTGTTTCGCTGTCCGTACCCTCCTGCGCCATAATCTCATCATACATCTTAAGCGCTGCCAGAGGTGTCTTTAACTGATGGGAGACATCTGAGATCATATCCTGCAGAAATATGCGTGTCTGTTTTTCATGCTCTGCCTGGGCAGAGAGGATGGCGGCAAGCTCATTGATCCTATGGAACAGGCTGTACCAGTCCCCGGTTTCCTCACTGTCGATCCTCTGGTCCGTATCTCCCTCCAGGAACCGGGTAATCACGGTATCCGCCTTTGCAAGCGCCTTTCTTTGTCTCCGGATATAAATCCAGACTGTCAAAAAAACAGCCGCAAAAACGCTAAAAAGCATACCACCGAGCATAACGGCGATACGCTTCTGGTAAGCGGCGACAGCGGGAACCATCCTGGGATCTGTATTTTCATGGTAGCCCGCTTCCTTAAGAACCTGCTTCCCGGCCTTCAGGTCAGAGTCCGTTTTGTCTTTTGTAAATGCGGCTGCTACATTTGAGTCCGGGTGGTTTACCAAATACCCTGCTGTCCCATAATCATGTTCCACCATTGTTTTGTGGAAATCATTTGTCATATAGGATAAAAGGATGACCATACCTATCGCCGCAGCCATACAGATGGCAAGCAGCCAACACAGCATCCTCCTTGTTTCTTTTCCCATTCTTTTCATATCGCCTTACTCTCCAGCCCATTTATATCCAAATCCGATTTCTGTCAGAAGCTTTGTGGGGACATTGGGGTCATCTTCGATTTTTCTCCGCAGCCTGCGGATATAAACAGAAAGGGTATTGTCATCCACATAACTGCCGTTCCCATCCCAAAGGCGGTCTAAGATCAGTTCCCTTGGCAAAATACGGTTTGGATTTTTCAGGAACAGGCAGAGCAGCTTATATTCCACCAATGTCAGTGGCAGTTCTGTTTCTCCCTTCCAGCAGACCCGCTCCGACATATCAATTCTGATCCCATTCGATTCTAAAATCATGTCACTCTTATTAAATTGTGCAAAGCGGCGCAGCAATGCGTTGATCCTCGAAAGAACCTCTCCCAATTTAAACGGTTTGGTAATGTAGTCATCCCCACCCATGTCCAGCCCTCTTATAATGCTGATCTCTTCATCCGAAGCGGTCAGGTAAATAATCGGGACAGCAGAAGTCTTCCGTACTTCTTTACAAACATCAAAGCCTGTCCCATCCGGCAGTGTGACATCCAGCAGTAAAAGGTCATACCGGCCGCCCTGGAAGAATTGATACGCCGCTTTTACGGTACGGGCATTATCCACCTGAAAACCATTCTTCTCCAGCGTATATTTCAGGCCTTCAATCAAGCTTAAATCATCTTCCACATATAATATCTTTTTGTCTTTCATGTTCATACGCTTTCTTCCCTCATTAACGTGAAGTTGTCCTAATATCATGATTTTCAAGTACAATTCCAAAGTGGTCATGAGCCGTGTTATGGAATACCCTGTCAAAAAGAACAATATCCCCAGCCGCAGGCTGAAAGGTATTGTCATTGCCATTATGATACTCAATGCGGCTATCTGCCTGCGCCCACTCTTCCCAGGCTATACAACCAGCAAAAGAGCACGAGGATTCTTTCGGCCAGACCGGAATTTTAAATCCCGCTAACACGACACAATGATATACAAATGCCGCACACCAAAGCCCATCAACCCCCATAAGCATGTATTATAGGATGCCCTTAAAGTATAAAAAATAAAACTATGATTTCCACAGCCAGCAGAACCAACAGGGCATACAGCAGTATCGGCCAGGCTAAGACTCCCCCCGCGAGCAGGAGCATTACCACCGGAACCACATATTTCCGCGGATGGTGCCACAGGTCGCTTTCAATCTTCCAGCCCCGGATGGGATAAAACCATTCCAGCAGCACAGACAACACCGCACTCTGCAAGGCAAAGAAAACAGCCCCTGCAATCATATGGACAGTGACGCTGCCGTTTTGTATCTGCCAGCTACAGAGGAATATCACATCTGCAGCCATATTACAAAGAAAGATAAACAGGCAGTATGGAATGCAAAAGCGCCGTTTCTGTCCGGGCAGGAAACGGACTGCCTGCTCCAGATCCGGGTCACAGGACAGCAGGATACAGATAGGCGTATTTAAGGATAGAATTGCAAAACCCACCGGAATAACGGACAAACCAGCCATTTCGCTAAAAAAATAGGGCAGTACCAGGGCTACGCACCACATTACAACGGTATTAAGCAGATAATTCTTATGGCAGCTCAGATACCGGAAAAAATACCGCCAAAGTGTTGCCCTTTTCCTCTGCCGGACCACATGGTAAGCTTTACCATGGCTTTTCTTACTCTCCTTCTGATAAAAATCGTATCCGTCTGTTCTCCATAAAATCAAAACAGCAAACAGACCATTCACAAGCAGCAACAGGCCAACCAGGAGCTCATTTCCAAAAAACAAAATTGCGGACACTATGGCAGCAGCCCAGAGTCCACCCACATACCAGTATTTTCTCACGGAATAAACCGCGGCAGCCATAAAGACCGCATGGATCATGCAGAGAATCATTCCCACGATCTCTACCGGCTTCCAGGCAGAAACGGCCAGCAGGACCGCGAAAAGCAGCCCTGTCTTTGTAAGAACCGTATAGGCACCCAGCATCCCCACATAGGAGAAAACAAACTCCCGGCGTCGATGCGGCAGCATCAGCATAGCCGTAAGCTCCACTACGTTATCTTTGGAAGAAAGGGCCTGCCACATCACACCTGCAGTAAAGGCGCTGATCATCAGAACCCGGACAAACGATGCAATCTGCACCTGAAAGCCGGCAATGTACAGTCCCCAAAATACAATTACATCCATGAAAAGAGTCCGGGGCAGCCGCTCATATTTTGCCCCAAACAGCTTTTTGGCAAAGGCTTTACCTGTCATTTTCATCATGCAGAGCCTCCCGGATATCTTCGGCATTGATTTGCCCGCGTTCAAATGTCTGCCGGATCCTGCCGTCCTCCAGGACAAATACCCGGTCAGAAGTCAGCGTGATACTCTCCAGGATGTGGGAGGAAAACAGCACAGTTCCATGCTCCTTATACCCCGAAATCTGCTGGTACAGGTATTCCGTGCTCTGGAAGTCCAGCCCGCCCTCCGGCTCATCCAGAAGGAGCAGTCTGGGTTTCAGGGCAAAAGCTGTGATCAGGAATGCCTTTTTCCGGTTTCCGGTTGACAGCTCCCTTAACAGGGTATCTGTATACCCTTCAAAATGGAAACCCTGTATCAGCTCCGACACATCCGGAACCGCTTTTCCATAGGCGGCACATACATAGGCCAGGTATTCCCGGAAAGTAAAATACGAGAAAGAATTGTCCTCAGCAAACACCGTATAGCGGCAGAGCTTAAAATCCTGCTTCCGGAAATCCACAGGTGAACCACAAAAGCAGATACCCTCTGAACGGAAGGTAGGGAGCAGTCCGGAAAGCACCTTCAGAAATGTGGTTTTCCCGGCACCGTTCAACCCAATCAATCCTGTCACTTCATGCTCAGCCAGCGCAAAAGAAAAATCCGAAAGTATCATTTTCTTGTTATTGTACCATGCACTTAAGCTTTTCACAGTCAGGAGCGCTTCTCCCATCTTACCTCCCCCCTTTGCCGTCCTTTTCTTTTTTCCATATTGTATATGCGGAATACAGGAAAGCACCTGCTAAAACTATGTAAAGCCCCATCATCGGGAAGTTCCCCGATATCCCGCATACAATGGCTGCAGCCAGCCAGATCAGTCCGATGGCTCCTCTAATATAAATATGACGCATGCTCTTATCTCCTTGATCTTTTCTCTACTTACCAAAGCAGTTCCCGACTCTGCCATACCCGTTGTACCAGTATGGCTATTCTAACAGAGCGATCCTATAAATATCCGCCTGTTCTCCATCAATTTCAAAGCTGCGCTCATAGACGCCACCGTTCCGAGTGATTGCTTTTACCGAAGGTTCATTCTTCTTTTCCACAGAAAGATACATTTCGTTCATCCCCGCCTTTTTGGCAACCTCTAATAATTGCCGCAGCATTTCCGTAGCAAAACCTTTTCTTCGCTCTGACGGACGGACGCTATAACCGCAATGGCCGAGATCCTTCAGAAAATCGTTCAGCGTATGCCTTAAATCAATGATTCCCACAATTCTATCCTGATTATCAATGGCAAAGAATGTGTCTGTTATGACCCAATTAGGATTCACCGTTTCCTTTTTCGTGTTTGCGTCTATGGATCTGCACCATTCTATATAATCCTCCGTTTTATCAAATAATTCACTTCCGTTAATGACGAATTCCCCATGATCAAAAAATTCCTGTCTGAATTCGGCTGCCTGTTCTTTCCGTTTTTCTGTTGGTCTGACTAATTGAATCATTTTTCACACTCCTTTATCTGCTAAGATTTTATCAAATTTCTTTTCCGACAGGATTTCATGTGTCACAAACTGCCCATCATAGAAAAGGGAAAAGGTTGTAAAGGGCGAAGGGCATTGATTTGTGTAATACAGCACAAATCCCTCCGGCATATCTTCATGCCTGCCCACGCTATCCCCTGTCTGAAAGCCCTTATAGCCCATATATTTCGGGTCAGAGAGGAATCCCATCTTTTTCCTGGAGGACAGGATAACAAGCCCCTTTTTTCCTTTCTCTTTACTGTCCTTGATATATGCATCCAGCAACAGGTTCGAGTATCCATGACCCTTGAACTGTCCGGATACCCACAGGCAGTCAATGTACATATAGCCCTCCGCCTCAATGGGCGTCCATGCGTATTCCGCAGGGATATACTCAATGAAGCATTTCCCCCCGGACATTGCCTTTTAAGAATACAAGCCCTTCGTCCAGCCTGTCTTTCAGCCAGTTCTTTTTGGACATGACCTGAGTATCCTTGTTATTGGAAATCGCACAGCAGATGTGTTCCCTATCAAGATTTTCGTGTGTCAGTTTTACAAGTTCCATATTCTATTGCCTCCTTTGATCTGTATTTCGATATAATAAAAGAATCAGCCCAATCAACACCAATGTAACAGCCGCCGCTATGGTGGAGCTGACACGCATAACGGGGAACTGCTCATATTTCAATATGTAGGTAACAAAAGCATTCGGCAGGTTTACGAAGAAGGATACAATCAGGTTATTACCAGATAGCTTGTATGCAGCCGCAAATCCAACCCCTACTGCAAACAGCAGAAGAATGTCCTCCCAGGTGCGGAATCCCGGATAGCCTAAATGGTAAAGGGAGAACATTGCCCCGGAAACCAGAATTGCCAGTACCCATCCAAATTGCCGGTCGATCCGGCTCTGTACAAATCCGCGGAATAAAAATTCCTCAAAAAATGTGGTCATGATCAACGGCGCAATTCCCATAGGCAGCAAGCACCATGGGATCTGCTCACCAACAGCCATCTTTGGGATAAGCTGCCCTCCAACGGAAAATACCACAAAGGTCGCCAAAACACCCCATTGCCGTATACCCGGCTTTTTGAAACCGACTTCTGCCAACACGCTGCCGGAAACTGATACTCCATTTTCCTTATACAAACAGTACAGCGGAATGAAAAGGCTGAATATCAACCCATACAGGAGATTGTAAAAAATAAAATATAGTATGGGCGTTGGATTTAGATTCGCTGCCGTAATGCAGATAATCAGCATGATTTCCATGCCGACTGAAATCAGGAGCGTTTTTCCTTTCCCCATATTTGCTGCTTCCTTCATCCTAACCACCCCTGGTAAAACGCAACTGCTCCCAAAATTGCGCCTACAGCCATCGCCGCCAATGTTACAACAATAATGATAGGATGCGCTTTCATCAGCTTCCCTAATTCTTTTAAATCGTTCATTGAATTTCTCCTCCTCGTTCTACAAGCAAAAATTTTTCGTTTTATTTAACTCAGTGATAAATGGATGCTATTTCATTTCCACAATAATAGAGCCTTCCATTATCTTACTATCCTCAAGCAAACTGCCAAACAGACTTTTTGATACATCTTCAAAAGTTAAATTCTCATTGTCCGTAAGCACGACATAATAACTATCTGATTCTGCATTAGGCATTCTGCCAGTTAACTCCAATCTAAATTGATAGGTTCTATCATCACATTTCCATGTTCCATTATTCATTTCATAATATGTGGCTATAATTCCATCATTCTCTGACTTTTCATATGTTTTCGTAATGTCAGTTTTTCCACAACCTATGAGCAATACCAGCAAAAGCACTATCATAATTAGCGTCCTTTTCATCATTCAAATCTCCTATTAGTAAATTTTAATTATCAGTTTCCGTTTCTGTTCTTGTAATAATATACCATCAACACAAAAACGAAAGAAATAATCTGTGCAGCCATGATTCGGACAATTTGTAATTCGTCCGCACCATTTTGCGAAACGACATGCAGTATGTTTGTAGCAACGGTATTATTGAATAAATGGTCGCCAAGCCCTGCCCATAGATTTCCTGTAATGCGGTAAAGAAGTCCCCATTTGATTCCCATAATCCCAGCAAGGATAATATAACCGATACCCATTAGAAGCATTGCCGCAAATGACATTTCACCATTTATATAGCTTCTGATGGGCATTATAATGTGCCAGACACCAAATAAAAATGCGGCAATATAATTCGCTTTCATAAATGGCTTTGTTTCAGAGAGCGTTTTAATAAACAGACCGCGAAAAACACCCTCTTCCATCCATACATTAATAACATTGAACAATACACATAACAGAAAGAAAACGAAACCCGTATTCTTTATTTGAGAGCCGGTTAACGAAAAACTGCTGATATACAGTTCTAAATATGCAGGATTGCCTTGCAGAATAAAAATCGCCAATTCCAGTCCATATGAAATGGCAAAGCAAACGCTTCCCAATAACAAACCTTTCAAAATACCGCTCACAAAACCATTTCTATGAAATCCAATATCGCTCCATGAAAGATTTTCCCATTTTAATATCAAAGCCAACAGGATAATTCCAACTACTTTATGAAGCACATTTTCTCCAATAGCCGTTTTATCTGTTTCAATCAGAAAATATTCTACAAACCTCACGGACAAACAAAGCGTGAATATTGCAATGCACAAATGATCTCCTGCCACAGTTCGGCAATCCCTTCGCTCATCCCGAATTTTTTCCCATAAGTCCATTTTGCGTTCCTCCTGCCCTTCCTTGTTCCTATATTCATGTTTTAACAACACGGAAATTGTCAGTCAACCTTATGGAAACATACCATCTGTTCTTTCATGGATATTTTCCCGACCTGATAACCATAGTCCGCCAATTCTTTTTTGTATTTTAGGAAAGAGTGGTCAATCGGCACCCCCGCAATTTTCTGAATCTATGTTCCACTTTACAGAACCTGAAAAAACACGGTTACGAACATGATGATTCCTACCACAATGGCTGCTATGCCCAAAAAATAGCTTCTCTTGTTTCCATTTTTTCCATCGACAATCCAAAACAAACCGCGCAGTATAAGAAGTAATCCTACAAAAAACGGAATAAATTTATTAACAGCCTCTGTCATTCCTTTTCACTTTTCCTTCCCGCCCACTTTTTTCTTAAAAACATAAATGGCAGTATTGATGATACATAACAGCACAAAAAGGCTCGTAAAGTTAATCCAAATATCCCTGTATGCTGTTTTCGCCAAAGGTTCCCGCAATCCGCTGAACCAGACATAGGCGAACGCCAACAGCTGAGAGGGAATATATGCAATCAAATATCTGAGAGCCAAAGGCTTAACAGGCAGAT
>CAJUNP010000003.1 GCA_910587935.1 uncultured Lachnospiraceae bacterium
TGATGCTTGCAGTTACACAGCGGTGCAATACCGATGACAAAACGATTTGTGAACTATTTTTCCGTCTCATGGATGAACTGGATGACATCACTTTCAGTCAATCAATGAGGATTATCATAGATGCACTAATGGGTGTCGTTATGGAATATTTCCACATCACAGAACAACAGCTGGAGAAATTGACCGCCAGCTTTGTTCAGAGACTGCCAAAGTACATGCAAAAAGCATTGGAGTATGGTTCAGCGGCTGCCTGATTGCTATTTTATAATCTATAGTATTGATTTTTCAAGGAGCAAATCCCATTTTTAATGTGGGAAGTTTGAGTCAATAAGAAAACCCCCGGTATATTTCCTGACAGGAACCCGGGGGTTTGCTTGTATTGATGATTATGTTTTATTTCCCTGCAATCTGCACCATCTTTTCCAAATCGGAAATTAATTCTTTGGAGAAATTGTGAGCTTCTTTGTACAATTCTTCCGCCCGGAAATAATCTCTTCCGTTTAAAGCGCTGATAATTTCATTTCCGTATTTGTGGAAACGCTGGTGTTTGGGTCCCATGGCCTGCCAAATTGGCAGAATCTCCGGAATTTTCGGAGTCATGGAATAATAAAAATGTCCAAACCCGCACTTGGAAGAATCCAGCTGCAAAGGAGTTATGATACGTGTCCGCACCATCTTTTCCAGATTGCCAAGCCATGTCTGATGGGCGGTTATTGCCGTGCTGACATATTGGGAAAACTCGGCGTTTTCCAGGTGGAAGAATGCGTCTTCCGACATAGCGCCCATTTGTTTAACGGTCAGGTCCAGAGTCTGCTCAATATCTACAACCGGTTCGGCCGCTTTTTTTAATTCTTCGCTGACCTGCTGCATGAAACTGGTGCTGTCGCGGAGATGATTTTCCATTTCCGTCATGGAACTGCTGATTTCTTCGCTTACGGCGGCAATAGAACTCATGGAATCGTTAACCTGGGAAACATGCTGCTGACTTTCCAAATTTAATTCCCATACGTTTTCAATTTTATCGGTAACGGTTTCCAGGGCGGTTATGGTATTGGTAGTGCTTTGCAGACTTTTGCCGGATGCGTTTTTGATTCCTTCTACGAACTCGCTCATGCTGCCGGTCAATTTCTGCGTCTCAACGGCCAGGGAACGTATTTCGTCCGCTACGACTGCAAATCCCTTGCCGGCGGCTCCGGCTCTTGCAGCCTCAATGGAAGCGTTTAATGCCAGCAGGTTGGTCTGCAGAGAAATTGCGTCGATTCCGGCGATAACTTCATTCATTCGGTTGATCACTTCGGACAGATCGTTCATATCTTTTCGGAGCTCTTCGGATATTTCAATCGTGTGTGCGGAAAGCTCTTTGATGGAGGTCAGTTCGTCCTGCCCCTGTTCTATTTTTTGGTAGACTTCTTCCGTTTCGGAAGAAACCTGTATAATGGTATTGGTCAGCTCCTCATGCTTGCTGTCGGCATTTCCGGAGCCGGAGGGACCAAACAGGGTTTCGGTGGCTCTTGCCACACTCAGGGAAATGTCCATGATTTTTTCGGTTTGATGCTGCATCATTAAATCCAGGGAACTGATCTGCATAACTGCCTTTATATTTTTTTCGAAAATCTGGGCAAATTGTTGTCTGCCTTTTAACAGTCTGCGATAAATACCGTTCAATTCAGGTTCTTTTGATAAATCAGCTTCCTTCAGTTGTGAGACTGCTCTCATAAGTACGGTTTTTCTCTTGCCAATTCTCATAGGGGTAACCTCTTTCTCTGGTTGATATGGGGCGTCCGGCAGAAAAACGGATATACATAACCTGATTCCGCCGGAATTCTTGTATATATCACCCGTTTTTATATTCTTATAATAAAAAATTTTATGCCTTTTTGCAACCTTTTTCATAAATATAATTGCGGAAATAAAAAAAATTTATTATAATTGAAAAGGTTGACAGATTATACATAAAGGAGAGGGAGTACATATGCGGGAAGAAAGACGAATTTCGAATACGGTTTTTATGTTAAGCTGGAATGTGGTAATGATTATTATCGCGGCGGCGTACCTTCTGGAAGTTATTAAGGGAGAGCGTACCATTCTTTATTATCTGGTTCTTATGCTGGTCGGATTTATACCGCTTGTTATAGCGGATATCAAATATAAAAAGGATAAGAGCGACCATAATCTGAAGCGTTTTGCAGGATACGGTTATCTGGTTTTCTATCTGGCGGTTCTTGTGACAACGGATACATCCATGGCGTTTATTTACATATTCCCCGTTTCATCGGCGCTGATTGTATGCAACGATTACAAACTGCTCCGGAATGTTGGGATTATCAGCTTTCTTGGGAACATTGCCGCAGTCGTTGTACGGATCGTAACCTTGTCCGCAGTAACGGCCGGGCAGATTGCGGACTGGGAGATTCAGATTATCGGAACGGCCATGATTATGATTGCGTCCTGCGTGGCATGTAAGAATTCCGTGAAGATTAACGACAGAAAGCTGGAGCTTCAAAAGCAGAAAAGCGAGGAAACTTTAAACCAGGCGGCTAAGGTTGAAGAAAAGGTAATTCAGATTTATGAAGAAACCAAACGGCTTACCGAAGTAGCCAATATATCGTCAAACGGAATTACGGAAGTGTTAAACGGTACGAAGGAGACAACCGATTCCATTCAGAATCAGATTCAGCTTACGGAAGATATCCAAGAGCTTCTTGACGAGGAATTAACGACGGCTGAAGAGATCGGCAAAGCGGTTGCGGGAGCAAGGGCGGACGTTGAGGACAGCGTGAACAGCATGCAGGAATTAAGCGGCAGCGCGCAGACGGTAAACGAGAGAATTGAACAGGTTCTGGGGAATATGTCCGAACTGAATAACAATGCGGAAGAAGTAAAAAGCATTATTGGTATTATTGAAAAAATTGCGGGACAGACCAATATGCTTGCGCTGAACGCTTCCATTGAAGCCGCGCGGGCGGGAGAAGCGGGAAAAGGTTTTGCCGTTGTTGCGGATCAGATTACACAGCTTGCAAACCAGACAAAATCGGCTACGGACAATATTGCGGCTATTATCGAAAAACTGAAATCGGAAACCGAATATGCATCCGGGTCCGTAAAGAAAATGACGGACATCAGTGAGAAACAAAACGGCATTATTTATGAAACCGGCGAAAAGTTTAAGAAGATTGAGGACGCTATATCCGAAATTGAGAAAAATGTGGAGAAGCAGTCCGTGCATCTTGACGCGCTGAAGAATTCCAATGAACGGATTGTGGAAAGCGTGTCGGGGATCGCTTCCTTTAACGAAGAGGTGGCTGCGCAGATGGATACGACTGCCGATACTACGGAAGAAAATCTGGAAATTGTGGAACGTGTGAACGGTCTGGTAGGCAATGTAGTGGAAGAATTAAAGAATTTTAATAAAAATGAGGATGAACAAGAGTAAAAGGCAGGAGCAGGAATTGATGATTTGGTCAAAAGAAGAAACACTAACGAGACAGGAAATAGAAGAGATTCAGTTAACAAGGCTGAAGGAGACGGTTAACAGAGTCTGGGAAAAAGTGCCGGCGTACCGCAAAAAGATGGAAGAAGCCGGCGTCAGGCCCGAACATATTGAAACTTTAAGGGATTTGGCAAAGCTGCCTTTTATAACGAAGCAGGATATGCGTGATAACTATCCCTTCGGTCTGTTTGCGGTTCCCAAGGAGGAACTGGTACGGATTCATGCGTCCAGCGGAACGACTGGTAAACCGACGGTGGTCGGCTATACCAGACGGGATCTTGCGATGTGGACCGAATGTGTATCAAGGATTGCAGTCATGGGCGGCGCTGCGAAAGAGGACGTGGCGCAGATCTGTTTCGGATACGGGATGTTTACGGGAGCCCTGGGACTGCATTACGGTCTGGAGAATATCGGCGCGACTATGGTGCCCTCCTCCACAGGTAACTCCGAAAAACAGATTATGTACATGAAAGATTTCGGAACAACGCTTCTGGTTGCCACGCCGTCCTATGCGCTCCGGCTGGCGGAAGTCGCTTACCAGATGGGGATAGACCCGAAGAAAGACCTGCAGGTTAAGATTGGGCTGGTAGGAAGCGAACTTCTGACGGAAGCCATGCGCGCCGAAATGCATAAACTGTGGGGCGACGATATGCTTGTAACATCCAATTACGGAATGAGCGAATTGATGGGGCCGGGCGTATCCGGCGAGTGCCGGTACATGGACGGCATGCATATTAACGAGGACTATTTTATACCGGAAATCATCGATCCCAAAACCGGAGAGGTACTGCCGCCCGGGGAAAAGGGAGAGCTTGTAATTACGTGTATTTACAAGGAAGGGCTTCCTTTAATCCGGTATCGGACAAAGGACGTTACCCGTTTGATTTATGAACCCTGCAAATGCGGCAGAACCACGTGCAGAATGGAAAATCTGGACGGCAGAACCGACGATATGTTAAAGATCCGGGGAGTTAACGTATTTCCCAGCCAGATTGAAGAGGTTATTCTGGGAGTGGAAGAGATCGGTCCCCATTATGAGATTATACTTACGAGAAAAGATCATACCGACCGCATGGAGATTCGCGTGGAACTTCTGAAGGCGACGGATTCCTACAGGGAATTGGAAGCGGTTGAGAAGAAAATCAAAAGCCGGCTCCGGGTTATGTTGGGACTGGATGCCAGAATCAGTCTGGAATCCCCCAATACCTTACAGCGTTTTGAGGGAAAAGCAAAGAGAGTCAGGGATTTGAGGGAGGGCATATGAGTTTGGATAAAAAGATTATGTTAGGGAACGAAGCGATAGCCAGAGGCGCGTATGAAGCGGGGGTAAAGGTATCCGCCGCATATCCCGGTACGCCCAGTACCGAAATCAGTGAGAATATTGTAAAATATGACGAGATTTATGCAGAATGGTCGCCCAATGAAAAAGTGGCTATGGAGGTTGCCATAGGCGCCTCGATCAGCGGCGTAAGAGCAATGGCTTCCATGAAGCATGTGGGAGTGAATGTAGCCAGCGACCCCTTGTATACGGTTTCCTACAGCGGAGTAAACGGAGGGCTGGTGTTGGTTGCCGCGGATGATCCGGGACTTTACAGCTCCCAGAACGAACAGGATTCCCGGTGTGTGGCAAGAGCGGCCATAATACCGGTTATAGAACCTTCCGACAGCCAGGAGGCCAAAGACTTTACAAAGTTTGCGTTTGAACTCAGCGAGAAATATGATACGCCGGTAATGGTGCGCACGACTACCAGGCTTTCCCATTCCCAGGGACCCGTAACGCTGGAAGAGAGGCAGGAGCGGGAAGATAAGCCTTATACGCGCAATGCGGCCAAATACGTTATGATGCCGGGCAATGCCAAAGGGCGTCACGTATACGTGGAGCAGAGAATGAAATCGATGGCGGAGGACGGCTGTTCGTTTCCCATTAACAGGATGGAGATACAGGACACTTCCGTTGGCTTTATAACAAGCGGTATTCCCTATCAATATGTAAAAGAAGCATGTCCTGACGCCAGCGTATTAAAGCTCGGCATGGTGCATCCGCTTCCAAGAAAATTGATCGAAGAGTTTGCCTCCAGGGTGGATAAACTGTACATATTTGAAGAACTGGAGCCGGTGATTGAAGAACAGGTGAAGTCCTGGGGAATCAAAGCGGTCGGCAAGGAAATATTTACGGTTCAGGGCGAGTACAGCGCAAATCTGCTTCGAAAAGCCGTATTATCCGAAAAAGAAACGGAATATGCAGGAAAGGATGTGCCCGCACGGCCGCCGATTCTTTGCCCGGGCTGTCCCCACAGGAGCGTTTTTTCCGTTTTAAATAAACTAAAAATACATGCCGCGGGAGACATCGGCTGTTATACGTTAGGAGCCGTGGCGCCGTTAAATGTAATTGATACGACGGTTTGTATGGGAGCCAGCATTTCCACCCTGCACGGGATGGAAAAGGCAAAAGGCAAAGAATATATTAAAAACTGGGTTGCGGTAATCGGAGATTCCACTTTTATGCATACCGGCGTTAACTCCCTGATGAATATGGTATATAATCAGGGAACGGGAACCGTTATGATTCTGGATAACTCCACGACCGGAATGACGGGGCATCAGGATCACGCGGCTACAGGCAAAACCCTGAAGGGTGAGACTGTCCCTGCGATTAACCTGTACCATTTATGCAGGGCCATGGGAATTGAACATGTGGTGGAAGTAAACGCCTTTGATCTTCCTGAACTGGAGCGGGTAATTAAAGAAGAAACGGCAAGAGACGCGGTGTCGGTTATTATTACAAAATCTCCCTGCGCTTTACTGAAAGGGGTTTCCTTCCCCAACGTATGCAGACCGGTTCCGGAAACGTGTAAAAAATGCGGCGCGTGTCTGCGTCCGGGTTGTCCTGCGCTGACTAAAAATGCGGACGGAACGGTTTCGATCGACGAAACCATGTGTAACGGCTGCGGTTTGTGTATGCAGCTGTGTAAATTTGGAGCCATAGAAGCGCTCCCCAGGGTAACGGGAACCGGTAAATGAAATTAGTGGAAGGACATGGCTGACAGAATGATAACGAAAAATATTATGATAGTAGGTGTAGGCGGACAGGGAACCCTGCTTACCAGCCGTATATTGGGCGGCATCACGGTAAAAGCCGGATATGACGTAAAGCTTTCCGAAGTGCATGGAATGGCGCAGAGAGGGGGAAGCGTGGTAACCTTTGTCCGTTACGGGGAAAAAGTAGCGGAACCGATTGTAGAAGAAGGACAGGCTGATCTTTTGATTGCATTTGAGCGGCTCGAGGCGCTCCGGTACGCGCATTTTCTGAAAAAAGACGGCGTTATGGTTATCAACGACTGGAGGATCGATCCGATCACGGTAGTAACCGGGGTCAGGGAATATCCCGAAAATATTCTTGAAACCCTGGCACAAGAGCATACCGTATATGCGATTAACGCCATGGAAGAAGCGATCCGGCTGGGCAATTCCAAAACCTTTAATGTAATTGTGCTGGGTATGGCGGCAAGGCATATGGATTTTGACAGACAGGCGTGGCTTGACGTAATTGCGGATACCGTTCCGCCCAAAACGGTGGAAATGAATCAAAAAGCGTTTCTTGTGGGATTTGAGTCGAAGGTTTCATAACGGTACAGGATAGGAGGCATATGTATGTTTATCAAACAATTATCGGTTTTTATAGAAAATCGGGAAGGACGTCTGGAAGAAGTTCTGCAGGCGCTCAAAGACAGCGCCGTGAATATTGTATCCTTAAGCCTTGCGGATACATGTGAATACGGATTGTTAAGACTTTTGGTGACCAATCCGGAAGCCGGGCAGGAGGCTTTAAAGGGCGCCGGATTTTCTGCCATGCTGACAAATGTACTGGCAATCCGCCTTTCCCATCAGGTAGGAAAGCTTCAGGAGCTTTTGCAGGCCATCTGCGGTGAAAATATCAATATTGAATATATGTATGCTTTATCTACCGGAAAGGACGACGCCTCCATTGTGCTGAAGGCATCGGATTTAAGGAAGGCGGCGGACGCGCTGGCGGCGAAAGGCGTGGAGATCGTTACTTCCGAAGAGATTCAGGCAATGTAAGATTACGAAAACGGTAATACGGGAACGGTTCGTGGGAGCCGTTTCCTTTATAACCCGGCACTTTAATGATTTAAAGTTCTACGGTTTAAAGTGTAGCGGTTTAAATTTAAAAAGAGACAATAAACTAAGAGGAGGGCTGACAGATGTTAGCAAAAATTATTTTACTGATTATCTTTTTTGGGATTATGATAGCCGTAGGCTTTTATTCCAGAAAACATGCAACCAATGTAAACGATTTTGTTCTGGGGGGCCGGAGCGTAGGCCCGTGGCTTACCGCCTTTGCATACGGAACTTCTTATTTTTCGGCGGTTGTATTTGTAGGTTATGCAGGACAGTTCGGTTATAAGTACGGCTTATCTTCCACATGGATCGGTCTCGGAAACGCCTTTATAGGCTCGCTGCTGGCGTGGGTGATCCTGGGAAGGAGAACCCGGATTATGAGTAAACACCTGAAAGCAAAGACAATGCCGGATTATTTTGGAAAGAGGTATGACAGCAATGCGCTGCGAATTGCGGCTTCCGTTATTTCCTTTATTTTTCTGATTCCCTATACGGCTTCCGTATATAACGGACTTAGCCGTTTATTCGGAATGGCCTTTGATATTCCTTATTCGGTCTGCGTCATTGCAATGGCTTCGCTGACATGTGTATATGTAATTTTGGGCGGCTATATGGCGACTGCGATCAACGATTTTTTACAGGGAATCATTATGCTGGCCGGAATCGCGGCGGTAATTGCCGCCGTATTAAACGGGCAGGGCGGCTTCTATGAGGCGATTTTCAATCTTTCCGAGATGGAAAGCGACGTGGCCGTTACGTTAGGACAAAAGGGAGCGTTTACCTCCTTTTTCGGTCCGGACCCTCTGAATCTTCTGGGGGTTGTGATTTTAACGTCCCTTGGAACCTGGGGGCTTCCTCAGATGGTACATAAGTTTTATGCGATTAAGGATGAGAAGGCGATTAAGACGGGAACCATTATTTCCACGTTCTTTGCGGTGATCGTATCCGGCGGCTGCTATTTTCTCGGCGGCTTCGGAAGACTGTTTGATACGCAGGCGATCCGCAACGCAGACGGAGCGGTGGTTTATGACGCGATCATTCCCGCCATGCTGCAGACCTTGCCGGATATTCTGATCGGAATTGTGATTGTTCTGGTATTATCGGCGTCGATGTCCACCCTGTCTTCTCTGGTTCTGACTTCCAGTTCCACGTTGACGCTTGATTTAATCAAAGGCAATATTGTAAAAAAGATGGATGATAAAAAGCAGCTTCTCTGGATGCGGATTCTGCTGGTATTTTTTGTGGTGGTATCCGTTGTGATCGCCCTTGATCCCCCTACCTTTATCGCGCAGCTTATGGGTATTTCATGGGGCGCTTTGGCGGGAGCGTTTCTGGCGCCGTTTTTATATGGTCTTTACTGGAAAAGAGTTACCAGGGCTTCCGTGTGGGCCAGCTTTGCCTGCGGCGTGGGGATTACCGTGCTGAATATGTTTTTCAAATTTATTGCGTCTCCCATAAACGCCGGGGCTGTCGCGATGATTGCGGGGCTGATTGTGGTGCCTCTCGTAAGCCTGCTTACGCCCGGAATGAAAAAAGAAACGATAGATACAATTTTTGTCTGCTATGAAGAAAAAGTTTCCGTAGAGCAGAAAATGGTTCTTATGGAAAAGGAAGAAAATTAGAAAAAGCATATAAAAAGGGGCCGGAATACAATCCGGTCTTTTTTTATAGTAAATTTTCAAACATTTTTATAGGTCATGCGCAAGAAAAAGTTGACAAGGAAAGTTGTCAGTGATATAGTATCCATAAAAGAGCGATGACAATAAAAGTTGTCAATAAGCAAAAGAAACTTGTCAAAGAGCGGTAAGCGCATCTTTGATGGTTGATGATTAGGAGGTATAAGCATGAGCTTAAAGGTTGACAGTCTGACGAAGGCTTTCGGCGAAAAAACGGCCGTAGACCATATCAGCTTTACAATGGATGCGCCCGGTGTATTTGGTCTGATTGGTACGAACGGAGCCGGCAAGACCACGACGATCCGTATGATTTTGGGTATTATGAGTGCGGACAGCGGAAGCGCTGCCTGGAACGGAAAGCCGATTTCCAGAGAAACGCTGGCATTCGGTTATATGCCCGAAGAACGCGGCATTTATATGAAAAACAAGGTACTGGAACAGCTTGTGTATTTCGGGATGCTGCGGGGGATGAACGGAACGGACGCAAAGAAGCGCGCCCTGCGGCTGATGGAACGTCTGGGCGTTACGGAATATAAAGATATGCCGGCTGAGAAGCTTTCCAAGGGAAACCAGCAGAAAATTCAGCTGATTTCCACGCTGATTCATGATCCGGAGCTGATCTTTCTGGATGAACCCTTTTCGGGACTTGATCCGGTAAATGCGGAAGTTTTAAGAGGATTAATCGAGGAGCTGGTGGATGAGAAAAAATATGTTGTTATGAGCAGTCACCAGATGGCTACGGTGGAAGAGTATTGCGAGAATCTTGTAATACTGAATCACGGAAAGACTATAGTATCCGGAAATTTAAGACAGATCAAATCCGGCTACGGACATACCAATCTGGTTATACGGGCCAAAGAGGATGTTACAAAGCAGGCACAGGAAGCAGGTCTTAGTCTTATGGAGAAAAGGGCGGACGAAAGCGAATACAAGATTACCGGAGACGACATGGCGAACAGCTTTTTAAGCAGTCTTCTTACGGCGGGAATTTATCCCCTGAAGTATGAGATCAAGGAACCCTCGTTACATGAGATATTTATTGAAAAGGTAGGTGAACAGGAATGAAACAGATTTTAACGGTATTTGCTTTTACATATAGAGATGCTGTTCGTAAGAAAGCGTTTATTGTATCGACGGTAATTATTTTGGCGGCAATTGCGGTTCTCTGTGCGATACCCGGTATTTCTTCCGCTTTTAAGAAGGACAAAACGGCGTCAGAGAATACGCAGCAGTCCGGGGAAACAGCGGATACGCAAACAAAAGAAAAATCCAAGGTATGCTATTATCTGGACGAAGAAGGATTGATTCCGGCAGGTCTGGATGTTCTGCGGGAAGCTTTTCCCGACTGGACGGTAAAAGAAAGCGGGGCGGAGGAAGAGGCCGGTCTGCGTGAACAGATACGGGAAAGCGAGGATATCGCGCTGGTAAAAATCACAAAGGACGGGGAACTGCCGTTTATTACGGTTGTCAACAAGAACTTTATGTCCGGGATCGCCGAGAAGACGGTATGGGAAGCTTTAAGTAATGTTTATATTCACTCTACGCTTCTTGCGCAGGGAATCAGTGAAGAGACCATTGATTTTGCGCAGTCTACCCTGCCGGGTACGGTGGAGACGGAAGGTTCCATGAATTTAAGCGGATATATCATCGGCATAGCGCTGGTGATGATGACGTTTTTTGCGGTATATTATTACGGCTATGGCGTATCGATGTCGGTTGCTACCGAAAAGACGACGCGGGTTATGGAGACTCTGGTGGTTTCCGCAAAACCTTCCCGTATTCTGTTTGGAAAGTGTCTGGGCATGGGAGCGCTCGGCCTTACGCAGTTTGCCATGATCTTCGTGTTTGCTGCGGCTTGCTACAAGCTTTTGATTCCAGCAGACTATCTGCTTGGGGGAATGCCGATTACGCTGGATGCGTTTACCGTCCGCACGGCGCTTTTAATCGTAGTGTTTTTTATACTGGGTTATGCCCTTTATGCAATGATGAACGCGGTATGCGGCGCCAGCGTCAGCAAAATTGAGGACTTGAATTCGGCTATGATGCCTGTTATGATGGTTTCAATGGCAAGCTTTTATGCGGCCTATTTTTCCATGCTGGTGGCGTCGGCTGACAGTATTATACAGAAGGTGGTGCTGTATCTCCCGTTTACATCGCCATTTATTATGCCTTATAAGCTGCTCAACAGCGATGTGGCCACGACGGATATCATTATTTCCATCATTTTGCTTCTTGCATTGATTGTGATTATAAGCGCTGTCTGCGTAAGACTGTATTCGGCAAGCGTTCTTCACTATGGGAAAAGACTGAAGTTCAAGGAGCTTTACCGGAAGCAGTGAAAAGGGAGATTGGGGGATTAACATGCCTTTATACAACAGGCTTAAAGAACACAGGGCAAGAATCGGCGTAAACCAGCAGGAGCTTGGCGCCATGGTGGGCGCAAGCAGACAGACGATCAGTCTGATCGAGCGGGGGGATTATTCTCCCTCCGTAACGCTGGCGCTTAAGATCGCGGAAGTTTTTGGGGTGCCGGTGGAGGAAGTATTTCGCTATGAGGAGGGCTAGGTTAAAAAATGAAGAATGACCAAATACAGAAAGAAGCGGTTGGAGAAAAACAGACTTTACTCCTTTCAAGAGAAAAAAAGAAAGAGGAGAACCGCCGGGAAGACAAAAGCGCAAAAGGAAAATTTTTTATTACGATGATTGTCTGTATGATTTTTGGCGGTTTTTGCGGCGTTGCGGGCGTAAAGGGACTGAAATATTTGCGGGAACAGAATTGGGATTTTAATGTTCTGGCAGAAAATCTTACCGCTTTTTGGAGCTGCTTTGGACGTTATATGATGATTGCTATGAATATTGCCGCCCTGCCCGCCGTGCTTTTTCTGTTTGGCAGACATAAAAGGGAGATTGAGGCATGGGACGGAGAGGATGACGAACGTCTGGATGAGTTTGACCGGAAGCTGAGTATAGACGTTGGAATTCCGACGATTCTTATGCTGCTTGAGATGTTTTTTTATGGAATCGGTTTTTATGGCATGGTTCAAATGGAGGACAAAGAAAGCATTATCTTTGTTGTGGATCTGATTCTTTTTCTGGGCGGCACATTGTACCTGTTGTTTCATCAGAGAAACGTAATCAATTTTATCAAGGAAATGAATCCCGAAAAAAAGGGAAGTATTTTTGATTTCAGGTTTAACAGAAAGTGGTTTGAAAGCTGTGACGAAGCGGAAAATCAGAAAATAGGCGCAGCTTCTTATGCCGTGTTCCGGTGTATGCAGGGAGTTTATCTGTTCAGTATCCTGGCTTTGACGCTGGCCGGTTTTTTCTTTCCTATTGGTATTCTGCCCCTGACGATCGTGGGATTTTTGTGGCTGGCACAGACCGTTATATACACAATCAAAAGTTTGTAGGGAAATAGCGGGGAAAAAAACGACAAAAAAACACAAAAATTGTAAAAAAAGCTTTACTTTTTATTGATGTGTGCTAAAATTAAGGAGGTCTCTTTGTATAAATATACAAGGAGGCCTCATAAAGTTTATATAGGTATTTGAAAGCGTATGAAAGATGAGGAGGAACAATATGAAAAGGTTCAAAAAAACAACGGCGCTTATGATGGCATTTGGCATGGCGGCATCTCTTATGGCGTGTGGCAAGGCAAAGGCGCCCAACACCGTATTTGCCATTGACGATCTTCCCGGGAAGACCATTGGCGTTCAGTTGGGAACGACGGGCGATATTTTTGCCAGCGACTATGAAGAAGAGGGGTCTGTTATTGAGCGTTATAACAAAGGAAACGATGCGGTACAGGCGTTAAAGCAGGGCAAGATCGACTGCGTGATTATTGACAGCCAGCCGGCCCAGGCTTTTGTAGAGAAGAACGCGGAGCTGACGATTCTTGAGGAAGAGTTTGCAATTGAAGAATATGCCATGTGTATTGCAAAAGACAATACGGAATTGAAAGACGCTATTAATACGGCTTTGGCGCAATTAAAGAGCAATGGAACGCTGGAAGCCATTATAGCAAATTACATCGGAGATGATACAAGAGGCAAGAATCCTTACGTATCGCCGGAAGGGACGGACCGTTCCAACGGAAAGCTGATTATGGCTACCAATGCGGCTTTTGAACCTTATGAGTATTACGAAGGCGAGAAAGTTGTCGGAATTGACGTAGATATGGCACAGGCGGTGTGCGATCTGTTAGGATACGAACTGGTAGTGGAAGATATGGAATTTGATTCCATTATCAATGCGGTGCAGTCAGGCAAGGCCGATATCGGCGTGGCGGGTATGACGGTAACGGAGGACCGGCTTAAGAGTATTGATTTCACCGATTCCTACACTACTTCAACGCAGGTTATTATTGTAAGAAAATAACATGGGGAGGAACAAAAGTTGAGCAGCTTTTGGGATAAGATATATTTGAATTTTATCAAGGAAGACCGTTATATGTATCTGGTGAACGGCCTGAAAAATACATTAATTATAACTTTGTTTGCGGTGTTGATCGGCGTGGCGCTGGGATTTCTTGTAGCGGTTGTACGGTCTACCTACAGCAAGACAAAAAAATTATGGCTGCTTGATAAAATCTGCGGCGTTTATCTGACGGTGGTCCGCGGTACGCCCATGATGGTACAGCTTCTCATTATGTTTTACGTTATATTTGCCAGCTCCAATAATAAGATGCTGGTAGCCGTGATTGCTTTCGGAATCAATTCCGGCGCTTATGTGGCGGAGATTGTGCGCTCGGGAATTATGTCCATTGACGCCGGACAATTTGAGGCGGGCAGAAGCCTTGGCTTTAGTTATCCGAGGACCATGTGGTACATTATTCTGCCCCAGGCCTTTAAAAATGTCCTTCCGGCTCTTGCCAATGAGTTTATTGTTTTGCTGAAGGAAACGTCGATTTGCGGGTATATCGGCCTGACGGATCTGACCAGGGGCGGAGATATTATCCGAAGCCGCACCTATGAAGCTTTTTTGCCTTTGATAGCGGTAGCTCTTATCTACCTGGTGTTAGTAGCAGGCTTGTCTGCTCTGGTAAAGGCATGGGAAAGGAGGCTGCGGGCAAGTGACAGATAATGGCGGCGTATTATTTGAAATAACGGATCTATGCAAAGATTTTGGGGATTTAAAAGTGCTGGATCATATTACCACCCGGATTTCCAAAGGTGAAGTTGTAGTGGTGATCGGTCCTTCCGGTTCCGGAAAATCTACGTTTCTGCGTTCCTTAAATTTACTGGAGGAGCCAACCGGAGGCACGATTCTGTTTGAGGGACAAAATATTACCGATCCCAAGGTAAATATTAATCATTACCGGCAGAAAATCGGTATGGTTTTTCAGCATTTTAACCTGTTCCCGCATATGACGATTCTGGAGAATATGACTCTTGCGCCCATAAAACTGCTTGGAAAGTCCAAGGAGGAAGCGCGCAGGGAAGCCATGGAGCTTTTGAACCGTGTGGGCCTTTCCGAAAAGGCGGATGCCTATCCCAGTCAGCTTTCAGGAGGCCAGAAACAGAGAATTGCCATTGTGCGTTCCCTGTGTATGCATCCGGATGTGATGCTCTTTGACGAGCCTACTTCGGCTCTTGATCCGGAGATGGTGGGGGAAGTGCTTAAGGTTATGTCCGATCTGGCGGCGGAAGGCATGACGATGGTAATCGTCACCCACGAAATGGGATTTGCCAGAGAAGTGGGAACGAGGGTGTTGTTTGTGGATGAGGGCCAGATCAAAGAAGAAAATTCCCCGGATGAATTTTTTGAGCATCCGCAAAATGACAGATTGAGAGAGTTTTTGTCAAAAATTATTTGAAAAGAATAATTCGGGTAAAAAGGCAGCGTTTCGGCCGCAGGGGCGGGAACGCTGCCTTTAAAATAAAGAAAAATTAATAAAACATTAAGGTGCTTTTTACACGGAAGTAGTATATAATTAGAACGTAATCGAAAAGGGGCAGGGGATTTCTGCGCCGGTTCGCATTACGAAAGGAATGGAGGGTAACTATGAAAAGAAATTTTAAGCGTGTTCTTGCGCTGGGAATCACTCTTTGTGCAGTATTCCAATTTACAGCCTGCAAGGGCAGTAATGCAAAGGATACTTTAGTAGAGCAGAAAGAGTTTGTATATGTTCCGGAATATCAGGAGCTGACTGGTGTGGAATATATTAATGTATCCAGCGGAACCAGTAAAGGAATCTATTACAGTTCCAGCACGTACGACGAAGAAAGTCAGACCAGTAAAACAAGCATATACTTTTTGGATGCCGGTACAAAAGAAGTTCGGGAGGTGCCTGTTTCGCTGCAGGAAGGCGGTGAGAACGTTTCTTTCTATATTCAGCAGATGCAGGAGTTGAGCGACGGCAATCTTGCTGTCATACAGAGTATTTACAAAGTTACGGACCCCGAAACGTATGAAGGAACGCAGTCTTATGTTTTAAGCGTTTTTTCTACCGCAGACGGAAGCGAAATCAGCAGTACGGATCTGACTTCCGAGCTGAACGAGACGGAAAACAGTTATATTCAGTATATGGCGGTGGACGGTTCCGATAATATCTATTTAGCCAATGACAAGAGGATATGGGTGTATGACAGGAACGGCAGCAAGCTGTTTCATCTGGATGTTGCCGCTGAAGCGTGGCTGAACGGATTTGGAACCAGTAAGGAAGGGCAGGTTGTATACGTAGCCCAGGGACAGAGTCAGAACGGTCTGGAGATTAATGTAATCGATCCGGCCAAAAAGGGCGTTTCCAGAACCTGCACGAAAGACGTTCCCGATGCATGGGGGAACCAAAGCATTGCGCCCGGTTTTCAAAAGGGAGTCCTGCTTAACGGCCGCAGCGGACTGATCGAATATGATCTGGATACGGAGACGGCGGAACCGGTTCTGGACTGGCTGGACAGCGATATTAACAGAGACAATATAAGCGCTTATTCGGCGTTGGAAGACGGTAGGATTCTTGTTCTGACGCATGACTATTCATCGGAAAAACGCAGCAGCGAAGTGGTTTATCTGACAAAAACGGCATCTTCCGAAGTCGCTGAGAAAGAAATCCTGACGCTTGGGGTTATGTATGCTTCCAGCGATGTAAACAGCGCGGTAATTAATTTTAACAAAAAGAGCGACAAGTACCGTATTTCGGTTGTTGATTACAGTTCGGGAGGCGGCGACGACGCGTGGGAGCGTGGTATGCTGAAGCTGAATAACGATTTGTCCAACGGGAACGGGCCGGATATTTTTGATCTTACCAGCGTCAATGTTAAGATGCTGGCTCAGAAGGGTATTATAGAAGATCTGAATCCTTATTTGGAAAAGGATGAGCAGATAAGCAGAGAAGACTTCTTTGAATCTGTTCTGAATGCATATTCCATTGACGGAAAGCTTTACAGTATTCCCAATAGTTTTTATGTTTCGACGGTAGTCGGCAAAACATCGGAGGTAGGAGATAAACCGGGCTGGACATTAGACGATCTGATGGCTTTGATCGAGAGTAAACCGGAGGGGACGGAAGTATTTGATTATGCGACGAAGGAGTATATTCTTCAAACGTGCCTGACGTACAGTATGGATGAATTTATCAACTGGGAAACCGGCGAATGTAATCTGAATTCGGAAGAATTCCTGAAGGTGCTTAACTTTGCCAATACTTTCGACAGCGAGTGGAATTATGACGAGGAGGCGCCCAGTGCGCCGAGCAAAATTCAGAGCGGACAGCTTCTGCTTATGGCAACAAGTTTCAGCTCCGTACAGGATTATCAGATGTATTTGGCCATGTTCCAGGAACCCATTACCACAATCGGTTATCCCTGTACGAGCGGTACGGGATCTTCCGTAAGCGGACAGTTTTCCTATGCCATCAGCGCCAAGTCGGGCAATAAAGATGCCGCGTGGGAATTTTTAAGGAGCTTCCTTGTTCCCGAATACTACGAGAATCAGTCGCATATATGGGGATTCCCGACTTCTATCAGCGCTTTTGACAAGCAGATGGAAAAGGACATGGAAGCGGAATATTATGAAGATGAGAACGGTGAGCAGGTAGAAGTCAGCAAAGGCGGATGGGGATGGGACGATTTCCATGTAGATCTTTATGCCGCCACACAGGAGCAGGTTGACCAGATTAAGGAACTGATCAATAACTGTGACCGGATTGGAAGCAGTGACAGTCAGTTAAACAATATTATATCGGAAGAAGCGGCGCCTTTCTTTGAAGGACAAAAAAGCGCACAGGAAGCGGCGGATATTATACAGAGCAGGGTACAGGTTTATGTCAATGAAAATCGTTAAAAAGGCAGAAGCTAATAAGAAAAAAAACACAAAGATAAAGGCAAAAGATAAGGTAAGCTCGGGGCTGTTTTTGGCCCCAAGCTTTCTTGGCGTGTTGTTGTTTTTTGTGCTGCCTTTTATGGTTGTAATATTTTATTCCATGGTTGACAATCCGATCAGCCATAATTTTGTTTTCATGGATAATTTCAAACGGGTTATTACCAATGCGGCTTTTTTGCAGGCCGTTAAGAATACGGCTCTGTTTTCTGCGATTGCGGTTCCGCTGGCGGTTGTTTTGTCGTTACTGCTGGCCATGGTATTAACGCAGAAGCTGCCGTTTCACAGTCAGTTTCGAACCTTTTTTTTGAGTCCCATGATGGTTCCCGTAGCGTCCATCGTGTTGATCTGGCAGGTTTTGTTCCACTATAACGGCGCTGTGAACGATATTGTGCAGTTTTTTGGAGGCGGCAAGATTGACTGGATCAAATCGGACTATGCCATAGTCGTGATCGTTATATTGTTTTTATGGAAGAATCTGGGATATGATATGATTCTGTTCATGGCGGCTCTCGGGAGTATCCCGAAAGATATTGTGGAAGTGGCGGAACTGGAAAGCGCAACCGGATGGCAGATTTTTTTCAAAATCAAACTTCGTTATATGTCGTCCACTATTTTATTTGTTACCATTTTATCATTGATTAATTCCTTTAAGGTATTCCGGGAAATTTATCTTTTGACGGATAATCATCCGTATGATGCGGTTTACATGCTGCAGCATTTTATGAACAATATGTTTGCTTCTCTGGATTACCAGAAGCTCTCGGCGGCAGCGATTCTGATGTCGCTTGTTATGATAGTTATTATCGGGGCTTTGTTTATTATTGAAAATTATTTCGGAAAGGATGTGGAAGGATGAAAATGAAAGATCTGAAGGCTTCCAGACCCGTTCCCGCTTTAAATAGAAAAAAGAAAATCAACAGGAAAAAGGTTAAAACGGCAATAAAGCTGACCTTGGCGACAGGTGTTGCGGCTTTTTTTGCAATTTTGTTTCTGACGCCGATTATTTTAACCATCACCAACTCTTTTATGTCCAGTTCGGAGATATCGGCCAATTACGGTTCCGTGTTTGCGACGACACAATCCGGCGGAAAGGTTTTTATATCGGAAAAGGTGAATTTGAAGTTTATACCGGATATCGTGTCGTTCAGTCAGTATATTACGGTTTTGTTTAAGAGTCCGGACTATCTGTTCAAATTCTGGAATTCGGTGATTCTGGTAGGCCCCATCGTGTTGTTCCAGCTTGCGACTGCGCTGCTTGCGGCATATGGTTTTACCAGATACCGGGGACGGATCAGGGAAATCATCTTTTTTGCTTATATTATCCTGATGCTGATGCCTTATCAGGTAACGCTGGTGCCAAATTATCTGGTGTCCAACTGGCTGCATATTCTGGATACCAGGTGGGCCATTTGGCTGCCGGGCATATTTTCCCCCTTTGCGGTGTATCTGTTGACCAAATATATGCGCAAGATTCCGTATTCCGTAATTGAAGCGGCCAAAATAGACGGTGCGGGAGAGTGGAAAATTTTTACGAAAATTTGCGTGCCGCTTTGCAAAGGCGCCGTATGTTCCGCGGCAATTCTTGTATTTATTGATTATTGGAATATGGTGGAGCAGCCTTTAATTTTACTGTCAAATGAGGAAATGCATCCTTTGTCCGTATTTCTTTCCAAGATTAATTCGGGGGAGATCGGGCTGGCGTTTGCAGTAGCAACGATATATATGGTTCCAAGCCTGTTGGTGTTCCTATACGGAGAAGATTATCTGGTAGAGGGAATTACGTATCAGGGCGGAATTAAAGGATAGAGAATTTTGTAGAGAGGTGGAATAAGCAATGAATGAAAAGAGCACAAAAAGAAGGGAATGGGTAAAAACAGCGGCGATCGTTTTTCTGTCCGTAATGCTTGTATTAACCTTTTTCTCACAGACGATTATGAATTATTCACTGCCGGTTGTAGCCGCACAGTATATTACTTCCGGTTCCATTACTGCCAAAGTAAGGGGAACGGGAACGATCGAGGCAGGCGATCCTTATAATGTGGAGCTGACGGAGACCCGCGTTATTTCCAGCGTTGCAGTGAAAAAAGGCGATGTGGTGGAAAAAGATCAGGTATTGTTTTACCTGGAGGATGCGGAAAGCGAAGAACTGAAGGCGGCGGAAAAAGCTTTAAACGAAGCGATTTTGGCTTATGAGACAGCTATTTTAAACGGTGAGATTTCCAATCAGGTAGTTAACAATGCCCAAAGCGGAAATGTGAATTCCGTTTCGGGTTATCAGGCAAGAATTAATGCGGCAAATAAAAAGGAAAGCGATGCGCAGGCAACGGTTGATTCCCTGCAGGCCCAAATAGAAGAAGTGAAAAGACAGACGGCCCTTTTAGATGTTGCGAATATTGATACTACGGCAGAAAAAGCGGCTCTTACGACAGCAGAAAATAATTTGACCGCTTACAAAACGGAATTGGAAAAGGCCCAGAGTAATCTGGCTTCGCTTCAGACGAGACTGAACGAGGCGAAGCAGGTGATATTTGATTACGAAAACGGTATTACCGTTTCCGGCGGTGATGCCGATACGGCATATCAATCGGCAAAAGCGACGGTCGAGGCATTGGCAAAGCCCATAAAGAACGCAAAGAATAATGTAAATGCCTGGACGGTTAAAGTAAATGAGCAGCAAATTGTTCGCGATAATGCGCAGGCAGCTTTGGAGTCCAAAGAAAATAATACGACGAATAAGCATAATCTGAGTATACAGATGGCTAATCTGGAAACGCAGATTGCGGCGGCAAATGCTGCATTGACGAAAGCGTCGGAAGAAAAGAAACAGCTTATTGCGGACATTCAGGCAGAGTTAAGCCTGGGTTCCCAGAATGAAAATATTGCTTCCCTCAGAGAAGACGTAGAAAGGCTTCGTGCGGATTCCGTTGGCGCGGAAGTGAAAGCGCCCGTAGCGGGAACCGTTACGACGATTAATTACGTGGCGGGAGAGAAGACCACGGCACAGAACCCGCTTGCCGTTATTCAGCCGGAAGGAAAAGGGTTTTCTTTGAGCTTTTCCGTATCGGCGGATCAGGCAAAACGACTTTCGCCCGGAGACCCGGCGGATGTGCAGAACGCGTGGTATTACAGCGATATTACGGCAACCCTGACGCAGATTAAAAACGATCCGGAAAATCCCGGAAAAAATAAGATTCTGGAGTTTAATATAGAAGGAGACGTAACGGGCGGGCAGTCCTTAAGCCTTTCTGTGGGACAAAAGAGCTCCAACTATGATATGATCGTGCCAAACAGCGCAATCCGGGAAGATAATAACGGTAAATTTATCTTGATTGTAGAGTCCAAAAGCAGTCCGCTCGGTAACAGGTATATTGCCTCCAGAGTAGACGTTGAAGTGCTGGCATCGGATGATACGCAGTCTGCAATCAGCGGTGCGCTCTACGGCGGCGAATTTGTCATTACCACCTCAACCAAGCCGGTAGAAGCCGGAAAACAGGTACGGCTGTCCGATAATTAAGGAGGGGAACAGAGTGAAGGAATTTTGGAAAAATCTGACCAGAAAGCAGATTATTCTGATGATAACGGCTGTTCTTTCCCTGCTTGCGTTTCTTATTTTGACGATTGCCAGCAACGGCTTAAGCGGCGGACTGGATACCCAGAATATGGCGGGACGCTGGTCGGAGAAGGGCGGCGTATCGCAGATCAGCTGTTTCTTTTCCAGGGACAGCGGCGTGGATGAGAATACGATTAAAGGATTTGAGCATGCTTTGGAGGCGGCGCTTTTGGAGGCGTCTATTACTTCGGAGTCACCCAATGCGAATGCCAGACTTTGGGCAGATGCCTACAGTGCGTCCGGAAAGCTGGTTATAACAGGGAACAGCAGTCAGGTGGAAGTGAACGCAATTGGCGTGGGAGGGGATTTTTTTCTCTTTCATCCGCTTTATCTGCTCAATGGCTCCTATTTTTCGGGAAGCGACTTGATGCAGGATCATATTATTATTGATGAAGATATTGCATGGCAGCTGTTTGGTTCCAATGATGTGGTGGGACAGCAGGTTACCATTGGCGGCGTTCCCCATCTGATCGGCGGGGTAATCCGGCGAGACAGCGGAAGAATGAACGATAATGCCGGAAACGGAAGCAGTATCGCGTATGTTTCTTTTGAAACCATGCATAAAAACCTGGGTGAATTTGCCGTAATTAATCATTATGAAATCGTAATGCCCAATCCGGTCAGTAAATTTGCCCTGGGAATTGTAAAAGAAAAAATCGGCGTTGCGGAGAGTGAGATAGAAATTGTAGAGAATACTACAAGATATCAGCTTTTGCCGCTGCTGGAGGTATTGCGTAATTTTGGTATGCGTTCCATGAACGGAAAAGCCATTATATATCCGTATTGGGAAAATATTGCCAAAGGCTATGAAGATATACTGGCTTTGCTATTGGTTTTCCGGTTTCTGTTTTTACTGTATCCGGTAATTTTACTGGTTATTCTTCTGGTTGTTTTGGTGAAGCACCGAACCTGGCATTTCAGGGATGTGAAAGCATGGGCCGAAAGAAAATGGGAAGTGATCAGGATAAAGGGGATAACGAAAAAACAGAAAAAAAAGGCGGAACCGCCGGAAGAGCTTGATGAGGAGGAACCATGGTTATGAAAAAGAAAAAGTGGAAACAGTTAATCGGCGCAGGTCTGGCCCTGCTTATGGCTGTATCTGTAGTCGGATGCGGTAAGAAGGAAGGTGACGGGCCGGGGGCCAGCAGTGTAAAAGGAGGAGAGATTGACAAAAATTATGTTTATTCTTATGAGAATTTAGACTTATCCCATAACCTTGACAATATATACAATGTGTTTTATAGAAACGGCCGCGTTTACGTTGTCGGAGAGAGCTATGGGAACGGACAGGAACTGTATCTGTGTACCGTGAACGAGGATGGTACGGGCGGAAGCGATATAATTCTTAAAACCGGACTGGAATTGGAACTGCCGGAAGAAGACGTTCCGGAAGAAGACATGTCGGTTACACCGCGTGAAGGTGGTTCCGGCGAAGAAGGGGCAGTGGATGCGTCGGTGGAAGCCGCTGCAGAGGATGACGCAGAAACGCCGTTGGAAGAGGACGTCGCCATAGACCAGGATTTCGAAGCCGGCCCCGTTAGCTCGGAAAGCCTGTGGTTTAATTATAATTATTTTATCATGGATTCAAAAGAGAATTTGTATGGGTTTGTTGAACTTTATCACGATTATGAGGACGAAAACGGAGAGTACACTTCCGAAAATACGCAGTATCTGTTTTGTTGGAACGGACAGGGAGAATTGCAATGGATGCAGGATTTGAGTGAAGGCGTTGAAGAAGAGTACTTTTATGTAAACAATGCGTTTTTTGATAAAGAAGACAGAATCTGGGTATACGGCAGCAATATGGTAATGCAGTTTGACAGTCAGGGAAACCAGATCGGAAAAAATAAATTCACGGAAGAAGTCGGCGGAAGTCTGTATATGGACCGGAAAGAGAACCTGTTTGTGATCGGCTGGAATAAGGACTATACCAAACAGGTACTTCGCAAACTGGATCCGAATACACTGGCATTAGGGAGCGAGGAAGAGTGTCCGATAGCGTTCGAGAATTACGGCAGGGTACAGGAGGGAAGTAAGTATGATTTTATCCTTACCGGCTCCACTTCCGTATATACGTATAACATGGAAGACGCGCAGCCAACGAAAATTATGGACAGCATCGATTCGGATTTGAACAGTACGGGCGTTTACAACATCTGTCTGGTAGACGATGAAAGGTTTGTGGCGACTTATACAGATCCGGTGGACTGGTCGAATCGTATTGCTTTATTCACTAAAGTGCCGCCGGAGGAGGTAAAGGATAAGGTTCAGATTACCCTGGCAGGGATGTATGTGGATTACGAAATGAAAAACAGAATCGTTGAGTTCAATAAAACGAACGATACGTATCGTATCCAGCTTAGAGATTACCAGCAGTATTCTACCTCTGAGGATTATATGGCGGGATATACACAGTTAAATAACGATATTATCTCCGGTAAGATGCCGGATATTCTGGTAATTGATCCATCCATGCCTTTCGACAGCTATGTTGCAAAAGGTTTGATTGCCGATTTATATCCCTTTTTTGAGAAGGATACGGAAATCAATAAAGAAGACTATTTGACAAATATTTTCGAAGCATTTTCCGTTAACGGGAAGCTGTATCAGTTGATTCCCCAGTTTTCCGTTTCGGCTGTGATTGGCAAGACGTCGATTGTAGGAGACAGAACCGGCTGGAATATGAAAGAATTTCAGGATTTAATGGCTTCCCTGCCGCCGGAAACGCAGTCGTTTTCCGAAATGACAAAGGAACAGATGCTTATTACCGGCCTGCTTATGACGGAGGATGAATATATAAACCATGAAGACGGAAGCTGTTCTTTTGACTCCGACGGGTTTATTCAGCTTCTGGAACTGGCCAACCAGTTCCCCAAGGAACTGGATGATTCTATTTATGATGACGACAAATACTGGGAAAGCCAGGAAAGCGCCTACAGAGAAGACAGGGTGATCCTGATGAATACGTATTTATCCAGTTACCGGGACTTTAATCAGATGGAGAAGGCCAGATTCGGCGATGATTTAACCTTAATCGGTTTTCCTACGGAAAGTAAGGAGGGCAATGCAATTTCCGTGAGTACACGTTTTGCCCTTTCCGCAAAATCCGGCAGCAGCGAAGGCGCGTGGGAGTTTATCCGGTATTATATGACGGACGAATATCAGAATCAGCTGCGATATAATTTCCCGGTTAAAAAATCGGCCTTGGAAACCATGGAAAAGGAAGCCATGGAACGGCCTTACTGGCTGTTAGAGGACGGTACGAAAGAATACTATGACGACTCATTCTATATGGACGGAGTAGAAGTTAAATACGATCCCATGACTGCGGAAGAAGCGGCGGAGTTTACAGAGTTTCTGATGTCTGTTTCCATGGTCAATGAGTATAATCAGAGCATGATCGAAATTGTAACGGAGGAAGCGGCGGCATATTTTGAAGGACAGAAATCGGCGCAGGATGTAGCCGGTGTTATCCAGAGCCGTATGCGGATTTATATCAGCGAGAACCGGTAAATGTACACCGGACCAATATAATAACAAGAACCGCCTTTCACGGAATATTTCCGGAAAAGGCGGTTTTTATATAACAGGGAATTGCGCCGGGAAGAGATGATGTTCCAGGGTCAGCTCATTCCCATGTTCTTTCAGCCAGGTACGTCTGATTTTATAATCCGGAAGCACGGATTCTACCGCCTGCCAGAAATCGGCGGAATGGTTCATATGCTTTAAATGACACAGTTCATGTACTACGACGTAGTCAAGAACGGACGGCGGCGCCAGCATCAGCCGGTAATTAAAGGAAAGCGTTCCGGTGCTGCTGCAGCTTCCCCAGCGTGTTTTCTGATCCCGGATTACGATTTTTTCGTAGCTCCCGCCGGTAAAAGCATGAAAATAAGAGACCCTTAACGGAATATATTCTTTGGCGGCTCTGCGATATCGTTTCTCCAGCGCAGCCAGACGGTTTTGGTCACAAATGGACAGGGCTGTTGGTTCCGGTATCGAGAGCCAGTTTTTTAAAATCCAGTCTTTTTTGTCTGTCAGAAAAGCGGAAATCTGTGCGCGGCCAAGCCAGTTGGGAACACGGACGAGGATTTCCCTTTGGGGTGTAATTCGAAGGGATATGCTGCGCCGGTTGGAAGGAATGACCTGACATTCCAGACGGATATTCTGTTCGGGATAATGGAGGGAGTAGTAATCCGGTGTTTTCATAAATTTTATTATAGAAGGAAGAAGAGTACTTTACAAGTACTTGATTGTATGAAATAATGAGCGCAAATAAAATTTAAAGAGGAACAGGATGAATAAGAGGAAAAAGGACGGAAAATGTATTATTATCGGCGCGGGGGATCTGACGGTAAGTCGGATTGAATACGATCCGGGGAAAGATTACCTGATCGCTGTGGACGGAGGAATTTTGTACTGCCAGATTCTGTCGGTGGAGCCCGATCTGCTGCTTGGCGATTTTGATTCCGTAAACGAGGAATGGGCGCGGGCGGTGGAAGAGATTGAAAAGCAGGCGCCTGAAAAAGTGCTGCGTCTTTTTCCGGAAAAAGACGATACCGATCTGTATGCCGCGTTAAAAAAGGGCCTGCAGGAAGGCTACCGCGATTTTCGGCTTTATGGAGCCACGGGAGGAAGACTGGAGCATACGCTTGCCAATATCCAGAGTCTTTTGTTTTTAAAACGACAGGGAGCGTCGGGGTATATCATGGACGGAAGCGGCATGATTCTGGTGCTGGAAAATGAGACGGTGTCATTCCGCAAAGAAATGGAAGGCTATCTTTCCGTTTTTTCCCTGGGGAAGGAAGCCAGGGGAGTTACCCTGAAAGGATTAAAATATCCCTTGGACGGATATACCATGACGCATGATTATCCGATCGGCGTCAGTAACGAATTTATCGGCGAACAGGCGTCCGTTACGGTGGAGGACGGACAGCTTGTTTTGATTGTAAACTGGGTGGTGGACGATTAAAATGGAAGAGAAGAGTAAAACAGAACAGGAAGAGCTTTTTGCATGGGCAAAAAGGCTGTGCGCATACGGCGGAGAAAACGAATCTTTTTTGCACGGTTTTTGGCGGAAAATGTTGGACAATCCCGGTATATATGAAGAATTTGCCTATTATTACACACATCGGCAGTTTCTTTGCAAAACTAAAATTGCAGAAACTACCGTCGTAGACATTCTGGTGTGGCAGATGGATCATTTTAAGGCGAGACTTGACAGAAACAGTGAAATGCGTACCAATAAAGATAAAATGCTGCTGTACGCTTTTTTCACTTTTTTAAATATGGCCGAAAATCCTGCTCCTGTTTTGGCGCGGATGAGAGAGGAAACGGGAACGGATTATCCGGATAAATTTTAGAAAACTTTGACACTTTTTTGTCAGTATGTTTTTTTTTGAATACTTCCTTTAAATTCACCGAAAAACAGTTTCTTTTGCTTGTAGAATCTGCTACAATCAACTCATAAAGAAGTGTATGGATACACTATATTATGTATGGAAGATAACAGGAGGAGAGACGCATGCGGTATTTTTTTGACGGCAGAATGGAAAAAACGGACGACGGTTATTTTATGCCGATTCCTTTTAACGTCTGGGAGGTATGCAAAAAACGAGATGTGATCCAGGCCGAGATTCTCATGGACAACAAGATGATTCAATGTGAATTGATTCCCGAAAGCAAGGGATTTTACCGGCTGCACCTTACCGAAGAGGCGGCCGCCAATTTTGATATGAATGCAACGCATAAGATTTTGCTGCACATAGGCGCAAGCCTGATCAAAATGGATCAGAACAGTCCCTACAGCCTGGAGAATCCGATACGCAGCATTGACAGCGTGGAGGTAATTATCCAGCCGGAGGATGGTCTTTGCGGACAGGCATGCGTGGCGATGCTGGCCGGCGTTACGATCGCGGAGGTTGTTACGGTCATGGACTGCAGAGAATGGCAGGCGACTATGGGAATGGTGATTTCAGCGCTTAATTATTATGGAATCGATCATCATGACGTAATTATCTATACGGAAGGAAAGCCGGCGGTGCTGCCCAAGTGTTGTATTATGATGGAGAAAATGGGGCGCTACTGTCATTACCTCGTTCATTTTGACGGTAAATTTTATGATTCCAATCTGGGTGTGCTGGAAGAATACGATATGACCAAGCTTCTGGGGTATCTGGAAGTAAACGTCTGATGCGGTCTGTAACAAACATAATGATTATGGGGCAAAGAGGGTATAGGTATGCATTATGGAGAGATTCCTTTTGAGGAAAGACTGAAAGAAAATATACGGCAGTATCGTTCCGCCGATTTGTATGATTTACAGATAGTCGGATGGCAGCTGCGGCAGTTGTGCGAACAGTACGGGTTTGAGCTGCTGCTTACGGACCGTCACGGAGAAAAGGCGGTGGAGATCGGAGCCTTTGAAGAATTTGAACCGGATGTGGTCAAAAACCCGGGGGAAAAGATTCAGATTAAGGGACATACGGTAGGACATATTTACATAAGGGGAGCGGAGGAAGCGGTCCGGCCCAGGATAGAAGAGGCGCTGCACATGTATGTGCGCATGTTGGAAGCATGGGGAGAAAAATCCTATCTTGCCAGAGAACTTTCCACATATTGCGATGAGCTTGCAGACCGTGTGGAAGCGGGCAGGCAGCAGCTCAAAGGCGACGAAAGAAAGGATGTTCTGACGGGAACCCTGAACAAGACGTATTTTGAGAACCGGATGAAGATTATTGACCGTGCGGAGATTGCGCCGGTTGCGCTGATCCAGGCTAATATTAACGACTGGAAGTTTTTCCACGATCATTTTGGCATCGAAGAAAGCGACCGATTAATCAGCGTGGTGGCAGGAATCATCCGGGAACATGCCAGGGAAGACTACGTAATCGGCCGGTGCGCCGGAGACTTGTTTAATATTATTATACCCATGCCGCAGGAGCAGGAAGCGGAAGAATTTGTGGAGAGGATCCGCAGGGATCTTGACGAATATGACGATCCGATACTGGTCCCTTCCGCAGCCTTCGGTATTGTGTACAAGGAGAACGTAGAAGAATCTCTGGAAGATAAACTTTCGGATGCGGAATATGAGATGTTTAATGATAAAATACGGATTAAAAATATGCCGGACTATCGTGAACGGTTGGAAAAAGGAATAGGTTGAAAAATCAGAGATTTTTCAACTTGTTATTTAAGCAGTATCGCAAGCAATGCTTGCGATATGCATGGAGAATACAATTATAAATATTTGGAATGTCAGGGGCTGTCGAAATGATAGTCCCTTTTTTCGTGCTCTGACGCTATAAGTTTCAAGAGATCGGAAACAAATTATAAAATAAAAATTAAATCGATTAAAACCATTGAAAATGAGAAAATAAGAGAAAATGAGAGAAAACAGAAGTAAATAAAAGTATAATTAAGAAATATAAATGTTATCTCGGTTGCAAACCATTCCGTATGAATCTAATATATGGATAGTGTTTAGCACTCGACTATGAAGAGTGCTAACAAACCTTAATAAAGAAATAAAAAATTGCTATAAGGAGGCTATTAAAATGAAATTAGTACCACTTGGCGACAGAGTTGTTTTAAAACAGTTAGCGGCAGAAGAGACGACGAAATCAGGAATTGTCCTTCCTGGTCAGAGTAAAGAGAAACCCCAGCAGGCAGAGGTTATCGCAGTAGGTCCCGGCGGATGCGTTGACGGCAAAGAAGTAAAGATGGAAGTAAAAGTCGGCGATCAGGTTATTTATTCCAAATATGCGGGAACCGACGTAAAGCTTGAGGAAGAAGAATACATCATTGTAAAACAGAATGATATTCTTGCAATTCTTCAGTAAAACCGCAATTCAAAAAAAGTAAATTAAATTCAGGAGGCGTAATAAACATGGCAAAGGAATTAAAATATGGAGCAGAAGCACGCGCGGCTTTAGAGTGCGGCGTGAATAAACTGGCTGATACCGTAAGCGTAACACTGGGACCGAAAGGAAGAAACGTAGTTCTTGACAAATCTTTCGGCGCTCCCCTGATCACCAATGACGGCGTTACGATTGCTAAAGAGATCGAGCTGGAAGACGCGTTTGAAAATATGGGCGCACAGCTTGTAAAAGAAGTTGCGACCAAAACCAACGATGTGGCCGGAGACGGAACGACTACGGCAACCGTGCTGGCACAGGCAATGATTCATGAAGGAATGAAAAACCTGGCTGCAGGCGCCAATCCCATTATCTTAAGAAAAGGTATGAAAAAGGCAACCGATGTGGCGGTAGAAGCGATTGCAAAGATGAGTTCCAAAGTAAACGGCAAAGAGCATATCGCAAGAGTTGCAGCGATCTCCGCCGGTGATGAAGAAGTTGGAACCCTTGTTGCAGACGCTATGGAAAAGGTATCCGGCGACGGCGTTATTACCATTGAAGAATCCAAAACCATGCTGACAGAACTGGATCTGGTAGAAGGTATGCAGTTTGACCGCGGTTACATTTCCGCATATATGGCGACCGACATGGATAAAATGGAAGCGGTTCTTGAGAACCCTTACATCCTGATTACCGATAAAAAAATTTCCAACATTCAGGAGATTCTTCCCCTGCTGGAGCAGATCGTTCAGTCCGGCGCAAAGCTTCTGATTATTGCCGAAGACGTGGAAGGCGAAGCGCTTACGACTCTGATCCTCAACAAACTGCGGGGAACCTTCAATGTAGTTGCGGTAAAAGCGCCCGGCTACGGCGACAGAAGAAAAGCGATGCTTGAGGATATTGCCATTCTTACAGGCGGCCAGGTAGTCAGCAGCGAACTGGGCATGGAATTAAAAGATGTAACCATGGACCAGCTTGGACGTGCAAAATCCGTTAAAGTACAGAAAGAGAATACGGTGATCGTTGACGGAGAAGGCGAGAAGGAAGCGATTGATGCAAGAATCAACCAGATCAAAAACCAGGTTGAGGAAACAACTTCCGATTTTGATAAAGAAAAACTGCAGGAGCGTCTTGCAAAACTGGCTGGCGGCGTAGCGGTTATCCGTGTAGGCGCGGCAACCGAAACCGAAATGAAAGAAGCGAAGCTCCGTCTGGAAGATGCCCTTGCGGCAACGAAAGCGGCTGTGGAAGAAGGTATTATCTGCGGCGGCGGTTCCGCTTATATCCATGCTTCCAAGGAAGTTGCCAAAGCGGCGGCAGGATTAGAGGGTGATGAGAAGACCGGCGCACAGATCGTTTTGAAAGCGCTGGAGTCTCCGCTGTTCCATATTGCGGCTAATGCAGGCCTGGAAGGCAGCGTAATCATCAATAAGGTGAGAGAGTCCGAAATCGGCGT
Source organism: uncultured Lachnospiraceae bacterium (assembly GCA_910587935.1). Lineage (GTDB taxonomy): Bacteria > Bacillota > Clostridia > Lachnospirales > Lachnospiraceae > MGBC143606. The sequence continues at coordinate 30,548 of CAJUNP010000003.1, forward strand.
GGGCTTTGACGCCTTGAAAGAAGAATATGTAGATATGGTAAAAGCGGGTATTCTTGATCCTGCAAAAGTAACGAGAAGCGCTTTGCAGAACGCTACCAGCGTTGCGGCTACTCTGCTTACAACCGAATCTGTTGTTGCAAATATCAAAGAAGAGACGCCGGCAATGCCTGCAGGCGCCGGAATGGGCGGAATGATGTAAAAAGCATACATCAATGATGTAAAAAGAGGTTGCATTTTATAAAAGCAAGTGCTATAATGGGTAAGTATGGTGAATACTTCAAGTGTTAAGAGTGGACGGCAGTCCACTCTTTCTTTATGGTAGTTTTGGCCTGCAGAAAATTGAATAGGGAAGGAAAGGTGAGTCTATGTCAAAATCGAGGACATATGAATCCAGAACAGAAAGTCTTCTTTTACCCATCGTAGAAAAACAGGGGATTGAAATCTATGACGTGGAATATGTAAAGGAAGGCGCCGATTGGTATCTGCGGGCTTATATTGATAAGCCGGGCGGTGTGGATATCAACGACTGCGAGCACGTCAGCCGGGCATTATCGGATGCGCTTGACAGGGAAGATTTTATTGAGGAAGCCTATATTTTGGAGGTAAGCAGTCCGGGACTTGGAAGGGCTTTGAAAAAAGATAAGCATTTTGAAAAAAGTCTGGGGGAGGAAGTGGAAGTGAAAACTTACAAACCCGTGGACGGCAGCAAAGAATTTGCGGGAATTCTTAAGTCTTATGATGATAAAACAATAACCATAGAAATAGATAATATAGAAATCAGCTTTGCAAAATCAGACATTGCTTTGATTCGGCTGGCGCTGGATTTTTAGTCAGGAGGAAAAAAGGAAAAATGAACAAAGAATTAATGGAAGCATTGGATATTCTGGAGAAAGAGAAAGAGATCAGTAAAGAGACACTGTTCGAGGCCATAGAGAATTCTCTGCTCACTGCCTGCAGAAATCATTTTGGGAAAGCGGATAATATCAAGGTTGAAATAAATCGTGAAACCTGCGACTTTTTGGTATATGCGGAAAAAGAAGTAGTGGAAAACGAAGAGGATGTGGAAGACGACTGCATGCAGATTGCATTGGAGGATGCCAAAGAAATATCCGTGAAAGCAAAAGTGGGAGATCTGCTTCATGTGGAAATTAAATCTAAAGAATTCGGACGTATTGCAACCCAGAACGCCAAAAACGTGATTCTTCAGAAAATCCGCGAAGAAGAGCGCAGCGTAATTTATAATCAGTATTATGAAAAAGAAAAAGATGTGGTAACGGGAATTGTACAGCGCTACATCGGTAAAAGCATTTCCATCAACCTGGGAAAAGCGGACGCTATGCTGAATGAGAACGAGCAGGTGAAAAGGGAAGTGTTTCGTCCTACGGAGCGAATCAAAGTATATATCCTGGAAGTGAAAAATACGCCCAGAGGACCGCGTATCAATGTAAGCAGAACGCACCCGGAGCTTGTGAAAAGACTGTTTGAATCGGAAGTGACCGAGATTAAGGACGGCACCGTTGAGATTAAGAGTATTGCCAGAGAGGCCGGAAGCAGAACGAAAATTGCGGTATGGTCCAATAATCCCAATGTAGACGCGGTAGGCGCCTGCGTAGGTATGAACGGCGCCAGGGTAAACGCAATCGTAGAAGAACTGAGAGGCGAGAAAATCGATATTGTTAACTGGGATGAGAACCCCGGCAATCTGATTCAGAACGCTCTTTCACCGGCTAAAATTGTAGCCGTGTTTGCGGATCCTGACGATAAGACGGCAAAGGTTGTGGTTCCCGATTATCAGCTTTCGCTTGCCATTGGTAAGGAAGGACAGAACGCAAGACTTGCCGCGCGTCTGACCGGTTATAAGATCGATATTAAGAGCGAGACCCAGGCAAAAGACGCGCCCGGTTTCCGTTACGAAGATTATATGGATGAATATGACGAATACGAAGAGGAAGCGGAGTACGAAGAAACGTATGAAGCGGAACCGGATGAGGGCGAATATGAGTAAAAAGATTCCCATGAGACAATGCGTAGGCTGTGGCGAAATGAAAGGCAAAAAAGAAATGATGCGCGTGCTTAAAACCACGGAAGGCCCCATTGTCCTGGATGTAACAGGAAGAAAGAACGGAAGAGGCGCATATCTTTGCATGCAGGCGGAATGTTTAAAGAAAGCCCGCAAAAACAAAGGACTGGAGCGCTCCTTCAAAATGAGTATTCCGGAAGAGGTATATGACAGCCTGGAAAAGGAGTTTGAAGGCCATGGAGCGGAATAAGGTTTTATCCCTTTTGGGGCTTGCAGCAAGAGCCAGAAAGGTGGCAAGCGGTGAATTTTCTGCGGAAAGCGCAGTGAAAGGCGGAAAAGCCGAGCTGGTGATTGTGGCAGAAGACGCGTCGGATAACACCAAGAAGCTTTTCCACGATAAATGCTCTTTCTATAACGTACCGGTTTATGAATATGGTACAAAAGAAACGCTGGGGCATGCGATCGGCAAAGAGTTCAGAGCGTCCGCCGCGGTACTGGATAAAGGACTGGCAAAAGCAATCATCACCTGTCTGGGAGATTAGTAGAATAACACGGAGGTAGTAAGCATGGCGAAAATTAAAGTTCATGAACTTGCGAAAGAATTAGATAAACAAAGTAAAGAAATTCTTGCTTTTCTGCAGGAGAAGGGCATTGAGGCAAAAGCGGCCCAAAGCTCTATTGAAGAGGAAGACGCAAAAAAGGTGAGAGTCCATTTCGGGACAGTGAAAGCGGAACCGGAACAGACGCCTGTGAATAAAGAACAGAAAACAGAAGAAACTAAAACGGAGGCAAAGTCGGAAGTGAAGACGGAGGAAGCGCCTAAAAAGAAGAAAAAAATCATTTTTGTAAGCAATCCCCAGAATTCCAAAATGCCGGGACAGCGTCCGGGCGGGCAGGCAAGAACGAACCCGAATCAGGCAAAACCCAACCCGAATCAGGCAAGACCCAACCCCAATCAGGCAAGACCGGGCGGCGACCGGAACCGTAACGCGAATCCCATGCGTCCGGCCGGAGGCTTGATCCGTCCTACCGTTCCGCCATCTCCGGCGCCGGCGGTAAATATGGTGCCGTCCAGGCCGGCTCCTAAAAAAGAAAATCCGGTAAAACCGGTTGAAAACCAGGTAAAGGCAGTTGAAAAACCGGAAGAGAAACCGGTTGAAAGAATGGCTGCAAAGCCTGTGGACAGGAGGGAAAACCGTGAAACGGCAGGGCAGCGTCAAAACAACCGAAACGACAGACAGCCTCAAAGAAACGGGGAAGGCAGGAACCGCGACCGTTTTGCGGACAGGAATACGTCCGGCGGCGCAAAAGGAGCATACCAGAATAACCGTCCTGCGGGAGAAGGCCGTCAGAATTCTGGCAATAATCAGGGTAATTGGCGCGGTAACAATGCTGGGCCGGGTAATCGGGGCGGCTTTAACAATCAGGACAGAACTGGTAAGCCAGCTGCAGGGCCGGGTAATCGATTCGGAAAAGCTCCGTCAAAAGGGTTTGAGACTCCGTCAAAGGATATTGAGAAACACAGAGAAGATGAAAAGCGCCGTATCAGCAATCAGGATAAAGATAAACGGTCAAGGAAAGACCATATCTACGAGGAAGACGGCGATAAAGTAAAAAATAAACCGGGCAGGTTTATTAAACCGGAGAAAAAGAAAGAAGAGTCGGCACAGGAAGTTATTAAAGTCATTACCATTCCGGATGTCATTACAATCCGGGATCTTGCTGAAAAAATGAAAATTCAGCCGTCCGCCATCGTAAAGAAGCTCTTTTTACAGGGACGTATCGTTACTGTAAATCAGGAAATCAGCTTTGAAGATGCGGAGAACATCGCAATTGAATACGAAATTATCTGTGAAAAAGAAGTAAAAGTAGATGTTATTGAGGAACTGCTGAAAGAGGAAGAAGAAAAGGAAGAGGATATGGTAAGCCGCGCGCCCGTAATCTGTGTTATGGGGCATGTCGATCATGGTAAAACCTCTCTTCTTGACGCCATCCGTAAAACGAATGTGACGGACCGGGAAGCCGGCGGCATTACACAGCATATCGGCGCATATACTGTTCAGGTCAACGGACAGAAGATCACCTTCCTGGATACGCCGGGACATGAAGCTTTTACGGCTATGCGTATGCGCGGCGCCAATGCGACGGATATTGCGATTCTGGTTGTGGCGGCGGACGACGGCGTTATGCCCCAGACCGTGGAAGCTATTAATCACGCTAAGGCGGCGGGAATTGAAATTATTGTAGCCGTTAATAAAATCGATAAACCGAACGCGAATATCGACCGTGTAAAGCAGGAGCTTGCAGAATATGAACTGATTGCCGAAGACTGGGGCGGAAGCACGGTGTTTGCTCCCGTATCCGCAAAATCAGGAGAGGGAATCGAACAGCTTCTTGAAATGATTCTTCTGACGGCGGAGATTCTGGAACTGAAAGCCAATCCCGACAGACGCGCAAGAGGAATCGTGATCGAGGCAGAGCTTGATAAGGGACGCGGGCCTGTGGCTACCGTACTGGTGCAGAAGGGTACGTTAAAGGTGGGAGATTTCATATCCGCAGGAGCCAGCCACGGTAAAGTAAGAGCGATGATCGACGACAAGGGCCGCCGGGTTAAGGAAGCGGAGCCTTCCACGCCGGTAGAGATTCTGGGTCTGAACGACGTACCCAATGCGGGCGAAGTCTTTATTGCCCATGACAGCGATAAGACCGCGAAGAATTATGCGGAAACTTTTGTTGCGCAGAATAAGGAAAAAATGCTGGAAGACACAAAATCCAGAATGTCCCTGGACGATTTGTTCAGCCAGATAAAGGCCGGAAATCTGAAAGAACTGAACCTGATCGTAAAGGCGGACGTACAGGGAAGCGTGGAAGCCGTAAAACAGTCCCTGCTTAAGCTTTCCAATGAGGAAGTAGTAGTCAAATGTATTCATGGCGGAGTAGGCGCCATCAATGAATCGGATGTAAGCCTGGCCTCCGCCTCCGATGCCATTATTATCGGATTTAACGTCCGGCCCGATGCGACGGCAAAGGCCATTGCCGAGAGAGAAGGCGTGGATGTCAGACTCTATAAGGTAATTTATCAGGCGATTGAAGATATCGAAGCGGCTATGAAAGGAATGTTAGATCCGGTTTACGAAGAAAAAGTGATAGGCCATGCGGAAGTGCGTCAGATCTTTAAGGCCTCCGCCGTAGGAAATATTGCGGGTTCCTATGTACTTGACGGCGTTTTCCAGAGAAACTGCAAAGTTCGGATCAGCAGAGAAGGAAAACAGATATTCGAAGGAGAACTGGCTTCCTTGAAGAGATTTAAAGACGACGTAAAAGAAGTGAAAGCCGGTTATGAATGTGGTCTTGTATTTGAAGGCTATGACCAGATGCAGGAACTGGATATTGTAGAAGCGTACATTATGGTTGAAGTGCCAAGGTAAGAACGGCGGCAATGACACTAGACGAAAAGGAGTCTTATCAATGAGAAAAAACAGTATCAAAAGCACACGAATCAATGGTGAAGTGCAGAGAGTCCTTGCAGAGATTATACGGGGAGAAATCAAAGATCCCAGAATTTCTCCCATGACCAGTGTGGTTGCCGTAGAGGTTGCCCCGGATTTAAAGACCTGTAAGGCGTATATCAGCGTTTTGGGAGACGATACGGCGCGGGATGAAACGCTTCAGGGATTGAAAAGCGCGGAGGGCTTTATCAAAAGCCGTCTTGCCAAAACGATTAACTTGCGTAATACTCCCGAAATCACGTTTGTTATGGATCAATCCATTGAATACGGCGTAAATATGTCAAAATTAATTGATGAAGTAAACAAAAATCTGTCAGACAGGAGTGATGAAATGTGAAGTTGACAGAAATAGTAAGAGGAGCCTCGTCCATCGGAATCAGCGGTCATATCCGTCCCGACGGGGACTGTACCGGCAGTGCCATGGCGTTGTTTCTGTACTTAAAAAAGATATGCAAAGATGCGGATATTCATCTTTTTCTGGAGAGCCGCCAGGATACCATGACAGATATGAAGTATCTGTCTCAGATTGATACCTCTTATGAGTGGGAAGGCAGTTTCGATGTGTTCTTTGCACTGGATACGGCAAAGGACCGGCTGGGAAAAGCGGAGGCATATTTTGACGGGGCAAAAAAGACAGTCAATATCGATCATCATGTGAGCAATCAAAACGGATGCGCACAGATTAATTATGTGGAACCCAAAGCCAGTTCTACAAGCGAATTGATTTATGAACTGATTAAAGCGGATGACAATCCGCTGCCTTTAAAAGAACGTATGGACGCGGATATCGCATTGGCTGTTTATATCGGAATGATTCACGATACGGGTGTTTTTCAGTATTCCAATACAACCGGAAGAACCCTTGCGGATGCGGCGGAGCTGATTACTTACGGTTTTGACTTTCCAAGGATTATAGAGGAAACTTTTTACCAGAAGACATATATTCAAAGCCAGATTTTAGGCAGGGCGCTTTTGGAAAGTATTCAGTTTATGGACGGCAGATGCATCGTAAGCTGTATTGACAGAAAGACAATGGATTTTTACGGGGTAAATCCCGCGGATCTTGACGGCATTGCGAATCAGCTGCGTAATATTAAGGGAGTCGATTGTGCTGTTTTCCTGTATCAGACGGGATTGATGGAATACAAAATCAGCATGCGTTCCAATGACCGTGTAGATGTGTCCCGGATCGCTTCTTATTTTGGCGGCGGCGGGCATGTGCGCGCGGCGGGCTGTACCATGAAAGGAACTTTCCACGATTGCATTAACAATCTTTCTTTACATATTGAGAAACAAATCGGAGCAAAACATGATTAACGGAATGATCAACGTTTATAAAGAAGCAGGCTTTACCTCTCATGATGTGGTGGCAAAGCTTCGGGGCATTTTAAAACAGAAAAAGATTGGTCATACAGGTACCCTGGACCCGCAAGCGGTCGGGGTACTTCCTGTATGTCTGGGAAACGCAACTAAATTGTGTGATCTGTTTGTGGACAAAACCAAGGAATATGAAGCCGTTCTGCGCCTGGGAGTGACGACCGATACGCAGGACTTAACGGGTACCGTGCTTACGGAACGGCCCGTCGCCGTTGGCCCGGAGAAAGCGGAAGAAGTTCTGTTATCTTTTTTGGGGGAATATGCACAGATTCCGCCCATGTATTCCGCATTAAAAGTAAACGGACAAAAGCTTTACGATCTGGCGAGACAGGGAAAGGAGATCGAGCGGACTTCCAGAGCCGTTACGATTTACAAAATGGATATACAGGAAATTGCATTACCGGTCATTCGGTTTAAAGTTTCCTGTTCCAAAGGAACCTACATCCGCACACTGTGCCATGATATAGGCGCAAAACTTGGCTGCGGGGGCGCGATGGAAAGTCTTAAACGGACGGCGGCGGGAAGCTTTCAAGCGGAGGACGCCCTGACCCTTGCGCAGATAGAAGAATTGCGGGACCGCGGAAAAATTATGGATGCGGTGCTTCCCGTAGAAAAAATATTTGAATCTTATGATAAAGTATTTGCCGTCCGGACGGCAACAGCTATGCTGCAAAACGGCAACGTATTAAACAAAAGGCAGATTAACCGCCGGGAAGCGGCGGATGCCGGAAAAGATACTTTTCAGATATCCGTGAATGGCAGGGGGGAACTTGTCCGCATGTATGATGTAAAGGAAAGCTTTTACGGAGTTTATGAGTATCTGGAGACAGAGGGGCTTTACAAGCCTTATAAAATGTTTCTGCCGGATATGGAAGCATAGCTTTCGGAGTATGGAGGATTGGCGTGAGAATTATAGAAGCGTACACAGAGTTTCTGATTGAAGGAGAAACGGCGGTTGCGATCGGAAAATTTGACGGCGTGCATATCGGGCATCAGAAACTGCTGCAGCAGATTTTGAATAAAAAGAAAGATGGACTTCGCTCCTGTGTATTTACTTTTGATCCGCCGCCCGACGTGTTTTTCGGAAAAAGGCTGCCCATGGAGCTTACTACCAGAGAGGAAAAACGCCGGATATTTGCAAAAATGGGTATAGATATTTTAATTGAATTCCCCTTGAATGAAAAGACGGCGGCCATAACACCGGAAAAGTTTGTTGAAAAACTGTTGGCGGATCAGATGCATACCCGGTTTATTGCGGCCGGGACCGATCTTTCTTTCGGGCAGGGCGGCCGGGGGGACAGCGCGTATTTATGCGCTGTGCAGGAGCTTTACGGATATAAAACGGAAATTATTCAAAAAATCCGTAAAAACGGCAGGGAAATCAGTTCCACGTACGTCAGGGAAGCCGTGGATCAGGGAAAAATGGAACTGGCAGAAGAATTGCTGGGAGAACCGTATCCCGTTTACGGAGAAATTGTTCATGGAAATAAACTGGGCAGGAGTATCGGCATGCCTACCATTAACCAGCTGCCTCCGGAAAATAAAGTGCTGCCCCCCTTCGGCGTTTATTTTTCGGAAGTGGAGATCGAAGGAAATGTATACAAGGGGATCACCAATATCGGTAAAAAGCCGACTGTGGACGGTCACCATACCGGCGTGGAAACCTTTTTATACAACTTTAACCAGGACGTATACGGAGATATGGCGCAGGTACGGCTGTATTCCTTTAAACGTCCGGAACAGAAATTTGAAAGTGTGGAAGCGTTAAAGGCACAGATGAAGGCGGATATTGAGGCAGGTTTTCATTATCGGCATGAGAAAGCTAAAAAAATATAATATTTTGTCAGAAAAGCTTGTATCTTCTTCCATTTTTACGTAAAATGGTAAGTGGAGTGTGCTGAAACCAGCAATTTAATTTCGACACAGCACTAAAGGAGAATTATGAGCGTAAGTATTCTGTTATCTATGGCAGGCGGTCTGGGACTTTTTCTGTTCGGCATGAAGCTGATGAGCGAATCCATTGAGAAAGTTGCAGGCGCAAAGCTTCGTAGAATTCTTGAGATCTTTACCACAAATCATTTTACGGGTATGTTGGTCGGCATCGTATTTACCGGTATTATACAGTCCTCTTCGGCCTGTACGGTGATGGTCGTCAGTTTTGTCAATTCCGGATTGATGAATCTGTACCAGGCCGCCGGTGTAATTTTCGGAGCCAATATCGGTACTACGGTTACCTCACAGCTGGTATCTTTCAATTTGTCGGCTGCAGCGCCCGTCATTCTTCTGACCGGCGCTTTGGTTGTGATGTTTTGCAAGAAACAAAAGCTGGTCAAATTCGCAGAAGTGATCGTAGGGTTCGGAATTCTGTTTTTGGGACTTTCCAATATGTCCGGGGCTATGTCGGGAATGAAAGATATGCCCCAGATTGTGGAACTGCTGTCCTCCCTGAAGAATCCTCTTTTTGCAATTCTGGTAGGAACCGTGCTTACGGCGATTATCCAGAGTTCCTCCGTGACAGTCAGTATCGTGCTGTTAATGGCCAATCAGGACCTGCTGGGACTGGATATCACGCTGTTTATCATTCTCGGCTGTAATATCGGCGCCTGTACGTCGGCTCTTCTGGCTTCTATGGCAGGAAAAAAAGATGCGAAACGCGCTGCGCTGATCCATTTTCTGTTTAATGTCATCGGCACGGTGATCATGTACATAATCCTGATGCTTGCCATGGAACCCGTTAAAAATGTGATTCTGGCTATTTCTTCCGATGCCGGAAGATTTGTGGCAAACGCCCATACGATATTCAAAATCTTTCAGGTAATTGTTCTGTTTCCGTTCGCCGGTCTGATTGTGAAAATGACTTATTTGATTATACCGGGAGAAGACAAGAAAGTCGGTTACAGAGATAATTATCAGTTAAAATACATAGGCGAAAAGGTCGTGTTTAATCCGGCTACGGCGGTCGTGGAAGTAATCAAGGAGCTGGACCGCATGGCGTCTCTTGCCAGCGAGAACCTCAACCGCGCCATGAACGCTTTAATTACCCTGGATGAGGAAGACATAGAAGAAGTTTACGAAGTAGAAAAAAATATTAATTTTTTAAATCATGCCATTACCAATTATCTGGTGAAGATTAATCAGACCACGCTGCCCATCGAAGACCTGAAAAGTATCGGTTCTCTGTTCCATGTGGTAAACGATATAGAGAGGATCGGGGATCATGCGGAAAATATAGCCGATGCGGCGGTTCAGCGGAAAGAAACCGGCGTGTCCTTAAGTAAGCAGGCCCAAAAAGAACTGGGAGAAATGCTGGATATGGTCAATACCCTGATCCGGTTTTCCGTGGAAATGTTTGCCCAGAGCAAAGAAGAACACCTGGAGGATGTGCTTCATCTGGAAGATGCCGTAGATGAAAAAGAAAGAGAACTGCAGAGGGCGCATGTGGAACGTCTTACGCAAAACGAGTGTTCTCCGGAAGCCGGAATGATTTTCTCGGATATTGTTTCGGGACTTGAGAGAGTGGCGGACCATGCGACAAATATTGCCTTTTCTATATTGGACGGTGAAAAAGAAGAAGATATTGGAAGTTGACAGGAGGGAAATAGGTTGGTATAATCGTTTTGTAATAAATTTGTAACAAAAGTTATGAATGTATTACAAAATATTGTAAAAAGAGGTATTATAATGAAAAAGAATGTAATTCGTACGGCAGGCGTCTGTATGGCGCTGGCGCTGTTGCTAGAGCCTGTAACGGCGGAAGCGGGAAGTACGGTTTCCATAAAAGATATTACGCAGCAGGCGGGCGTTACCAATGTGCTTCTTGCAAGTATGACGACGGAAGAGTACATAGCAAAGGCGCAGCAGGCGGAAGGAAGCCTGTGGGGTTATACCAATCTCGGAATTGCGAATGTAGATAACAATCTGAACGTCAGAGAGACTCCGGATGAATCCGGCAAGCTGGCAGGCAAGATGCCGAAGAATTCTGCCTGTGAGGTTCTTTCCACGGAAAATAACTGGGCTCACATCAAGTCGGGGGAAGTGGAAGGCTATGTCAGCATGGATTACCTTATTACCGGCGTAGAGGCCAAGCTTAAAGCGATGGAGATCGCAGCGGTCGTAGCCGTCGTTAATGCGGACGCCCTGCGGATCAGAACCGGGCCGAGCCTGGAAAGTGAAGTGCTGACGCAGGTTTTAAACGGTACGGAGCTGGATTATGTGGAAACTATTGACGGCTGGCATAAGGTTCTGGTGGATGATGAAGAAGCTTATGTGGCTGCAGAATATGCGGATGTGGTGGAAACGCTTGATACGGCCGTTACTTTGACGGAACTGCTGTATGGGCAGGGCGTATCCGATGTCCGTGTGGATCTGGTTGAGTATGCGAAACAGTTTTTGGGCAATCCTTACGTATGGGGCGGTACTTCCCTTACAAAAGGTGCCGATTGTTCCGGATTTGTTTTAAGCGTCTTCAAGAATTACGGTATCAGCCTTTCTCATTCATCAAGAGCGCAGGCTAATGAGGGAACCAAAATTTCCATGGACGAGGCCAAACCCGGCGATCTGATCTTTTACGGCAACGGCAGCGGAACGATCAACCACGTGGCGATTTATATAGGAGGCGGGCAGGTTATACATGCCAGCAGTCCCAGAAGCGGCATTAAGATTTCCAAGCACAATTACCGTACGCCGGTAAAAGTGGTAAGGGTAATAAAAGATTAAGGAAGTTAAAAGCTGGCTATTTACAAGCAAATCAAAATATGTTATAGTATACAAGTATGAGATTCAGCCGGTACTCAGATGAGGGACGACTCCGACCCCCGTCCTGGTATGCGGCGTAAAGAAAAACAGGAGGAATCACCATGATTTCAAAGGAAAAGAAGACTGAAATTATTAAACAGTACGCGGTCTGTGAAGGCGACACCGGTTCACCGGAAGTACAGGTAGCCGTACTTTCCGCTAGAATTGCGGAAGTAACCGAGCATTTGAAGGTGCATCCGAAGGATCACCATTCCAGAAGGGGCCTTTTCAAAATGGTAGGTCAGAGACGCGGTTTGCTGAGCTATCTGAAGGATAAAGATATCGAAAGATATCGTTCTTTGATCGAAAGGCTTGGTCTCAGAAAATAATGGCAGTATAAAAGGCGGAGTAAAGTCAATGTTTTGACTTTCCGCCTTTTTCGGTGTTGAAACCGTGGAACGGGTGGAAGAATGATTCCGAGACCACTGCTATGAGGATCACTTTGGAAGCGATTCTTAAGTGGTAAGCATATCAGTAGTTTCGGCCTCTTCTGCCTGTCATTCCGCATTCTGCGGAAGTAACTATTCATGTCAGGGCCTGATAAGCGACAGGAGAAGGCTCGTATCAGGCAAAAAAGGAACGGAGGATTATTATGTACCAGACATACTCAATGGAACTTGCCGGACGTACGTTAAGCGTAGATATTAACAGAGTCGGCAAACAGGCAAACGGCTGTGCTTTTATGCATTACGGGGAGACTACCGTTTTGTCTACGGCAACCGCATCGGACAAGCCCAGAGACGGCATCGATTTCTTTCCCTTAAGTGTGGAATATGAAGAAAAACTGTATGCCGTAGGCAAGATTCCCGGCGGTTTTAATAAGAGAGAGGGCAAGGCGTCGGAAAATGCGATTCTTACCAGCCGTGTAATTGACCGGCCTATGCGCCCCTTATTCCCCAAAGATTACAGAAATGACGTTACACTGAACAACATGGTTATGTCGGTAGATCCCGAGTGCCGTCCCGAGATCGTGGCGATGCTTGGCGCGGCTATTTCGACCTGTATCTCCGATATTCCCTTTGACGGCCCCTGCGCTATGACCCAGGTGGGCATGATCGACGGCGAGTTTGTAATCAATCCGTCTCAGGAGCAGTGGAAGAACGGCGATTTGAATCTGACCGTTGCGTCTACTTCCCAGAAGGTCATTATGATTGAGGCGGGAGCCAATGAAGTGCCGGAAGCAAAGATGATCGAGGCGATTTATAAGGCGCATGAGATCAACCAGACCATTATTGAATTTATTAATAAGATCGTGGCGGAACAGGGCAAGCCGAAGCACGAATATACAAGCTGTGCGGTTCCGGAAGAATTATTTGCGGCGATCAAAGAGATTGTTCCCCCTGCTGCAATGGAAGAGGCCGTATTTACCGATGAAAAACAGGTTCGTGAGGAGAACATCCGTCAGATCACCGAGAAGCTGGAAGAGGCTTTTGCGGACAATGAAGAATGGCTTGCCATTCTGGGAGAGGCAATTTACCAGTATCAGAAGAAAACCGTGCGTAAGATGATTTTAAAAGATCATAAACGTCCGGACGGACGTGAACTGAATCAGATCCGTCCTTTGGCCGCGGAAGTGGATATTATTCCCAGAGTGCATGGTTCGGCTATGTTTACCCGCGGACAGACACAGATATGCAACGTTTGTACGCTGGCTCCTTTATCCGAACAGCAGAAACTGGACGGACTGGATGAGAATGAAGTAAGCAAGAGATATATGCACCATTATAATTTCCCGTCTTACTCCGTCGGAGAGACGAAGCCGTCGAGAGGACCGGGACGCAGGGAGATCGGCCATGGCGCGCTTGCAGAGAGAGCGCTGATTCCCGTACTTCCTACGGAAGAAGAATTCCCGTATGCAATCCGTACCGTGTCCGAAACGTTTGAATCAAACGGTTCTACATCCATGGCTTCTACGTGTGCATCCTGTATGTCCTTAATGGCTGCAGGCGTTCCCATTAAGAAGATGGTGGCAGGAATATCCTGCGGTCTTGTTACGGGAGAGGCGGACGATGATTTTGTACTCCTTACGGATATCCAGGGACTGGAAGATTTCTTTGGGGACATGGACTTTAAGGTTACCGGAACAACCGAGGGAATTACCGCGATTCAGATGGATATTAAGATCCATGGATTAACCAGGCCGATCGTAGAAGGCGCCATTGCACGCTGCCGCGAAGCAAGATTCTTCATCATGGATGAATGTATGAAAAAGGCAATTGCAGTTCCCCGTCCCGAAGTTGGACCTTACGCGCCTAAGATTATTTCCATCCAAATCGATCCTGAGAAGATCGGCGACGTGGTCGGACAGCGTGGAAAGACCATCAATGAGATTATTGCGCGTACAGGCGTTAAGATTGATATCAATGACGACGGACAGGTTTCGGTATGCGGTACGGATGCCGGCATGATGGATAAAGCCGTAGAAATGATTAAGATTATAGTTACGGATTTTGAAGCCGGGCAGATCTTTAAAGGCAAGGTAGTCAGCATCAAAGAATTCGGCGCATTTATTGAATTTGCGCCCGGTAAAGAAGGAATGGTTCATATTTCCAAGATTGCAAAAGAGCGTATTAACCATGTAGAGGATGTATTGACTCTTGGCGATACCGTTACGGTGGTTTGTCTTGGAAAAGATAAAATGGGCAGAATCAGTTTCTCCATGAAAGATGTGGCTCAGAAATAATAAGCTATAAATTAAGGTTATAGGAGAGTGGAAATTGCAACTTCCACTTGAAAGAACCGTCAGAAAAAGTATAACAATATCACCGGTCTTGACTATGTTCTGGCCGGTGATTATTATATTCGTTCCTTCATGTGCATTTGCTAAAACTGCTTTGCAATAATGAGTCTGACAAACCGGGAACTGTAGGATTTGATCGTAACTTTATTTTCTGTTTGGCTTTCTTTTGATCCCCAGCAGTCTTATGAAATCATTAAACAAAGAAGTATCCACTGGCTCAAACATTATCCATTTTCCATCATGGTAAGTTTGAGCTTCGTCATATTTTTCCTGAACTTCTTTCCCGTAATTCTCTCTATCTGCTTCGAATTTTAACCGTTCGTCTTTCCCTAAGATAACCATAAAACCTATACAGTTTTCCCTTGCGTATAATGCACACAGCGTTTTACCACCCCGACGGTATTTATATTCATATTTCCACGCTTTACCGCCTTTATTCCACAAACAATCCATATCATATTTTTCGTGAATTAAAGCGCATAACTTATTCCATACATCATATAGAGATTCTCCAACTAAAGCGGTCATTTCTTTTTGGTCAGGTATGATATCAAGCATATTAGCCCTCCTGTATAACTTCAAAATTGTTGTTTTAATATGTTCCCTATTCTATCATACAGATCTATTTTTTACAATAGAAATGAACGCGCTGCTTGACAATGCTGCAAAGACTGGAAGAATAATTAAAATGTATAAAAATAATCCTGCCATTGCCGTAAGGGCAGTGGCAGAATCTTATATTAAGTAATTATAGATATATTTCAATATTGATATTCAAAGTTCAAGTATTACTTGGTTGGTTCTTTTTCATAGGCTTCTTCTAAAGAAGAATAAATCCGTATGTCGGGATCATCAATGGGAAAAGCTGTTTGCTCTATTAAAATTTCCCATTCTTTATAAATGGTGTATAAGCCGGGTTTCTCTTGCAACAAAAAGCATCCATCCATTGAAAAATCCCATTTATTTTTTGCTTCTATTTCGTCGAAGGTATTTTCAAATTTTGTGCTCGGTTCAAATATAAACAAAATGGATGTTAAAAGAAATAAGATAGTAGTCATTCCCAAAATGAAAGCGGGTGCAAAAAAGAGTTTCCTTTTATACTCCAAGTTATCAAATAAAAAATGACCCCGTTTTAAAAGATAGGATTTGCGTGATGCAGTAAAGGAAACAAGCCACTTATTATAATATTTTTTGTAAACCTTCAGTGTTGCCATTTTGGTAAGACAATCAATATACGCATACGTATCTTCTGTGGCCAGCAAACGTGTTACGTTTGTGTCTACATCCATTTCCAATAACGCCCGCATAAGTCTGCGGAAAAGATATACGGCAGGATTCCACCAGTACAGACAGCACATTACTTCACACAAAAGATGGTAGAATAAATGTCCTCGGTAGTAATGTGTCAGTTCATGTTTAAATATAAAATACCAGTCTTGTTCGGGAAGATCAATGGGAGGCGTAATGATAAAAGATTTGGAAATACCGAAAATCAAAGGAGTGTTTACTTTGTCTGAAACCGCGATATGAAATCTTTTGTTTTTTCCCATTTCCGCATATGCCTGCGTAAATGTTTCCAATATCTGCTTTTGCTCCAAAGGTGGGCAAGCTTTGCAAAATTGGTAAGCTTTTATGTAATCCCGAATAGAACGGCAGAAGAGAAGTACGCTCCCGGTAATCCAGACACCGGCAAGAAGCCGACATAAGTTAATGGAAAATCCGTTAATCGTTGCAAAGTCATCGATGAAGAAGTGGTAAATATCAGGATAGACATTGTAAATATAAACGGATTTGGTAAACGGAAGCTCTACCGGAATCAAAAATCTCAGGATTACAATAGAAGTTACACCCAAGACCAGCGACGTTCCAAAATGTGACAACATTTTGTTATGCCGCAGAAGTAAATAAAAGATTCCGGTAAGAATACAGCAGGCCACCGTCATATTAATGAGTGATGAAAACGAGAAATGCATAACTTATTCCGACTGACCTTTCCCTTTTAATTCAGCTTTCTTTTCTTTGAGTAATGTTTGCAGTTCATTGATTTCTGATAAAAGCTGTTCAGGATCCTCGTCATCGTCCAGAAAAGCGCTGACAAAGCGGGACATGCCCTTAGGTTTGTCGGATATCTTGTTATAAGCATTCATCATATTATTCATCTCGTAATCATCTGCGCTGATTACAGGCGTATAGCAACGGCTTAAAACAGTACCGCTGTATACGATGTCGGCAACTTTAATGTAGCCTAACTTCATTAATTTCTTAAGAAGAGACTGCACTGTGTTAACCGTAAGGTTGTCTCCGCGGCGGGCAATCTCAGATGCAACAATAGGCTCTTCGGATTCCCAAAGAATGGTCATAATTTCCATTTCACGCTTGGTTAGTGTTGAAGATGATTTTTTTAAGTGCATGTGATTCAATCCTTTCTTATTAATTACAGATACATTATATGCTATTCTTTCTAAGAAATCAAGAAAATCTATAATGTAAGCATTATATGGTAAAATAGGAATATAAATTAAATAAGTGACTGTTGCCATATGGTATAAAAAACAGTAAAATGCCCTTAAAATAGACAAAATTTTAAAATTTTGTTTAATATAAGAGCATTTTACATAAAGATTATATTACAAAATATTTGCCAACTATTTTACACACATAATTCCCAATCGCCAATCCATACATTTTTTGTATAATTGTATTGACGACGATATATATGATTACCCACTGTCTTATATACCCATTTAATATTGTCGGCGTAAGGAACTATACCGCTACCTTTAGCCAAAGCGGTTACTGAAACAGGTGATTCTGCTGGTGTTGCGGCTTCAGCAAGGCAAGGCATATTAGTGAAAAGTAATAATGATAAAGCAATAGAAAACAATAATTTTTTATTTTTGTGATTCTTTTTCATGAGCTTCCTCCAAACTTAAATAAATTCTTATATTAGGATCGTCAACAGGAAATTTTGTTTGTTCAGAAAATATTTCCCAATCTACATAAACAGTGTATGTTCCTGATTCATCTTGCAACAGAAAACAACCTTCCTTTGAAAAATCCCATATACCTTCGCCATTTGTTTCATTGAATATTTCATCAAATCGACTGCTTGGTTCAAATATAACAAATATTGATATCAGCAAAAAGGAACACATAACCAATCCTAAGAACAACGTGGACCACATAAAGGGTTTTCGTTCACATTTAATGCTCTCAAGAAGTAATTCGCTTCGCT
This sequence comes from uncultured Lachnospiraceae bacterium, assembly GCA_910587935.1. Classification (GTDB taxonomy): domain Bacteria; phylum Bacillota; class Clostridia; order Lachnospirales; family Lachnospiraceae; genus MGBC143606. Next base: position 48,223 of record CAJUNP010000003.1, read on the forward strand.
TTTTAAAGAAAGTTGGCTTTTTAAGTGCAAAGGAAGCACTCCATGGATTTTGCATGTTATTTTCTGCCTGTTTTGCCGCTACAGTCGAAAGGCAAAGTAGGTAATCATAAACTTCTTCTCTTGAACCGGATCGTGTTATCGTGTTATCCACGTCCATTTCCATGAGATGCCGCATAAGTTTGCGGAATAAATACACTAAAGGATTCCACCAATAGAGACAGCACATAATGTTACAAAGAATATTGTACAATAAATGTCCATGATAATAGTGAATCAATTCATGTTTTAGTATGGGTCGCCAATTTTTTATGTCGTGATCGGCGGCCGGTATCAGAATAAAAGACTTATGGATTCCAAAAATCTGTGGAGTAGTTATAAAATTACACTCTACAACATGAAATCTTTTATTCTTCTTCATTTCCGCAGAAACCTGAGTCAGTGCTTGATCAATGTGCTCATCCTTTACGGAATCACAGTTTTCACAGAACTTATAAATTTGTACATATTTAACTGCAGAGCCAATAAGTAATACAATACTTCCGATGATACTGATTCCTAACAGAATCTGATATAAATTAAATGAATTACCGCCTATACGGATCAATTCGCTGTGAAAAAAGCGATAAACGGGCGGATAAATTTTGTAAATATAAACAGATTTCGTGAAAGGAAATTCTATAGGGATCAAAAATCTGATTAGTGCTACGGAAGCTACGGCTAAAACGATTGAAGTACCAAAACGAGATAGCAGCCTGTTATATCGAAGCAATAAATAGAAGATCCCGGTAAGAATACAGCAGGCCACCGTCATATTTATGAGCGATGAAAATGAAAAATGCATAATATTTTATTTCTAACCTCCTTTGTAATGCAGATTTTTTCCTGAAGCACAGCCAGCAGTTTGCCAAACTTTGCTAATGCTGTTGGGATTGCTATAATGTCTCCTTGCTACAGTGTAATTCAGCAATCTGAATGCAAAGAAGAACACCATAGTACACGGATTCAATCCCCTTTATGACTACGAATACATTATATGCCATATTTTGACAAAAATCAATATATTTTTTAATAAAGTATTAAGATATTATTTAAAATGTATAAAATATGCGATAACTGTGACCGAAAGAAACATAAAAAAGAAGTACCCTTACAATTTAAAGCTAATTATAAAGGGTACTCCTTTGGTTTTTAAATTTAAGAAAAGTCAGAAAAAGTTACATTCCTTCGTGGAAGGTACGGGAAATAACATCGGCCTGCTGTTCCGGAGTTAATTTGATAAAATTAACCGCATATCCGGATACGCGGATCGTAAGCTGAGGATAGTTCTCAGGATGCTTTTGCGCGTCCAGAAGCATATCACGATTCAAAACGTTAACATTTAAATGGTGTCCGCCTTTTGTTGCGTATCCGTCTAATAAATTTACAAGATTCTCAACCTGTGCTGTATTTGTGTTTGCCATAATAATACCTCCTTAAAATGAATGGTTACATGCGTCTATAAAAATATATCATAATTTTACATAAATAACAATATATATTATATAAAAATAATCATTGAAAAAAAAATATTAGTAACGATTACTATTTGTTGTAGCTTTATATTAGCACGCCGGCAGAATTTTGTCTATATGGTACATTAAAAATATTTGTATTTTTTTCAATACAAATTTAAAGGAAAAAAGTGTCATAAGAAGGACAACTTTTCATATATTGAGATAAGAGAAAAAGAAGCTGCCGCATAGCGTATGAGGGAGGCGGAACGGAGCGGAATATGGGAATTGAAAAAGAAAGCGTTTTACATATATTTCCGGAACATTTAAGAGAGAAGTTTAAATTGTGCGTACAATATGCATCCGTTTTACAGGAAATCCGCCTGCGCGCGGAGCTTCCGATTATTTTTGTTTTAAAAGGAAAAGAAATGTTTCTGCAAAAAGACGGAGGAATCGGGGAAGATGTAAAAAATGCTTGTACCATATCGGGACAAGAGGTAACGGATATATTAAATCACATATGTAATTATTCGATTTATGCGTTTGAGGATGAAATCCGCCAGGGATTCATTACCGTGCCGGGAGGCCACCGGATCGGACTGGCGGGACAGGCTGTGCTGGAGAACGGAATGAAAATGCGGTATCTGAAACATGTTCACTATATGAATATCCGTATTGCCCATCAGGTCCGGGGCGTGGCGGAAGGCGTACTGCCTTTCCTATATAAAGAAGGAAGGGTATGCAATGCTTTGATTCTTTCCCCGCCCGGATGCGGCAAAACAACAATGCTTCGAGATTTAATACGGTGTATTTCCGACGGAAATTCATGGGGAAAGGGATGTGCCGTCAGCGTAATTGATGAGCGGAGTGAAATTGCGGGGAGCTTTCAGGGGATTCCGCAGAATGATGTGGGAATACGTACGGATGTTATGGATGCCTGTCCGAAGATTTTGGGAATGATGATGGCGATTCGTTCCATGGCGCCGAAAGTGCTCGCCGTAGATGAATTGGGCAATGACGAAGAATTGGAGCTTTTGAGACAGGCTATGGCCAGCGGATGCAGGATACTGGCCACACTGCATGCGGAAAATCCTGCGGATATGATGAAAAAAGAGTTTATGAAAAAAGCCGTTGAAAAACATTTTTTTCAAAGATACATTGTTTTACAAAAACGAAACGGAATTCCGGCGGTTGCCGGCATTTATGACGAAAGGATGGAAGCATGTTAAAGGTTTTAGGCGCGCTTTTGGTAATTATGGGATGTACGGGTTTTGGAGCGGCATACAGAGAGGATATGAAACAGGTGTTATTTAACACGCGGAGCCTTTTAATGATTCTGGAACTTTTAAAAAGTGAAATTGCATATTCCAAGGCGACGCTTCCGGAGGCATGCAGAATGACTGCCGGCAGGATGGAAGAGCCGTATCGGAGCAGCCTGCTTAAAATTTACGAAATTATGAAGACTAACAGGGGACTGCCTTTTGATAAGGTATGGAGACAGGAGATGGGAAAATGTTTACAGACGGTTCTGATTGGAAAAAAGGAAAGGGAATTGTTTCAGCAGTTTTCCCATAATACAGGATTTGCAGATAACCGGATGCAGATCAAGGCCTTGGAACAATATTGTGATATGTTTGCGCAGTCTGTCAGAAAGCAGGAAGAAAATATGGAAAATAAAGCGAAGGTAGTCATGAGTATGGGATTCATAAGCGGGATATTTCTTACGATTGTACTGCTGTAAGGAGGAAGCATGGGCGTTAGTCTGATATTTAAAATTGCAGCGGTGGGAATTCTTGTAACAATTTTAAGCCAGGTGCTCAAGCACAGCGGAAGGGAAGAACACGCATTCCTGATATCGCTGGCAGGACTGATTTTGGTTCTGACATGGATCGTTCCTTATATTTACCAATTGTTTGTGACCATTCAGTCCTTATTTTCTTTATAAGCAGATTCGCGGGTCATTGGCATCATGGAGGGTATATATGGAAATTGCAAAGGTAGCGTTGATCGGGATTATCGGTGTGCTTCTGGCAATACAGTTTAAAAGCCAGAAAACGGAATACAGCCTCTATATTGGCTTTGCCGTCAGCCTGATTATTTTTGCCTATGCGGTACAGATGTTACAGGTGGTTTTGCAGCAGATGGAAAGTCTGCAGCTCTTTTTGGGAGGAAGCGGGACCTATCTGGGAACATTGTTAAAAGTTGTCGGTATTACCTATCTTTGTGAATTTTCGGCAGGAGTTTGCAAGGACGCAGGATATTCGGCAATAGCCGGGCAGATCGAGGTGTTTGGCAAGCTTACCGTAATGTTTGCGGGAATGCCCATTTTGTTTGCCGTTATGGAGTATATACAGGGGTTTATGCAGTAGGAAAGGAGATACGGTGTGGATACCAGTATTTTAGAAAGCATTGATATTTCGAAGCTTTGGGATCAGTATCATATTACGGATCTGCAGGAAAAAATAGACGGGATGTTTCCTCAGTTTGGTTTTTCTTTTGAGGACATGTTCGGGAGAATTCTGACAGGAGATATTTTAGGTGCGCTAAAAGACGGTTTTTCCGGAATGCTCAGAGGCGCTGCGGATGAGGTGGGGAGCATCCGGAATATATTGCTGTATCTGCTTGTGCTGGGAATTGTATCTGCATTGTTGTCGCATTTTACGGATGTTTTTGAAAATCACCAGATAGCGGATATCAGTTTCTATCTTGTGTATCTGCTTTTGATGGCCGTTCTTTTAAAGTGCTTTCAGGAAGCGGCAAGGACTGCGGGAGGCGCGGTGGAAAACATTGTAACGTTTATCAAAGTGTTTATTCCCACCTATTATCTGGTTGTGGGGGCGGCGGGCGGCGTCGTCACGGCCTATGCGGGTTATCAGCTGCTGTTGCTTCTGATCTACGGCGTGGAACAGGTTTTGCTGGCTGTTGTTATGCCGTTGATTTATTCCTATGTTATGCTGGCGGTGATAAACGGAATCTGGTCTGAAGAACGGCTGAATATCCTGCTGGATTTTTTACATAAAGGGATTGGCGTACTGTTAAAGGCATCGCTTGGAGTAATTACGGGAGTCAGTGTCTTTCAAACAATGATAACGCCTGTTATAGATTCTATAAAATCCCAGGGGCTGCAAAAAATAGTATCCGCGATTCCGGGAATCGGCGATGTGGCTGACGGAGTCGTCGAGATGATGGTAGGCTCTGCCGTATTAATTAAAAACAGCATTGGGATTATTTTTATGATTTTACTTTTGGCTGTCTGCCTTGTTCCGCTGGCCAAAATTTTTCTGATAGCCGGATGCCTGAAAATGGGGGCGGCATTTATGGGAATCGTCAGTGATAAAAGGATTGTAGGGTGCACGAATAAAGTAGGTGAGGGAAGCTTTCTTTTGTTCCGGGCGGCGGGAACCGCAATGTTCCTGTTCCTTGTTTTAATTGCCATAGCGGCGTTTACCACAAACCGGGGATTTTAAGGAGGATCAGTATGGAGCTTTTGGGAACGATCAGGCAAATCGGTATTTTTATGATTTGTGCGCAGGCAGTGCTTCATTTTAAGCCTTCCGCCAAATACGAAAAATATTTAAAGCTTTTAATAAGCGTAATGGTGTTAGTCCAGCTGTTAGTACCGCTTTTACGCTTTTTCTCAAGCGACGGGGAGGCGTTTTTTAATTGGCGGATTCAGGAAATCGGCGGGAATATGGAACAGGAAATGGCGCAGCTGCAGATAGAAAACAGCATTCGGGAAGAAACAATTTTAAAGGAAATGGAAGAAAAAGTAAAAACACAGATAGGTAAAATAGCATCGGAACATGAATTAAGCGTTTGTTATATAGGGCTTGATACGGCAGAGACACCGGCAAAGTGGACCGTTTATGTAAAAGAGCAGGCAGCGCGGTCGGATATCAGCATCCATATCGACAAGATCGGCGCGGTATCGGAAGTTTCGGCTTTAGAAAAAGGAGAAGAGGAAAACGCGGAAAAAAATAATAAATTACAAATGTTATCAAATGAGATTGAACAGGAACTTGGTATCCGGCGGGAAGAAATAGAGGTAATATGGTATGAGTAAGTGGAAAGATTGGCTGTCTGAAAAAAGGGAACAGGGCAAAAAGCTGAAAAAGGACCAATTATTAATACTTATTTTATCCGGTATACTTCTGCTTGTGATTGCTTTGCCCGTGGGAAAACCAAAATCCGGAAACCAGGAGAGCGGACAAAAGAATTTTCTGGAAGATATTTTTTCAGGGGAAAAAGATTCCGTTTCAAAGGATGAGGACGGGCTTGTGACAGGCGTAAAAGACGAAGCGGAGGAAGCGGCGGATTTTGGGGGAGATTATACGGAAGATATGGAAAATAAACTAAAACAGATCCTTTCCAGCATGGACCAGGTAGGAAAGGCGGAAGTGCTTATTACACTGAAGACATCGGAAGAAAAAATAGTGGAAAAAGATCATCCCGTAACGAGGTCGAACACGGATGAAGCCGATTCGGAAGGAGGAAGAAGGGCGGTGAATAATTTGGATTCCGGTGAGACGACCGTTTACGAAACCGATTCCGGAAAAAGTACGCCTTATGTGATCAGAACTGCCAGTCCCCAGATAGAAGGCGTTGTGGTAGTCTGCGAGGGAGCCGGAACCGGCAGCGTCAGTCATAACATTACGGAAGCCATTCAGGCATTATTCGGAATTGAAGCTCACAAAATAAAGGTAGTTAAAATGAAAGAGACGGACCGGTAAGCGTAAAAGCCGTAAAAGAATTTAAGGGATAATTAGGTATAACGGGAAGTTTTGGAGAATAAAATGGAAATAGTTAAAGTGAAAACAAGTTAAAGAAGGGAAAAGTGGCATGAAAAGTATTTTAAAGAAAAACCAGATTATGATTACCGCGCTTGCCATTATGATTGCGGTAGCAGGTTATTTGAATTTTGCAGGAACAAATCTGGAAAAGGAAGAATACCTGTCTACTTCAGGAGATACGATTAAAGATAACAAAGAAACTACAGGAAGCTTAGACGGGGTAGAAGTGGTGTCGGACGATGATTTGAGCTCCCTGCTGGATTTGTCGGAGGAAGATTTGCAGACGGCGGAACTTTCGGATATTGAAAGTCTGGATGCGGATGCGGATGTAATTATGGACGATTATCTGAATGTGGGGATGCAGACAGCTCTTAATGAAGAAACGCCGAAAGATGGGGAAGTGCCCGGAGAAGCGGTTTTTACCAATACAAACAGTATTGCAACCCTGTCCGAAGCAAAACTGCTGAAAGAGCAGACACGCGCAAAAAACAAGGAAGCGCTGCTGGATATTATCAACAGTTCCACCTTGTCGGATGAACAGAAACAGACCGCCGTAGACAGTATGATTCAAATGACAGGTATTGCGGAAAAAGAAACCGCTGCGGAAATTCTGCTGGAAGCAAAGGGGTTTGAGGATGTAGTAGTCAGCATCAGCGACAGCGGCGTGGATGTGGTAGTAAATGCCGTTGAGCTTACCGACGCGCAGCGCGCACAGATTGAAGATATTGTTAAGAGAAAAACAGAAATCAGCGCGGAAAATATCATTATCAGCACAGTGGTGCAATGAGGCAGTTTGTGGTATACTACGGAAAAGAGAAGACAGGAGAGATACCGGATGAAAAGAGTATTTTTGATTGTATTGGATAGTTTTGGAATCGGAGCTATGCCGGACGCTGCGGATTACGGGGATGAGGGAGTGAATACCCTTGGCAGCGTGGCGGCAAGCTCCTGTTTTCATGTGCCGAATATGGCCAGGCTGGGACTTTTCAATTTGGACGGGGTAAGCTGCGGGGTCAGGGAGGATGCGCCGGTCGGCCGATATGCCCGTATGACTGAGGCTTCCAAAGGGAAAGATACTACGATCGGACATTGGGAGATTGCGGGGATCTGTTCAAAAAGCCCCCTTCCTGTTTTTGAACAGGGATTTCCCGAAAATCTGCTGCTGGAATTTTCGGAAAAGACAGGAAGAGGAATTCTCTGCAATCTTCCTTATTCCGGAACGGAAGTGATTCGGGATTACGGCGACGAACATGTAAAAACAGGAAAGCTTATTGTTTATACATCGGCGGACAGCGTATTTCAGGTGGCGGCACATGAAGAGATTGTTCCTTTGGAAGAATTATACAAAGACTGCCGGATTGCAAGAGATATGCTGACGGGCGAGTATGGCGTAGGAAGAGTTATCGCAAGACCCTTTACGGGCAGTTCCGGACAGTATACACGGACTTCGGGAAGACATGATTATTCTTTGCTCCCGCCCGGCACAACCATGCTGGATCAGCTTAGCGGCAGGGGCTTTGACGTAATTGGCGTGGGTAAGATCCGGGATATTTTTGCAGGGAGGGGACTCACCGAATACGTATACACTGCCGGCAATGCCGAAGGAATCGAACGTACCCTGGAATATATGGACCGGGATTTTGAGGGGTTGTGTTTTGTCAATCTGGTAGATTTTGACATGCTTTACGGGCACCGCAACGATATCCGGGGATATGCGGAGGCGCTGACTTATTTTGATGGGAAATTGACGCAAATTTTATCTAAACTCAGAGAAGACGACCTGCTGATGATTACGGCGGATCACGGCTGTGATCCCGGCTATACCGTATCTACCAATCATTCCAGGGAATATACGCCGTTTCTGCTTTATGGGAGGAAAATTGCGCCAGGGAATATGGGGACGCGGAAAACCTTTGCAGATATAGGGGCAACTGTGTTACAATATTTTGGCATTGCGCCGGAATTTGAAGGCGCTTCCATGCTGAAATAAAAAGAATTTGGAGGAAAAAGACGTGGGCAATTACGCGGACGAAATAAAAAGAAGGAGAACGTTTGCCATTATATCGCATCCGGATGCAGGCAAAACGACGCTTACGGAGAAATTTCTGCTTTACGGAGGAGCCATTAATCTGGCCGGAAGCGTAAAAGGAAAAGCGACGGCAAGGCATGCCGTGTCGGACTGGATGGAGATTGAAAAGGAACGTGGAATTTCCGTAACATCCTCCGTGCTGCAGTTTGAGTACGGCGGCTTTTGCATTAATATTCTGGACACGCCGGGACATCAGGATTTCTCGGAGGATACGTACCGGACGCTGATGGCGGCGGATTCGGCCGTGATGGTGATTGACGCATCCAAAGGTGTGGAAGCGCAGACAAGAAAGCTTTTTAAGGTCTGCGTGATGCGCAAAATACCGATCTTTACTTTTATTAATAAGCTGGACCGCGACGCCAACGACACCTTTGAACTGTTAGACGATATTGAAAAAGAGCTGGGGATCGCGACCTGTCCCGTTAACTGGCCGATCGGATCGGGAAAGGCATTTAAGGGCGTATATGATCGGAACCGGCAGTGTGTCGTAACCTACAGCGACACACAAAAAGGAACGAAAGAAGGACAGGCCCTTGCAATCCCTCTGACCGATCAGGAGGCCCTTTCGGCGGCAATCGGAGAAGAAGCCGCAGACAGGCTGAGGGACGAGATTGAGCTTCTTGACGGCGCAAGCGCGGAATTTGATTTAAAGGAAGTGCAGGGAGGAAATTTAACGCCGGTATTTTTCGGTTCGGCGCTGACCAATTTCGGAGTAGAGATATTCCTGAAGTATTTTCTGGATATGACGACAACGCCGCTTCCGCGGAAAGCGGAAGAAGGCGTGATCGATCCCGTTTTAAATGATTTCAGCGCCTTTGTATTCAAAATTCAGGCCAATATGAACAAAGCCCACAGAGACAGAGTCGCTTTTATGCGGATCTGCTCCGGTAAATTTGACGCCTCCATGGAGGTACGGCACGTGCAGGGAGATAAAGTTATGCGGCTTTCGCAGCCGCAGCAGATTATGGCGGATGAGCGCAAAATTTTGACCGAAGCGTATGCGGGAGATATTATCGGTGTTTTTGATCCGGGTATTTTTTCTATCGGAGATACTCTCTGCATGCCCAAACAGCATATTCAATATGAAGGAATCCCTACTTTTGCGCCGGAACATTTTGCAAGAGTGCGCCAGGTAGACACCATGAAGCGTAAACAGTTTATAAAGGGCATTACGCAGATTGCGCAGGAAGGCGCCATCCAGATATTCCAGGAGTTTAACACCGGCATGGAGGAGATCATTGTAGGAGTCGTCGGCGTGCTGCAGTTCGATGTGCTGAAATACCGGCTTGAGAACGAGTACAATGTGGAAATCAAGATGGAAAATCTGCCCTACGAACATATCCGCTGGGTGGAAAATCAGGATATGGATTTAAAATCCCTGACAGGGACTTCGGATATGAAGAAAGTTAAGGATTTGAAAGGCAATCCGCTTCTTTTGTTTGTCAATTCCTGGAGTATCGGGATGACGCTGGATCGAAATAAAGGATTGATTCTTTCAGAATTTGGGAAAAATTAAAAGGAAAGAAGATCGCAACAGGGAGAGTAGGACAAGGTTTCATGAAAAAGCGACTGTTATTGCTGATGGTTTCCGTATGTATATTATGTGCGGCCAGCCTGAAATATCTTTCCAATGAAAAAGCTGCCGGTGAAAGCACGGCCGGAATGGAGACCGCGCAGGAAGCGGTGGGAGAAATTGCAGATGAAGCGGCGGTTTTACGAACTGCGGAAGAGAAGACGGAAGAACAGACGGAAGAACAGGAAGCTTCGGAACTGATTCCGGAGTCCTGGGAAGACGGGTACGCGTATCAGAGTCTTTCCGCTGACGACCGGAAGGTATACCGCGAAATTTATGGGATTTTAGCTTCTTTTGCAGAAGAACAGCCGATTTCCCTGACGGATCCGGAGCGGCTCTCCGATCTTTTTCAGTGTGTGCTTAATGATCATCCGGAAATTTTTTACGTACAGGGATATACGTATACCAGCTATATGCAGGGTGAAAAAATCGTAAAAATTGCGTTATCGGGAACCTATACCATGACGCCGGAGGAAGCGGCGCTGTGTCAGGAGGGAATCGACGCATACGTGAATGAATGTCTTGCGGGACTTAATGAGGATGCGTCCGATTACGAAAAAGTGAAGTATATATATGAATATTTGATTAATCATACGCAGTATAATCTGGCGGCCAGAGAAAATCAGAATATCTGTTCCGTATTTTTGTTTGGAGAGTCGGTCTGCCAGGGGTATGCCAAGGCAACCCAGTATCTTTTGCAGAAAGCAGGCGTTTTCTGTACGCTTGTTATCGGGAGCGTATCCGAGGGGGAGGGACATGCCTGGAATTTAGTCAGAATGGACGGAAATTACTATTACGTGGATACGACGTGGGGAGACGCGTCCTATCAGAGAGAAGAAGGGGAGAAAGATAAGTGGATCACAAGTTTCCCCGAAATTAATTATGATTATCTGGGAGTTACAACGCAGCAGCTTTTACGCACGCATATACTGAACAATGTAGTCCCGCTGCCGGAATGTGTCAGTATGGACTGTAATTATTACGTAAAAGAGGGCGTCTATCTGACGGACTGCAATAACGATTTGCTGCAACAGTTATTCGCTCTGGAATTTTGGAATAACGGCGGTTATATTACGCTGAAGGCTTCGGACGGCGAGGTTTACGAGCGCATGAAACAGCTTTTGATCAGTGAACAGAGGGTATTTGAATATATCGGTCAGACAGACGGAACCATCGCCTATTCCAATAACGATGAACAATTCAGCTTGAGTTTCTGGATTTTGACTTAAAAAGAATGGGTCTATGCAAAGTCTTTGTATTTTGATATAATAATTTGTAATTCCACTGAAAAAGATGCAGTATGCAGGAGGTATGGTCATGGAGAGAGAGACAGACAGGAACACTTATGTTTTACAGGAAGACGAAAGTATCGGCGCCGTTAAAATTGCGGACGATGTAGTTGCGATGATTGCCGGAATTGCAGCGACGGAAGTAGATGGCGTCAGCGCCATGGCGGGCAATATCACGAATGAACTGATGAGCAAAGTAGGAATGAACAAACTGACAAAGGGCGTTCGGGTGGAAGTGCGGGAGAAGCAGGTTACCGTGGATCTTGCGGTGATTATGGAATACGGCTATAATATTCCGGCTACCTGCCAGAAAGTACAGGCAAAGGCAAAAGCCGCTATTGAGAATATGACCGGACTGAATGTGGTCGATGTGAATATCCGTATTGCCGGCATTCATATGCAGCAGACAAGATAAAGGATAAAAGAACATGAACAGACACGAACTGAGAGAACAGATTTTTAAACTGTTGTTCCGCGTAGAATTTAATGAACCTCAGGATATGGAAGAGCAGAAGAATCTGTTTTTTGAAGATGAAGAATGTCGGGCGGGGGAACGGGACGCAGCCTATATTGCTTCCAAATACGAAAAGATTATCGAAAAGCTCCCCGAGCTCGACGCAATGGTTAATGAAAAAGCCGAAAGCTGGACAACCGGGCGTATGGGCAAAGTGGAATTAACCATCTTACGGCTTGGTATTTATGAGATAAAATTTGACGAGGACATTCCTACGGGAGTGGCGATCGACGAGGCCGTGGAACTTGCCAAAAAATTCGGACAGGACGGTTCCGGGGCGTTTATCAACGGCGTTCTTGCCAGATTCGTCTGAGACGGCATGAAAAAGATGCAGAATGTTTATTCGGTTGCACAAGTAAATTCGTATATTAAGAATATGTTCACGCAGGACTATATGCTTCAGTCGCTTTTCGTTAAAGGAGAAGTCAGCAACTGCAAGTATCATTCCTCAGGACATATTTATTTTACGTTAAAGGATGAAAAAGGAACCATTGCCTGCGTCATGTTTGCCGGAAACCGTCAGGGCCTTAAGTTCCGGCTGGCGGAAGGGATGCAGGTGGTAGTCGGCGGGACTGTGGACGTGTATGAGCGGGACGGCAGATACCAGCTTTATGCCAGGCAGATTATTCCGGACGGAACGGGTTTTTTATACGAAAAATTTGAAAAGCTTAAAGAAGAACTTATGGAGCGGGGCATGTTTGCGCCCGAATACAAAAAGCCGGTTCCCCGATATGTAAAGAAGGTCGGCGTGGTAACGGCGCCTACGGGCGCGGCGGTGCGGGATATCATTAATATTACCAGGAGAAGGAACCGTGCCGTACAGATTATTCTGTATCCTGCCGTCGTTCAGGGGGATCAGGCGCCGCAGAGTATCGTGAACGGAATCCGTGCCCTCGAGAATCTGCAGGTCGATGTGATGATCGTAGGACGGGGCGGCGGTTCCATCGAAGATTTATGGGCTTTTAACGAAGAAATCGTGGCGCAGGCTGTTTTTGACTGCAGCGTTCCCGTTATTTCCGCGGTTGGCCATGAGACTGATACGACGATTGTGGATTTTGTTGCGGATCTGCGTGCGCCCACGCCGTCGGCCGCGGCAGAACTGGCCGTTTTTGAACTGGAATCTGCGGAAGATAAGCTTGCGCAGACGGAAAGGCGTCTGAAGCGCCTGATGCAGAACCAGTGCGGCAGGCAGGTGGATAAGCTGCAGCAGTACCGGATGCGTTTGAAGTATCTGAGTCCGGTAAGCCGGATTCGTCAGAAGCGCACCCATGCCCTGCAGCTTGAGGAAAAGCTTCAGCATTGTATGGAACGAAAACTTTCCGGGAAAAGGCACGGCCTGGAGCTGTATATAGAAAAAATGAAGGGTCTGTCCCCTTTGGAAAAGCTTAATCAGGGTTTTTCCTATGTTACGGATGAGAGAGGCAGAAATGTCCGGGATGTGGACCGGGTGGATCTTCACGATCTGCTGCGGATTCAGGTAAAAAACGGAGAATTGCTGGCAGAAGTGCAAAAAAAGGAGAAACGGGAATGGAATTAGAATCAATGTCTCTGGAGGAAGCTTTTGAACGGCTGGAAGGTACGATAACCAGGCTGGAGTCCGAGGATATAACGCTGGAGGAGTCTTTTTTGGCTTATGAAGAAGGAATGAAACTGTTAAAACACTGCAACGACAGCATAGACCGGGTGGAAAAGCAGGTGTTAACGATTTCTTCCGGGGGAGAATTAACGGCTTTTAATCAAACGAACCAGGATACGGATCAGGGAGTTAATTAAATGAATCAGGAAGAACTGTCTAAAAGAATAAAAGAAACGGAACGTATCATTGCCGGATATCTTCCGAAAGAAGAAGGCTTTATAAAAAGCGTTGCAAAGGCCATGAATTATAGCTTCCTTGCAGGAGGGAAAAGACTTCGGCCGTTACTGATGCAGGAGACGTTTTTCCTGTTCGGAGGGACGGGAAAGCTTGTAGAGCCGTTTATGGCGGCTCTTGAGATGATCCATACATATTCGCTGATTCATGATGATCTGCCCTGCATGGATAACGACGAATACCGCAGAGGGCAGAAGACAACCCATATTGTTTACGGTGAAGGCATGGCGGTGCTTGCCGGAGACGCATTGCTTAATTATGCTTATGAGACGGCGGCAGGCGCTTTCGGACTGTTAGATGAAGACGATCTGCAGGGTTACGCACGTGTTGCAGGGGCCTTACGGATTCTGGCGGAAAAAGCAGGAATTTACGGTATGGTGGGCGGTCAGGCCGTTGACGTGGAGGCGGAGAAAAAAGGTCTGCCGGTAAACGCTGAAATGCTGCTGTTTATTCATCAGAATAAAACGGCGGCCCTGATTGAAGCGGCTATGATGACAGGCGCTCTTCTGGCGGGAGCCTCCGGAGAACAGATCACACAGATGGAACAGTGTGCGCGGGATGTGGGAATTGCATTCCAGATTCAGGACGATATACTTGACGTAGCGGGAAGTCAGGAAGAAATGGGAAAGCCTGTCGGAAGCGATGAAAAGAACCATAAAGAAACGTATGTATCCATATTCGGAATGGAGAAATCACAGGAGGATGTAAACCTTCTTTCCGCACGGGCGGCAGAGCTTGTGCAGAGGTATGAGACGGCGGACTCCGGTACTTTTTTAAGGGAGCTTATATTATCTTTAATAAACCGTACGCACTGAATAGGGAGAGGCACGGCGTACTGTCCGGCGCGAGGGAATGGAGCTAGCATGATATTAGATCAGATTTGTCAGCCTAACGATATAAAAAAAATAAATCCGGGGGATTATGATTATCTGGCGCAGGAGATAAGAGATTTTCTGATTCGCAGAATCAGCGTGACCGGCGGGCATCTGGGGTCTAATCTGGGCGCTGTGGAACTGACGATGGCGCTTCATTTATGCTTAAACCTTCCGGAAGATAAAATTATCTGGGACGTGGGGCATCAGTCCTATACGCATAAGCTTTTGACCGGCCGTAAAGACGGATTTACCAATTTAAGGAAATACGGAGGGATGAGCGGTTTTCCCAAACGCAAGGAAAGCGACTGCGACTGCTTTGATACGGGACATAGTTCCACTTCCGTTTCCGCAGGACTTGGACTGGTAAAAGCAAGAGATCTTAAAGGAGAAAAATACACGGTCGTTTCGGTAATCGGAGACGGATCGATTACGGGCGGAATGGCATATGAGGCGTTAAATAACGCGTCTCAGCTGGAGACGAATTTTATTATAATTTTAAACGATAACAACATGTCTATTTCGGAGAATGTAGGCGGAGTATCCAAATATCTGAATAATATCCGAACCGCGGACAGTTATCTGAATATTAAAGAAGGAATCTATCATAAACTGCTGGGCGTTCCGAAAGTGGGAAATTCCATGGTAGAAAAAATCCGCCGTGCCAAGAGCAGTTTTAAACAATTGATTATTCCGGGCATGTTTTTTGAGGATATGGGTATTACCTATTTAGGGCCTGTTGACGGCCATGATATTCAGGGCATGGTTCGTGTGATCCGGGAAGCCAGGCGCGTGAAAGGAGCCGTGTTGATTCATGTCCTTACAGAAAAGGGCAAAGGCTTCCGCCCGGCGGAACGCCATCCCGCAAGATTTCATGGGGCGGAACCTTTTGATATCGATACGGGACTGCCTTTGAATCCGCGCACGACGGCTAATTATACGGATATTTTTTCAACCGTTATGACAAAGCTCGGACAAAGGGACGAACGGGTAGTGGCTATTACGGCTGCGATGCCGGATGGCACGGGCTTAAAAAGATTCCATAATATGTATCCCGACCGTTTTTTTGATGTAGGTATTGCGGAGCAGCATGCGGTGACATTTGCAGCGGGACTGGCGGCGGGAGGAATGGTTCCCGTTGTTGCAATTTATTCGTCCTTTTTGCAAAGAGCGTACGATCAGATACTTCACGACGTTTGCATTCAGAATCTTCCGGTGGTCTTTTGCATAGACAGGGCCGGGCTGGTAGGAAGCGACGGAGAAACCCATCAGGGTATTTTTGATTTATCCTATTTATCGTCCATACCGGGCATGTGTATTATGGCGCCCAAGAACAAATGGGAGCTTTCCGATATGATGAAATTTGCCGTGAATTTCGGGGGGCCTGTTGCGATACGCTATCCAAGAGGAGAGGCATATGCCGGACTTTCCGAGTACCGGGCGGCAATCGAATACGGAAAAAGCGAATGGATTTACAAGGAGAAAGAAATTCTTTTGCTTGCGGTGGGAAGTATGGTGAAGACAGGGGAAGAAGTCAGGCAGTGCCTGAAACAGGAAGGACATTCCTGCAGCCTTGTCAATGTTCGGTTTGTAAAGCCTGTTGACAAAGAACTGATCCGGGAAGCGTTAAGGGATCACGGACTGGTTGTGACCATGGAGGAGAATGTGGCCAGCGGCGGTTTTGGAGAAAAGGTACGGGAATTTCTGGGAGAGGAAACGCCGGAGCGCCGGTTTCTTTCCGTTACGATCCCCGATGCGTATGTGGAACACGGTAATGTGGAGGTGTTGAAGAAGGAAGTGGGAATTGACGCCGGAAGCATTGTCGCGAAAATAAAAAATGTTTTATAAAGCAGGTTAACGGAATGAAAGAACGTTTGGATGTATTACTGGTTAAACAGGGACATGCCGAATCCAGAGAAAAAGCGAAAGCGCTTATTATGTCCGGCGAGGTGTTTGTAAACGGACAGCGGGAAGATAAAGCAGGCTCCGTATTTGATGAGGAAAAGAGCCGCATTGAAATAAGAGGACGGGCGCTGCCCTATGTAAGCCGGGGCGGACTGAAACTGGAGAAAGCGTTAAAGCAGTTTCCCTTTGAGGTACGGGATCAGGTCTGTATGGATATCGGGGCTTCTACGGGCGGTTTTACGGACTGCATGTTGCAAAACGGGGCCAGAATGGTTTATTCTGTAGACGTAGGACACGGGCAGCTCGCCTGGAAGCTGCGTAACGATCCCAGAGTGGTGTGCATGGAAAAAACAAATTTCCGTTATATGCGGAAAGAAGATATAAAAGAAACGCCGGATTTTGCGTCGGTGGACGTATCCTTTATTTCGCTGACCAAAATTTTGATACCGGCGAGAAATCTTTTGAAGGATTCCGGGCAGATGGTGTGCCTCATAAAGCCGCAGTTTGAGGCCGGCCGCGACAAGGTGGGGAAAAAAGGGGTAGTCCGGGAGCCGGCGGTGCATCGGGAAGTAATTGAAAAGATCCTGGATTATGCCGCGTGGATCGGATTTGAACCTCTGGAGCTGGATTATTCTCCCATCAAAGGACCGGAGGGAAATATCGAATATTTGCTTTTTATACAAAAAGATCCGCTCTTAAGCAAGGAGCGGGAAGAAATTTCGGAGGCGGAAGCCGAAAAGGTATCGGAACGGATGCGTGCGGAACGAAGCGGAATTTCACAGGGCAGTTTATGGCAGGAACGGATTGATTCGGTTGTAAAACTGGCTCATCAGGATCTGTGTTCATAAAAAGCAAAGGCGGGCATGGAGATTAAGATGGAGCATTTTTTTATCATTACCAATGAGAATAAAGATCCGGGATCTGAGGTAACCGGGCAGATTACCCGTTTCCTTGAAAATGCGGGTAAGCGGTGCAGCGTACGTGTGAACAGAATGGACGGGCAGGAAACGGAACGCTATACGGACAGTGCGCGTATCCCCGAAGATGTGGACGGCGTTCTCGTTTTGGGCGGCGACGGCACCCTGCTTCAGGCGGCAAGAGATACCATGGATCGGAAACTGCCGCTGCTGGGCGTGAATTTGGGAACCCTTGGGTATCTTGCGGAGGTTGAGCGGGGAAATATCGAGGATGCGTTAAAACAGCTTCTTTCGGGAGAATATACAATTGAAGAGCGAATGATGCTGACCGGAAGAGTTGAAAAGAACGGCCGATGGATGCCTGACGAATATGCATTAAACGATATTGTCCTGACCAGAAAGGGACCTCTTCAGATTATTCATTTTGATATTACCGTAAACGGTCAGTTTTTAAACCGATATGGCGCGGACGGACTTTTGGTGGCAACGCCTACGGGTTCTACCGGATACAATATGTCGGCAGGCGGTCCGATTGTGGAACCGGGAGCGAAAATTCTTTTGATGACGCCGATTTGTCCGCATACGCTTCATTCCAGGAGTATCGTATTGGCTTCTGAGGATGAGATTGTAATCGGTGTGGGAGCCGACCGGGACGGAAGGAGACAGACCGTGGAAGTGGCGTTCGACGGCGGCCATAATATGGAGCTTTCCACCGGAGACCGGATTCGGATCAGGCGTTCCGATCAGGTGACCAGAATTATAAAACTGAGCCGGGTAAGTTTCCTTGAAGTGTTGCATAAGAAAATGGAGGATTAGGGTAAGATGAAAAGAGTAAGACAGCGCAGAATTATTGAGATCGTAGAAAATCATGATGTGGAGACACAGGAAGAGCTGACGGAATTACTGCATAAAGAGGGAATTATTGCCACACAGGCGACGATATCCCGGGATATCAGGGAACTGAAGCTTTCCAAAGTTGCGAATGAAGAGGGGAAGCAGCATTATGTTGTGCTGCGCCAGGAGGACGCATATCTGAATGACAAATACAACAGAGTGTTGAAGGAAGGTTTTATTTCCATGGATCAGGCGCAGAATATTCTGGTGGTAAAGACCGTTTCCGGTATGGCAATGGCTGTGGCGGCAGCGATCGATGCATTAAAGCAGCCTGAAGTCGTAGGGTCTATCGCGGGAGACGATACCATTATGATCGCGCTTAAGACTGCGGAGGATACGCCTGCTCTCATGGAAAAAATCCGTCAGATTCTGGAAAGCTGAGCTTATTATGTAGCATGCTCTGACAGGGGAGAACATAGGGAGAGATAGAAGGAGTTATATTATGCTACTGAGTTTACACGTGAAGAATCTTGCTTTGATCGATGAAGCGGAAGTGTTTTTTGAGCCGGGACTGAATATTCTGACAGGAGAGACGGGCGCCGGGAAATCGGTGCTTATCGGTTCCATCAATCTGGCTTTGGGCGCAAAGGCGGAAAAAGAGATGATTCGGGAAGGCGCGGATTTTGCCCTGGTAGAGCTTCTGTTCCAGGCCGAGGATGAAAAGGTACGCCGGAAACTGAAGGAACTGGATCTGCCGGCCGAGGATGATTCGGTCTGTATCAGCCGCAGAATTCAGCCGGGCAGGAGTATCTGCCGGATTAACGGGGAACCGGTGAGCACACGGCAGGTAAAAGAGCTTGCCGAATTGCTGATCGATATTCACGGACAGCATGAGCATCAGTCTCTGCTTCATAAGAAAAAGCATATGGAGATTCTGGATGCATATGCGGGGGAATCGTTAACCCGGGTCAAAGAAGAAATTTCCGGGCTTTATCATGCATGGCAGTCTACGGTACGGGAACTTCAGACTACTTCCATGGATGAAGAAGAAAAAAGAAGAACGGCGGCCCTTGCGGAATTTGAAGCCGGAGAGATCGCGGAAGCTTCTTTAAAACCCGGAGAAGACGAGCAGCTGGAACTGGATTACCATAAGATGAATAATTTGAAACGGATTGGAGAGGCCATGTCGGCCTGCGCTTTTCTTACGGGATACGACGGAGAAAATGCAGCGGGAGCGCTTCTTTCGAGAGCCTTAAGAGAATTGCGCGGCGTAGCCGGGTTTGATCCAAAGCTGTCGCAGTTTGAAGAGGAACTTTCTGAAATTGATAATCTGCTGAATGATTTTAACCGTTCGGCGGCAGGTTATATGGGAGATCTGGAAATGGATCCTTCCGAATTCGGAAAAGTGGAAGAACGGTTGAACCGGATTAATCATTTAAAGGGAAAATACGGGCAGACAATTGAGGAAATACTGTTGTACGGACAAAAGCAGCAGGAAGAGCTTGAAAGGCTTGCCGATTATGACGCATACAGAGAAGAACTTGAAAGACAAAGCGGTGAACAATATAAACAGCTGTTGGAGAAATGCGGCGAGGCATCTTTAATCAGACGGGAAGCCGCCGGCATACTGGCGGATAAAATGCGCCTTGCGATGGAAGAGTTAAGCTTTCTGACGGTACGGTTTGAAATTTCGGTGGAACAAAAGGAAATGCCGGGAACCGACGGATACGACGAGGTGGAATTTTTGATTTCCACCAATCCGGGAGAGCGGATCCGGCCTTTAAGCCAGGTTGCAAGCGGAGGCGAGTTATCCAGAATCATGCTTGCCATTAAGACGGTACTTGCAAAAAAAGATACGATCGATACTTTGATTTTTGACGAAATCGATGCGGGCATCAGCGGTAAAACCGCATGGCAGGTATCCAGACAGCTGGGAATTCTGGGGAATGCGCATCAGGTAATCAGTATTACGCATTTGCCGCAGATTGCTTCCATGGCCGATACGCATTTTAAAATAGAAAAAAACAGCGACGGCGTCAGCACATCTACGCAGATTCAGTTTCTGGATGAGGAAAACAGTATCCGGGAAATTGCGAGACTTCTTGGAAGCGGGGAAATGACGGAAGCGGCGCTGCAAAATGCCTGTGAAATGAAAAAATTGGCAAAAGAAGCAAAACAATACTAATTTAAAATTGGAAGATCATCACATACTATGGGAAACAATGTTGCATAACGGAAAGTGATGATCGAACATGGACGAAGTCAGAGTTAGACGATATAAGAAATTTTTAGCAGTCAGTTTTGTGTGCAGTATTCTGCTTTTGCTGGTTACCGGATATTATATTTGTTACACTTCGGTGCCGGGGAATTTGAAGATACGGGCCGGAACGGAACAGACGATTGATTTTGGCGTTCCCGTAACCGGAGAATTTACCAGAAAAATTGAATACCCGGAAGCGATAGCCGTAAGCGAACGGCCGGATTCGGATATTCCGAAGAGTTCGGTCAGTATGGAAATGCACAGGAGCGTAACGTTATTTGCGCTGTATCCGGAAACATACCGGCTGCAGCTTAAGCTATTCGGTTTTCTTCCTCTAAAGCAGGTGGAAGTGCAGGTTATAGAGGATGAAACACTGATCCCGGCGGGGATTCCCATCGGAATCTATGTAAAGACGGAAGGCGTTTTGGTGATCGGAGTGGGAGAATTTAAAAACGCTGCCGGCGCTAACATTTCCCCTTCCCGTTATCTTTTAAAAACCGGAGACTACATCTTAAAGGTAAATGGCAGGGAAGTGAAAAGCAAAGCCGAATTTATGGATACGATTGCGGAATCCGGCGGTGATGAACTGGTTTTGACGGTGAAGCGGGAAGACGAGATTTTTGAAGTAAAATGTCTTCCTGAGTTAAACGAAAACGGGGAATATAAACTGGGAATCTGGATTCGTGACAATGCGCAGGGTGTGGGAACTCTGACGTTTTTAGATGAGAGAGGGAGCTTTGGCGCTTTGGGACATGGAATTAATGATGTGGATACCAGCGAGCTTCTTGAACTGGAAAGCGGGACACTTTACCACACGGATATTATTGCCATTCGTAAGGGAATGAGCGGAACTCCCGGTGAGATGACGGGGCTGATTGATTATTCGGAAGAAAATATATTAGGAAGAATTACAACCAACAGTCCGGAAGGGATCTTTGGTGTGGGTAATTCCAGTCTTCTGGAAGAGATTACGGGAGAGTCCATGCCTATTGCTTTAAAGCAGGAAATCCAGGAAGGAAAAGCCCAGATCATCTGCACGGTTGACGGATATACGGATTATTTTGATATAGAGATTACCGGTTTGCATTTGAATGACGATAATGTAAACAGGGGAATATTACTTGAGATTACAGACTCCCGTCTTTTGGAAAAGACGGGAGGCATTATACAGGGCATGAGCGGAGCGCCGATTATACAGGACGGACGGATTATCGGAGCGGTTACGCATGTACTGGTGCAGGATGCGGCGAAGGGGTACGGGATTTTCATTGAAAATATGTTAGTCCATTAGTAAAAGGCGGGGAACGATTATGATAAGAAAAAAGAGTATCGCAGGGGCATTGGAAAAAATCTATGAAGAAACGGAAAACTGCGTAGCGCTGCAAAGTATTCGAGACGGGTTGGTTATGATTATACCGGTTTTAATGATCGGTTCTTTTTCAATTTTATTCCGGTCTTTGCCGATACCTGTTTACCAGGATTTCATCAGTAATTTCGGCGGCGGTTTTCTGGCGGATATATTTGTATTTTTATATGGTGCGACAGTCGGTTTTCTGGCGGTATATCTGACAATATCCATATCTGTCAGTTATACCGGAAAAAGGCTGCCGGACAAGTCGTTCAGCTATGGCTCGCTGTTTGCGTCGCTCATTAGTTTCTGTATCTGTGCAGGCATGTTCCAGGAAGGTTTTTCCATCGGCGTTTTGGGGGCTCAGGGGTTGTTTACGGCCATTGTCTGCGCACTGTCCGCTTCTGCGTTGTATTGCTCTCTGATTAAAGCTATGACGGGTTCATTAAGGCTGTATACGGACGGAGCCGACGGAGAATTTAACAGATCTCTTGCCATGCTTTTTCCCATAGTAATTATTTCCCTTTTATTTGCCGTTTTCAATTTGATTCTGGTCAAATTTTTCCATGTAACCGGATTTAATATGTTGTTTTCAAACGTACTGACACATATTTTCAGCGGAATGGGCCGTTCTCTGGGAACTACCGTTTTGTACTTATGCCTTACAAACGTGATGTGGATGTTCGGAATTCACGGAGATAATGTGTTGGAATCGGTAACGGTGAACATTTTTATGCCGGGAATCGAAATCAACAGGCAGCTGCTGGAGGCAGGTGCGCAGCCTACGGAAATATACAGTCAGACCTTTTACGATGTTTTTGCTCTGATGGGGGGAAGCGGCGGAACGCTCAGCCTGCTGCTTGCCATTCTGCTCTTTGGCAGGAGGCGGGGGAACCGGAGGCTGGCAAAGTATTCGGCGCTGCCCATGATATTTAACATTAATGAAATTATGATGTTCGGACTTCCCGTCGTATTTAATCCGATTATGATGATTCCTTTTCTGGCGACTCCCGTAGTTCAGATTTTAATTGCCGGTCTTGCGGTGCAGCTGCATCTCGTTCCTGTTGTAACGCAGCAGGTACCGTGGACGACGCCGATTATCCTCAGCGGATATCTGGCCACCGGATCGGCGGCGGGAGCGGTCCTGCAGATCATAAACGTACTGGCAGGCGTAATGATATACTGTCCGTTCATCAAAATCTATGAATATGAGAAGAATAAGGATTCTTCCAAAAAGATGGATCAACTTTTACATATATTAAGAAAAAGCGAGGTGGAAGACAAACCCGTTGAATTACTGACGCTTCGGAATTATTCCGGGGAAGTTGCCAAGGAAATTGCGGAGGAACTGCGTTTTAAAATCGGCGGACAGCTTCCGAGGCTGTTTTATCAGCCGCAGTTTGACCGGAAAGGGAATTGTGTGGGAGCCGAAGCGCTTCTTCGGTGGGAAACGCAGTCTTACGGTACGGTATATCCGCCGTTGATAGTAAGGCTTGCCGAAGAAGCCGGAGTTTTAGAAGAATTGGAAGAAGGCGTTTTCAGGGCGGTAGTCCGGGATATGGAGTCTCTTGTAGACGTAATCGGAAAAGAAGCCAAAATATCAATTAATGTGACGGGGACCACGATACAGAGTGAAAGATTTGAGCTGTTTTTGAGAGAATTAAGAGACCGCTATCCCCATTATAGTACCCGTATTTGCGTCGAAATTACCGAGCAGGCGGCCTTGAATTTTGATGATGAGCTGACACAGAGGCTTACCCGTATAAAAGAGATGGGTTATTCTCTTGCAATCGATGATTTTTCCATGGGAAGCACTTCCATTAAATATCTGCAGACCAATATTTTTGATATGGTGAAGCTTGATGGAGGATTAAGCCGGGATATACTTACGAATTCAAGAAGCCGTGACATTATAGCGTCCATTACCGAACTTTCCCATAATTTCGGTATTCGGGTTCTTGCAGAGTATGTGGAAACGGAAGAACAAAAGAGAGTATTGGAAGAAACGGGGTGTCTTTTGTATCAGGGCTATCTATACAGTCCGGCCGTATCGGTTGAACAATTTCAGGAAATATGCGGCGCCCGAAAAGTAAAATAGAGCCGGAATGAGAGAAGGGTTTTGTAACGATTATGAAAAAAGAGCGGATATTCTGGAATATTCTTTTAACCGTTTTGGCGGTGTTTGTCGTCGGTATTTGTATTTATCAGGGAGTTACGAAAGAACAGCCGGTTGCGGAAGGCGATTTGGATCTGCCGGTGCTGCGGCTGGAAGATACGTATCGGAACATGGACGGGCGCCCCGAAATTTTCTGGGCGTTATCCGAGGCGGAGCTGACGGACCAGAATCCATGGACGGAACCGGAATATAAGCAAAATTCCGAAGAGGAAATTTTGTTCCCGGTATATCGGAAAAAAGGACAGGGGACGCTGCCCTGTGAGGAGGAACTGAAAGAAGCGGGAATGACGGAAAATGAACGGATTCCTGCGGCTGTTATGCTGGATTTTTCCCTGGAAGAAGAAAATCAAAAAGGAAGAGAGACACTGGCCGTATACCTTCAAGACCAACAGAAGGATTTGATGGAAGAAGAATATAATCGTTTTGCGTTTTGCGGCCTGGGATTTGACACAGAAAGCGGGACGAATCTGTATAAAGCGGTTTTTTACCGCGAAAAGGAAAAGGAACAGGATACGTTATTTCAGTACTGCCTCAATAAAACGGCGGTTATTTTTAATGACGGCGGAGAAATTTTATGCGTTTATCAGACGGACATAAAGGATATGGAATCCTTGGGCAACTATCCCGTAATCAGGGAAGAGAACGCAAGACAGCTTTTAAACGAAGGCCGGTATTTTACAAATGTTCCGGGTGATTTTCCGGGGGAGGAAGAAGTCATCAAGGGAGAACTGGTTTACCGGAACGACGGAAGCAATATTTTAATTCCCTATTACTGTTTTCTGATCCGCTTATCCGATGAGCAGAGAAAAGAACTGGAAGAGGGCTGTGAACCGGAAGAGGAACGTGAAGTATTCGGAACTTTTTATGTGCCTGCGGTAAGGGGAGAATACCTGGATAATTTATCCATATGGCATGAAACATAGATTTTGACAGAAGTGAGGTATCTTATGCATAATCAGCTGACAAGAAGCGACATTCGGAAAATGGAAGAAGAAATAGAGCACCGTAAGCTTGTGGAACGCAAGGAACTTTTAGAAGCGGTAAAGGAAGCCCGGGCACATGGGGATTTAAGCGAAAACTTTGAGTATTATGCCGCAAAGAGGGAAAAAAACAGAAATGAAGGCCGTATCCGTTATCTGGAAAGAATGATTAAAACGGCGGAGATTATCGACGATACCTCGAAAGAAGATGAAGTGGGGGTCAATAACGCCGTGGAGGTATTAATAGAAGAGGATCAGGCTGTGGAGAATTACCGCATCGTCACAACGGTTCGGGGAAATTCGCTGGAAGGCCTGATCAGTACGGAATCGCCGCTTGGCAAGGCTTTGCTGGGGCATAAGGAGGGCGACCGGGTTTGGGTGCAGGTTAATCAGAATTTCGGGTATTATGTGAAGATTCTCAAAATCGATAAGTCGCCGGATGACAGGGAAGACAGGTTAAGAAGCTTTTAAAGAATGGTAAAAAAGGGGAATCCCCCTCAAATCCCAAGCGGTTTGAGGGGGATTCCGTTTAATTCGATCTGGTCGTTGATCTCGATCACGAGACAGGCGCGTCCGTCGATGTTTTTGGTTTCAATTAAATGAAGCCGCTCCGGGTTGATTTTGATAGAGACGTCCGGCGTTTTTACTTCAAACGCTCTGGAATTAAATACGTTGTTTACCAGAAGAGAGGTTTCGCTGCCGGCTGTGGCGTCGTAGCACTGATCGAACATTTCGAGTTTTTCGTTGTCTACGCCGCTGTCCGCAAGAAGCGATTTAACTTCCTGCTTATTCAGCGACAGGGGTTCGGGCACGTCTTTGTGTTCTTCTACCATTTCGCTTAGCTTTTCGTGAATGTTTTTAACGGTTTCGTAAGCGCAGTCTTCGCCAAGCGTTTCCTCGATCAGAACCTGGAAGGTTTCCTTCTGGCTGCCGGCGGTCATGGGCAGGACGCAGCCAAGCACATGCTCTACCAGCGTGTCGTGAAGATCGTCGGCGTCTTTGGAATAAAAGAGGATATTGTGAATATCGCTGCCCCGGTCGTTAAAGGCGGGGAATAAAAAGCCGGTTTCGGGCATATCCACGATCCAGTCCCGAATCCGGTTCTGGAAAGTGTTGGTTTCACTGTTGTAGGAAAGGCCGGGTTTGGAAAGATTTACGGGACAGATGCTGCACAGGATATATTCATATACCTCATCCGAGGCGTCTTCCATCATAATTCCGTCCGTCGTTTTCCCCGGGATGTCATAAACGTCGTGGATTAAAAGAATCAGGTAATTCGAGGGGTAATCGTAGGATTCGATGATTTTGTCGTAAAAGGCGTCCAAAAGCGTGTCGTCCTTCAATTTGCTGTCGCGCAGCTTTAGCAATAGTTCCTGTGTTCCGCCGTCATTTTCCGCGGCAAGAGGAAATTCCATGTTAATTAAGTTTTTGCCGGGGGTACCGGAAAGGGTTTTTCTTAAAATTTCAAAATATTTAAATATATCTTCTTCAGGAAGGGCGAGAAAAGCTTCCTTTAATTCGGCTTTTTTATTTTTTTCGCCGTCAACATAGCAGCCGCAGATGCGTGTTATGGAGCATTTGCTCTGGGTAAAAAGTTTTTTGATTTCGTTTATTTCTGTCTTGATCATAATGTTCCCCCAATCTTGCTTTGAATCTGCTTTTTCATTATAGCGAAATCTGTCGCAAAGCACAAGGACAGATTGACTTTTCACGAATTCAAAGGTATGATACAAGCACAAAACAGTAAGGAGGAACAAAGTGATGCGGTATCCTGATTTTTTAAAGCCCGGAGGGACCATCGGATTTGCAGCGCCGTCTTTCGGATGTAATATAGAACCGTACAGGAGCGGATTTGACAACGCCGAAAAGAAATTTCTGGAAAAAGGGTATTTCTTAAAAGAGGGGCCGAACAGCCGGAAAGGAGAAGGGATCGGGATCAGTAATACACCGCAGAAGTGCGGACAGGAACTGAATGATTTTTTTAAGAGTGCGGATACGGACTGCCTGATTTCCTGCGGCGGCGGCGAACTG
Organism: uncultured Lachnospiraceae bacterium; assembly: GCA_910587935.1. GTDB lineage: Bacteria > Bacillota > Clostridia > Lachnospirales > Lachnospiraceae > MGBC143606. Next base: position 75,161 of record CAJUNP010000003.1, read on the forward strand.
ATGTGTGAAATTCTGGATTTTGTAGATTTTGAAGCCATAAAAGAAAATCCGGCAAAGTGGTACATGGGATATTCGGATAATACGAATCTGACCTTTTTGTTGCCGACGCTGTGTGATACGGTGGCTGTTTACGGACCCTGTGCGCCGGCTTTCGGCATGGAACCGTGGCATACGTCGATCGACGACGCGTTTCAGGTTCTGACGGGAGAGAAGCTTATCCTGCGCGGGTATGACCGATGGGAGAAGGAATCCGCAAAAGATGAGGAACATCCGCTCGTTCCGTACCAGTTGACGGAACCGGTGGTCAGGAAATGCTATCGGGGCGGTACTCTTTTAACGGATAACGAACCGGTCCGGTTTTCGGGACGGCTTTTAGGAGGGTGCCTGGATATCCTGTGTACTCTGGCAGGAACCGTGTATGACCGGGTGTCGGATTTTGCGATGCGTTACAAAGAGGACGGAATCGTCTGGTTTATGGAGTCCTGTGATTTAAACGTTTTCGATATAAGAAGGGCGTTGTGGCAGCTGGAGCATACCGGTTGGTTTAAACACGTTAAAGGCTTCATTTTCGGGCGTCCGCTGTGTTTCGGACAGGAAATGATGGGACTTGATACTTACAGGGCGGTACTGGGTATTCTGGAAAAATATCAGGTTCCCATCGTTATGGATGCGGATCTGGGCCACCTGCCGCCGATGATGCCGCTTATAACCGGAAGTATGGCGGATATAGAAGCGGATGCCGGCGGCATGTGCGTGAAAATGCGTCTGGAATAAAATGGAATTGTCGAATATTGACCGGTTGCGCGATAACTACATATTGAACCATAATTCCCCAATATCTTATAATCAATACTAACGATTCCTGAGAAAATCTGGAAGCAATTTACCTTTTTTCGGGAATTCATTCGAAATGTGCAGCAATGGAGGAATTTTTATGGAACAATTAAGTTTTAGCGCAACAAAGGATAATGAGAAAGTATACAGGATGCTGAATGAGCTGATGAATACGGATAAGGAATTTCAAATCATGATTACCGTTCCGTCGGGACAGAAAGATAAAGTACAGGCGGTGTCTGCCAAAAAAGATACGGCTGCGCCCCGGGTCAGGGATCTGGAGAAGGATGTAACGGATATGATTCATGAAATCGGGGTTCCGGCTCATATCAAAGGGTATCAGTATCTGCGTGAAGCCATTATGCTTTCGGTCAGCAACAATGAGATGCTTAATTGTATTACAAAAGTATTATATCCTACCATTGCGAAAAAATATGAAACAACGCCCAGCCGCGTGGAGAGAGCCATCCGCCATGCCATTGAAGTGGCATGGAGCAGGGGACGTATGGAAACGCTGGATTCTTTGTTTGGATATACGATTAATACTGGAAAAGGTAAACCCACCAATTCGGAATTTATTGCTTTGATTGCGGATAAAATCCGTTTGCTGTACCGGGAGTAAAAATCAGGACGGAAGAAGGATTTTCCAAAAACATCTTTCAAACATGGCATAATTGGTGTATAATAACAGCAGAAGTTTTCGGCACAATTTTAATGTTTGGAGGACGGCGATGAGAAATATTTTATTTGTTGCTTCGGAAGGTGTTCCTTTTATTAAAACAGGAGGACTTGCTGATGTGGTAGGTTCTCTGCCCAAATGTATTGACCGGAATTACTACGACGTCCGGGTAATATTACCCAAGTATACCTGTATGAAGCAGGAGATGAAGGATAAGTTAAACTATATCACCAATTTTTACATGGATATCCATGGACACAACGAATATGTGGGTATTTTTGAATCGGTGGTAGACGGAATTCATTATTATTTTATTGATAATGAACGGTATTTTGGCGGGTTTAAACCCTACGGGGATAACGCTCTTTTTGAAATAGAAAAGTTTGCGTTTTTTTCCAAGGCGGCGCTTTCCGTTTTACCGGTGATCGGTTTCAGGCCGGATTTGATTCACTGCCATGACTGGCAGACAGGATTGATTCCCGTTTACCTGAAGGAACGTTTTCAGGGAGGTGATTTTTACCGGGGAATCAAGTCGGTAATGACTATACACAACCTGAAGTTCCAGGGCAAATGGGATATTAAGGAAGTGAAGGCGATTACGGGACTGCCTGATTATTATTTTACGCCGGATAAGTTGGAGGCGTTTAAAGACGCCAATTTATTAAAGGGCGGTCTTGTATTTGCGGATGCCATTACAACGGTGAGCGACACCTATGCGCAGGAGATTAAAACCGAATTTTACGGAGAGAACCTGAACGGGCTGCTTTGTGCAAGAAGCAAAGACCTGCGCGGTATTGTGAACGGAATTGATTACGAAGAGTTTGATCCGGCGACGGACCCTTACATCGTTAATAAATATAATGCGGTCAACTTCCGGAAGGAAAAAGTAAAAAATAAGCGTGCGCTTCAGCAGGAGCTGGATCTCCCGGTGGATGACAAGTGCATGATGATCGGCCTGATATCCAGACTGACGGACCAGAAGGGACTGGATCTGATTGCCTGTGTGATGGATGAGCTTTGTCAGGACGGGATTCAGTTCGTCGTGCTTGGAACCGGTGAAGAGCGGTATGAGAATATGTTCCGGCATTTTGACTGGAAATATAATCATAAAGTTTCTGCCAATATTTTTTATTCCGAGGATTTGTCTCACAAGATTTATGCTGCCTGTGATGCGTTCCTGATGCCTTCCCTTTTTGAACCCTGCGGTTTAAGCCAGCTGATGTCCCTTCGGTACGGTACGGTACCCATTGTAAGGGAGACGGGTGGTCTAAAGGATACCGTTGAACCATATAATGAGTATGAGAGCAGGGGTACGGGCTTTACCTTTACCAATTATAACGCCCATGAAATGCTTGCATGTATCCGTTATGCGGAGCGTATCTTTTATGATAAGAAGCGGGAATGGAATAAGATTGTGGATCGTGCCATGGCGGCGGATTTCTCCTGGCATGTATCGGCACAAAAGTATCAGGAAATGTATGACTGGCTGATAGGATAAGGATTCGGACGGAAACGGGACTCTGTTTCCGTCTGTTCTTGTTTGATTCGGCGGCTTGATTGTGGGAGAAAGAATGGCAGATCAGACCGGCAGGCAAAGAGTAAAAAACAGTACGATTATGCAGGCAGGCATATTAGCGGCTGCGGGAATTATCAGCCGTATAATAGGGCTGCTTTATCGTGGACCCCTTACGGGCATTATCGGAGATGAGGGTAACGGCTACTATACTTCGGCCTTTAATATTTATACGATTATTCTGCTGATTTCTTCTTACAGCATACCGGCGGCCGTTTCCAAGGTAATTGCGCAGAAGCTTGCGGTAAAGGAATACAGGAACGCGCACAGAATTTTTATCTGTTCTTTATGGTATGTGATCGGAGTGGGTGGCGCCGCCAGTCTGTTTGTTTTCTTTTTCGGGCATATTCTGGTTAAAGGCTCGGCCGCCATGGTTCTGAAAATATTTGCGCCTACCATCTTTTTTTCCGGACTTTTAGGGGTGCTTCGCGGTTATTTTCAGGCGCATCGTTCGATGCTTCAGACTTCCGCCTCTCAGATACTGGAGCAGATTCTCAATGCGGTGATCAGCATTGGGGCGGCCTGTCTGTTTATTCATATTGCGCTTGGCAGTATGAACGTGTACAAGGTAGATACGGATACGGGTCAGGTAGTTTTTGAAAAGAGCGGTTTCATTTCCGGCGGCAGCCAGGCCGATACGCCCGGAGAGATAAATGATGTTCTGGGAATTTATGAAGGCAGGGACGAAGGAACGGTATCCGGAAATGTGTCGGGAAACGAGTCTGTGTCGGGAAACGAAACCGGTTCAAAAGAAGATACGGGAACGAAACTGCCTGGCAGTACGGACCATGATACGGATGACCTTTTAACGGACAGTCAGAAGGAATGGAATACGAAGCATGCCGTGTACGGTGCGGCGGGAAGCGCATTGGGCACCGGAGCCGGCGTGTTGATCGCATTGTTTTTTATGTACGGAATGTATCTGCTGAACCGGAAAATGATTTTGAGAAGGGTAGAACGGGACAAAAGCGTCGGAGCGGATTCTTACAAAGATATTTTAAAGCTGCTGCTTTCTGTGGTTACGCCGTTTATTCTGAGCACGGCTATCTATAATTCCACCACATCGCTGAATCAGACAATTTATACGCAGATTATGATGGGGGTACGGAAGCTGACCGAGGCGGAAGCTTATACGTTATATGGAATATACGGAGGAAAAGCGGTGGTGATTTCCAATATTCCGATTGCTTTGGCTTCTGCCATGGCGTCGGCGGTTTTGCCGGGGATTGCAGCCTCTTATGCGAGGAAAGAACTGAAACACGCAAAAAGAAGTGTGGCGGAGGCAATTAAGAGCACTATGCTGATTGCAATTCCGGCGGCAGTGGGAATCGGAGTATTGGCAAAGCCGGTAACGCAGCTGCTGTTTCCGCAGAGACAATCACTGGATATGGCGTCGATGCTTTTGACGGCATTGGCGGTATCGGTTGTATTTTATTCTCTTTCCACTTTGACCAATTCGGTTTTACAGGGGATCGGGAAGGTGAATATACCGGTGATTAACGCAGGTATTGCCCTGATCCTGCAGACGCTGGTGCTTGTGGTGCTTTTGCTGTTTACGGATATGGGCGTGTATGCTTTGGCGGCGACCAATATTGTCTATTCTGCGGTGATGTGTTTCTTAAACGGACATTCCATTAAAAAACACTTAAATTACAGGCAGGAGTGGATGCGGACCTATGTAATTCCGTTTATGGCGTCTTTATTTATGGGAGCGGCCGCATGGGGAGTGTACTACGGACTGAAGCTTTTGGTTTCCTCCAACACCATTTGTCTTGCGGCGGCAATTTTTACCGCGCTGCCCGTATATTTTGTACTGGTAATTAAATTCGGCGGATTGTCGGAAAAAGAGATTCTTGGCCTTCCAAAAGGAAGAAGCCTCCTTGCGCTTGCAAGAAAGCTTCATTTGGTGCGCTGACTTCAGGATTCATCCAGGAGCGTCAGGCGGGAGATATCCGTATCCATCATCATGGAATAGTTGGTGTAATACACGACGAATCCGGGTTTTGCGCCGGCAGGCTTTTTAACCTGTTTTTTCTGAACATAGTCGATTTCGACTTTATCCTGATTCCGTCCTTTGGAATAGTACGCGGCAAGGCGCGCGGCGTCCTCAAAGGCGGTATCGGGAATTTCCTGTGTTCCGTCGGTTTTTAAAATTACGTGGGAACCGGGGATTCCCTTGGCGTGAAACCACCAGTCGCCGCCGGAGGCGAATTTAAAGGTCAGATTGTCATTTTGCAGGTTGTTTTTGCCGACATAAAAATGAAAACCTTCCGGGCTGTAATAGTGCAGCGGTTTACTCGCTTTTTTTTGTTGTCTGCTTCCGGCTTTTCTGCGGATATAACCGCTTTGTATCAATTCTTCTTTAATTTCCACAAGATCTTCTTCCTTTATTGCCATATCAAGAGCCGTGGCAATGGATTCCAGATGGTCGATTTCGGCTTTGACTTCCACGGTAAGTTCACTGAGCGCTTCAGAAGTACGTTTCAGCTTCTGGTATTTATCAAAGTATTTTTTTGCGTTTGAAACGGCAGACAGCGTGGGATCTAAAGGAATAACAAGAGGTTCGTCCGTATAGTAATTTATAACCTCGAGTGATTTTGCACCGGGGGCGGCGGAATATCCGTAGGTATTCAGGAGTTCTCCGTAGACCCTGTATTTTTCCTTCTTATGCGTGTCCCGCATCTGGGTGCACTGCAGGTCATACTTTTTCAGGTTTCGTTCCAGAGCGGTCTGCACAATTTTCCGAAGATCGACGGATTTTTGGCGGATACGCGTCAGGGCGCTTTTCTGGGCATAATAGACTTCCAGCAAGGGCGACATGGAAGGAAAAGAAACCGATTCATGACGGCTGTCTTCATAAAGCGTTAAGGGTACTGCGGCATAATCAACAGGCGCGTTTTTTTCATACACAATGGCGGGAGAGTAGGCGCCCGTCTTAATTTTTTCGATTATTTGAGAAAAAGCGGAAAAAAGCTCCGAAAGCTCATGATCCGTATAAGCGGAAGCAGGCAGATCGCCGTCAAGTCCGGCAGCGTAACAAAGCTGCTGCGCAATGACGGGAGAAAGCCCGGTATAAGTTGTGTATATGGCTTTGTATAAAGGCATGGGTTTACCGGAAAGCAGGGAAAGGAAAGATTCCTTCACGGCAGAAAAAGGGTCCTGCTTATCCTGGGTATGGGGAATAAAGTAGGTTTTTCCAGGAAGTACTTCCCGCACCCGGCTGACCATTCCCGAAATATGTTTGATGCTGTCAAGGATAACGCCGTTCTCCTGACAGAAAATAATGTTGCTGTGTTTTCCCATCAACTCGATGATCAGCTTCTTACGGCAGAGATCGCCCATTTCATCCAGGTGTTCAATTTCAAAATTGACAATGCGCTCCAGTCCCGGCTGTGAAATGGAAACAATGCGGCCGTTCTGGATATGCTTGCGAAGAAGCATACAAAATCCCGGAGCCGTCATAGGACTTTGTTTGTTTTTATCGGTAAGATATATAAGCGGGAGAGAAGCGCTGGCAGATAAAACAAGCCGGTATTGTCCCGCGGAAGTTTTAACGGTAAGCAAAAGCTCGTCGGATTCGGGCTGTGCAATTTTGGAGAGTCTTCCTCCGATGAGCGTATCGTTTAATTCTTTTGTAACAGCAGCTATGGTGATTCCGTCGAATGCCATGGGGGCCTCCTTTTGTGATTGCTGAAATTAAGGCATTAATAATAGAACGGTACTTATTATAACAGATCAGAAAACATATGGATAGCATGAAAATTATTTAAAGCAATTTTATTTAAAAATGATATGTGCTATAATTATAAGCAGATCTGCCATAAAACTATTTGTGGTATAAGCCTAATATATAAAAAATGGAGGGATTTTTTATTATGGATTCAAAAAAAGTAAAAAGAAGGGGAAAAAGGTTTATTGCTGGATTTCTTGCGTTGCTGTTGACTGTGGCTTTGCTGCCGGACAATACTCGCAGTGTTGTATACGCCGAAGAATCTGATGCTATGGAAACCGAAGTTTCAGACAGCATTGCAGCGGCAGATGAAGGAACGCAGGCAGCAGACGGCGATGCAGTAATGGATGAGGGAATACCCCAGGTAGATAAAGAAGAATCATCAGAAAATACAGTGTCTGAAAATGTTTTGGATTTTGGAGGGGAATTTACGGCGCTTGAGGAAGCCGAAACTGCCAAGGATCCTTTAAATAACGATAAGGGAGGCGACACAGAAGCAGCAGGATTTACAGAAAAAGGAAGTCCGAAACTCTCCATCAGCGGAGAGGGAATCATAAGTCTGGATTGTCCAAAACCGGGTGATATCCTGACCGTAAATTACGCATTGGATAAGGGAGGAACAGACTCTTCTACAATCAAGTGGTACAAAACCGGCAGCGACGGTACATCAGAGCTGATAGACACCGAAGGGGCTCCAAAACCGATCGGATCTTATAACTGTTATTGTGGTTACCAGTTCTATTTTACTCAGGATATGTCGGATGAAGAGAAAGCAGCATGGAACGCACATAACCTGGAACATTTATGGAACTATGAGAACACAAGTTACAACACCAGTTATTACGATGCAGATAAGACTACCCTTATCGCCAGTCAAAACCTTACGATAACGGACGATCTTATCGGCTGTACAATCACCGCAGAAGTAACGCCTGATACTGCGTATGAATGGGTTGCAGCAGGGACTGCCGTGAAAACAGACCCGACAGGAGCAGTAGCAGGGGCAGACTTTGTCCCCGTATGTAATTTGGAGTTTATCGCAAGAGATATCCCGGACGGAACATATGACCATACGATCATAAAAACAGGTTTCACCATCAAGGCAGACGTAAATGAAGGCAGCGGAGAAGATAACGTGAGTAAGACCGTTACGGTAGCTGCCGACAATAAAACGATTGACGGCGTTCCTTATACGGCAAGGCTCAAAATGGGCGGCGTCGGAACCGGGGACTATAGAAGTATTCAGTTCACTACCGGTGACAGAGCGGCAACGCTGAAAATTGTATGTGCATCAGCCAGCGATGATGATCCATCCAGGCTTGGGATCGGAACTGTCACGAAAGATGATTCGAGTGGAATGGAAACATTAACAGAGTTCACCGGTAAATATAAGCTCCATGACGGAACCGAAAATGTTTACCAGGCCGGCGGTATTAGAATAGACAATAATGCCGGTATCGGCGACACCAAAGCAGACACTGTTGAAGCAGCTTTAGCGGCAAATACAACCTATTGCCTTTATACGGCAGATGGCAGTGGAATCGACTTTCTTGCCATATATGTAACGTACGCAGGCGGCGTACGCGCAAATTATTACACCTTAACATTTGATGCAAATGGAGGAGAGGCCGTAGCCTCCCAGCGGGCGCTGGAGGGTGAGCGCTATCTTGAGCCTTCAGCAACCAAAACAGGCCATACCCTGAATGGCTGGTATATGCACCCGGTAGTTACTGCATCAGGGGAAGCGCCATCTGCAGCTTATAAGTATAACTTTAGCAGGAAAATAAGCAAAAATACAGGAATTAAGATATTAACTGCATATTGGTATAAGGATGACAATAACACGGGCGGCGGCAGCGACGGCGGTGATAATGAAGGCGACGCTCCTGCATTTACAAAAAGTCCTGCGCTGTCAATAGCCCGGGGGACGTCAGGTACGGAGAACCCTGTCTTATCGATGCCTGATGAAGGCAACGTCCTGACTGTAGATTATACGCTGGATTTGGCCGAAGGCACAACCGATACGTCTACAATCACATGGTATCGCATCAAAGCGGGTGAAACCGATGCAACAATAAAAACCGGTGTGGCGGCTGCGGATGGTATAAAGAGCTACACGGTCACAGGGGAGGATAAAGGATATCGAATTAAAGTAGAAGTAACTCCTGAAGATTCAGCAGGCAATACAGGTACTGCAAAATCTGCGCAAACCGGAACGGTAAAAGAAGAAGCAGAAGATAATCTGATTTTTACAACGCCCCCTGAACTGAACAGTACCGGCAGTGTGGACGCTCCTAAGCCGGACGATGTTTTAACCGTAAGCTATGGTTTGACTTTAGGTGAAGGAGAATCCGATCATTCTACAATCCAATGGTATCGTGGTGGAAACGAAATAAAAGCGTCCGAGAACAGCACGACTTATAAAGTTACGACTGCTGACATCGGAAAAGTGATTTCGGTAGATGTAACGCCATATATAAACGAATCAAAATATGGTAAACCAATAACCCTTGTAACGGGAACCGTAACAGGTAAACAGCCGGAAGATACACTGCCGGAAGGAACCGGTCTTCGCATCGAATTTGACGACGGCGATGTATACACCTACACCGGCTCTGCAATCAAACCTTCGATTACCGTATGGAATAACGGGGATAAGCTTGTGGAAGGAACAGACTACACAGTTAAGTACAGCAATAACATAAAAGCGTCCGAAACGATGAATGAAAACGGCGATCTGGTTGCCATTTATGCAGATAATCAGAAAAAATGGCCTACGGTAACCGTAACAGGTAAAGGAAACCTGAATGGAAAAAAATCTGTTAATTTTAAGATAAATCCAAAGAATTTTGATAATGCCAAAGACGATAAGGCGGCGGTAAATGCGGCTGACGTGGCGGCAGATGAGGGCTTAAAAGCTAATGATGCAGTAGTGCTCCCGAATAAAAAAGCAGCTCCCGTACTGCTTTACGGCGGCATGAAACTTACTGCAAAAGATTATGAAGTTATAGCGGTTACAGGATCTATCGACGATACTAAGCTTGCAAAGGCAACATGGGCTGAAGATGCGGACAATCCTACCATTACTCTTAAAGCTAAGAGTAAAGGCAACTATACGGGTGAAGTTACAATTAATGTTATCGTCGTCACTGCGGCACAACAGAAAGATGCAAAAATTAAGGCGGCATTTGCAAATGGTAACGCCGATAAAATCAGATACTATAACGCTGAATCTCAAATACCGGGAATTACTGTAATGAATAGCGCCGGTGAGAATCAGATGTCAAGCGACGCGACAGAGGCAGATAAGAAGCTGGAAAAAGGTGTTGACTACGTTATCTCATATCCTGCCGATACAACAAATGTAGGAACTAAGAAAGTCACGATTACCGGTATCAGTGCAAATTGTATCGGAACAGTAACCCTGTCATATTCCATCAGGCCGGCCAGAAAAACAGATGCTTCCCTTGAAGCTGTCCTGACTCCTGATGCGGCAAATGCTGACGGTTATGACTTCGTAAGCACCGGAGTTACTGTCGGTGATGATCTGGAAGTACGCTATAAATATAATGGCGCTGTTGTTGAAACAACGCTGACAGAAGGCGTAGACTACAAGGTTACCTACAGCAACAACAAGAAAGCAGGAAATAATACTGCCGCATATGTTGTAACCGGAATCGGTAATTACAAGGGCTTAAAGACAGATAAGCAATATTTTACAATTAAAGGCATCGTACTTAGCAACGATCATAAGAGTGAGGCGGCAGGCGAAGGTATACAGTTAATAGTTGGCGACAAGATATATCAAAATAAAAAAGCGGTATATAAATCGGTTCCATCCTTAATCGTTAACGGTGAATTGGTTAAGCCGTCAGAGTATATCGTTTATTATCGGTTAAATGAAACCGATGATTGGAGTACCAAACCTGATAAAATTGAATTGGGTGAGGAAGAAAGCTTTAAAACCGTATACGTTAAGGTTGAACCCAAGGCAAATAAGGTAAACTATATTTCCGAAACCGGCAAAGAACTGACAGCCTCGTATAATGTAGTGAGAGCAGAAAAGAAAGATCTTTCCGGTGCAAAGATTCTTCTGCAGGATGAAAAAGGCAAAACTGCCAGGGTGGCTTATACGGGCAATACAGTAACGCCATACAAGGCTGTTATAAAAATCAGGGGTCTTGAAGATACAACCATAATCCTTGACGGGAATAGCGCCGATTATGAGTCCAAAGGATTTAAAGTTACTTATGCAAACAATACATTAAAAGGTAAAGCAACCGTAGTAATCGAAGCAGCAAACGGCAATACCGGCTTTGTGGGAAGCAAGACCGCTACATTCAGCATTGTACAGAAGAATTTCAACACCGCAAGCTTTATTAAATCATTATTGAGCCCGAACGCTTGACAGCCCGAACAATGTACAAGGAAATCATTGACGGGGACGTGGTATTATTTTATAATTAAAATGTTGCTTAAGACTCGGATTCTGGGAGAGAACGGATGATAAAAAGTATGACAGGCTTCGGCCGCAGTGAGTTGAGTGATGAAAAACGTAAAATTACTTTTGAGATGAAATCGGTAAATCACAGGTATCTGGACGTGAATATCAAGATGCCGAAGAAGATGAATTTTTTTGAAGCTGCGATCCGCAATGAACTGAAGAATTATATCCAGAGAGGCAAGGTGGATATATTTATTAACTTTGAGGACTTCAGCGAGAATAATGTAAGTGTCAGATACAACCGCGATATTGCGGAGGAATATCTGAAATATTTAAATCAGATGGCGGAGGATTTCGGGCTGGAGAACGATATCAGGGTTTCTTCGTTATCTCGGTATCCAGAGGTTTTCACAATGGAAGATCAGTCTCCGGATGAGGAAGAAATCTGGAAGCTTTTAAAAAAAGCCATCGATACGGCTTCGGAAGAATTTGTGGAAACCAGAAAAAATGAAGGCGGGAATTTGAAAAATGACCTGCTTGTCAAGCTGGAAGAAATGCTTGGCCACGTTGCTTTCATTGAAGAACGCTCTCCCCGGATTATCGACGAGTACAAACAAAAACTGAAAGAAAAAGTGGAAGAGATGCTTCAGGGCGTACAGATGGACGAGAACCGCCTGATTACGGAAGTAACAATTTTTGCGGATAAGGTTTGCGTTGACGAAGAACTGGTGCGGCTGCGTTCCCATATCGAGGCTACCAGGAAGATTTTAACGGAAGGCGGAAGCGTAGGACGCAAGCTGGATTTTATAGCACAGGAGATGAACCGCGAGGCGAATACCATTCTTTCCAAAACGACGGATCTGGAGAGCTCCGAACGGGCCATCGAGTTAAAGACCGAAATAGAAAAGGTACGCGAGCAGATTCAGAATATAGAGTAAAGACGGTGAGATTTTGAGCAGTTTGATACACATTGGTTTTGGCAATATTGTTAATACGGATAAGCTTGTAGCGATTGTCAGTCCGGATTCGGCGCCGGTTCGAAGGATGGTGCAGAACGCGAAAGAGACCGGAGCGGCAGTGGATGCGACCCAGGGAAGAAAAACGAAGTCCGTGCTGATTATGGACAATACGCAGTTGATATTGTCTGCGCTTCTTCCCGAAACCATTGCAAGCAGAGCACAGGCAGAGAACGGAGGCAGCGATGAGGCATAAAGGGATTTTGATTGTGGTATCCGGATTTTCCGGCGCGGGAAAAGGCACGCTGATGAAAAAGCTGCTGGAAACTTACGACAACTACGCTCTTTCCGTTTCCATGACTACAAGAAGTCCCAGAGAAGGAGAAAGTGACGGAGTGGAGTACTTTTTTTCCACGAAGGAAGTTTTTGAAAAAGAAATAGAAAGCGGCGGTCTGATCGAATATGCCCGGTACTGCGATCATTATTATGGAACGCCGAAGGCTTATGTAGAGGAACAGCTTCTTTTGGGAAAAGACGTTATTCTGGAAATCGAGATACAGGGAGCGCTTAAAATCAAGAACCGTTTTCCGGAAGCGCTGCTTTTGTTTGTGACGCCCCCGTCTATTGCGGAGCTTGAAAGGCGCCTGACTTCCAGAGGAACGGAAACGAAAGAAGTTATAAAAAAACGCCTCCTCCGTGCGGCGGAGGAAGCGCAGGGAATCGACGCGTACGATTTTCTGGTGATTAACGACGATTTGGAGCGTTGTGTGCAGGAGATTCACGAAATCGTGACGGCTTCCCGCAATGCGCCCTTCCGTAATACGGAATTTATGAATCATATCAAAGAGGAGCTGGAAGCTCTGTCGAAAGGAGAAAATTAATGTTACATCCATCTTATTCAGATTTAATGAAGGTAGTAAACAGTGAGGTTGAGCCGGGCGAAGCGCCGGTTGTTAACAGCCGGTATTCGATCGTTATGGCAACGTCCAAAAGGGCAAGACAGCTTATTTCCGGCGAAAAACCGCTGATTTCGAAGGCATCGGGACAGAAACCTTTATCGACGGCGGTGGAGGAACTGAATCAGGGACAAATTAAAATTCTAACCGATGAGGATGAATAAGGATTTATGCGTTATGCAAATGAAAAAAGATATCAATATTATGTTCGTTTCCCTGGGGTGCGATAAAAATCTGGTCGATTCGGAGACTATGCTTGGGATGTTGGAAGAAGAGGGATATTCTTTTACGGACGACGAAACCCTGGCAGATGCCGTGGTGGTAAATACGTGCTGTTTTATTCAGGACGCCAAACAGGAAAGCATTGATATGCTGCTTTCCATGGCGGAACTGAAAAAGAACGGAAGACTGAGAGCCTTGGTGGCGGTCGGCTGTCTGGCTCAGCGTTACCGCGAAGAAATTCAGCAGGAGATTCCGGAAGTAGACGTGATTGTCGGCACGACAGCGATCGACGAGATTACCAAGGCGGTAGAAGAGGCTCTTGGAGACAGGGCATCCTGTACGAATCATTACAACGACCTGAACAGGCCGCCCGTATCGGGGAGAAAACAGGCGCTTACTACCGGAGGACATTACGCCTATTTAAAAATTGCAGAAGGCTGTGATAAGCATTGTACCTATTGCATCATTCCGAAGGTGCGCGGGAATTACAGAAGTATTCCGATGGAAACACTATTAAAAGAAGCGGAGCAATTGGCGGAAGCAGGGGTGCGGGAATTGATTCTTGTAGCACAGGAGACGACTCTTTATGGAATGGATCTGTACGGAAAGAAAACGCTTCCCGGGTTGTTAGCAAAGCTTTGTCAAATACCGGGCATTGCCTGGATTCGGTTATTATACTGTTATCCGGAAGAAATAGAAGAAGATTTGATTCAGGTAATAAAGAAAGAACCTAAAATATGCCATTATCTTGACCTGCCCATTCAGCATGCTTCGGATGCCGTTTTAAAGCGGATGGGAAGAAGAACAAAACAGGAGCAGCTTCGCAGAATTATAAACAGACTGCGGGAAGAGATCCCCGATATCTGTCTGCGCACTACTCTGATTACCGGGTTTCCGGGAGAGACCCAGGAGGATTATGAAGAACTGTACCGCTTTGTAAATGAAATGGAATTTGACCGTCTGGGCGTGTTTGCCTATTCCAGTGAAGAGGATACGCCTGCGGCCCTAATGGAACCCCAGGTGCCGGAATCCGTTAAAAATGCGCGGCGCAGCGAGCTGATGGAACTGCAGCAGGCGATTGCGTTTGAAAAAGCGGAAGAGAAAACGGGACAGACGGTTACCGTGATGATTGAAGGCAAGGCCGTGGATGAAGATGTTTATGTGGCGCGCACCTATATGGATGCGCCGGGCGTAGACGGTTATCTTTTTTTACATACGGCGGCGCAGCTGATGTCCGGCGATTTTGTAAAGGTAAAAATAACGGATTCCAACGATTATGATCTGATAGGAGAAATGGCGCATGAATTTACCGAATAAACTTACAATTTTCAGGGTGATACTGATTCTTCCTTTTGTGCTTCTGCTGTTGGGGGCGCATGCAGGCTGGAGTTTTCTTTCCGGCATTGCAGAATGGGCGGATTATATTGCGCTGATTATTTTTATTGTAGCGAGTCTTACGGATTTGCTGGACGGAAAGATAGCCAGAAAATATAATCTGATAACAAATTTTGGAAAGTTTATGGACCCCATGGCGGATAAGCTTCTGGTATGCGCGGCGCTGATCTGTCTGGTGGAGCTTGGGAGAATTCCCTCCTGGGTAGTGATCATCATTATCAGCAGGGAATTTATCATCAGCGGCTTTCGGCTGATTGCTTCGGATAACGGACTTGTTCTTGCCGCCAGTTATTGGGGAAAATTTAAGACTACATTTCAAATGATTATGGTGTGTCTGATGATTGCCGATATACAGAAGCTTCAATTGCTGACCGATATCACAATGTGGGTGGCGCTGCTTTTGACAGTCATATCCCTGGCAGATTATCTTATTAAAAATAAGGATGTAATGAAAGACAAGGCATAAATCCAAAGAGAAGGAAAATCAGGTGAGAAGATGACTGTAGAATTTATATCCGTGGGAACCGAAATTTTGTTGGGCAATATTGTGAATACCAATGCGGCGTATCTGTCCGAGAAATGCGCGGCGCTTGGTTTGTCCTGCTATTACCAGTGTGTTGTGGGAGATAACGAAGAGCGCTTGGCAGAGTGCCTGCAGGCGGCCGTAAAGAGATCTGATTTTGTCATCCTTTCCGGGGGACTGGGACCTACGCAGGATGATCTGACAAAAGAAACGGCGGCTCAGGTTATGGGCAGAAAGCTGGTTATGGATAAACATTCCAAAGACCGGATTAAAAAATATTTTGATAAACTGGGAAAAGAAATTCCGGATAATAACTGGAAACAGGCAATGGTTCCCGAAGGCGGCATTGCGATTGATAACGATAACGGGACGGCTCCGGGAATTATTATAGAGGACGGGAACATACATGTTATTTTGCTTCCCGGGCCTCCCAACGAGTTGATTCCCATGTTTGAAAAGGATATTATTCCATACATCCGTCAATTCGTACCGGGTACGATCTATTCTCAGACCGTTAAAATATGCGGAATTGGCGAGAGCAAAGCGGAATCCATGGTTCGCGACCTGATTGACGGGCAGGAGAATCCCACGATCGCTCCTTATGCCAAAACCGGCGAGGTACATCTTCGGGTGACAGCCAGAGCGGAAAATGTAAAAGAAGCAAAAAAGCTCCTCAAACCGATGGTCAAAGAATTAAAAAGCCGGTTTGGCGCGTGCATTTACTCCACGGAGGATGATGTGACGCTGGAGCGGGCGGTAGCAGAGCTGTTAGTGGCAAACAAACTGACCGTATCCTGTGCGGAGTCCTGTACGGGTGGTATGTTGGCGGCCAGGCTGATTAACGTACCCGGCATATCCGAAGTTTTCAAGTCCGGTTATATTACGTATTCCAACAAAGCCAAGAGACGGATATTGGGAGTAAAAAAAGCAACTTTGGAGAAATTCGGAGCTGTCAGCGCCGCTACGGCGTCGGAAATGGCGAAAGGCGTTGCCGTGCTCAGTAAGGCGGATGTTTCGGTAAGCATTACGGGTCTTGCCGGTCCTGACGGAGGAACGGAGGAAAAACCTGTCGGCCTTGTGTATATTGCCTGCAAAGTAAAAGGAAACGTTACGGTAGAAGAGTTCCGTTTTACGGGAAACAGGAATAAGATAAGAGAAAGCAGCACGGCGGCGGCTTTGGGTCTAATGAGAAGATGTGTTTTGGAGTATTACAGTAAAGTTACTTTTGGAAACGGTACGGGAGAGCAGGGGAGAAAGTAAATGGATCATAATCAGGAAGTACAATATAGTTTTTGCCCTAAATGCGGCGCATTAACAAAAAACGGCGTATGTGGAAGCTGCGGTGCTGGCAGTGCGGAAACTGAGGTAAAGCCTGGCGGAGAACAAAATACGGAAGCAGCGGAAAGGTCCAAACGTCCTTATGAAGAGGTTTTAGACGGCTTCAGGCAACAACAGCAGAACAGTGAATGGCGCGCTTATTCGGATTATGCGAACAATGGAATACCGGTTAACAACGGGGCCATTCCGCCGGATAAGCCGGTGAAAAACGGAAACGGAAAAGTGGTTGCAATTGTCTTTGCCTGCGTGGGACTTTTTCTGTTGCTTATCATTTTGCTGGGAATTACCGTGTTCAGGACATTCAACAAAATGAATGCAAAGTATGATAGGGCGGACGGACAAACGCAGAAAGATCGGACAGAAGCTGCAGACGATTTTTCTGATGATTGGGAGGAACCGGAAGCTTCTTTTGAAGATAAATTTGATGATGAGAAAGAGAATAACAATAAAGCCGATAATAATTCCGATGACAGGGAAATGATCGGTGGGAAGTCTTATGGTTTTACACCGGAGGACGACTATTATAAAGAATTAAGAACCGTTTTACGGGAGGATCTTTCCTATTCCGTTGCGTTTGAAACGGCCAGCTATAAGGATGGGAATGATAATGCGGAGGTTTTTTGCGAATATCCGGTTTTAGGCGGAGATATTCCCAACCGGGACTATTTAAATGATTTAATTTATACGGAATATACCTATTATGTAGAGTTCTATGAACAAAACCTGCAGGGAAAAATGGATTCGGACGCTTTTTATAATTGCGTGCTCCAGGGATATGTGACGTATATGGACGAGGATAAACTGAGTATCGTATTTGGGGAGGACATAAGTTCTTCTTATTATTACTTGAATACATTGTTCTGTATTAATATTGATGTGAAAAACGGGACCGTATTAAACAATACCGAAATTATCGATGCAACGGACAAATTCAGTATAGATTTCCGGATCAGGGAAAGTGAACAAAATCAAAGCGATACTCTGGACTGGTATACGGATCAGCAATTAACGGAAATGTTGAATGATTCCGTAGGATTAATTGTTTTTTACACGCCCCTCGGCCTGGAAGTCGGCATTAATCATGATTATGGATGGTCTACCGCGACTTATAAGGATTATGAGCAGTATTTGAAAAGTTTTTGATTAAGGGAAGTTTCTTCGGGAATGATTAAATAATGTATCATGAGGACTTGTATTCAGGATAAGTTCATGGTACATTATTTTTATCTGGAAATCTTATTTTTCTTTCCGGCAGGTCGCCGAATATCCGGATCAGACAATTCAAATATAAAGGGGGGGAATGTATATTGAGTGAGTTTTATTGGACTTATGATTTATTATAATCCAATTATAAAATAAAATATTGACAAAACCGAACATTTGTTTTATGCTATAAACAATGAGAACAAGTGTTCGCGAATGAAAAGGAGTTAATCATGGAAAGAGAAGAAAAGTTAAAAGCATTGGATGCCGCTTTATTACAGATTGAAAAACAGTACGGTAAAGGCGCTGTTATGAAGCTTGGAGATCCTGCATCGCAGATCAACGTTGAGACGATTCCTACCGGTTCGCTGAGCCTTGATATTGCATTGGGACTCGGAGGGATTCCCAGAGGAAGGGTTGTAGAGATTTACGGGCCGGAATCCAGCGGTAAGACAACCGTTACGTTGCATATGATTGCAGAAGTACAGAAAAGAGGCGGCATTGCGGGATTTATTGACGCGGAACATGCCCTGGACCCTGTTTATGCGAAGAAGATTGGTGTTGATATTGACAATTTATATATTTCCCAGCCGGATAACGGAGAGCAGGCGCTGGAGATAACGGAGACCATGGTACGTTCAGGAGCCGTTGATATTGTTGTTGTAGACTCTGTGGCCGCATTGGTTCCCAAGGCGGAGATTGAAGGAGATATGGGAGACAGCCACGTAGGTCTTCAGGCAAGGTTAATGTCCCAGGCATTGAGAAAACTGACCGGCATTATCAGTAAGTCTAACTGTTCCGTAATATTCATCAATCAGCTTCGTGAAAAAGTGGGCGTTATGTTTGGCAATCCGGAGACTACAACAGGAGGACGGGCATTAAAGTTCTATTCCTCCGTGCGTCTGGATGTGAGAAGGATAGAGTCCTTAAAACAGGGCGGCGAAGTGATTGGCAACCGCACCCGTGTTAAAGTAGTAAAGAATAAGATTGCTCCGCCTTTTAAAGAAGCGGAATTTGATATTATGTTCGGAGAAGGAATTTCCGTTACCGGTGATATTCTTGATTTGGCTGCAGAAGTAGGAATTATTAATAAATCGGGCGCCTGGTATGCTTATGAGGGCAGTAAAATTGGTCAGGGAAGGGAGAATTCCAAACAATATCTAAAGGATAACCCTGCTGTTTGTGAAGAGATTGAGGGGAAGGTCAGGGCTCATTTCGGCCTTTTGGACAAAGTTTCAGAACCGGCAGCCGAGCCCAAAAAGGAAAAGTAATGCCGCAACCGGTAATAAATTAGGGAAGGGATTGACGGGAATCTATGACAGTAACACAGATTACACCGGTTACAGGGTCCCGCAGTAAAGTTTATTTGAATGATGAGTTCGCTTTTGTGTTATACAAAGGCGAACTGCGTCGTTATAAGCTTGAAGAGGGCGCAGATATTTGCGATAAAGTTTACAGAGAGATACAAAGTATATTAAATAAGCGTGCAAAGCTGCGCAGCATGGCGCTTTTAAAAAGCAGGCCTTATACCGAAAAGCAGATGTGCGATAAGCTTCGGCAGGGATTTTACCCGGAAACTGCGATTAAGGAAGCGGTTGACTACCTGAAATCTTACGGATATATAAATGACGCGGGATATGTTGCGGCATATTTGGATTATCACAAAGAAACAAAAAGCCGCAGAAGGATGGAGCAGGATTTGATAACTAAAGGAATTGACAGAGAGTTAATTGCGGCTGTGTTTACAGAATGGGAAGGAGACGGGGGAGAAGTAGACGAGACAGAACAGATTGCCCGCTGGATCCGGAAAAAGTCTTATGATATTCATACGGCGGATTTTAAGGAAAAACAGAAGATGCTGTCTTTTTTGTACCGGAAGGGATTTGATTCCTCGAAGATCCGGAAGGCGCTGCAGTACGAAGATATTTTCTGAAAATGATAAAAATGCACAAATTATATATTTTTTTGCTACAAATTTTTAGATATACGTTTAGTTTCCCTTGACATAAGTATAATTTAAGTATACAATTTATTTTGTTGTAAAACGCTTTTTAGAATGTTAAGATTCTCATTTCAAAATAAGGGGACATACATACATTCTATTATAGATGGTATATGCGGATATTTTATCGGCGGATAAAATCTGCATATTGTACAATGAAAACTAAATAAGGAGGTGCTCCTGTAAATGATCTATGCGATTATTGCGGCGATTGTATCACTTGTCATTGCAATTCCGGTAACAGCGGTCGTTACAACGGCTTATCACAAAAAGGTAGCTGAAGCAAAGCTGGGGAACGCAGAAGACAAGGCGAGGGAAATTATTGATGAAGCACTCAAAACTGCCGAGACAAAGAAACGTGAAGCGTTACTTGAAGTCAAAGAAGAGTCCATTCGTACCAAGAATGAACTGGATAAAGAAATCAAGGAACGCAGAGCAGAAGCTCAAAGATACGAAAGACGTGTACAGCAGAAAGAAGAGAACATTGATAAGAAAGCGGATGCAATTGAAAAGAAGGAAGCAAGCCTGGCACAGAAAGAAGACTCTGTCAATAAGATGAAAGAGGAAGTTTCCAGGCTGAATGAGCAAAGATTGCAGGAACTGGAGCGAATCTCAGGTTTAACCTCCGACCAGGCAAAAGAATACTTGTTGAAAATTGTTGAAGACGAAGTAAAACATGAAACCGCCGTGCTGATTAAAGAAATGGAAAGCAGGGCAAAGGAAGAAGCAGATAAGAAAGCCAGAGAATATGTGGTTAACGCCATTCAGAAATGTGCGGCAGACCATGTATCTGAGACTACTATTTCTGTGGTACAGCTTCCGAACGATGAGATGAAAGGAAGGATTATCGGCAGAGAGGGACGTAATATCAGAACGCTGGAGACTATGACCGGCGTGGATCTGATTATTGACGATACTCCGGAAGCCGTAATCTTATCAGGATTCGATCCTATTCGAAGAGAAGTTGCAAGAATTGCGCTTGAAAAATTAATCGTTGACGGACGTATTCATCCTGCCAGAATTGAAGAGATGGTGGAAAAAGCGCAAAGAGAAGTGGAAGTAATGATTAAAGAGGAAGGTGAGGCCGCAACGCTGGAAGTTGGCGTTCACGGTATTCATCCGGAACTTGTCCGTTTACTTGGCAAAATGAAATTCAGGACCAGTTATGGCCAGAATGCATTGAAGCACAGTATTGAGGTTTCGCAGTTATCCGGTCTGCTTGCAGCGGAAATGGGTCTTGACGTAAGACTTGCGAAGCGTGCGGGATTGCTGCATGATATTGGTAAAGCAGTGGATCATGAGATGGAAGGATCCCATATCCAGTTAGGCGTTGAGCTTTGTAGAAAGTATAAAGAGAACGCTACGGTAATCAATGCGGTAGAATCGCATCACGGCGATGTGGAGCCGACCTCTCTGATTGCCTGTATCGTACAGGCTGCCGATACCATATCGGCGGCAAGGCCAGGCGCAAGAAGAGAAACTTTAGAAACCTATACAAGCAGGTTAAAACAATTAGAAGATATAACAAACAATTTCAAAGGTGTAGACAAGTCTTTTGCTATTCAGGCGGGTAGAGAGATTCGAGTTATGGTAGTTCCAGAACAGATTTCCGACTCTGACATGGTACTTCTGGCGCGTGATATTTCCAAACAGATTGAGGCTGAACTGGAATATCCGGGACAGATCAAGGTCAATGTGATCCGGGAATCGCGAGTGATCGATTATGCCAAATAGTTTTGTGTAAAAAAGAAGATAAGGAAAGTATTGAGAATGTAATGTTTTCATAACTTTCCTTATTTTTTTGTTTTCTATATTATTCTAAATTTGCTATTTTGTAACCCTGTTGACGCTGAATTGGATAAAAAAAGTTTTAAGTTTCATAAATTTGTACTTGTACTATGTAGATGTGTGTAGTAAAATAGACGAAGTGTATGATTGTATACGATTATTCAATCTGCCTCTGCGCAGGTTGTAAGAAGAAAAATCAAGAGGATGGTGTCATATGAAAGCGTACAAATCTCTGAGCAGGGAAGAGCTTGAATCCCTGCAGCAGGAACTTTTAAAGGCCTACGAAGATGCGAAGGCCAAAGGTCTGAATCTGGATATGTCAAGGGGAAAACCCTCTATATCCCAGTTGGATATGGTTATGGATATACTGGACGTATTGAATTCCGGGTCTGAGGTAAAATCGGAAAACGGTATGGACTGTCGGAATTACGGTTTATTTGACGGTATACCGGAAGTGAAAAGACTGATGGCGCAAAGTGTTGGCGTAAAGGAAGAACACGTTATTGTATGCGGCAATTCAAGCCTGAATCTGATGTATGACGCGGTATCGCGTTCCGTAACGCATGGCGTGTGCGGAGGTACGCCGTGGTGCAAGCTGGATAAGGTAAAATTTTTATGTCCTGTTCCGGGATATGACAGGCATTTTGCCGTGACAGAACATTTTGGAATTGAAATGATAAATATTCCGATGACTATACAGGGACCGGATATGGACCTTGTTGAAAAATATGTAAATGAGGATGCTTCCGTAAAGGGTATCTGGTGCGTACCCAAGTATTCCAATCCGCAGGGCATTTCCTATTCGGACGAAACCGTCAGGCGCTTTGCCGGGTTAAAACCTGCGGCAGAAGATTTCCGTATTTACTGGGATAACGCCTATGCGATTCATCATCTCTATGAAGATAAACAGGATGAGATTCTTGATATAATAAGTGAATGTGAAAAGGCCGGGAATCCCGATATGGTTTATGAGTTTTTCTCCACATCCAAGGTCAGCTTCGCGGGAGGCGGAATTGCGGGATTGGCATCTTCCCCCAGAAACCTGGATGATATTCGTAAATCTATGGTGATTCAGACCATTGGTTTTGATAAAGTTAATCAGTTAAGACATGTGCGTTATTATAAGGATCTGGACGGATTGAAAGCGCAGATGAGAAAGCACGCGGATATTGTGCGCCCCAAATTTGAAGCGGTGCTGGCAGTTCTCGAGAGAGAACTGGGCGGGCTTGAAATCGGGTCCTGGATCAGACCCAGGGGAGGCTACTTTATTTCTTTTGACGCTATGGAAGGCTGTGCAAAAGAAATTGTGGCGAAATGTAAGGATGCCGGCGTAGTTATGACCGGAGCCGGTGCAACTTTCCCTTACGGAAAAGATCCCCGTGACAGCAATATACGAATCGCGCCTTCCTTCCCCACACCGGAAGAGATGGAGGCTGCCACAGATCTTTTTGTCCTGTGCGTTAAGTTAGTCAGCGTGAATAAACTGTTGGAAACAATGTAAGAGAGTGGAGAAGATGGCGGAAGAGTTTAAAAGATTGAGCAGGGATCTTGTATATCGCGGTTCCATTATTGATTATTATAAGGATACGGTTCAGGTACCCAACGGGAATATCGTAAAATGGGATTTTATCGGGCATAAGGGGGCGGCGGCCATTGTAGCGGTCAGAGATGACGGAAAGCTGCTTATGGTACGCCAATACCGGAACGCCTTAGACCGTTACACGCTGGAGATTCCGGCGGGCGGTCTGAACGGCCCGGATGAACCCACGCGGACGGCCGCCGCCCGCGAACTGGAAGAGGAAACGGGATATA
The DNA here is from genome assembly GCA_910587935.1 of uncultured Lachnospiraceae bacterium. Lineage (GTDB taxonomy): Bacteria > Bacillota > Clostridia > Lachnospirales > Lachnospiraceae > MGBC143606. The sequence goes on from CAJUNP010000003.1 coordinate 98,616, forward strand.
AAGCGGTGAAGGAACCGGAGTTTCTGATTTCCATTCGTACAACCGTAGCCTTTTGCAATGAAAAAATCGATATATATGTGGCGGATCAATTGGAAAAAACAGGACAGAATCTGGATGAAGACGAATTTATCAATGTAGAAGCATGGGATATAGGAGATTTGACGGAACAGATTTATAACGGTACGATTCAGGATTCTAAAACGGTTTGCGCAATTATGGCGTATTACCATAAATACATTGAGGCTTAGCCTCCCGGACGGCATATTTTTCTTTTTTTAAACATATAGTTAGGAAAGATATGGTACAAGAGGAGGCAAAGCATGCCGGTGTTCAAGAGATACACCTCCGGACAGAGGATACATTTAATCTATGTGTTTCTGTTCGGATTTTTTTCAGGTGTTTTTTTAATGAATATTTGGAAAAGCCAGTTACTTACGGGAACAGGGTTTCTGGATGAAGAAATGCTGTACCAGATTAAATATACGAAAATTGACTGTCATGTTTTTTTCCTTTATGTTTTAAAGAAAAGGCTGACCCTGTTTTTGATGCTTTCGCTGCTCGCAACGACATATTTAGGAGTAGCGGTTACGTATGGCGCTTTTGTCTGGTTTGGATTTTCGACGGGAATGTTCATGGCGGCGGTGCTGATTCGTTATGGACTAAAAGGAATCATGCTTATTTTTGCAGCTTCAATGCCGCAGTATCTGATCTATGTGCCGACATTCTGGTTTTTACTGAACTGGTGTTACAGTGTTTGCCAGATCTTATATTTTCCCGGTAAGATTTATGAAGAGAGCCGTTATCGGGGGAAAAAAGCTTTGTTTTTGTCAAAAGGATTTCAGCTGGTACTTTTGTTGGCGGTTGTCATAATTGGGATAGTTCTGGAAAGTTATGTAAATCCAATTGTCCTTTCAAACCTGTTGAAAGTTTTTTAAAAAAGTTTTTTTCTATTTTTTCAAGATATAGGGGAAGAAAAGGTACAGACTTCGATATGTTGTATAAAAACAAAAAAGGCTGTAAAATAACCAAAATATGGATAAAAATTAAGATTGCTTTTCTTTTCATTTCTGCTTATAATGGAATCTGATACGTTTTTGGGTGGACAGACTATTTAAAATAGGGGGTTTACATAAGCGGGACTATGGGGAAGGGCAAGGAAACTTGATGGAATATGAGGTTAATGCGTTTATAACTTATCTGCATAATGAGAAAAAAATTTCTGAGAATACGGAGGTATCATACAAAAGAGATCTGACAAAGCTGAGCGCTTATTTGGATGGACAGGGAGTTACGGAGGTAGGGAAGATTACGTTCACGAACTTGAATTCCTATGTGCTGTATCTTGAAAAAAATAAGCTGTCGCCGGCTACGATTTCAAGAAATATTGCGTCGATTAAAGCGTTTTACCATTTTCTGTACAAAGGACGTTGGGTGACGGAAGATGTGGCGGAAGGATTAAAGGCGCCCAAAATAGAGAAGAAAGCGCCGGAGATCATGTCTATGCCGGAGGTAGTCCGTCTGCTGGAACAACCGGATACGGGTTCTTCCAAAGGAATCCGGGATAAAGCTATGCTTGAGCTTTTATATGCTACGGGAATCCGGGTATCCGAACTGATTTCCTTAAAGCTGCAGGACGTTAATATGCAGATGGGGTTTATTCTGTGCAGGGATGCGGCCAAAGAGCGGGTGATTCCTTTTGGCAATAAAGCAAGAAGCGCGCTGCTTCAATATCTTGAAGGTTCCAGAAGCATACTGATAGATGACGAGGAAAGCGATATTTTATTTGTAAACTGTTCCGGGCAGCCTATGAGCCGTCAGGGATTCTGGAAGCTGATTAAGCATTATGCGAAAAAGGCAGGGATTACCGCGGATATTACCCCCCATACGCTTCGTCATTCCTTTGCGGCGCATTTGGTGGAGAATGGGGCGGATTTGAAAAGTGTGCAGGAAATGTTAGGACATTCCGATATTTCCACAACGCAGATTTATGCCTCTATGAATCATAACCATATCAGAGAAGTATATGCAAAAGCTCATCCCCGCGGATGAGCTTTCCATATGTTATCCTTTATTCATAGTCTGCAATGTCGTAAAGCAGACGCTCCGTATCGTTCCAGCCAAGACAGGGATCGGTAATGGATTTGCCGTAAATACCCCCGCCTACTTTCTGGCATCCTTCTTCAATGTAGCTTTCGATCATAACGCCTTTTACCATATTGTGGATGTCACGGTTCAGCTTGCGGCTGTGCATGACTTCTTTTACAATGCGGATCTGCTGGTAAAATTCCTTATTGGAATTGCTGTGATTGGCGTCGATTACGCAGGCCGGATTCTTTAAGTCCCGTTCTCCGTACATAGCGATTAAACGGGTGATATCTTCATAATGATAGTTGGGAATACTCTGGCCGTGCTTATTGGTGGCGCCCCGTAAAACGGTATGGGCAAGTTCGTTGCCGCCGGTTGTTACCTCCCAGCCTCTGTAAATAAAAGAATGTGGGTGCTGCGCCGCGTATACGGAATTGAGCATAACGGAGAAATCGCCACTGGTCGGGTTTTTCATTCCTGCGGGAACGTCAAAGCCGCTTACGGTCAGGCGGTGCTGCTGATCCTCTACGGAACGGGCTCCGATTGCAACGTAAGAGAGAATATCGGATACATATCCCCAGTTTTCAGGATAAAGCATCTCATCGGCGGCAGTCATGCCCGATTCTTCGAGCGCGCGGATATGCATTTTGCGCATGGCGATCATACCTGCAAGAAAATCCGGCTTTTTTTCCGGGTCAGGCTGATGGATAATACCTTTATATCCTTCTCCGGTGGTGCGCGGTTTGTTCGTATAAATACGGGGAACCAACACCAGCCTGTCCTTTACTTTTTCATTGACCTTAGCCAGGCGGTTTATGTAATCGCATACGGCGTCTTCGTTATCTGCGGAGCAGGGACCGATGATAACCAGAAATTTATCGCTTTTTCCGGTAATCACATCACGGATCTGCGCATCGCGCTGTTCTTTTATTTTGGCTAAGGCTTCCGGCACCGGATACTGGCTTTGGATTTCGGACGGGGTGGGAAGCTTTTTGACATATTCAAAACTCATATTATTTCTCCTTCCGTTTTTTCCCGTATATTATAGTACAGAAAAACGTGCCATGCAAGTTTAAATTTACCGGCGTCTGCGTTTCAGATAAAAAATATAAACGGCGGCCGTGTAAAACTGACTTGCCAGCAGTCCCCATAGATAGCCGGTAATACCGACCCGGTGAATAAAGAAAAAAACGAAGGCAAGGCGCAGAAGGAGCGCTGTTACATTGGTAAAAAAGACAATGCCTGCTTTTCCCAGACCGTTTATGACGCTGGAAAGAGTGGCGCTTAAATACATAAAAGGACAGATAAAGCTTAAGGTAATAATGAAATGTCCGGCTAACGGACTGTTAAATAAAAGTACGCCGACGGGACGGCCGCTCAGTAAGAAGACCGCCATGCAGAAAATGCCCAGAAGCGTGGAATACCGGATTGTCCGGCTGACAGCCCGTTTAATCTGCTGCTGGTTTCCCGTGGCATCCGCTTCCGCAATCATAGGAAGAAGCAGAACCGAGACGGAGTTAGTCAGGGCGTTTGGAAACATAATCATGGGCATAGCCATGCCGGTCAGAACGCCGTATACGCTAAGCGCCGTTTTGGTGTCGTAGCCGTAGGCAAGCAGCCGGTTCGGGATATATATGGCCTCAATGCTCTGCAGAAAATTGATTACGATCCGGTTAAGGGACAACGGAACGGCCAGGGTCAGCAGATCCTTTAAAATGTGGCGGTAAGGCTTCATGGGCGTCAGGATATGCGCCGCCTGTTTCAATGGATTAAAATGCTTTTTCTTCAGGGAGAACGAGGCAAAACGATGGTAGGCGGCGCCGATTGTGACCAGCATGGAGACGCCTTCTCCGATTACGAGTCCGAGTACCGCTACGTTGATGGTGGGAACGTCTCCTCTTTTCGTTCCGATTATGGTGACAAGAGCCACGCTGCCGACACGGAAAATCTGTTCCACCAGCTGGCTGGCGGCGGGGACCGCCGTGCGCTTAATTCCGTAAAAATAACCGTTAATACAGGAATGAACGGCGGCCATGGGAACGGACAGGGCTACAATGCGCAGCATGGAAGCGGTGCGGGGTTCTAAAAGAAATACCGTGGCGACCCATTCCGAACATTGAAGGAGAAATCCCGTACATAAAAAGGAAAGAAGGATCGAAAGAGTCAGTCCGGTCAGCAATACGCGCAGGGAATGGCGGTGGTCGCCGGTGGAGGTTTCACCGGCGACGAATTTGGATATCGCAGTCTGGATTCCGGCGGCAGTCAGGGAAAAGCTTAAGGCAAGCACCGGACCGAGCAGTTGGTAGATTCCCATTCCTTCTTCCCCGAAAAGACGGGAAAGATATATGCGGTAAAAAAATCCGATTATACGGCTGACGAAGCCGGTTATAGTAAGAATAATTGTTCCGATAACAAGAGGATGTTTTCTAAAACGCGCCATAAAAAGCTCCTGTTGGGCTTTTGATATGTATATTCATGGCGGCCCCGGAGAAGAACCAGGGAATCGCAAGGCGGATTCTCGTATTGATTTTCTTTAAGGCTTGAAATACGCAGGAAAAAAGTGTAAAATCGGATAAGTACAGGTCTGCTGTATACAGGAGGGAAGATATGTCATTGAATAAGAAACCGGTCACCGGCATGAAAGATATTCTGCCCGAAGAGATGAAAATCCGGGATTATGTCATCAGCGTGATCAAAGAGAATTATGGGAAATATGGTTTTACACCGATTGAAACGCCCTGCGTGGAAAGCCTTTCGAATCTTACCAATAAACAGGGCGGCGAGAATGAGAAGCTGATTTTTAAAATTCTGAAAAGAGGAGAGAAGCTGGATCTTGCGAATGCAAAGACGGAAGCCGATGTGGCGGACGGAGGCCTTCGGTATGATCTGACGGTTCCGCTTGTAAGATATTATTCCGCTCATGCCGCCGAACTGCCTGCGCCTTTTAAAGCGCTGCAGATGGGGAACGTATGGAGGGCGGACCGGCCGCAGAGGGGACGGTACCGGCAGTTTATGCAGTGCGATATCGATATATTGGGCGAACCCTCCAATCTGGCGGAGATTGAACTGATTCTGGCTACGACGGCAACCCTTGGGAAGCTGGGCTTCAAAAATTTTCAGATCCGGATTAACGAGAGAAGAATTCTGAAAGCGATGGCCGCATACAGCGGGTTTCCTGAGGAGAGCTACGACAGCGTATTCATAACCCTTGATAAAATGGATAAAATAGGTCTGTCCGGTGTTGCACAGGAATTGAAAGACCACGGCTTTTTGGCAGAGTCCATAGATAAGTATCTGGGGTTGTTTACGGCATTGGAGCAGGCGGAGGATGGACTTGCGTTTCTGGCAAAGCAGCTTCAGGACGTATTGGTCCCGGAGGTTTATGAGAATCTGCAGGAGATTATCAGCAGCGTCGAGGCTACAAAGTCGGCGGAATTTGAACTTGTTTTTGATCCTACGCTGGTAAGAGGCATGTCCTATTATACGGGTACGATTTTTGAGATTTCCATGCCGGAGTTCGGCGGCAGCTGCGGAGGCGGCGGAAGATACGATAAGATGGTGGGCAAGTTTACCGGAAACGATGTGCCTGCCTGCGGTTTTTCCATAGGCTTCGAAAGAATTATATTACTTTTGACGGAAAGCGGATTCCGGATACCGGAAGAGCCGGCTAAAGTCGCTTATCTGATTGAAAAAGGGGTAGGCGGAGAGAAACTATGCGAAGTGATTGCGCAGGCGCAGGCCGAGCGGAGGGACGGAACGCAGGTACTGGTAGTCCGAATGAACAAAAATAAGAAATTTCAAAAGGAACAGTTAATGAAAGAAGGCTACGGGGAGTTTCGGGAATTTTACAGAGAAGCCCTCAAAAAATAGAAATGTACGGTTTGTGGAACAAGGCAGAAAGCGAGGTTTATCCTTATGGCAGAATCAATGAAGGGATTAAAGCGCAGCCACCGCTGCGGTGAATTATCGGCAGCCGACGCAGGGCGGAATGTTACCGTGATGGGATGGGTGCAGAAGCAGAGGAATAAAGGCGGAATTATTTTTGTGGATTTGCGGGACCGTTCCGGTCTGCTGCAGATTATTTTTGAAGAAAGCGACTGTGGAGCGGAAAACTTTGCCAAGGCTGAAAAATTCCGCAGCGAATTTGTGATTGCGGTCACGGGAACCGTGGAAAAGCGCGCCGGCGCAGTGAATGAGAATCTTACCACAGGAGAGATTGAGATCCGGGCAAAAGATACGCGGATTCTGTCGGAAGCGCAGACGCCTCCTTTTCCCGTTGAGGCGGACAGCAAGACAAAAGAAGAACTGCGGTTAAAGTATCGTTATCTGGACCTTCGCAGGCCGGATCTGCAGGGCAACCTGATCCTGCGCAGCAACATCGCGGCGGCAATCCGTTTATTTTTGACAAAAGAGGGGTTTTTGGAGATTGAAACGCCCATGTTAAATAAATCTACGCCGGAAGGAGCCAGGGATTATCTGGTTCCGAGCCGTGTGCATGCGGGCAGCTTTTATGCGCTTCCCCAGTCGCCGCAGCTGTTTAAGCAGCTTCTGATGTGTGCCGGCTACGATCGTTATTTTCAGCTTGCCAGGTGCTTTCGTGACGAGGACCTGCGCGCAGACAGACAGCCGGAATTCACGCAGGTGGATATGGAATTATCCTTTGTGGACGTGGAAGATGTCATAGAAGTGAATGAGCGCCTTTTAAAATATGTCTGTAAAGAAGCGATCGGACTTGACGTAGCGCTTCCGATTCCGAGAATGACGTGGCGCGAAGCGATGGAGCGGTTTGGCTCGGATAAGCCGGACACTCGTTTCGGAATGGAGCTTACGGATGTGTCGGAAGCCGTAAAGGGCTGCGGATTCGGCGTTTTTACCTCCGCATTGGAAAACGGCGGTTCTGTCCGGGGAATTAATGTAAAGGGACAGGCGGCGATGCCCCGCAAGAAAATTGACGCGCTGACGGAATTTGCAAAAGGGTACGGAGCGAAGGGACTTGCTTATCTTTGTGTAATGCCGGACGGTACTTATAAATCTTCCTTTGCCAGATTTATGACGCAGGAGCAGCTTGACGGCCTCGTAAAGGCTATGGAAGGGGAAGCCGGAGACTTGCTTTTGTTTGCGGCGGATCGGACAAAGATTGTATGGAGTGTGCTGGGAGCTTTACGTTTGGAGGTGGCAAGGCAGCTGGATATGATCGATCCGGATGCATACCATTTTTTGTGGGTTACGGAATTTCCGCTGCTTGAGTGGAGCGAGGAAGAGAATCGTTTTACGGCTATGCACCATCCGTTTACCATGCCGATGGAGGAAGACCTGGAGTATTTGGATACAGACCCGGGAAGAGTCCGGGCGAAAGCGTATGATATTATTTTAAACGGAACGGAGCTGGGAGGCGGAAGCGTCCGGATTTTCCAGGAGGATATCCAGGAGAAAATGTTTGAGGTTCTTGGATTTACGAAGGAAGACGCTCATGAACGGTTCGGTTTCCTGCTGGATGCTTTTAAGTACGGCGTTCCTCCCCATGCGGGACTTGCGTACGGTTTTGACCGGCTTGTCATGCTTCTTGTGAAGGCGGAAAGTATCCGTGAGGTGATTGCGTTCCCGAAGGTAAAGGATGCTTCCTGCCTGATGACCGGCGCTCCGGATGTCGTGGAAGAAAAACAGCTGGAAGAGTTGTCCATAGCAATACAGGTTCAGGATGAGAGCGGACTCTCATGAGAATTTTTGTTTGTTCCACAGACGAATTGCAAGATGCTGCATCTTTTGATGCGGCATCTCTTATCGTAGATCCGGCGCGTAAAAAAAAGCTGTTAAAGATACACAGTCCGGCTGATGCCAGAAGAAGCATGGGAGCGGGCCTCTTGCTTGCCTATGCGTTTGAAGGGTATCAAAAAGGGACGGGGGATTTTTTTGCCCGGGCGCCGGGAGCGGGCCGGATTGAAGAAATTCCGGTGTCTGAGCTGTTAGCCGTTCCGAAGCAGTTTTTTTTGTACCGGGAGGCAGCAGGCGGGAAACCGTATCTGGAAGGAGAGAGCGGGTTTCATTTCAGCCTGTCCCATTCCGGGGCATATGCGCTCTGTGCCTGCGCGTCTTTTGAGATCGGGGCGGATCTGCAGATTACGGACCGGCAGGCAGGCGATAATCTGGCAGGAAAAATCATGACGCAGAAAGAATTTGATTTTTACAAAGAACTTTCCTGTGAGGAAAAAAAGCAGGAATTTTACCGTGTTTTTTCCTGTAAGGAGAGCTGCTGTAAGCTGACGGGAAAAGGTCTGTCGCAGGGATTTCGGAATATGGAAACCGACCCGGAACGAAAGCGGATTTTGATGAATGAAACATCTCCCATAGAAAACGCGGTTCATTGGCCTGCCATTGTTATGTGCGAATCGTTTATATGGAAAGAGAATTACCGGATTGCTGTCAGTTATCCGGTAGTGGATGGAAAGGAAAGGATATTTGAATGAAAAAGCTGCTTGCTTTTCTTAAGGATTATAAAAAAGAAAGTATTTTAGCTCCTTTGTTTAAACTGCTGGAAGCTGCGTTTGAACTGTTTGTGCCGCTTGTTATCGCGCAGATCATCGATGTGGGTATTCCGGCGGAGGACAGGTCTCATATCGGGAAAATGTTTGGCTGGCTGCTGCTTCTTGCCATAATCGGGCTTGTCTGCTCCATTACGGCGCAGTTTTTTGCGGCAAAGGCGGCGACGGGATTTGCAACGAAGCTGCGTTCCGCTTTGTTTTCCCATATTCAGGAAATGAGTTTTACGCAGATAGATAAAGTGGGAACTTCTACAATGATTACCCGCATGACCAGCGATATTAATCAGGTGCAGTCCGGTGTGAATATGGTGCTCCGTTTATTTTTACGTTCCCCCATTATTGTGTTTGGAGCCATGATCATGGCTTTTACGATCGATGTGAAGGCGGCGCTTGTATTTGTGGTTACGATTCCGCTTCTGGTGGCGGTCGTATTCGGCATTATGATGATCAGTATTCCCCTGCATAAAAAAGTACAGGCTTCCCTGGACCGGGTACTGGGACTGACCAGAGAAAATCTGACGGGCGTCAGGGTGATCCGGGCATTTAACAAAGAAAAGGATGAAATTGTAAAATTTGAGGAACAAAACAGGGTTCTTTCCGGTCTGCAGAATTTCGTGGGTAAGATTACGGCCTGCCTGAATCCTTTGACCTATGTGATTATAAACGGCGCAATCGTCGTATTAATCTATGTGGGCGCACTTCAGGTAGATCTTGGAAATCTGACACAGGGACAAGTGGTGGCGCTATGGAACTATATGTCACAGATTCTGGTAGAGCTTGTAAAACTGGCTAACCTGATCGTGACCGTGACGAAAGCCGTGGCCTGCGGAGACAGGGTCTGGGCGGTGCTTTCCGAAAAGGAGGGAGAACCGGATGCGGAGCCTTTGCAGGAGAACCTCCAGGAGGCGCCGGCGGCTTTTCTTGTATTCGATCATGTAGGGCTGACCTACAGGGGAGCAGGAGCGGAGACTTTGAAAAATCTTAACTTTACGGTAAACCGGGGAGAAACCATTGGAATTATTGGCGGAACCGGTTCGGGAAAGACCTCCCTGGTACATTTGCTGCCCCGTTTTTACGAGGTGTCGGAAGGCCGTATTTTATTAGACGGGCGGGATCTGAAAACGTATTCGGCGGAAGAAATACGAAGCCGTGTGGGAATCGTTATGCAAAAAGCCGTTTTGTTTAAGGGAACGGTGCGTTCTAATCTTGCGTGGGGGAAAAAGGACGCTTCGGATGAAGAAATGTGGCAGGCGCTGCAGACTGCCCAGGCGAAAGAAATTATTGAGGGAAAAGAAGGAGGACTGGATGCGGAGGTCTCCCAGAACGGGAAAAACTTTTCGGGAGGTCAGAAGCAGCGTCTGACGATTGTCAGGGCGCTGGTCGGCAAACCGGAAATCCTGATTCTGGACGACAGCGCGTCCGCTCTGGATTATGCGACGGACGCAGCTCTCAGAAAAGCCATACGGGAAATGGAAGGGGATACTACGGTTTTTATCGTCTCACAGAGAGCTTCTTCCATCCAATATGCGGATAAGATTCTGGTGCTTGACGACGGAGAAGCGGCAGGGATCGGAACCCATGAAGAGCTTCTTGAAAGCTGCGAGGTTTACCAGGAAATTTATTATTCGCAATTTGAAAAAAAACAGGCGTAAGGAGGGAGCGGGAATGAAAGAAAAAAGAAGCCAGGCGGCAATCCTTAAAAAAATACTGGGTTATCTGAAAAAGTACCGGTTTCTGATCGCGCTTTCCTTAATCCTTGCGGGAATCAGCGTGGCTTTGACGCTGTATGTGCCCATTCTTGTGGGAAACGCCATTGATTTGATTATTGGGCCGGGGCAGGTGGACTTGCCGGGGGTTCTGGTAATTCTCAAAAGAATCGTTATAGTGATGCTTCTTACCGCGGCGGCGCAGTGGGTCATGAATACGTGTAACAACAAAATCACATATTTTGTAATAAAAGATATCAGAGAAAGCGCGTTTCGCAAGCTGGAAATTCTTCCTTTAAAATACATGGATAACCATTCCACCGGGGAGATTGTCAGCAGGGTTATAGCGGATGTGGATACTTTTGCGGACGGACTGCTGATGGGATTTACACAGTTGTTTACGGGAGTTATGACGATTGCCGGAACGCTGATTTTCATGCTTCTTACCAATGTGAAGATTACGCTGGTGGTGGTGCTGATTACGCCGGTGTCTCTCTTTGTGGCGCGTTTTATTGCAAAAAAAACCTACCATATGTTTCAAGAACAGTCCGTAACCCGGGGAGAGCAGACAGGACTGATCGATGAAGTGATCGGCAATCAGAAGGTTGTGAAAGCTTTTTCACAGGAAGAGGAAGTGAAAGCGCAGTTTGAGGAAATTAACCAAAGGCTCGAGCAGTGTTCCCTTCGGGCCGTGTTCTTTTCTTCCCTTACGAATCCTTCCACACGTTTTGTAAACAGTCTGGTTTACGCGGGGGTAGGACTCAGCGGCGCTATTATTGCGATCGGGGGCGGCATAAAAGTGGGAATGTTGTCCTGTTTTTTAAGTTACGCCAATCAGTATACGAAGCCCTTTAACGAAATTTCAGGCGTTATTACCGAACTGCAGAACGCCATTGCCTGCGCGGCCAGGGTTTTTGAACTGATTGAAGAAGAACCGCAGCCGGCGGATGATGCATATGCGGCAGTGTACCAACATGTGGAGGGAAATGTTACGCTGCAGGATGTGGAATTTTCTTACGTGCCGGAAAAACCGCTGATACAAAACTTTACTCTATCCGTAAAGGCGGGGCAGAGAGTGGCTGTCGTAGGGCCGACGGGATGCGGAAAAACAACGGTCATCAATCTTTTAATGCGGTTTTATGATGTGAACGGCGGAAGTATTCAGGTGGAAGGCGTCGATATCCGCAAAGCGTCCAGAGACAGTCTGCGCAGACAGTACGGCATGGTTCTGCAGGATACCTGGCTTAGGGCGGGAACGATTAAAGATAATATTATTATGGGTAAACCGGACGCCACGATGGAGCAGATCATTGAGGCGGCGAAGGCTTCTCACGCCCATAGCTTCATTAAGAGACTGCCGGACGGTTATGATACGGTAATCGGCGAGGACGGAGGAAGTCTGTCTCAGGGACAAAAGCAGCTTCTGTGTATTACGAGAGTCATGCTCTGCCTGCCGCCGATGTTGATTTTGGACGAGGCGACCTCGTCTATTGACACCAGAACGGAGATCCGTATTCAGAAGGCTTTTACGCGGATGATGGAAGGGCGTACCAGCTTTATCGTCGCCCACAGACTATCGACGATTCGGGAGGCGGATGTGATATTGGTTATGAAAGACGGTAACATTATTGAACAGGGAAACCACGAAACGCTTTTGGCGCAGGACGGTTTTTATGCACGGCTGTATAACAGCCAGTTTGCAAAATAAAAGCTGGCACATGCCGGAAACCTTTCTCATACAATGATTGTAAACAGGTTTTGTATGAGGGAGGCTTTTGTATGCCCGATACCTTGGTTGCTTTAGACGCGGGCCATGGCGGTGCCAATCCGGGCGCTGTGTATGGCGGCAGAAGAGAATCGGACGACGCCCTGAATCTGGCGCTGGCGATCGGATCGATTTTGGAGGCAAACGGAATTCAGGTTTTTTATACGAGGACTACGGATGTATTTGAAACGCCGAGGCAGAAAGCCATGGAGGCAAATGCGGCTGGGGCCGATTATTTTGTGTCGATCCATCGGAATTCCAGTCCTTTTCCGAATCAATACAGCGGAGTGGAAACGCTTGTATACAACCGGTATTCCCAGGCGGGAGTTTTGGCGTCCAATATTAATGAGCAGCTGGAAAAAGTCGGATTTGTAAATCACGGAGTAAATGAACGCCCTAATCTGGTGGTGTTAAATGCCACGGATATGCCTTCTGTTCTGGTAGAAGTGGGATTTATTAATTCTGATACGGATAATATGATTTTTGATACACGTTTTGACGAGATTGCGCAGGCAATTGCGGACGGTATTATTCAGACTGTAAATGGAAGAGCATGAAAAAACGGGAAAAGAACCGTGATTACGATTCTTTTCCCGATTCTTTTTCGGAGTTTTCTACGGAAGCGGAAGATGGGTTTTCTTCGTTGTTTTCCTCTTCCGGTTCCAGGTTAGGAAGCGTCAGCAGCACCTTGGTAATCCGGTTCTGGTTAATTCCCTGTACTTGTAAAAGAGTACCGTCCGGCAAGGCAACTTCTTCTCCGTCCGCAGGAAGCCTGTCAAGACATTCAATGATAATGCCGCCGATGGAGTCATAATCCTCGGAATCAAAGTGCGTACCAAGCGCGTCGTTAATATCATCCAGCTTCATGCTTCCTTCAACAAGATATTTGTTTTCTTCCAGCTGTCTGATGAAATCTTCCTCGTCGGCGTCGTATTCGTCGCGGATTTCTCCGACGATTTCCTCCAGCAGATCTTCCAGGGTAATCATACCTACCGTAACGCCGTATTCATTCAGAACGAACGCCACGTTCGTTGTCTTTTCACGCATCTCCAGCATTAAATCGGCTGTCTTTTTAAATTCATAGGTGTAATAGGCTTCCCGCATAATATTGGAGATACAAAAGGACGTGCGGTCAGTCACCAGAATAAAATCCTTGATATTGACAAGCCCGATGATATTGTCCTTGTCGTCTTCATAAACGGGAATACGGGTATACATGGAAGCGCGGAAGATTTCCAGAAGGTCTTCATAAGAATCTTCAATGCTTGCGGTAACCATATTGATGCGGGGAATCATAATGTCTTTGGCAAGGGCGTCGGAAAAATCAAACACGTTATAAATGATTTCCCGCTCTTCGCTTTCGATCACGCCGTCTTCATGGCTTACGTCCACATAGGTTTTCAGTTCACTTTCCGTCATAAGAGCCTTTTTCTTGTCGTCGATCCGGAGAAGATGGAGAAAAAATCCGGAGATTTTGTCAACCAGGAATATAACGGGCGTTAAAATCTGCATCAGCAGGTATATGACTCTGCAGTAAGCAAGGGAAATTTGATCAGCGCTGTACATAGCCCAGGTTTTGGGGATAATTTCACCGAACATCAGAACGCTTAAGGTCAGGATACCGGTTGTAAGACCAACGAATGCGCTGCCACATTGCCGTATAGTCAGGGAGGTTACAAGGGAAGATGCGGAAATGTTTACGATATTGTTTCCAATAAGAATCGTACTAAGCATTTTGCCGTAGTTATCAAGAATCTTACTTACCACCATGGCCCTTTTATTGCCTTCCTCCACAAGGGTGCGGATGCGGACCTTATTGACCGTGGTAAGAGACGTCTCGGCGGAAGAAAAGAAAGCCGAGAGCAGTAATAAAATAAAAATCATTATCAGTTGTATGACACCAGAGGTATCCAAAACAAAATCACTCCTTAAATATGTAATAGTTTCAACTCTGCGAGCATAGTTTATTATACGAAATCTTACTATAAGGAAACAGGGGTTGTCAAGACAGTGTTGGAGATTTCACAGGATTTTATATATTTTTTAGAAATGAGAGGAGATCGGAAATGATGGAACGAAGCAAAAAAGAACAGGGGCGGACGGCAGGAATCGATAAAGGATTATTTATATTAAAAACGCTGCTTTTTTCGTACATACTGACAGGGGGATTTTTGCTTCTCCTGGCGTTGCTTCTTTATAAGTTCTCCTTGTCGGAAAAAATAGTTTCCGTTTGTATAATCGGGATATATATAATTGCTTCTCTTTTTTCCGGCTTTGTAACCGGAAAGAAAATGGGAAACCGGAAATTTTTATGGGGGCTTTTAATGGGAGGACTTTATTTTCTGGTTCTGGTGGCGGTTTCTTTAGCCGTAAATCACAGCCTGAAAGATGTGGCGGCCAACTTCTTTACGGTTCTGGCGCTTTGTGCCTGCAGCGGGATGCTGGGTGGGATGGTAAGCTGAAGTGTAAAACCATTACACAGAAAAAAACACTTCCCCTCTGTCAGTTTTTGTGTTATAATGCAAAGGTCCGGTAATTTGCATATGGACACAGAACATAAGGAGGCTTTGTGATGAAACATATCAAAACATTGAATACAAGAGATCTGAGAGAGTCCATGAAGAAAGGCGGATGCGGTGAATGTCAGACATCTTGCCAGTCAGCATGTAAAACATCCTGTACCGTAGGAAATCAGAGTTGCGAGAAGATTAAATAGGCAAAAGGTTTTTTAAGCAGCGATGAAAGTCGCTGCTTATTATACGTTTATGTCTGAATTGATACTGTTCGGTAAGGAGATTTACAGTGATACACCAATATAAGAATCATGGATATAACATTGTGATGGATGTGAACAGCGGTTCCGTTCATGTTGTGGATGATATGGTATACGAGATGATCCCTCTCATCGAACCCCTGTATACGGAGGGTATCCGCGACCGGGATACGATCGGGGCGGCGGTACTGAATCTTGTGGAGCTTAACGGTCCGCAGGAAGAAATTCTTGAAGCGGTTGACGAGGTTCTTTTTCTTGCCGCAGAGGGACAATTGTTTTCCGAAGATTTATATGAAAATTATATCGGAGATTTCAAAAAAAGAGAGACGGTTGTAAAGGCGCTTTGTCTTCACATTGCCCATGACTGCAATCTGGCGTGCAGATATTGTTTTGCGCAGGAGGGCGAGTATCACGGAAAGCGGGAACTTATGAGCTTTGACGTGGGAAAAAAGGCGCTGGATTTTCTGGTTGCCAATTCAGGTAACAGGGTGAACCTTGAGGTGGACTTTTTCGGAGGCGAGCCCCTGATGAACTGGCAGGTAGTGAAAGATCTGGTAGCGTATGGAAGAAGCCTGGAAAAGCCTTATAATAAAAAGTTCCGGTTTACGCTGACTACAAACGGCGTACTTTTAAACGACGAGATTCTGGAGTTTGCCAACCGGGAAATGAGCAATCTTGTTTTAAGCATCGACGGAAGGAAAGAAATACATGATCTTATGCGGCCCTTCAGGGGCGGACAGGGAAGCTATGACCGTATCGTCCCCCAATTTATAAAAGCGGCCGAAAGCAGAGGGCAGACGGATTATTACGTAAGAGGCACGTTTACGCATTTTAACCGGGATTTTTCCGCAGATGTGCTGCATTTGGCAGATTTGGGATTTAAGCAGATTTCCGTGGAGCCTGTGGTGGCGGCTCCGGAGGACGATTATGCAATCCGCGAGGAGGATCTGCCCGGTCTGAAGGAAGAGTACGATAAGCTTGCAGCCGAAATGCTTCGCAGAAGCAAAGAAGGAAACGGTTTCAATTTTTTCCATTTTATGATAGATTTGGAGGGCGGTCCCTGTGTGGCAAAAAGGCTGTCCGGCTGCGGGTCCGGAACAGAATATCTGGCGGTGACACCCGGAGGAGATTTGTATCCCTGTCATCAGTTTGTGGGTATGGAAGAATTTTTGCTGGGGAATGTGGAAGAAGGAATTAAACGTACCGATATCCGGGATGAATTTAAGTGTTGTAATGTTTACGCAAAAGAAAAGTGCAGAAAATGTTTTGCAAAATTTTACTGCAGCGGCGGCTGTGCGGCCAATTCCTACAATTTTCACGGCAATATCAACGACGCATACGATGTGGGCTGTGAACTGCAGCGCAAACGCGTGGAATGTGCAATTATGTTAAAAGCAGCATTAGCTGAAGAATAAAAGGAGATAAAATAACATGAAAAAGAGTAGAGGTATTTTAATTCTGCTTGTCATGGCGTTGCTTTTGGGAGGACTTTCCTATGTGGCGGTTCAGGGCGTGGGAGCAGAAAAAACAGGGTCGGCATCCAGCATAAAACTGGGTTTGGACTTAGCAGGCGGCGTAAGTATAACTTACCGGGTCGTAGGGGAGGAAAAACCGGATTCCGAAGATATGGAGGATACGATCTACAAGCTGCAGCAGCGTGTGGAGGGGTACAGCACGGAAGCGGTCGTATATCAGGAAGGCAATGACAGAATTAATATAGAAATTCCCGGTGTCAACGATGCCAATATTATTCTGGAGGAATTGGGAAAGCCGGGTTCTTTGTACTTTATTGCACAGAAAGACAGCGAGGGGAATTTGAATTATACATCCTCTTCAACGGTAAACGCGGACGGAACTTACTCTAACGTATATTCCCTCAATAAGACCCTGGAGGAACTGGAGGCGGACGGATCGATTGTGCTGGTCGGCAATGATGTCAGCGACGCGCAGGGCGGTTACCGTACCGATGAAATGCAGAATCAGGAAGCGGTGGTACAGCTGGAGCTGACAGCGGAAGGCGCACAGAAGTTTGCGGCTGCAACGGAAAAAGCATATCAGGGCGGAGAGACCATCGCCATTTATTATGATTACAGTGAAAACGAAAGCGAAAACTTTATCAGCGTTCCGAGAGTAAATGCGGTTATTAATACGGGAAGCGCCGAAATTAACGGAATGGCCAGCCTGGAAGAGGCAAGAAGGATTGCATCTACCATTCGTATCGGCGGTTTGAAGCTGGAACTGGAAGAGCTTCATTCCAAAGTAGTAGGCGCGCAGTTGGGTTCCGATGCAATCCGGACAAGCCTTCTTGCGGCGGCGGTAGGGCTTGCCATAGTCATAATTATTATGATCGCCGTTTATTTTCTGCCCGGTCTGACGGCAGGAATTGCTTTATGTTTGTACTCTGTTTTAATTGTGATTCTTTTAGACGGATTTGATATGACTCTGACGCTTCCGGGTGTGGCTGGTATTATTCTTTCCGTAGGTATGGCGGTGGACGCAAACGTGATTATTTTTGCCCGGATTCGGGAAGAACTTGCAACCGGAAAAACTGTTAAATCCGCCGTTAAAATCGGGTTTGACAAAGCTTTGTCCGCTATTATTGACGGAAATGTAACGACTTTGATTGCAGCGTTTGTTCTGTGGTTTAAGGGCACAGGCTCCGTAAAAGGTTTTGCCCAGACGCTGGTGCTTGGCATTGTACTCTCCATGTTTACGGCATTGTTCGTTACAAGAGTTCTTTTGAATGCGTTCTATGCAATCGGATTTACCGATATGAAATGGTACGGCGTTGGGAAAGAAAAAAAGACAAAAGATTTCCTTTCCAAAAAAGCGATCTTTTTTGCCGTTTCGCTGGTTGTGATTGCAGGCGGTTTCGTATTTATGGGAGTCCATAAAATGCAGGGAGGAAATACCCTGAATTACAGTCTTGAGTTTATTGGCGGAGCGTCCACAAACGTTACGTTTAAGGAAGACATGAGCATTGAAGCGCTGGATTCCGAGGTGGTTCCTCTTCTCGAAGAAATTACGGGAGACGGTAACGTACAGTCTCAGAAAGTGCAGGGAACCAATGAGGTAATCTTTAAAACACGTACTCTGACCGTAGATGAACGTGAGCAGATGGCCAATATGCTGACAGAACGGTTTGGGGTAGATGAAAATACCATTGTCGTAGAGAATATCAGTTCCACGATCAGTAATGAAATGAAAAAAGATACCATTATCGCGGTAGTAATAGCCGTTGTTCTGATGCTGATTTATATTCGAATCCGTTTCAGCGATATTCGTTTCGGTATCAGCAGCGTTGCCGCATTGCTGCACGACGTGCTGGTAGTTCTGGCGTTTTATGCGGTGGCGAGAGTTTCGGTAGGAAGTACTTTTATTGCCTGCCTGTTGACGATTGTCGGATATTCCATTAATGCAACCATCGTAATTTTTGACCGAATCCGTGAGAACATGGCGGCTGCTGCAAGGATAACCGACTTGAAGGAACTGGTGAACCGGAGTATTTCACAGACTTTATCCAGAAGTATCTTTACGTCGCTGACTACTTTCATTATGGTTGCCGCGTTGTATGTGTTCGGTGTGACGTCAATTCGTGAATTTGCGCTTCCGCTGATGGTAGGTATCGTCTGCGGAACATATTCTTCCGTATGCTTAACGGGCGCTATGTGGTATTTGCTGCGGAATAAGTTTGCGCCAAAAGCAAAAGCGTAATAAGGGCAATAAAAAGGAACGGATAAGTGTAATTCAGGGAGTATCTTTTTCATTAAGATGCTCCCTGTTTCCTTGCGTGTAACAGGAAAGGCAAAGATATGGATACAAATGCGGAAAAATGGATGGTGGCCGCCAAAAAGGCAGATTTTACAAAAATTGCGGAGGAGTTCGGAATCAGTCCCGTGCTGGCGAGAATTATCCGGAACCGTGACGTGGAAGGATCGGAAGAAATCCATAAGTTTTTATATGGAAGCAAAAGGGATTTATATGAACCGGAGCTGTTAAAGGATATGGAAAAAGGAATTGCCCTTTTAGAAGAAGCGGTTGCAGACCGGAAAAAAATCCGCGTAATCGGCGATTATGATGTGGACGGAATCTGTGCGGCCCATATTTTTTGCAGCGGTCTTAAAAAAGCGGGAGCATTGGTTGATACGGCGATTCCCCATCGGAAAAAAGACGGGTACGGGCTGAATGAGCATTTAATACGCGAAGCCAAAGAGGATGGCTGCGAACTGATCGTTACGTGTGATAACGGAATAGCGGCCAGGGAATCCGTTACCCTGGCAAAAGAACTTGAGATGCAGGTGCTTGTGACGGATCATCATGAGGTGCCGTATACGGAGGAAGAAGGAAAGCGCCGGGAGATACTGCCGGAAGCGGACGCCGTTATCGATCCGAAGCAGGAAGGCTGTGCCTACCCGTTTCCGGGAATCTGCGGCGCCGTAGTGGCGTTAAAGGTAATACAGGCATTTTTCAGGAAAACGGACCGGGAGAGGGAAGAAGAGATTGTGGATACATTTCTTCCTTTTGCGGCTTTTGCCACGGTTTGCGACGTGATGGAACTGCGCGATGAAAACAGGCTGATTGTAAAAGAAGGATTGAAGCGTCTGCGTTTATTGCCCTGCATCGGACTGCGTGCGCTGATGCAGGTAAACGGTCTGGAACCCGCACGGCTGAACGCATATCATCTGGGTTTTGTACTCGGTCCCTGCATCAATTCCACGGGGCGGCTGGATACGGCTATAAGGGCGCTGGAGCTTTTACAGTGCACAGATTTGCCGGAAGCGGTGAACCTGGCTTCTGAATTGAAAGAATTAAACGACAGCCGGAAAGCCATGACGGTAAAAGCCGTGGAGGAAGCAAAAGAACGGATCGTGAAAGAAGGACTGGCAGGAGATAAGGTGCTGGTAGTATATCTGCCGGACTGCCATGAGAGTCTGGCAGGGATTATTGCGGGACGTCTGCGGGAAGTTTATAATAAGCCGGTCTTTGTGCTCACCGATTCGGAAGACGGAGTGAAAGGGTCAGGACGATCTATTGATGCATATCATATGTTTGAAGAAATGGTAAAGTGCGGGGGGTGTTTTACAAAATTCGGAGGACATAAAATGGCGGCAGGCCTGTCAATGGAAAAAGAAAAGATCGGTCTTTTCAGAACCTGTTTAAACGAGCGGTGCGGTCTGAAACAGGAGGATTATGTCCGTAAGGTACATATCGATGTTCCTATGCCTTTATCTTATGCCGATCTGGATCTGGCTATGCAGATGGAATTGCTGGAACCCTTTGGAACAGCTAATCCCAAACCCCTGTTTGCGCAGAAAGACGTAATTTTTATGCAGGGAAGAAAAATGGGAGCAAATGGGAATTTTGCCAGATACGGCGTACTGGATGATACAGGAAAGAAAAAAGAGCTTGTTTATTTTGGAGACCTGGAAAAATTTCACACATTTTTACAGGGAAAGTACGGACAGGACGCGGTGCGCACCCTTTATGCGGAGGGCGGCAGATATCCTGTAAGCATTACGTACCAAATTGGTGTGAATGTGTACCGGGGCGCACAAAACCTGCAGATTGTCATGCAGGATTATATGTAAGGCATCCTTTTTAAGACAATACAAAAAACCCGGACGAATCCAGGTTTTTTGCGATTTTCTTATGAGGGGGGAGATAGTGAGTTCATCAACTATCTGTATATTACTATACAGAGAAAATGTGTTCAAAATGTGTTTAATTTGTAATGAATTTATAAAAAAATCCTTAACCAAAAAGAAAATGTACGGCAGACGGGAAAAGTTGAAAATCGTGTCTGCCTGTGCTATCTTTATAGGGTAGCGTCGTGCATGTTCTGGCTGAATAAAATAAAGAAGGTGTGCTATGAAGCTGCAAAATCTGTTACAAAAGCTGGATTACGAGTGTGTTTGCGGCAGTCTGGAAACGGAGATTTCCAAAATATGCTGCGATTCCAGACAGGCGGTTTCAGGGAGCCTGTTTGTCTGTATAAAAGGTACGGATTATGACGGTCACGATTTTGCAAGGAAAGCAGTGGAGTCGGGAGCGTCAGCCCTGGTGACGGATGATAAGGAAGCGTTGGAAGAACTGGCAAAGGATTTTACGGAAACGACCGTGATACAGGTCGAATCCGCCAGATACGCACTGGCTTATCTGGCCGCCGCTTTTTTCGGAGAGCCGGCGGGCCGGCTAACCACAATCGGCATTACAGGAACGAAAGGAAAGACAACGACGGCTTATCTTGTCCGATCCGTTTTGGAACAGGCGGGTTTAAGGACAGGGGTGATCGGCACAATCGAAACTATTATAGGAAAAGAACGGATTCCTTCCGTCAATACGACTCCGGGTCCGCTTCTTTTACAGGAATATCTGTACCGGATGGCTGAAGCGGGGATGGACGCCGTAGTTATGGAGGTATCTTCCCAGGGTCTGAAGATGTGCAGAACGGAAGGTTTCATTTTTGACTACGGCATATTTACCAATCTGGGGGAGGATCATATCGGACCGGGGGAGCATCGGGATATGGAAGAATATGTCGCCTGCAAAAGTCTTTTGTTCCGCCAATGCAGAGTGGGCATTATAAACTGTGACGATCCCCAGTGGCAGCGTGTAGTCCGGGACCATACCTGCAGGATAGAAACATATGGTTTTGATAAAAATGCGGATTATCGGGCGCAGAACTATCGTCTGTATTCGGGACACGGAGCGCTTTCTACGGAATTCGAGGTAAAAAAACAAGGGAACGATTATGGGAATGATTCCGGCGGCGGGGAAGAAGCATTTGTTTTTCAGACATCCACGCCGGGAAAATTCAGCGTTTATAACGGTCTGGCGGCGATTGCCATTTGCGATCATTTTGGCGTCGATCCCCAAACGGTATGGAACGCTCTCAAAAATGCCTGTGTCAAAGGCAGAATGGAGATCGTAGAAACCGGCAGGGATTATACCATATTAATTGATTATGCACATAACGCCATGAGTCTGAAAAGTCTTTTAGAGACTCTGCGGGAATACAAACCTGCGAGGCTGGTATGCCTTTTTGGCTGCGGTGGGAACCGGTCGGGACTGCGGCGGCTTGAGATGGGAGAAGCCAGCGGACAGCTGGCGGATTATACGATTATTACTTCGGATAATCCCCGCTATGAAGAACCGGAGAAGATCCTGGCGGATATTGAAAAGGGAATCATTCCTACCGGAGGCGCGTATACTGTAATCTGCGACCGCAGAGAGGCGATCGCCTACGGAATGAAGAACGCCGGGGCCGGAGATATTCTGGTGCTTGCGGGAAAAGGACATGAAGAATACCAGGAGATCAAAGGAAAAAAATATCCTATGGACGAGCGGGAAATTATCCGTGGGATTTTGGAGAAGGAGCCTGCATGAAAGGGAAATATGCCAATATTATCATAGAGATTGCCCATGAGAAGCTGGACCGGCCTTTTCAGTACCGGATTCCCGAAAGACTGCAGGGCAAAATCAGTCCGGGGATTTGTGTGATCATTCCCTTTGGTAACGGCAATAAACAGATCCGGGGTTACGTCATAGAGGTGACGGACACCCCGGAATTTGAAACGGAGCGGATGAAGGAGATAGCCGGAAGGGCGGAGGGCAGCCTTGCGGTGGAAGAAAAACTCATCTGCCTTGCGGCATGGATGCGGGAGCACTACGGTTCCACCATGATTCAGGCGTTAAAAACCGTACTGCCCGTGAGAAAAAAAGTACGCAGCCTGGAAAAAAAGGAGATTCGCCTGCGCCTGAACGAGGACGAGGCCAGACAGGCGTATGCGGAGTGTGTGAGAAAAAGCCGGACGGCAAGGGCGCGACTTCTGGAAGAACTGTTAAAATGCGGCAGTCTGCCCTATGAGCTTGTAACGGGCAAGTTAAATGTCGCCGCCGCTTCCATAAAGGGCATGGAGGATATGGGGTGGATTCAGATTCTGTCGGACCGGGTGTACCGTAATCCCTTCCGAAAAGAAGGAACCGTTTCGGAACGCAAGACATTAAGCGAAGGGCAGGAGCGGATCGTACGTGAAATTCTGAAAGATTATGACGGCGGAAAAAGAGGAACTTATCTGCTCCACGGAATTACCGGAAGCGGTAAAACAGAAGTCTACATGGAGCTGATCAGTGAGATTATAAACAGGGGAAAACAGGCGATTCTGCTGATTCCCGAAATTGCCCTGACATATCAGACTGTCCTGCGTTTTTACAGGCGATTTGGAGACCGGGTGTCGGTGATGAATTCCACCTTGTCCCAGGGAGAAAAATATGATCAGTGCGAGCGGGCCAAAAAGGGTGAACTGGATGTGATTATCGGCCCCCGTTCCGCACTGTTTACGCCGTTTGAGAATCTGGGCCTGATTTTTATTGATGAAGAGCATGAAAGCAGCTATAAAAGCGAAGTGATGCCAAGGTATCATGCGAGAGAGACCGCCGAAAAGCTGGCAAAGCTTCATAACGCAAGTCTGATACTGGGATCGGCGACGCCCTCTTTAGAATCCTACGAAAGAGCAAAGCGGGGGGAATACCGTAAATTCGAATTAAAGGAGCGGCTGACGGGCGGCTGCCTGCCTGCGGTTTATACCGTTGATTTGCGGGAAGAATTAAGACAGGGAAACCGTTCCGTTTTCAGCCTGAAACTGCAGGAATTGTTAAAGGAACGGCTGCAGCGGGGAGAACAGTCCATGCTGTTTCTGAACCGCAGAGGCTACGCAGGGTTTATTTCCTGCCGCGCCTGCGGACATGTCATGAAATGTCCGCACTGCGATGTGTCTCTTTCCGAGCATAAAAACGGAAAATTAATATGTCATTATTGCGGATACGGTACAAATCGTGTTAAAATATGTCCTGAGTGCGGTTCCAAGTATATTTCCGGATTTCGGGCAGGAACCCAGCAGGTAGAAGAAAAATTGAAAGAGTTATTCCCACGGGCGGGGATCTTGCGCATGGACGCGGATACGACCAGAAGCAAAGACAGCTATGAGAGGATCCTTTCCGCTTTTGCCAATCAGGAAGCGGATATTCTGGTAGGAACCCAGATGATTGTTAAGGGGCATGATTTTCCTAATGTAACGCTGGTGGGAATACTGGCCGCGGACATGTCTTTGGCGTCGGGGGATTACCGGAGCGCCGAGAGGACCTTTCAGCTTTTGACCCAGGCGGCGGGCCGGGCAGGAAGAGGCGTAAAGCCGGGGGAGGTTGTCATTCAGACATACCAGCCGGAACATTATGCCATTGTGCATGCCGCCAGACAGGATTACCGGTCCTTTTATGAAGAGGAGATTTTGTACCGGGAAATGATGCAGTATCCGCCCGTATATCATATGTTTGCCGTGCTTGCCGCTTCCCGGGACGAAGCGGGGGCGGGAGCTCTTGCGGACAGGCTGGCCGGGGCCGCGGACGCATTTGCAAAAGAGAATCAGAAGATGCCGGGAACGATACGGATTATCGGGCCTGCGCCGGCATGGATCGGTAAGGTGAACGACATTTACCGCAGTGTTTTTTATATAAAATGTAAGGACTACGAAGTGCTGATCCGGATTAAGGATTGTCTGGAGCGGTATTTGAAGGAAAATCCTTTGAGAGAAGAAACGGTACAGTTTGATTTTGATCCGCTGAATCAGCTTTAGAATCAGGCGGGGAATAAAAAGAAAGGCATGGGAAGTAAAATGGCAATCAGGAATATCAGACAAATCGGAGACGAAGTACTGACCAAAAAATGTAAAGAAGTGACGCAGATGACAGAGCGTACCCGGGAGTTGATCGAGGATATGCTGGAAACGATGTATGAAGCTAACGGAGTGGGACTTGCAGCACCTCAGGTAGGGATTCTGAAACGGATCGTGGTAATCGACGTAACGGGCGAGGATCCCCATGTTCTGATTAATCCCCGGATTGTAGAGACAGACGGAGAACAGACCGGTCCGGAGGGATGTCTAAGCGTTCCGGGTAAAAGCGGCGTGGTGACGAGACCCGCTTATGTGAAGGCCATTGCGATGGATGTCAATATGCAGTCTTATGAACTGGAAGGCACGGAACTGCTGGCAAGGGCGATCTGTCATGAACTGGAGCATTTGGACGGCCATTTGTATGTGGAAAGAGTGGAAGGGCCTTTGCAGGATGTGACGGCGGAAGACGAGGAAGACGGCGATACGGAGGAATAAACTTGAAAATAATTTTTATGGGTACGCCCGATTTTGCGGCGGGCGCGTTGAAAGCGATTGCGGAAGCCGGACATCAGGTTACGGCGGTGGTTACGCAGCCGGACAGACAAAAGGGAAGAGGAAAAGAAATTGCGTATCCGCCGGTGAAGGAATATGCGCTGGTGCAGGGGATTCCCGTTTTGCAGCCGGTGCGGATCAAAGCGCCGGAGGCTGTGGAAGAATTGAAAAAGTATGAAGCGGACGTATATGTGGTGGCTGCGTTCGGCCAGATTCTGTCGAAGCAGATTCTTACTATCCCGAGGTTTGGATGCATTAACATTCATGCTTCTTTATTGCCGAAATACCGCGGAGCGGCGCCGATTCCCTGGGCAATTTTGAACGGAGACGCCAAAACCGGCGTTACGATTATGCAGATGGACGAAGGCATGGACACGGGAGACATGCTGCTGAAACGGGAAATTCCCATTGAGGAAAACGATACGGCGGACAGCCTTCACGACAAGCTGATGCTTTTGGGAGCCGAATTGATTACGGAAGCCCTGCCCCGGCTGGAAGCCGGAGAATTGATACCGGAAAAGCAGAGGGAAGAAGAAGCGACGCATGTAGGGAAGCTCGATAAGAATTTTGGATATATTATATGGCAGGAAAGCGCGGAACTGCTTGCCAGAAAGGTGCGGGGACTTCATTCCTGGCCGGGCGCTTACACCTTTTTCAAGGGGAAACGCCTGAAAATCCGGGATGCCGCGGCTTTGCAGGAAAATACGGGGCAAAGCTGCGGTCGGGTGTGCCGGGTAGATAAAGAAGCGTTTTACGTACAGACCGGCGAAGGAATACTTCGCGTTACCGGAGTACAGATAGAAGGAAAAAGGGCGATGAGCGTCAGGGAGTTTCTTCTGGGTTATGCAGTACAACCGGGAGAGTTTCTGGGAAAAGAGGAGGTATAGGAATGCGTTACGGATATGGATATTATATGGATCCCACTTATTTTCTGGTTCTGGCCGGAGCCATCCTTTGCATGGCGGCCAGCTTTAAGGTGAAAAGCACTTATAAGAAATATGCCAGGGTACAAAGTTTAAGCGGTCTGACCGGCGCCGAAGCGGCGGCAAAAATATTAAGCTACAGCGGTATCAGGGATGTGTCCATTGAACGGGTAGGCGGAGAGCTTACGGATCATTTTGATCCGAAAAGCAAAGTGGTGCGTCTGTCAGATTCAACCTACGGTTCAACGTCAGTTGCCGCAATCGGGGTCGCGGCCCATGAGTGCGGCCACGTGTTGCAGCATCAGGAAGGTTATCTGCCCATTAAGATCCGAAGTGCTCTGGTTCCGGCTGCCAATATTGGAAGCAGACTGGGGATTCCCATTATTTTACTGGGCGTCATTTTAAGCTGGAATCAGATGCTGATTCAGGTCGGCATATGGGTTTTTGCTCTTGCGGTTTTGTTTCAGCTGGTAACGTTACCGGTGGAATTTAACGCTTCAGGCCGGGCGCTTGCCAAGGTGCAGGAGTTCGGGATTTTAAGCGAAATGGAAACGGGAAGCTGCAGGAAGGTTTTAGGGGCGGCGGCTCTGACTTATGTGGCGGCTGCCGCATCGAGTATTCTGCAGCTGCTTCGTCTGATCCTTCTATTCGGTAACCGCAGAAGCAGCAGGGATTAACGATGGCACAGACAGACAATGCGAGAGAAATAATCGTAAATATGCTGATGAAGATAAGCGCGGGGGAGGAATACTCCCACGTGCTGCTTCGCAGTGTACTGGAAAAATATGATTATCTGGATAAAAGAGATAAAGCTTTCATAAAACAGGTTACGGAAGGAAGTCTGGAAAGACGGATTACGATCGATTACATCCTGGACGCCTTTTCCAGAACGCCGGTAAAGAAAATGAAGCCCTTTATCCGTGAACTGCTGCGGATGAGCGTCTATCAGATTCTATATATGTCCAGGGTCCCGGCCCGCGCCGCCATCAACGAAGCGGTAAAGCTGGCTGGAAAAAGAGGATTTGGCGGACTTACGGGATTTGTCAACGGAGTACTCAGAACCATTGCAAGAGACGGGAAAGATTATCCGCTTCCGGATGAAGAAAAGAAGCCGGTTCTTGCTTTCAGTATAAAATATTCCATGCCTGAGTGGATTGTGGAACAATTTCTGAAAGATTTTGGCAGGGAAAAGACTCTGAAAATTTTGCAGGGTCTGTCGGAAACCAGGCCTGTAACCATTCGTTTTCAGAAAAACGTTTCCGTGGAAGAGAGAGCGGCGCTTCTTTATGCCATGAAGGAGATGGGAATCAGCATCAGGAAGCACCCGTATCTGGAGTCGGCTTATGAGCTGTCCGGACTGGAGGGAGCGGCGGCGCTTCCCGGTTTCCCGGAAGGGAAAATCACCGTGCAGGACGTCAGTTCCATGCTGGCGGCAGAGGCAGCGGGAATTAAGCAGGGAGATTTTGTTTTGGACGTATGCGCCGCGCCCGGAGGAAAGACGGCGTATGCCGCCATGCTGACAGGAACGGAAGGATCTGTGGAAGCGAGGGACGTATCTTCCTATAAATCGATGATGATTGAAGAAACCTGCGCCAGGCTGGGGCTTAAAAATGTGACCGTTAAGATACGGGATGCAAGATGGGCGGACGAGTCGGACAGGGAATGCGCCGATGTTGTATTTGCGGACGTACCCTGCATGGGACTTGGCGTGATGGGGCGCAAAAGGGATATCAGGTATCGGATTTGCCGGGAAGATTTAGCTTCCATTACGGAATTGCAGCGGCAGATTGTGCGTGCGGCAGCCTCCTGTGTAAAACCCCGGGGAACGCTGTTGTATAGTACTTGTTCCATGACGCGTGAAGAAAATGAAGAGATGGTTTCCTTTATGGAAAAGGAACTGGGACTTAAGACAGAGAGTATGGAGAAGGTTCTTCCGAAAAGCTTTCTGGACTGTTTAAACGGCGGGGAGCTGGAAGAAATTGCGCGGGGAACCATGCGGCTTTTACCGGGAATTCACGAAACGGACGGCTTCTTTTTTGCCAGAATGAAAAAGGTGTAACAAAATTGGATACAATAGAAAAGACCGATATAAAATCTTTAAATCTGCAGGAATTAACGGAAGCTATGATACGATTGGGAGAGAAACCATTCCGGGCAAGGCAGGTTTACGAATGGATGCATGTAAAGCTGGCGGCAGGTTTTTCCGAAATGTCAAATATTTCGGAAACGCTTAAGGAAAAATGCCGGGAATGTTTTGCATATACTTTTTTAGATGTTGTACGGATACAGGAATCCAAAACGGACGGTACCAAAAAATTTTTGTTCCGGCTTGCGGACGGCAATTTAATTGAAAGCGTCTGGATGAAGTACAGGCATGGCAATTCCGTTTGCGTTTCCTCCCAGGTGGGATGCAGAATGGGATGCAGATTTTGTGCGTCTACCATCGACGGACTGGAACGTTCCCTTAAGGCTTCCGAGATGCTGGAGCAGGTTTATGCCATAACCCGTTTAACCGGGGAGAGGGTTTCCCATGTGGTTGTGATGGGTTCCGGGGAACCGATGGATAATTTTGAGCAGACTCTGAAATTTATCGAGCTGCTTACCGATGAGGACGGACTTCATATCAGCCAGAGGAATGTAACCGTATCAACCTGCGGCATTGTGCCCAAAATCAGGGAGCTTGCGGATAAAAACCTGCAGATTACGCTTGCAATTTCGCTGCATGCCTCAAATAATGAAAAACGTAAAAAACTGATGCCGATCGCAGGAACGTATTCCATGGATGAATTACTGGATTCCTGCAGGTATTATTTTGATAAAACGGGCAGAAGGCTGACTTTTGAATACAGTCTTGTCGCAGGAGTAAACGACACAAAAGAAGATGCAAAAGAACTGGCCGAACTTTTGAAGGGGATGCACGGGCATGTCAATCTGATTCCCGTAAACCCTATAAAAGAGCGCGATTTCAGAGAATCGGGAGAGCAGAATGTGCGCCGGTTTAAAAATTTTCTTGAAAAAAACAAAATAAATGTTACTATTAGAAGGGAAATGGGCAGGGATATAGACGGAGCCTGTGGACAATTAAGAAGAAGTTATATGGGAGAAGGCAGGAGGACAGAAGGGTGTTGAAAACATTTTCCATTACCGATATTGGAAAAAAACGACAACTGAATCAGGATTATGTTTATACGTCTGAAATACCGGTTGGAATTCTTCCCAATGTCTTTATTGTGGCGGACGGTATGGGAGGGCACAATGCCGGGGATTATGCTTCCAAATATACGGTAGAAACGATCGTTCGGGAAATAGAATGTTCGAAAGAGGATAATGCGGTTACGGTCATTAAGAATGCTATTGAGATTGCAAACGGACATATCCGCCAGAAAGCGGAAGAGGATATACACTTATATGGTATGGGAACAACCCTGGTAGTCGCAACCTGTATGGGGAATACGCTGCAGGTGGCCAATGTGGGAGACAGCAGACTGTATGTGGTGAACGAGACGATTACACAAATAACAAGAGATCATTCTCTGGTTGAAGAAATGGTAAGGATGGGAGGAATAGACAGGGAAACTGCAAGAAGCCATCCGGATAAGAATATTATTACCAGAGCAATCGGGGCCAGCGAAACCATAAAGGTAGATTTTTTTACGGTGGAACTGCACCAGGGAGATATTGTACTGATGTGTTCCGACGGCCTGACGAATATGCTGGAGGACGAGGAAATACGTATGATCCTGAATGGACAGAGGGACATTGTGGAAAAGGCTGAAGAATTGGTAAAGGCCGCTAATAATAACGGCGGCAGAGACAATATAGCGGTTATTTTGATAGAGCCGTTTGCAGATTAAGGAATCAAGGAGTAAAAGAATGATTAAAATTGGAATGATGATTGGAGAACGCTACGAGATACTGGAAAAAATAGGTACTGGCGGAATGTCCGATGTCTACAAGGCAAAAGATCATAAACTGAATCGGTTCGTTGCCGTAAAAGTACTGAAGCAGGAATTCAGCGAGAACGCTAATTTTGTTTCCAAATTCCGGGTCGAAGCACAGGCTGCGGCGGGCTTAATGCATCCCAATATTGTGAATGTGTATGATGTAGGGGAAGAAAACGGCATTTATTTTATTGTGATGGAACTGGTAGAGGGTATTACGCTTAAAAAATATATTGAGAAAAAAGCGCGTCTTTCCGTGAAGGAAGCGACCAGTATTGCCATTCAGGTATCAATGGGCATCGAGGCGGCGCATAATAACCATATTATTCACAGAGATATTAAACCTCAAAATATTATTATTTCCAAAGAAGGGAAAGTTAAGGTTACGGATTTCGGTATTGCCAAGGCGGCGACCAGCAATACCATTACTTCCAATGTGATGGGAAGTGTACATTATACGTCTCCGGAACAGGCAAGAGGCGGATACAGTGATGAAAAGAGCGATATTTATTCTTTGGGAATTACACTGTTTGAAATGCTGACGGGACGGGTTCCCTTTAACGGAGAGACTACCGTGGCGATTGCCATTAAACATATTCAGGAGGAACTTCCCTCCCCCAGAGAGTTTGTTCCCGAAATTCCCGTAAGCATAGAGCAGATTGTATTTAAGTGCTGCCAGAAAAGTCCAGACCGGAGATATCAGTCCATGGGAGAAGTAATTCAGGATCTGAAGCAGTCGCTCCTGAATCCGGACAGTGACTTTGTAGTGATGGCAGATCCGGATGAGGAAGCTTCTACGCGGATGATTTCCGATTCCGAGATGGAGCAGATAAAAAGGCAGTCCGACAGACGGGATTCCATGGATGAAAGCCTGCGTCTGCGGAGAGAAGTTTACCATCAGGAAGAGTACGGCGAAGAAGAATATGACGCGGATATGCCGGAAGATGAGGAGTATGATGAAGATTATGATCCCAAGATGGAAAAAATCACAACGATTCTTGCGGTAGTTGCGGGTGTTTTGATTTGCGGTATTATTATATTTTTGGTGGGTCGTATTTTTGGTGTTTTTGATTTTAGTTCTATTGGTTCCAAAATCAAACAGGAAGAGTCTTCTACAGAAGAGCAGCAGCCGGTGACGATGATCAGTGTGACAGGCAAAAATGTGGAAGACGTAAAAAAGGAACTGACGGATCTGGGACTGATTCCGGAGGTGGAATATACCGAATCGGAAGAATATGACGAGGGAGTTGTAATCAGCGCCGATATTGCGGCGGGCGTGTCCGTACAGCCGGGGACTTCCGTAAAGCTTACCGTAAGCTCCGGAACGGAAGGGAAAACCGTGCCGCCTACTACGGGATTAAGTTATGCGGAAGCGCTGCAAAAACTGGATGAAGCCGGTTTCAGCGTTAACAAGACGGAAGCATATTCCTCTGAGGTTCAGAAAGACTATGTTATTTCCCAGAACCCGGAAGCCGGAAGCAAGGCGCCGGCAGGATCGGTTATTACCTTGCGGGTCAGCCTGGGTGAAGAGGACACAAAAGTGCGGGTACCCAATGTCATCGGTTTAAATGAAATGGACGCGACGGTTTCTCTGACGGAAGCGGGACTGCAGGTGGGTTCCGTTACCACGGAGTATAACACACAGGTTGCGGCAGATCTTGTATGTTATCAGAGCTATTCCGTAGGTTCTTATGTGGAAGCAGGTACGCTGGTTGATATTAAAATCAGTCAGGGCGAGGAACCGAAGACCTACAAATTTAATTCCAATATTGTGGCGCCGACGGTAGACGAAGACCCGGCTTATAAGACAGGTACTTCCGTTAAGGTAGTACTGACGGGAAGCGACGGAAGCGTGCTTTTCGAGACGGAAACGGCAGGCTTTCCGGTCAGCGTGAACATTTATGGTATTAAATCTTCCACCGGTGTGATTACGATGTCTTATACGGTTACTACGGAGGGAACAACAGCAATTGATCCGGATACGGGAGAAACCGTTACGACTCCCGGTACTTCGGAGCCAAAAAGCATTACGCGGCAGGTAAACTTTGTCGAGGAATAAAAAATAGCGATATGAATTTGCAGGATAGTGCAGGAAGCCGTATGCAGGGAAAAATTATTAAGGGAATCGCCGGTTTCTATTATGTTTATACGGAAACGGCCGGCATAGTGGAGTGTAAAGCAAAAGGAATATTCCGCAAAGAAAATAAAAAACCGCTGGTGGGTGACGACGTGGAGCTGGAACTTTTGTCCGGGGAGGATAAAACAGGAAACGTTACCCGGCTTCTGCCCCGCAGAAACGAACTGATCAGACCGGCGGTTGCAAATATTGATCAGGCGGCGGTTATTTTTTCCATAACTCATCCCGAACCGAACCTGAATTTGCTGGACCGGTTTCTTTTGATGATGGAGCGGCAGAGACTGCCGGTGATTCTTTGTTTTAATAAGCAGGATCTTGCAGAGGACGAAATGCAGAAAAGGCTTTTAAGCATTTACGGGGGGCTGCATTATAAGATATTATTTTTAAGTGCAAAGACGGAGACCGGAACAAAAGAGCTTCTGGAACTGCTTTCGGGAAAAACAACGACTGTGGCAGGCCCCAGCGGTGTTGGTAAATCGACGCTGATTAACCGTATCTGCCCACACGCACAGATGGAGACAGGGGAGATCAGCAGAAAGATTGAAAGAGGGAAACATACCACAAGACACACGCAGTTGTTCCATGTGTGCAGGGATACGTTTATCATGGATACGCCGGGATTTAGTTCGCTGGGACTGTTTGACACGGAAAAGGAAGAGTTAAAGAAGTATTATCCGGATTTCGTGCGGGAGGAAGACGGCTGCCGGTTTCGCGGGTGCCTGCATATGGAAGAACCGGACTGCGCGGTGAAGGCAGCGGTTAAAGAAGGCCGGATCAGCAGAGAGCGGTATGAGAATTATCGGCTGTTGTTTGAGGAGATTAAGGGGCGGAAGAAATTTTAGGAAGAGCGTTGTACAGGGATTTGTTGGCATATTCGATAAATCTAAATAAAAAGTATATTATGATTAATCGTAAGATATTTATAATAAAATGGTTTTAAATTCATAGTGGAGGTAACAATAATAGGATGAATAATATCAAAAATCTGTGTACGTGGGTGATAGTATTTTTTATTATTTTGGGTGTAATATTTGGCTGTATTGGATTTAATAAAAAAAATGTTTATGTAAATAGCGAGTATGACGTAATAAACAAAAATGTTTATGTTGGCGGGGATGCTTACAATTTTATTATAAATGGAACGTACTTTGTCGGATATTCTGTTTTATGTGGGGCAAGTTTTGTTATTTCGGCACTTTTTGGTGTTTTGAGGTGTTACATAGTATATGATGAGTCTAAAGAATCTATTATTGCAGCAGTTAAACAAAATGACAATGAGGGTTTGCCGCCTTTATAGTTATAGGGAGAGTCTAAAATGTCTGATAGATACAAACGATTAATAAGTTATAATAATCAAATGTGGTCAAAGGACTGTCCTATTTTGTTTGTAAAGGGGGCTTTGTTAGAAGATACACATAATAAGCAGAATATTTTACAATTTCAATTTCAGAATATTCAGGATGATGTAATAATAGCTGTAAAACTAAATATTAAATGTTATGATTTAGCGGGAACCTCTATTGATGGTATTGTTAGTTTTACATATATGGATCTTTCGCTTGTAAGAGGAGAAACTTTTGGAGAACAATCGGCAATTTATGTTCCATATTCGGAAGCACGATTATTTGATATAACAGTTTCGCAAGTGATAACAGCAGAAAGGAAAGTAATTGATAATGATTTAAATCTGTCACAGATAATTCCATCTAAGAATATTTCAGCATTAGGTGTATTATCAGATGAATTTAAACGTCAAATAAGCAAAAGCGGTTGTCAAGGAGAAGTAGTTTTTATTCCGGTTCAAAGAGATAATTATTGGTACTGTTGTTGTGGCGCTTTAAATAATAATTCTCGAACAGTATGTTGGAAATGTTCTATAGCTAAAAAGAAATTGTTTGAGTTATTAAATAAAGAATATCTCATAGAACAATTAGATATATACAATCAAGAGCAGAAAGCTTTGGAATTGGAAAGAGAGCAGATCGAAAAGCAATAAAAAGATAGAATTGATAAAATCAAAAGGAAAACGCTGAAAGCAGTAAGTATTGGTACAATTATTGTTATATTGTGTATTATTTTTGTTCCTGTAGTCAGTACTGCGGTGAAAAATAGGAGACTATATTTAGAGGCAGTATCGTTAAGTGAAAATAGAAAATATGAAGAAGCGATCAGTATATTTAAGAAACTTGGTGAATATTCGGATTCTGTAACATTAATGGAGGAAGCGGAAACAGAACTCAATGAACAGGAATATACAAAAGCTATAAGATTATTAGACGATTTAACAAATACAATTAACTTGCAAACGGCCATGAATATTTTAACACATATTAAAACGTATAAAGATAGCGAAGCAATATTAAATCAATTAGAGGATGTTATCAATATTACTGATTTTTTAAGTGAGAAAGAGTATGAAGAAGCGTTTGGAATTATAAATACGGCAGAGAAGTTTCCTATTGATCTGACAGAGTTTATAGATCTTGTATATGAAGAAGTATATAGTGAAGCAGAGGATGATTATAGTGGTGAAAAATATGAAGAGGCAATAGATCTTTTAGAACTTCTGGATGGATATAGAGATTCAGAACTATTTATTGCTCAAATTAATGATAAGATAAAAGAAAAGGAAGTAGAAGCAAAACGGTTGGAAGAAGAACGCCGAGCTGAAGAAGAAAGAAAAGCAGAGGAAGAACGTAAAGCAAAAGAAAAAGCAGAAGAAGCAAAGAATATGACTCCGGAACAGGCAATTGCCTGGATGAATGGTAATTGGCATAATAAGAATAATGTACAATATAATTTCGATTTGAATAGTGATGGAACAATGCCAATGCCTTGTACTGATTCATTTTGGAGTGATTATTCTTCAGGTACATGGTCGTGTAGCGGTAATACGATAACAATGACGGGCTTTGTGGGAAAAACAACATTAGGATATGGCTATATGAATATCAAATTTAAAGTAACAAAAATTGGTGAAAATAGTGCAACAATTGTTTATACAATTTATTGTGAAGGCCATGAAGATGAAGTTCCACCCCAATCAAGTACTGATCAAATAACACGCTAAAAAAATATTTCGGAAAGGCGGTCAGTATGTGCAGGAAATTTACCCCGGATGAACTGAATACCAT